>NZ_JBYIPF010000001.1:0-717906 GCF_057706945.1 Microbacterium sp. bgisy203 | reverse complement strand
TTGCTTCGCTTCGCACTGCGGTCACGCTCGGTAGCTCAGGTCCGTTCCGTCACGCGAGGCGCATTCGCGTGCCACCGCGGGGGCGCCCATGCCGCAAGCGGCAACGCTAGGACCGGCCTATGCGGTCGAGTCGAGCGCGCAGACCGCCCTGATCTGGATTGCTCGAAGCCGTCCGCTCAACGCGCACCGCCCCAATCGGACCCGCCATCGTGCGGTGCGCCTGCGGCGGTGTCGGTCTGCGCGGCGCTTGCCCACCGCGGCCACAGCCAGTCCAAATCACTCCGACAGCGCCCGCAGCCACGCCGCTGCGCGAAGGCCCTGCTCGCGTTGAAACCCGCGCAGGGTGGGGAGCTGTGGGATCACCGGTTCCGTCGACGCGCAGAGGAAGAATCCCGTCATCGCGGCGACCACCGACCGCAGCGCGGAGGCATCCACTGCGCGGAGCATTGGTTGTCGACCCATCTCCTCGATCGGCGGCGTTCCCGAGAACATCGCCATGCTCGGCAGTGCGAGCACGACATCGAGCCACGGCGCACCGATGCTCGCCTCGGGCCAGTCCAGCACGATCATCCCGTCGCTCGCGAGCATCATGTTGTCGGCGCGGAGGTCACCGTGGACGAGCGCGCTCCCGTGCACGGTTTCGCGCCACGATCGGGAGTAGCCGATCACCGCGTCGATGTGGTCGGCGATCCACGGGTCGAGACGCGCGGCGGGTGCGTCGGCGCCCGCGCGCGACCAGGCATCCAGACTGCCGGCGCTGACCTCTTCGAACGGCGGAAGGTCGATGGGGCTCGGGTCGAGCAGCTCGGACAGCGCGGCATACGTGTCGAACATCGCGGCACGGTCGGCGGCATCGCCGGGAACGGGGTGGCGGCCCTCGATGTGTGCGTACAGCAGCACGATCCAGTCGTCGAACTCGCTGGATGCCAGAAGGTCCGCGTGCGGAACCTGTCGGGGCAGCAGCCCGAGAATGTCCCGCTCGCGCCGGTACAGATCGCGCGCGCGGTCGGACGTGTCGGTCGAGGCCGCCTTCGCGAACACCGTCCGACCATCGGCGAGGACCAGCGTCGACGCGAGACCCGGCGAGAAGCCGCCGAACGACGTTACGGCTGAGACGACGCTTGACCCGCACAGTGACTCGATCCGGGCACGCACCTCCGGCGGGCAGTCGGCCCAGGTCAGCCGGTTGCGGCCGCCCTGCACCGTGCTCTGATCGGTCATCACCGCATCCTCTCGCCGTCGTGCGTAGATCTCGCTCGAAGGTCGTCAGGCCACCGCCGCCCGCGCCCGCCGCGCCAGCTCATCCCCGTCAATCCCGGGCCAGCCGTAGAGGACCTGCGCATCGGCATCCGGTAGCGCGCTCGCGCCCCACACGGCACCGGCGAGGGAGCCGGCGATCGCGGCGACGGTGTCGGTGTCATTTCCCCCGCGCACGGCACGGACGATCGCCTCGCGCGGCGAGTCGGCACCCGCGACCGCCGCGAGCGCGCCCTGGAACGCACGGACGACCCACCCGTTCTGGGCGCGGAAGTCCCGCGGGTGGATGCCGGGAGCCGTCGCCTCGTCGATGAAACCGCGCCAGCGATCTCGGCGCTCGGCGGGCAGGGCGTCGAGCTGCCCCAGCATGTCGAGCTCGCCGGTGAGGATCGCGTGGCGGATCGCGAGCGACCACAGCACGACGGCGTCGCCGTTATCGTCCTCCCAGTGGGTGAGTTCGGCAACGCGGCGAGCGGCTTCGGCGAGCTCGGCGGGGGACCGGTCGAGGTACCCGAGCGCGACGGGGCCGGTACGCATGAGTGACCCGTTACCGCCGCTCCGGCCGGCGCGGTCGTGCCTCTCCTTCGACGCGGCGCGCGCGGCGGTCTCGCCGGTGTCGTCGCCGAGCAGGCTCAGCACGGTGCGGGTCTGCGCGCCGACGTCCTTCGCGGTGAGGGCCCACTCGCGCCACGCGGCGACGAGCGCGGCGACGGCATCCGGATCTTCGAGCGTCCGCCCCGCGGCGAGCTGGTCGAGGATCGCGACCGCCATGCTCGTGTCGTCGGTCCACTCGCCGACGCCGTGACCGAAGACGCCCGTCCCGTACTCCGGGTCGACATCGTCGGGAAGCGCGGGACCGAACTCGTACTGTGAGCCCAGGGCATCGCCCGCAGCCGAGACGAGAACGGCGCCGACGGCGCGGTCGAGTTGATCGGCGGTGAGCGTCATCGTGTCCTCCCGTCGCGCACGGCTCGGCGCGCACGCGTCGTCTCCATCGTCGCACTCCCCTCAGTTCCGCTGGCGTCAACGCTCAGCTCACATTCCGACGGAGCGCCTCGGCTACCCAGCGTGCGTAGGCATCCCACGGCGAGGCGCCGGCCGAGAGCGCGGCGGCGTGCGTGACGAGTTCGGCATCGGCACGGAACCACTCGCCGCCCTCGCGCAGATGCGCGAACTGCGCGTGACGCGCACGTTCGACGGTGCGGTCGCCCGGCTCGAACGCGAGCAACTGCTGGTGCCAGATTGCCGCGAGGCGCCGCCGCGGCCGCGACGAGGTGCCGATCTTGATGCGGTCGTCCCAGCGCAGGTAGTAGACGACATCGATGCGCGGGCGCGGCAGCTCGGCATCCGGAGCGTCGCCCACGACCCACCCGCACACGGGGCATTCGCGCGCGCTCGGCGCGAGGGCATCGGCCCCGCACAGCACGCAGCGCTCAGACACGGTAGGCGTCCACGAGGAGGGGCCCGCGGATGTCGCAGAGCGTATCGATCAGCCGTTCGATACCGCGCCGGCTCGTCGTCGCGCCGGTGAGGTCGTGCGGGCCGAGGGCGGGGAGCGTGCCGGTGCGCAGCCGCACCACCTCCCAGCCGGCAGCGCGGAGGGCGCGGTCTTTCCGCCGGTCGGACTCCTCCCGCGGGCCGACGTGCTCGAGCCCGAACCGCCCCACGGTGTCGTACTCGATCGCGACGCGCAGCTCGGGCAGGAGGATGTCGGGCCACACCTCGACGTGGTCGAAGAAGGGGCGGGCGACGCGCACCGCGTTCATGCCGCGCGTGACGGCGAGGGCATCGAACACCGCCACGCGCAGCGCCGCTTCGGCGGCTGAGGCCGGCTTCGGCGCGCAGGCGCTCACGAACGGTGTACCGACGGCGACGTCTGGAGTCTTCCGGCAGAGGCGCGCGGATGCCGGGGACGCGCGCCGCTGCGTAGATGCCGGTGCTGACGGCATCCGCGCGCCGGACAGACGGGCCTCAGACGGACGGGCCTCGGACAAGCGCCGCCCGGGCAGCCGCGGCGCCGGCTGCACGCGCGACGGCGCAGCCTCCGCAGTGCAATCCGGGCACCAGGCGGATCTGCGCCGACGCCCGCCGGGACGGCCGCGCTGCTCGGTCGGCGTCGCGACGAACAGGTGCCCCGCCTCGCACTGCCACAGCAGCAGCACGTCGGCGGCGGGCGGGATCTGCGACAAGACGATGCCCGCATTGAGGTCGGGGTGATACTGGCGCACGAGCATCGGGAACGACGCCCACGCCTCGCGGTACGCGCCGACCTCGTACGGCACCGCGCGCCCGCGCGAGAATTGCCGCCGCGCCCACCAGTCCTGGATCCTCTCCGCCATGCGTCGCACACTACGTCGAGCCTCGGACATCGGTTCGAAAGTCGATGTCGGAGCCCCGTGTGAGCATCGGTGTGACGATGCGTGTGAGCATGCGTACACGATGCACGCGGACTGATCGGGGGAGGGCGAGATGCGAGGGGAGGCGACCGTGCTGCACGCCGACCTCGACGCGTTCTATGCGTCGGTCGAGCAGCGCGACGCGCCCGAACTCCGCGGGCGCCCGGTCATCGTCGGCGGCGGGGTCGTGCTCGCCGCGAGCTACGAGGCGAAGGCGCGCGGGGTGCGCACCGCGATGGGCGGGCGGCAGGCGCGCGAGTTGTGCCCGGACGCCGTCGTCGTCCCTCCCCGCATGGATGCCTACACAGCCGCCAGCCGCGCCGTCTTCGCGATCTTCCGCGACACGACGCCGCTGGTCGAAGGACTCTCGATCGACGAGGCGTTCCTCGAGGTCGGCGGCCTCCGGCGTATCGCCGGCGAGCCCGAGGAGATCGCGCGAGCGCTGCGTGTGCGCATCCGGGCGGAGGTGGGGCTGCCGATCTCGGTCGGCATCGCGCGGACGAAGTTCCTCGCGAAGGTCGCGAGCGCGGTCAGCAAGCCCGACGGGCTTCTGCGCGTCGACCCGGCAAGGGAGGAGGAGTTCCTCCACCCGCTGCCCGTCGAGCGGCTCTGGGGCGTCGGTGCCGTGACCGCCGAGAAGCTCCATCGCCTCGGCATCCGCACCGTCGGGCAGCTCTCCGAGCTCGAAGAGGCGACGGCGGAGCGTCTGCTCGGACGCGCGGCGGGCGCGCACGTGCACGCGATGGCGCGGCTGCGCGACCCGCGACCGGTCGTCACGACGACGCGGCGCGGGTCGATCGGCTCGCAACGTGCGCTCGGCAACCGCCCGCGCGCGCCCGACGAGCTCGACGTCATCCTGACCCAGATCGTCGATCGCCTCGGACGGCGACTGCGCGACGGAGGGCGGGGATGCCGCACGGTCACCCTCCGACTGCGCTTCGGCGACTTCGCGCGCGCTGCCCGCTCGCACACGCTCCGAACAGCGACCGATCGGACGGGGCTGCTCGGGGGCATCGCGCGCACGCTGCTCGCCGAGGCGATGCCCGAGATCTCGGCGCGCGGCATCAGCCTGATCGGCATCTCGCTCTCGCACCTCGTGCGCGGCGACGCGCTGCCGGCGGATCTGCCGATCGACTGGGGCGACGGCGCGCAGCTCGACTCGGTGCTGGATGCCGTCCGCGACCGCTTCGGGGCGGCGTCTGTCGCCCGGGCGACGCAGATCGGGCGCGACACCGGATGGGACGCGCCGTTGCTGCCGGAGCACGAGTGAGGCGGCACGAGCGAGAGAGCACGAGTGAGGGGGCCCGAGCGAGGGAGCCCGAGCGAGACGGTCCGAGTGAGCGCGCACGAGCGAGACGGCAGGAGGGAAACGGCGAGACAATCGAAGGGTGCAGACGATTCTCGGAGCAGGCGGACAGATAGCGACGGAGCTCGCGCGGGAGCTGGCCCGCGAATACACGACCGAGCTTCGGCTGGTCAGCAGGCATCCGGTCGCGGTGAACGCCACCGACACCGTCGTGGCCGCCGATCTGACCGACGCGGCGCAGACGCAACGCGCCGTCGCCGGCAGCGACATCGTCTACTTCACGGCGGGGCTGCCCGCGAGCACCGAACTGTGGCAGACCCGCTTCCCGTCGATGCTGCGGCACGCGCTCGACGCGGCATCCGCCGCGGGCGCGGCGTTCGCGTACTTCGACAACACGTACATGTACCCGCAGGACGATCGCGTCCAGACCGAGGCCACCCGGTTCGCGCCAGTCGGCCCCAAGGGTCGCGTGCGCGCGGAGATGGCCGAGATGGTGCTCGACGAGATGGCGCGCGGTGACATCCCGGTGCTCGTCGCGCGCGCTCCGGAGTTCTACGGACCGGGCAAGACGCAGAGCTTCACGAACCGTCTCATCACCGAGCGGCTGGCCGCCGGCGAGACGCCGCTCGTGCCGGTGCGCGACGATCGCCGCCGCTCACTCATCTGGACGCCGGACGCGAGTCGCGCCCTCGCGCTGCTCGGGAACACGCCAGACGCCTTCGGCCAGACGTGGCACCTGCCGGTATCGCCCGAGCACCCGACGTATCGCACCTTCGTCGCCGACGCCGCGGCGGCGTTCGAGGCCAAGGACCGCTACCGGGTCGTCCCGGCGTGGCTTCTGCGCGCCGCGGGGATCGTCTCACCGCAGGCACGGGAGATCCGCGAACTGCTCCCGCGCTATGCGCACGACAACCTCTTCGACTCGACGAAGTTCGCCGCCGCGTTCCCTGACTTCCGCATCACGTCGTACACGGAGGGTCTCGCCGAGATCGCGGGGGAGCGCTCAGCCTGAGCCGTCCGTTCCGGACGGGCCGGGCTCGTCAGGACTGAGCCTCGACCCGCCGGTTGTGGGCCAGGTTGACGAGCAGCAGAGGCAGGAGCAACCCCAGCACGACGGCGATGATCGGCAGCGGTGACCCCGGGTATTGCGAGCCGCCCGTCGTGGCTCCGCCGACAACCAGCAGGATCCCGAAGACGCGCAGAGCAAGGGCCTTGCCGGGAACGTGCGGCGGGTTCCGCCAGAACGGGATGAGGTCTTCGGGATTCGCGCGCGACACGACGACCAGCGACGCGGTCCACAGTGCGACGCCGACGATCACGATGAGGACGTACGCGATGACAGGCATGCACCCATGCCAGCACACCCGCGCTCGATGGGCAATGGCGGCCCCGCGCCGGTCGACGACCTTCGGCTACTCTGGGCACACACCACGAGCAGGGAGGGCGACGTGATCGACACACTGATCTCCCTGTGGCGCGCCTCACTCGCCGCGCTCGGCATCCTCGCCGTCCCCGAGCTGACGTCGGCCGGCGCACTCGTGACGGTGACCGTGCTCGTCGCGGCGACCCTCGTCCTCCTCGTCGCCTCCGTCGTCGTCGCCCCGCGTCGCGTCGGCGGAGCCCGCCGGCATCCCACGCGCGACGACGAACGCGCAGCCCCCCTCACCCAGAGCGACCCCGACGCCGACGGGCACATCCGCCGGCGCGGTCCGAGCGCAGCGGCCTCGGCCGCGTAGCCCACCCGTCGGGAAGACCCCGGCATCCTTCGCGGCCGATCAGCCCCTGATCGCCTCGACCGATGGATGCCTCATGGACCTCACCTCGCTGCCCCTCATCTCGACCCTCGTCTCCCTCACCTACGACGGCCTCATGGCCGTCACGTCGCTCATCGCCCCCGTCTCGGGCCACGCCTCCGCGGCCGTCGCGGTCGCGCTCGTGACCCTCGTCGTCCGGGCCGGACTGATCCCGCTCGGCGTCGCGAGCGCACGAGCCGAACAGCTGCGCTCCCGCCTCGCCCCGCGCCTGCGCGACCTCCAGAAGCGGCACCGCCGCGACCCCGAACGCCTGCAGCGGGAGACGATGGCGCTCTACCGCGCCGAAGGCGCGTCGCCGTTCACCGGATGTCTGCCCGTGCTCGCTCAGGCCCCGGTGCTCGGGCTGCTGTACACCGTCTTCATCCACTCCTCAATCGCCGGGCGGCCCAACGCCCTCCTCGACGAGACCTTGCTCGGGGTCCCGCTGGGGGCGAGCCTGGCCGGTGAGATCGTCCAGGGGACGGCCGGCGCCGGGACCGCGATCGTCTTCGCCGTGATCATCGCGGTGATCGCCGCCGTCGCGGAGGCGACGCGGCGGCTGCTTCCGGTCCCGACATCCGCCGACGGGCCGCAGGTTCCGGGGGGAGCGCTGGGAGCTCTGCAGTACACCACGGCGGTCATCGCGGCCTTCGTGCCGCTCGCCGCAGCGATCTACCTCGCCGTGACCGTCGTCTGGACGCTCGGACAGCGGCTCGTGCTGCGGCGTCGCTACCCGCTCGCATCCCCGTGACCGGCGCGCGCCGGCCGGATCGAGAACTCGACCGGCCGAGTTTTCGCCGCACGGCGCCGCGTCTCGGTATGTTGAGGGCACGACGACGGCGGAGGTGGCACGATGACGACGCGAACACGCACCGGTGCGGCGGTCCTGGCGATCGCGGCGGTGCTCGCACTCGCGGGATGCGCGAGCGGCGCCCCGACGGAGAGCTACCCGGGCGGCCCCGCGGGGGGACACGGCGAGGAGACCGGCGGGACAGAGCTCACCGGCGAGCCCGAGGCGTTCTACCTCGAGAACGCCGGCGCGATCGCGGTCGTCCTGTGGGGGAGCAGCAGCTGCCCCACCGTCGGAGAGCGCATGATCGTCGAAGAGCGCGCGGGAGCAGGAAACGCGGTCCGCGTCGAGACGCGCGAGGTGCCCGAGCAGACGCCCTGCACGCTCGACCTCGTGCCGCACACGACCGTGTTCGCGACACCCGGTTCGGTGAAGACGACCGAACCTCTCACGATCCGCATCGACGACACCGAGCTCACCCTCGTCGATGAGGTCCACGAGTAGGGCCCCCCGCGCTCGCGCGCGAGGGGCCGCTCGAACCCGCTCTGGGCGGGTGCGCTCTCACCCGGCGTGCGTGTCGGGCTCGACGATCGGGTCGTCTGCGTTCGCGGCGGCGGCGTCCGGCTGCGCGCCGGGAGCTCCGAGGTCGGCGTCTGCCCGGACGAGCTTCTCGATCTCGGCCCCGGTGGCCTGATCGACGGCTTTCCAGTACGCGAACGCCCGCTCGAGCACGTCGCCCGTGACGCCGCCGAGAAGGTGCCCCGCGACCGTCTTCACGAACGCGGCGCGCTGCTCGTCGTTCCACACGTCGCGCACGAGCGCGCCCGGCTGCGAGAAGTCGTCGTCGTCCGGCCGTAGCGTGTACGCCTCGCGGACCATCGCGCCGTCGACCTCCCAGCCCGGGTCGACCTCGCCCACGTTGTCGGCGTATCCGCGGCCGAACGAGTTCGGTGCGTACACCGGGGCATCCCCCGTGTGCTCGTACGCCATCGGGCCGTCCTTCGTGTAGGTGTTCACCTCGACATGCGGACGGTTGACCGGCAGCTGCAGGTAGTTCGCGCCGATGCGGTGGCGGTGCGTGTCGGCATAGGCGAACGCGCGGCCGAGCAGCATCTTGTCGGGGGAGAACCCGATGCCCGGGACGAGCGCCGACGGCTCGAAGGCGGCCTGCTCGATCTCGGCGAAGAAATTCGCGGGGTTCCGGTTGAGGGTCATCGTTCCGACCTTGACCAGCGGGTAGTCGGCGTGCGGCCAGATCTTGGTCAGATCGAACGGATTGATCCGGTACGTCTTCGCATCCTCGTACGGCATGAGCTGCACCGAGAGGGTCCACCGCGGGTAGTCGCCGCGCTCGATTGCGTCCCACAGGTCGCGACGGTGGAAGTCGGCGTCCTCGCCGGCGATGCGGGTCGCGTCGGCGTCTTCCAGACCCTCCACGCCCTGGTCGCTGTGGAAGTGGTACTTCACCCAGTGCTTCTCACCTGCCGCATTCACCCAGAGGTAGGTGTGCGACCCGTAGCCGTTCATGTGACGGTAGGTGCGCGGGATGCCGCGGTCGCCCATGAGGTAGGTGACCTGGTGCGCGGACTCGGGGTTCAGCGTCCAGAAATCCCACTGCATGTTGTTATCGCGCAGGCCATTGCCGCCGCGCCGCTTCTGCGAGCGGATGAAGTGGGGGAACTTCATGGCGTCGCGGATGAAGAAGATCGGCGTGTTGTTGCCGACGAGGTCGTAGTTGCCCTCGTCGGTGTAGAACTTCAGCGCGAATCCGCGCGGGTCGCGCCACGTGTCGGGGGACCCCTGCTCGCCCGCGACCGTCGAGAAGCGGGCGAGCATCTCCGTCGTCGCTCCCGGTTGAAACAGGGATGCCTTCGTGTACGCCGACACGTCCTCGGTGGTCTCGAAGACGCCGAACGCGCCCGAGCCCTTCGCATGGACGTTCCGCTCGGGGACGCGTTCGCGGTTGAAATGCGCCATCTGGTTCACGAAGTGGACATCGTGAAGGAGGATCGGGCCGTCCGCGCCGACCGTCAGGGAGTTGCGGTCGCTCGGGGCCGGCGAACCGGTGTCGGTCGTCGAGCCGAGATCGGCCTCGACGGAGGGAGCGGTCTTGATGGATTCGCCGTCGGTGGGCTCAGGGAGATCAGGCATAGCGCCAGGCTACGGAGCGATCGCGGCGAGGACCACCCCCCCTTGCGTCGTGCTCGGCGCGATCGTCCTCGGTGTCAGAACCGGGGGGATCGGCCTGGGTCTGTGGGGCGTGTTCGGCACGCTCGTGCTCGTCTTCATCTTCCGGCTGCCGCCCGGGTCGCCTCCGGTCGACGCGTTCTTCATCGTCATCGCCGTCATCACGGCGGCGGCAGCCATGCAGGCGGCCGGCGGCATCGACTACCTCGTGTCGATCGCGTCGAAGATCATCCAGGCGAACCCCAAGCGCCTCACCTACGTCGCGCCGCTCGTCGCCTTCGCGTTCACGGCGCTCTCGGGCACCTCGAACATCTTCTTCGCGCTCATCCCCGTCATCTACGAGACGGCCTACCGCAACGGGCAGCGCCCCGAGCGCTCGCTCGCAGCGTCCACCGTCACGAGCGCTCTCGGCATCACGTCCAGCCCGGTCTCTGCGGCTATGGCGGCCTACCTCGTGCTCGCCTCGCCGCTGGGCTTCGGTCTCACATCGATCCTTCTCATCACCGTCCCCGCGGCGATCGTCGCGTGCATCGCGACCTCGTTCATCCAGCAGCGGATCGGCAAGGAGCTGCTCGACGACCCCGTGTACCTCAAGCACGTCGAGGACGGCACGGTGGAGATGACCCCCGTGCTCGTCGCCGAGAAGAAGGCGCGCGAGGACGCGATCGCGGGCGGTGCGAGCCCCGCGGATGCCGCGAAGCAGGCGCGCAAGCAGACACGCAGTTCGATCGCCACGGAGAAGATCACCCAGGACGTCCCGAAGAACGGCCGCGTCTCGGCCGCGATCTTCGTCGCGGCGATCCTCGCGGTCGTCGTCATGGGGTTCTTCCCGAACCTCCGCCCCGCCTTCCCCGACGCGAACGGCGACCTGCAACCGATCGGTATGTCGACCGTCATCCAGCTGTTCATGTTCTCGGCGGCGCTCATCATCATGCTGGTGTGCAAGGTGAAGTCCGGCGACGTGATGAAGCAGTCGCTCCTGGCCTCGGGCTTCGTCGCGGCCGTGGCCCTCTTCGGCATCGCCTGGATGGCATCCACCTTCATCAACGCCAACCAGGAGACGATCGTCGAGCCCCTCGGCGGTCTCGTTCAGACCGCGCCGATCCTCCTCGCCGTCGCTCTGTTCCTCATGGCGGGCCTCACGACGAGCCAGTCGGCGACGACCAACACGATCATCCCCATCGCGATCGGTGCCGGCATGCCGATCGGCGTCATCACCGCGATGTGGCCGTCGCTCGTCGGCGTCTGGTTCTTCCCCGCGAACGGCTCGCAGATCGCCGCCGTCGAGACCGACCTCACGGGGTCGACCCACCTCACCTCCGTGCCGATCTGGCACTCCTTCACGATCCCCATGCTCGTCTCGTGGGTGTCGGTCGTCGCCGCGGGCCTTGTCATCCAGTTGTTCGTGCGCTGAATCGCGGGCGCCGACCAGCGTGCCCGGGAAAGGAAGACCCCATGTCCACCGCAGAAGAGATCACCGCCGCGACGAAGGCGATGATGCCCGACGTCCTCGCCCGGCACGCGACCCTCGTCGGCATCCGTTCGATCGCCTTCCCGGGCTTTCCCGAGCAGCCCGTGCACGACATGGCGCAGGCCGTGATCGACATGCTGAAGGATGCCGGAGCAGACAACGCCCGGCTGCAGGAGATCCCCGGGGGCTACCCCGCCGTCGTCGCCGAGATCCCGGGACCGGAAGGGTCTCCGACCGTGCTTCTGTATGCGCACTACGACGTGCAGCCCGCCGCCGAGGACCAGGGGTGGACGAGCGACCCGTGGACGGCGACGACGAAGGACGACGGCCGCATCTACGGGCGCGGCGCCGCCGATGACAAGTCGGGCCTCGCGATGCACTACGCGACGATCGCGCAGCTCGCGAAAAACCCGCCGTGCTCGATCCAGGTGCTCGTCGAGGGTGAGGAGGAGACGATCTCGCACCTCGAGGAGTTCGTCGAGCACAACCCCGACCGGTTCCGCTTCGACGTTGCCGTCATCGCCGACGTCGGCCCGCAGGCGGTCAACCGCCCGGCGCTGACGACCGCGATGCGCGGCGACGTGTCGTGCACGATCACCGTCTCGACGCTCTCCGCCCCCGTCCACTCGGGCCTGTTCGGCGGGGCCGCGCCCGACGCCATGACCGCGATGATCCGCATTCTCGACACGCTGCACGACGGGAACGGCGACACCGTCATCCCCGGCGTCGACAGCGGCACGTGGCCGGGCGCCGACATGGACGAGGCGATCTACCGGCAGGGATCGGCGATCCTCGACGGCGTCGACTACCTCGGCACGGGAACGATCAGCGACCGCGTCTGGGCACGGCCGTCGGTCACCGTCATCGGCATGGACGTGCCGAACACCGTCGAGGGCGGGAACGTGCTCATCCCATCGGTGAAGGCGCGGCTGTCGCTGCGCATCGCCCCCGGTGCCGACCCCGAGGGCCAGCTGGCGGCGCTCATGTCGTACCTCGAGACCCAGACGCCCTGGAACTGCAAGGTCGAGGTCGAGCGCGTGAAGGCCGGGAGCAACTTCCAGGCCGACACGTCCGCACCCGCGATCGGGGATGCCGAGGCCGCGCTCGCCGAGATCTACGGGAAAGACGTCGAGCAGATCGGCTCGGGCGGGTCGATTCCGCTCGTCGCGTCGCTGCTGAAGGCTTCGCCGAAGGCGTCGGTCGTGCTGTGGGGCGTGCAGGACACGGAGCACGCGCGCATCCACGCCTCGGACGAGTCGGTCGACCCGGCGGAGCTCGAACGCATGATCGCGGCGCAGGTGCTGCTGCTCACGCGGCTCGGGGAGAAGACCGGCGAGAAGAACACCGGCGAGAAGAACTGAGGGGCGTTTCGACGCGCTGCGCTCGCTCGATGACGACGGGTGCCCGTCAGCGGGCGGCGTCGATTGTTGCCTGCAGGCGGCTGACGACATCGCCGGAGGACAGGTCGATCACCGTTCCGTCGACGACGAGGATCGGCACGCCCTGCACGACCTGGTGGGTGCCGGCGATCGTCGCCCCGAGCCAATGCTCGTTCGACGCGTTCACCCACGCGGCGAAGCGGCGTGAGGTGACGGCGTCGGAGATGTCGGCGCGGACTCCGGCATCCTTCGCGAAGGCGAGGATGTCGTCGTCGCTCGGGTGGGACGTGCCGTCGGCGAGCGTCTGGTGCTCCTGCAGGATGGCGTAGAAGGCGGGGAGCGCGTCGCCCTCGCCGGCGTCGAGTGCGGCGGCGAGCGCGTTCGCGCCGCGCGTCGACCAGTCGGTCGCGTCGCCGTGCTTACCGCTCACGAAGTTCAGCGGGTGGATCGTGAGGGTCGCCGTGCCGTCGGCGACCGCGTCCGCGATGATGTCACCGGTCGCCGCCTCGAGCATCTGGCAGTACGGGCACGACAGGTCGGTCCACAGCTGGATCGACACGTGTCCCGTCCCCGAGTGGAGTCCGTACTCCGTCGCGCCTGCGGGGGTGGCGGCTGAGGCGGAGGATGCCGGGGGAGTGGTGGGCGCCGGGTCGGACCCCGCGGCGCACCCCGACAGGAGGAGTGTGCCGGCGGCGACGGCGGTCACGAACAGACGGGTGGACGGACGAGCGCGGCGCACGGTGGTCTCCTCGGAAAGCGTCTATTGTGGTCAGACCTCATTTTACGGACGGAGTCTGAGTATCCGCCAGAGATCGCGCGCGTCGCGCGTGCCATGTCGGAGGTGCGTGTCAAGATCGCTCCGTGTCCCGCAGGCGATCGCGCGTTCCTCTCGTGGTGTCGCTCATCGTCGGGGCGACCGTCCTCGTCGCTCTCGCCGTCGGCGCCGTCTTCGTCGTGCCGCAGATCGTCCGCGCCGCGCAGACCGAGGTCGCCGCCGGTCCGACGGAGATTCGCGTCGCGACGACGGGCGCGGCGGGGCAGATCACCGTTGAGGACGGCTGGTCGTACCTCGTCGACCCGTTCGATGCGGCATCCGCGACCGTCCGGAGTCCCGACGGCGAGATGACCGTCGCCTTCACCGTCGTCCGGACGGATGATGCGGAGGCGGCCGTGCGAGAGCGGGCGGGGGGCGCCGTTGCGCCCTTCGACGTCGAGCCGGTCGGCGCTACCCGCGTGCTTCACACGCGCGCCGTCGACGACGACGCGACGGTCGGCGCGGTCGTCGCGGGCGGGGCCGCCGTCCTCTTCGACGCGCGACCGACCACCGGCTACGACGCGGAACTCGCGCTGCTCCTCTCCCACGTCGTCGTCACGTCCGCCGGGGTGACGCCGTGATCGCGCGGCGCGCCGCCGCCGCGCTCGCCGTCGCGGCCATGCTCCTCGGCATCAGCGCGTGCGCTCCCGCGACCGACCCCGGCTGGGAGCCCACCGCGTGGCCGGTGATCGGCACGGTGACGACGGAGCCCGCCTCTGCGGCGGACGCGGCGCCAGGAACCGTCGATCAGCGCCTGCGGAACGACACGGTCGGGATCGACGCCCGCTGGTCCGCCCTTCCCGGCGATCAGCCCATCAACGATGTCATCGAGAAGGCGGTGCGGGATGCCGTCGCGGTGCGGTCGGATGCCTCCGGCGCCGCCTATCGGCCCGAGGCCTTCCCCGCCGGCGCGGGGCTCGCCGAGCGCGGCTGCACGGCGGGTGCGGCGACCGAGCTGGCGGCCGACGTTCTCGGCGACCGCGCCGGCACGGTCGTCGTCTGCGAGGTCACCGTCGCGCGCGGAGCGGTGTTCGCCGAGACCCTCCGCACCGTCATCGGGTCCGCCGGCTTCGTCACCTCCGACTCGGCCGAGACCGTTTACACCGACCTCTCGACGGGTGTCGTCGGCACGGCATCCGACCTCTTCGCCGACGTCCCGGCGCTCTGGACCGAGATGGTCGACGTGTTGCGTCGTGACGCGGGAGCCTGTCGCTCGAGAGCGTGCAGCCGCCGGATGCCGATCAGGTCGCCGCGGCCCTCGCCGGAGAGCTCGGGCGCGCGCGCTTCGCGGACGGCGCCGTGTCGGTGCCGGTGCCCGCGGGCCTGAGCGCCCCCGAACTCGACGGACTCGTCCGCTGGAACGCGCGGGGCACCGATCGCGCGCTGTTCGTGGAGTTCACCCCAGACGAGATCTCACCGGTGCTCACCGATCTCGGACGCGCCGTGGCGACGGCATCCGGACCCTTCACAGGCCCCACGAGCGCAGGCGCCGGGTTCGAGCGGACGCCGTGCGACCTCGTCCCGCGCATGGCGATGACCCTCGACGACGGACCCTCGACGCTGACCCCGGCGTTCCTCGACGTGCTCCGCGACCAGCACTCGGCGGCGACGTTCTTCATGCTCGGCAAGAACGCGCAGAACCACCCCGACACCGTCGCGCGCGTCGCCGCCGAGGGGCACGAGATCGGCAACCACACCTGGGATCACCCATACCTCACCGACCTCACCGACACGCAGATCCAGGCGCAGCTCGGGAACACGCGTGCTCTGCTCGAACGGCTGTCGGGGCAGCCGATCCCGTTCTTCCGGCCGCCCGGCGGATACGTCGACGACCACGTCGTGGCGCTCGCCGGGCAGAGCGCGATCCTCTGGAGCGTCGACACGCGCGACTGGGCGGGCCCGGACGCGGAGTCGCTGAAGCGCTACGCGATCGACCGCCCGAATCCCCAGACGATCATGCTCATGCACGACATCCAGCCGGTCACTGAGAGCGTCTTCGCCGACGTGGTGGCGGGTCTGCGCGATCGGGGCTTCTCCCTCGTCACGGTCGACGCGCTGTTCGACGGTCATGTGCCGCCGGGCATCGTGCGGCACGGCCCGCTCGACTGAGGGCAGGTACCCCGCGGAGGTCAGTGAGCTGCGTCGTAGGCCTCGAGCACGGAGGCCGGCACGCGCCCGCGCTCGGAGAGCTCGTACCCGTTCTCGGCCGCCCACGCGCGGACCGGCGCGTAGTCGCGCTGGCCGGCGCGCTTCTGCTTGCGGCCGCCGCCACCCGCCGACCCGGTGCGCGTGCCACCGCCGGCCGGCCGCGCCGACACCGACCGCCCCGCGGCGACGTAGGGAGCGAGCGCGGCGCGCAGCGCCTCGGCGTTCTCGTCGGTGAGGTCGATCTCGTACGCCGTCCCGTCGAGCGAGAACAGCACGGTCTCACCCGAGCCGACCTCCAACACGGTGCCGTCGAGGTCGTCCACGAGCTGATGCACGATTCTGCGAGCCATGGCCAGAGCCTACTGACGCGGGCGCGGCTAGGGGAGAAGGCCGGCGCGGCGCGCCTTCGTGACCGCGGCGTGCCGGGTCGCGGCGTCGAGCTTCGCCATCGCCGCCTGCAGGTACGACTTCACCGTGCCTTCGCGCAGCGTCAGGTGCGCGGCGATCTCGGCATTGGTCTGCCCCAGCGCCGCGCACGCGAGCACATCCGTCTCGCGCGGCGAGAGGCGCACGTCGAGGGCCGCCTCGGGTTCCGCGCGGTCGTGCGACAGCGTCGCGAGGCGCTCTTCGATCGCCTCGAGGCGTCGACGGATGCCGGCATCCGCCACTTCTGCGCCGATCCGGCGCAGCTCGGCGTATGCCTCGCGCAGCTCTTCGCGCGATGCTGCGTCGAGGCCCGGGGCGGGGGCCGCGGGGGCGAGTCGGCTCACGCGACGTGATACCTCGTCGTTGACGCGCAGCTCGGTCGCAAGGTCGGCGGCGACCTGGAGCGCTGCGCGTGCGGTCTGCTCGCCGAAGGCGGTCTGCGCCCACGAGCCGCAGTACAGCACGCCGCGCGGAAGCCCCGCGACGAGCACCGGCACGGCGAACAGCGTCGCGATGCCTTCGCCGAGGACGGCGCGGTCGTAGTCGTGGGTGATGTTGCGCGATGACCGGTAGTCGAGGGCGAGGCGCGGACGCCGCTCGACGAACGCCCGTCCGCCGAGGCCGCGCGTCGGCTCGACCACGAGGGTCGAGAGGTGCCCTGTGCGGTTGCCGACGACAGAGGTCACATCGATCGCGCCCGACTGCTCGTACCCGCCGAACGCGACGGGCAGTCCCGTGCGCGTCGCGAGGTCGCCGACCGCGCGCGTCAGGAGATCGGCTTCGGAGGCGACGCCAGAAGGTGCCATCCCACTACCCACTTCCGGGGGTGACGACTGCGTCACCCGGTTTCGTAGCGTCGACGTTACCACGCGCCCGGACGACGTCGACCGGGCGTCCGGGCGCACGCCCGACCCCCCATGAGGCAAGGAGGCCACATGTCAGGATCGTCCACCGATGCCCGTCCCTCGGGCGGCATCGACTACGTCGCGGTCGAGAGATCGCCCGAGTACGTCGAGCTGAAAAGGCGGCATCGCAGCTTCGTCTGGCCGCTCACCATCGCGTTCCTCGTCTGGTACTTCACCTACGTGCTGCTCTCGTCGTTCGCCGGCGAGTTCATGTCGACGCCGGTGTGGGGCCTCATCAACGTGGGTCTGCTGATGGGTCTCGGCCAATTCGTCACGACCTTCGCCATCACGATGTGGTACGTCTCCTACGCGAACAGGCGAGTGGACCCGCTGTCGGCGAAGATCCGTGAAGAGCTCGAGGAACTGGAGCCGAGCGCATGAGCGCGTTGACGCAGTCCGTATGGGATGCCGCCGCGGCGGCCGTCGACACCGTCGAGAACAACCCGGTGCTCAACATCTCGATCTTCGGCGCCTTCGTCGCGGTGACGCTCTTCATCGTCATCCGCGCGAGCCGCAACAACAAGACGGCGGCCGACTACTACGCGGCCGATCGATCCTTCACCGGCCCGCAGAACGGCTTCGCGATCTCGGGCGACTACCTCTCCGCGGCATCCTTCCTCGGAATCGTCGGCGCGATCGCGATCAACGGCTACGACGGGTTCCTCTACTCCATCGGCTTCCTCGTCGCGTGGCTCGTCGCGCTGCTGCTCGTCGCCGAGCTCATGCGCAACACCGGCAAGTTCACGATGGCCGACGTCCTCTCCTTCCGTCTCAAGGAGCGGCCCGTGCGCATGGCGGCGGCCATCACGACCCTCGCCGTCTGCTTCTTCTACCTGCTCGCGCAGATGGCCGGCGCCGGCGGACTCGTCTCGCTGCTGCTCGGCATCCACGAGCAGATCGGTCAGTCCGTCGTCGTCGCCGTCGTCGGGCTCCTCATGATCGTGTACGTCCTCATCGGCGGCATGAAGGGCACCACCTGGGTGCAGATCGTGAAGGCGTTCCTCCTCATCGGCGGTGCGGTCGTCATGACCATCTGGGTGCTCGCGCTCAACGGCTTCAGCCTCAACACGCTGCTCGAAAACGCCGTCGCCGCATCGACGTCGACCCCCAAGGAGGCGATCCTCGAGCCGGGTCTGCAGTACGGAAAGAACCCGTGGGACTTCGTGTCGCTCGCGACGGCGCTCGTCCTCGGCACGGCTGGCCTCCCGCACGTGCTGATGCGCTTCTACACCGTGCCCACCGCCAAGGAAGCACGTCGCTCGGTCGTGTGGGCGATCTGGCTCATCGGGCTCTTCTACCTGCTCACCCTCGTCCTCGGCTACGGTGCGGGTTACCTCGTCGGCCCCGACACGATCAAGAACGCGCCCGGGGGCGTGAACTCCGCAGCACCGCTGCTGGCGTTCGAGCTCGGCGGGCCGCTCCTGCTCGGGTTCATCTCCGCCGTCGCATTCGCGACGATCCTCGCGGTCGTCGCCGGTCTCACGATCACGGCGGCAGCCTCGTTCGCCCACGACATCTATGCGAACGTCGTGAAGAAGGGGAACGTCCCGCCGGACGGCGAGGTCAAGGTCGCCCGTCGCACCGTGATCGTCATCGGCATCCTGGCGATCCTCGGCGGCATCGGCGTGCAGGGGCAGAACGTCGCGTTCCTCGTCGCGCTGGCCTTCGCGGTCGCCGCCTCGGCGAACCTGCCGACGATCCTCTACTCGCTGTACTGGCGGAAGTTCACGACCCGTGGCGCGGTGTGGAGCATGTACGGGGGCCTCGCCGCCGCCATCATCCTCATCGTCCTCTCGCCCGTGTTCTGGGGCACCGAGACGAGCGTGTTCAAGAACGTCGGCACGGCGATCTGGCCGCTGAACAACCCCGGCATCGTCTCGATCCCGCTCGGGTTCTTCCTCGGCTGGCTCGGATCGGTGACCTCCCGCACGGCGGAAGACCCGGAGAAGGCGGCCGAGATGGAGGTGCGCTCGCTCACGGGCTACGGCGCCGAGAAGGCGGTCGACCACTGAGATGCCGGTGATGACGCGCTGACGCGACGTCACGGCGTGAGGACGCGGCGGCCCCGGGCATTCCTTCCTGTCGCAAGGAGGTGCGCCCGGGGCCGCTCGCTCGTCGCGGCCGGCCTACACGGCCCGCGACGTCTGTGTCGCCGGCGCCCCCGGCGAGGACGAGGCCTCTGTCACCCGCGCCTCCAGATCGAGCAGGTGGCGCTTGCGCTCGGGATGCCCGCCGTAGTCGCCGATCGAGCCGTCGCTGCGCACCACGCGGTGCGCGGGAACGATGATCGAGATCGGGGTGCGCGCGCAGGCGGTCCCCACGGCACGGTTCGCGCCGGGAGACCCGGCGGCGATCGCGACCTCGGCGTACGAGGCGACCTCGCCGTAGGGGATCTCGCACACCGCGTCGAGCGCGGCGCGGACGAACCCGCCCACGCGCAGGTCGAGGGGCACCTCGAACCGGCGGCGGATCCCGGCGAAGTACTCGTCGAGCTGTGTGCGGACGGATGCCGTGGCGTCGGCATCCGGCTCGGGCGCCGTGCGCAGCGCGAGCGCGGCCCGTTCGAGCGCGCCTTCGGCCGCGCCCGCGTGGTCCTCGAGGATCTCGAGGACGGCGAGGCCCGCGTCGGTGACGACGACGAGGGCCTCGCCGATCGGTGTCGGGTGCACCGAGTATGCGGCCGAGGGGGAGGGGAGTGCGGACATGGCTCCCATGATGTCGCGCCGCTCCGATGCGAGGCGCCCGCGCCGGGCGATCTGTGGACGAATCGGCGAATCCGCCGCCTGGGGAGGAGTCGATGGCAACGCGGCTCTGGGGGCGCGTGCGCCTCAATAGCGCAAAACCCGGCGGACTAACGAGATTCTCGCGCCGGTCGCGCCTAGGGTGTCGAGTGTGTGGCGAGCGAACGGTGGCGCCGTGCGCGGCGTGAACGATGCCGAGCACGAGTACTCGGTGACCCCGGCCGACCTCGATCTGTCCGAGCCGGGGGTCGTGGTGACCCATGTCGCCCGCGCCGAGCGTGCGCGATTGCGCGAGGAGGCCGGACAGTTGGGCGGGCCGTCGACGCTCCTGCACTACACGGATGCCGGTGACGCCGGCATCGACATCACGAAGGCGCACCCGGGGAGTCTCCCGCAGTTCATCACCGGACGACCCACGCTCCTCTCCAACCTGTTCCGCGACGAGGTCGCCCTCCTCGCCGCGCGGCGCGCCGCCGAGCGGATCGCGGCGAAAGACGTGGAGCTGCGCACCGCGCGGGGGCTCGACACCGTGCACCTCGCCGTCGGGATCGCGGGCTGGAAGATCGGCGGGGCGCCGTTCTCCGCGCCCGTGTTGCTACGACCCCTCATCATCCGGCGCCACCACCTCGACTTCGACCTGCGCCTGCACGGCTCCTTCACGATCAACCCCGAGCTCGTCGTGGCGGCGCGCACCCACTTCGGCATCGCCCTCGACGGACGTGCGCTCGCCGAGCTCGCGCACGAGGACGGCGTCTTCAAGCCGCAGCCGGTCATCGACCACCTGCGCGCGCTGACGGCCCACATCGACACCTTCACGGTGCATCCGCGCCTCGTGGTCTCGACGTTCGCCGACGCCGCCTCCGAGATGGTGCGCGACGCCGACGACCGGGACCACCCGATCCTGAACGCGCTCGCCGGGCACGCGACCGATCGGGAGGAGCTCGCGCGGCTGCGCCCCCTCTCGCCGCTCGTCGGCGCCGACGACCGGCCCCCGGCATCCGACCGACTGCTGCTCGACGCCGACGCCGAGCAGGAGGCGGTGCTCGCCCGCATCCTCGCCGGGCAGTCGCTGACGGTGCAGACCCTCCCCGGGACCGGCGGCACGCAGACCGTCATCAACGCGGTCGGCGAGCTCGTCCGCGCGGGAAAGCGCGTGCTGGTCGTCAGCGCGCGCCGCTCGACCCTCGAGGGCGTGCGGCACCGTCTCGCGGGGATCGGCCTGCCGGCGCTCGCCGTCTCGCCGACGCAGCTGCACCGAGACCTCATCCGTGCGATCGGACGCAACGAGAAGGCCGAGCAACCGAAGGTCGCCGACGTCGACGACGCGCTCGTGCGCCTCCGGACCGTTCTGCGCGACTACCGCGACGCGCTGACCGGCCGGCACGCCCAGCTCGGCATCTCGCCGATCGAGGCGCTCCGCACGCTCACGACGATCACGAGCCACGACCCGCAGCCGGCCGCCGAGACCCGTTTCGACCTGCGCACCCTGCAGACGCTCGCCCATCGGCGCACCGAAGCCGCCGAGCTCCTCGCGACCGCGGCGACGCTCGGAGAGTTCCGCTTCGGGCCGGACGACTCGCCGTGGTATGCCGTCGCGTTCGAGACGACGCAGCAGGCGACCGACGCGCACGCCCTCGCGCAGCGACTGCACCGGAGCGAAGTCCCCGGCATCCTGGAACGCGGCTATGAGCTCATCGCGCAGACCCGCATGCGGCCCTTCACGACCGTCGCCGAGCTCGGCGCCTACATCCGGCTGCTGCAGGGCATTCGGGCCTCGCTCGACCGGTTCAGCATGACGGTCTTCGAGCGCCCGCTGCAGGAGCTCATCACCGCGCACGCCGCGCGGCGGGACGCCCCGGACATGTCGGGGGCGCAGCGCCGGCGCCTCAAGAACCTCTCGCGCGAGTACGTCCGCCCCGGCATGCACATCTCCGACATGCACGAGTCCCTCCTGCGCGTGCAGCAGCAGCGCGCGACGTGGCAGCAGCTCGTCGACCCGGGCGTGCTCCCCGAGGTGCCGATCGGCCTCGACGACGTCGCGACGGCGTGGCAGCGCGTCGACGCCGACCTCGCCTCGCTCGACGCGGCGCTCGGCCGCACGCAGCCGCTCGCGTCGCTCCCGATCCCGCATCTGCTCCGCACCCTCGCGGGCCTCGCCGCCGAGTCGGAGGTGTTCGACAATCTCGTCGAGCGCGCCGAGCTCCGCAGCCGCCTCGCCGAGCTCGGACTCGACGGCCTCCTCACCGAGCTGTCGGTGCGTCACGTCCCCGAGAGCGAGGTCGCGGCGGAGTTCGAGTTCGCGTGGTGGCAGTCGGCGCTCGAGGCGATGCTCCGCACCGACCGCGCGCTGCTGGGTGCGAACACCTCGGTCGTCGACCGTCTCGAACGCGACTTCCGCCTCGTCGACGAGGCCCACGCCGGGTCGGCCGGTCCGCTCCTGGCCGCCGAGCTCGCGACGCAGTGGAAGATCGCGGTCGTCGACGAGGCGCACGAGGTCGGTGCCCTGAAGCACGCCCTCCGCGCCGGCGTCGCGACCCCCGCGGAAATCGTTCACGCGGCCCCCGCGCTCGTCCGCACCCTCGCGCCGGTGTGGCTCGCCTCGCCCTACGAGGTGCCGGCGATCCCGCTCGACGCGGCCTTCGACGTCGTCGTGATCGCGGATGCCGCGGCGCTCTGCCTCGCCGAGGCCGCGCCCGCTCTCCGGCGCGCGCACCAGGTCGTCGCCTTCGGCGACCCCGTGACGCAGAAGCCCACTCCCTTCCGGGTCGCCTCTGGCGCCCCGCAGCCGGGCGACGAGCCCGAAGTGGACTTCGACGACGTGAGCGTCTTCGAGCGCCTCGCCGAGCTCGTGCCCTCCGAGACGCTCACGCGCAGCTACCGGGCCGGCGGGGAGGACCTCGCCGAGCTCGTCAACTCCGCCTTCTACGACGGGCGGCTCGTGTCGCTCCCGTGGGCCGGCTCATATCTCGGGCGCGGCAGCCTCAGCGTCGACTACGTCGAGGGCGGGCACGGAACGCCCGACCCCGTCACCGGCGCGGTGGAGAGCCCGGATGCCGAGGTCGCCCGCGTCGTGACGCTCGTCGTCGAACACGCCGTCAACCGACCCACCGAGTCGCTCATGGTGGTCACGGCATCCACCCGTCATGCCGAGCGTGTGCGCGCGGCCGTTTCCGCCGCTTTCGCGGGACGCGCCGACGTCGCCGACTTCGTGGGGCGGGACACGGCGGAACCCTTCGCCGTGCTCGGGCTCGAGGAGTCGGTCGCCGAGAGCCGCGACCGCGTCGTCTTCTCGCTCGGGTTCGGCCTCACGAAGCACGGACGCGTCCTCAGCGACTTCGGCGACCTCTCCGGCGAGGACGGGGAGCGGCTCCTCACGGTCGGCATGACGCGCGCGCGCCGGTCGATGGTGATCGTCTCGTCGATCCGCCCGTCGAGCTTCGACGAGAGCCGGCTCGCGTCGGGCGCGTCGCGACTCATGTCGATCCTCGGCGGCATCGCCGCCCGGGCGCGCGAGGCGCGGCTCGAAGACCTCGCCGACCCGCTCACCCTCTCGCTCGCCCGGCATCTGCGCGCGCGCGGTGTCGCGGTCGACGTCGACTACCGCGGCCAGCTGCCGATCGTCGCCCAGTACCGCGGCAAGGCCGTCGTCGCCGAAAGCGACTCGGACACGGCGCACGACACGCTGCGCGAGACCCTGCGCCTGCGCCCGCAGGTGCTCCGCCGGCTCGGCTGGCACTACATCCGCGTGCACGCGTTCGACCTCTACAGCGACCCGGCGGGCGTCGCGGAGCGGATCGCGGCGATCCTCGGGGTGCCGCCGGAGGCGCCGACCGCCGAGACGCAGACGCAGCCGATCGATGTCGTCGAGTGACGAGCCGGTTGCCGAGTCGTCGCCGGGCGCTCCGTCCCCGGGCGCTCCGCGCCAGCGGGTCGTGCGGGTACGCGGTGCACGGCGCGCGCAGCTGACGCCGGTGCCGGGGACCGACCCCGACCCGGAGATGCCGGGCTCGTCCGGGACTGCGGACGGCGCTGCGGCCTCTGCCGGAGGCGAGGGCGGCGCGTCGGGCCCGAACGACGAGCGGATGCGCCGCGACGTTCCGCCGCACTACTGATGTGGGGCGTTTCGACTCGCGGCGGAGCCGCTCGCTCAACGACCGGGGAGTGGGCGTTGGTGCGGCTCGCGGGGCGGCCGGGGGCGTGGTGCAGCTGATCCGGTCGTTGAGCGAGCGCAGCGAGTCGAAACGTGGTGGGGCGTTTCGACTCGCGGCGGAGCCGCTCGCTCAACGACCGGGGGCGTGGTGCGGCCGGGGGTGTGGTGCGGCTGATCCGGTCGTTGAGCGAGCGCAGCGAGTCGAAACGGCGTTACTTCGCCGCGGGCGGTGTCGCGGCGGGCGCGTCGTCGAGGAGCTTCCGGTCCTGCAGCAGATCGCGGATCTGGACGAGCAGCTCCTGCTCGGTGGGGAGCTTCGCCTCTTCCTCTTCGGAGATGCCGGCCTTCGCGGCCTGGATCTCCTTCCACTTGTTCATCGGGTAGACGAACACGAAGTAGACGACGGCAGCGGTCACGATGAAGGTGATGATCGCCGTGATGAGGTTGCCGACGGGGAAGGTCACCTCGCCGTAGAGACCCGGCACCGTGAAGCCGATGTTGCCGCTGGCATCCGCCTTCATGAACAGGGCGAGGATCGGGTTGATGATCGATTCGACGACCGAGTTGACGAGCGCGGTGAACGCGGCGCCGATGACGACCGCGACCGCGAGGTCGATGACGTTGCCGCGCATGATGAAGTCTTTGAAGCCCTTGAGCATTCGAGCCCCCTCCTTGCCGGCAACGGTGCGCCGGTTACGATCCCGACGGTGCGGGTGAGGCCTTTGCCTCAGACTTCGATGATGGCGAAGTTGTCGCGCCGCCGCCAGAGGAATCGCCGGATACCGCGCTCTTCCGCGAATCGGTGCGGTAGAAGCCCGAGCCGTTGAAGGTGACGCCCACCGACCCGTACTGCTTGCGCAGTGCGCCTCCGCAGACGGGGCACTCGGTGAGCGAGGCGTCGCTGAAGGACTGGACGGCGTCGAAGGCGTGGCCGCACTGCGTGCAGGCGTAGGCGTAGGTGGGCATCGGAGTCCTCGAGGGTTCGGTCAGCGCCGCTGCGGCGCGAGGGTAAGGGTTCGGGTGGGCGTGACGACGCCGGTGACGGGCTGGTCGTGGAGGTCTCGGGGCACCTCGTCGACGAGCTCGGAGTCGAAGATGACGGCGTAGACGGGCGGGCACTGCTCCATCGAGCCGATGGTCTTGTCGAAGTAGCCGCGGCCCCAGCCGAGTCGCATGCCGGTGCGATCGACGGCGGCGGCGGGGATGACGAGGAGGTCGACGTCGTTGACGGCGAGGGGGCTGAGCACTTCGCCGACCGGCTCGGGGGCGCCGAAGACGCCCTCCGCGATCTCGCCCTCCGGGTCAGCGAGGGCCCAGTCGAGCAGGCCGTCGGTGCGGGTGATCGGAAGGAGAACCCGGATGCCGCGAGCGACCGCGTCGACGATGAACGCGTGCGTTCCGGGTTCGGTCGGCGTCGACAGGAAGCACGAGATCGACCGGGCGCCGACGGCATCCACGAGGGCGTCGAGTTGCGTTTTGACACCCTCCGCGGCCTCCGCGCGGGCGGCATCGGATCGCTGCTGGCGACGCTCGCGAAGGTCGGCGCGGAGCGCCCGTTTCGCGTCGTCGATGGCATCGGGCATGGTCCGATTGTAGGTGCACCTCGATGGCCCGGCCCCGTTCGGACGGGCGATGTCGGCGTGCGCCGGTAGGCTGTGCCCATGACGACGCGCATCAAGGCTGTGATCCCCGCCGCCGGGCTCGGCACCCGCTTCCTTCCCGCGACGAAGGCGATGCCGAAGGAGATGCTGCCTGTCGTGGACAAGCCGGCGATCCAGTACGTCGTCGAAGAGGCCGTCGGCGCAGGGGCGGACGACATCCTCATCATCCTGGGGCGCAACAAGAACAACATCTCGAACCACTTCGACTCGGTTCCCGAGCTCGAATCGAATCTCACCAACAAGGGCGACCTCGAGAAGCTGCAGCGTGTGCAGGCCTCGACCGAACTCGCCGACATCCACTTCGTGCGGCAGGGCGAGCCCAAAGGCCTCGGTCACGCCGTGCTGCGGGCGAAGCACCATGTCGGGGACTCGACCTTCGCGGTGCTCCTCGGTGACGACCTGATCGACGAGCGCGACCCGCTGCTCACGACGATGATCGCCGAGAACGAGCGGACGGGGCTCACCGTCATCGCCCTCATGGAGGTCGATCCCGAGCACATCCACATGTACGGCGTCGCGTCGGTCGAGGAGACCGACGACCCCGACGTCGTGAAGGTCACCGGCCTCGTCGAGAAGCCGAAGAAGGAGGACGCCCCCTCCAATTACGCGATCATCGGCCGGTACGTCTTGACGCCGCAGGTGTTCGGCATCCTCGAGCGCACGGAACCCGGCAAGGGCGGCGAGATCCAGCTGACCGACGCCCTGCAGGAGCTCGCCGTCACCGACGGGGTGCTCGGTGTCGTGTTCCGCGGGCGTCGCTATGACACCGGCGATAGGGTGGACTACATCAAGGCCATCGTGCAGCTGGCCGCCGATCGCGACGACCTCGGCCCCGCACTGCGTCCCTGGCTGAAGGAGTTCGCCGAGCAGCTGTGAGGTTGCTCCTGCGGCGCAGGTGAGGGGAAGTCGGTGGTCGATCTGACGGTGCCGCGACAGCACGGGCGCATCGGCATCCGCCTCGTCCGTCAGCGCGACGCGCGGGTCCTGCAGTCCGAGCTCATGTCGAACCGTGCGTGGCTGCGCCCGTGGGAGGCGACGAGCCCCGACGGGCCGGTCTCGTTCGACGTGCGCCTGGGCGTCAAGCGCCTGCTTCAGCAGTATCGCGACGGCGGCGGCGTGCCGTTCGTCATGGAGTACGACGGGCAGGTCGCCGGTCAGCTGAACGTTTGGGGCATGTCGCGCGGCTCCCTCGCGTCGGCGACGATCGGGTATTGGGTGAGCGAGCGCTACGCGGGGCGCGACATCACGCCTACGTCCGTCGCGCTCGCGACCGACGTGTGCTTCCGCGAACTGGGGATCCACCGCATGGAGATCTGCATCCGTCCCGAGAACAAGGCGAGTCTGCGCGTCGTCGAGAAGCTCGGGTTCCGCTACGAGGGGCTGCGGCGGAGATACATCCACATCGCGGGGGATTGGCGCGACCACTACGCGTTCGCGCTCGTCCGCGAAGAGGTTCCGGAGGGCGTCCTGCAGCGCTGGGTGAGCGGTCGTGCTCCCGCGCACGCGGCGACGGTGCCGGTCACAGACCGGCTGCCGGGCTGACGCGATCGGCGCCGACGTCCTCGTCGCGACCTTCACGTTGAACTCGAAGGTCAGACACGCGGGGCGGATGCCGGGATCAGCGCACCGCCGGCCCTACCGTGGACCGCATGGGAGGCCAGGTTCTGGGTGGAGGCGTCATCGTCCTCGTCGCCGTCGTGCTCTGGCTCGTCTATCTCGTCCCCTCCTGGTACGGCCGCCATCAGTTCACCGCAGCGGAGCGCAACGCCGTCCGGCTGAACCAGGCCCTGCGCGTCCTGGCGGAGACGAGTGAGACCCCCGACGAGGTGCGGCTCGAACTGAATGCCCGCACCGCCCTCGCGCAGCAGCGGCTCGCGCGCCAGGCCCAGACCGAGCGCGAGCAGGCCGACCTCGACCGCGCCCGTGCCGAGCTCGCCGCGGCGACCCTGCAGGCGAAGGCCGACGCGGCCGCCGCCCGTGAGCGCGCCGCCGCCGAGGCGCGCGCCGCCCGGGAACGCCCCGAGGCCCGCCGCGCCCGTGCCCTCGGGCGGGCGCGTGTGATCGCCGGCGTGCTCGGTGTTGCGGCGCTCGGGCTCGCCGTCGGAGGTGGCTTCGCGGTCGCCGCCGGCGGCTCGGTGCTGCTCATCGCGGCATCCGTCGGGCTCGCTCTCATGACGCTCGTCGTGCTCCGCCGGGTGGCCGTCGTGCGGCGCCGCGCCGAGGTGCGGATCGTCGCGCCTGCCGCTGTCGCCCGCGTCACGGGCGACCTGCAGGACGTGTCGCTTGCCTCCGACCGCACCGCCTGGACGCCACGCGAACTGCCGCGACCTCTCACCGCTTCGGCGGGATCGCGCGCCGCCGTCGTCCTCGACGAGGTCGACGCCCGCGAGGCGCTTCGCCGCGCCGCCCTCGACGAGGCGATGCGGGCACGCGCGGAGCGTCAGCGCCCGCCGAGCATCCAGGCCGCGCGCGCGACGCGCCGCACCCACCCGGACGAGGAGTTCGCCGGGGGCCCCGCGGCCGGCGACGAGGCGATCGAGGCGCACGTGCGCCGACTGCTGGAACGGCGCGCCAGCGGCCAGTGACCGGCCAGTGATCATCACCGCCCGCCGGCGACGGCCGACGTGGGGTGAGGGTCAGCCGACGAGGAGGCGCCCGGCTGCGATGACGGCCTCGCGTGGTGGGGTGCGCACGAGCGCGTCCATCGGGTTCCCCGCGTCGAGCGGCACGAGGTCCGCGCGGTCGCCCACGGCGAGACGATTCGCGGGAAGACCCGCGAAGGGCGCCGACCCGCCGGCCGCGATCTCGACCACTCGGCGCAGGTCGTCGTCGCGCACGAGGCTCGATGCGCGCGCGTACTGCCACGCGATGCCGAGGAGGTCACCGGTGCCGTACGGGCTCCACAGGTCGCGGATGCCGTCGGTTCCGAACCCGAGCACGACGCCCACGGCATCCAGCTCGTCGAGCGGCAGCTGCGGCAGGCGCAGCGGCGCGACCGTCGTCATCGTGACCCCGAGCTCGCCCATCTGCGCGAGCAGGTCGCGGCGGCGCGCACGCTCGAGTTCGGCGACGGCGAAACCGTGGGCGATATTCACGCGTCCCTCGAGCCCGAGCTCGGCGACGCGGGCGAGGATCAGCTCGATCTGGAAGGCACCCAGATCGGCAGGATCGTGCAGGTGGATATCGACGCCCACACCGTGCTCCGCGGCGAGCCCGAGGATCGCGTCGATCTGGCCGACGGGGTCACGGTCGATCGTGGCCGGGTCGAGACCTCCGATGTGCTCGGCGCCGGCTTGTGCAGCGCGGGCGAGGAGGTCGAAGACTCCGGGGCGGCGGAGGACGCCGTCCTGCGGAAACGCGACGATCTCGACGGCGAGCGCGCCGTCGTAGGCCGCGACCGCCTCGCGCACCACGTCGATGCCGCGCAGACCCAGTCCGAGGTCCACATCGACGTGGGTGCGAATCGCGGTCGTACCGTGCCGCACGAGCTGATCGAGGACGTTCCGCGTGATCTCCACCGACGGCATCCCGATCTCGTCGCGTCGCGCCCGCTCGTGCCGGATCCGGCCCTCGGTGCCGCCCTCGCCGCCGTACGACTGCCAGGGGAGCCCCCACCACGACTTGTCGATGTGTGCGTGCGCGTTGACGAGGCCCGGGAGGGCGAGAAGGCCCCGGCCGTCGTAGGCGGAGCCGGCGCCCGCGGACGACGCGGCCGCGGAGGGGGATGCCGTCGTCGCCGCGATCTTGCTGATGACGCCGTCCGTGATCGTCAGATCGACCGGATCACCTCCCCACGGGCGGACGTTCCGGACGGTGGAGAGGGCGATCAGGGCGGAGCTCATCCCTCCATCCTGCCCTCGTGCGCCGTCATCTTCGGCCGAGTGAAACGCCGCCCGTCGCGCGTGATAGGCTCGTTGTCGTCTACGGGCCTATGGCGCAGTTGGTAGCGCGCCTCGTTCGCATCGAGGAGGTCAGGAGTTCGAATCTCCTTAGGTCCACCAACCGGAAGACATGAGAGAACCCCCGCTCGGCGGGGGTTCTCTCATGTTCGGGGGACGGCATCGGCCCTCCGGCATCCTCACACGCGCACGAGCATCTTTCCCGTGTTCGCGCCGTGCATCATGTCGAGGAACGCGTCGATCGTGTTCTCGATGCCGTCGACGATCGTCTCGTCGTAGACGATCTCGCCGGCGGCGAACCACTCCCACATCTTCGCCTGGAACTCCGGCATGAGGTGGCCGTAGTTCCCGACGGTGAAACCCTGGAGGGTCAGGGCGCGGGTGATGAGGTTCGCCATGTTCGACGGACCCTGCGGACGCTCGGTCGCGTTGTAGTTCGCGATCGCGCCGCACAGCGCGGCACGCCCGTTGTCGTTGAACGCCCCGAGTGCCGCCTCGAGGTGCTCACCACCGACGTTGTCGAAGAAGACGTCGATCCCCTCCGGAGCTGCGGCCTTCAGCGACGTGCGCACCGGCTGGTCTTTGTAGGAGAACGCGGCGTCGTAGCCGTAGCGCTCGGTCAGCAGCGCCACCTTCTCGGGCGTACCCGCCGATCCCACGACGCGTCCCGCGCCGAGGAGGCGAGCGATCTGCCCGGCCGCCGTCCCCACGGCGCCGGCCGCGCCCGATACGAACACCGTCTCGCCGGGCTGCAGGTGCGCGATCGCGGTGAGTCCGACGTAGGCGGTGAAGCCCGTAAGCCCCAGGATGTGCAGGCGGGTCGACAGCGGGATGCCGTCCACCTCGTCGACCTTCTGGAAGCGGCGCGCGTCGCCCTGCACGAGATCGCTCCAGCCGCGCTGGTGGAGGACGGCCGTACCGACCGGGAGCGCCTCGCTCTCCGACGCGACCACCCGCCCGACGGCGCCGCCGGAGATCACGGCGCCGATCTCGTACGGTGCGACGTAGGAACGAGCATCCGACATCCGGCCGCGCATGTACGGGTCGACGGAGACGAACTCGTTCCGCACCCGTACCTGCCCGTCCTCGAGCGGGGGCAACGGCTCCCTGACGATGTCGAAGTCGCCCGGAGTCGGCCAGCCGACGGGGCGGCGGGCGAGACGGATGCTCGTCGCCGTGTCGTCGGCATCCGTCATGCGCTCACCTGTGCCGCCTCGCGCGCGCGGAGGTCCTTCCGGAGGATCTTCCCCGAGCTCGACTTCGGGATCGCCTCGATGAACTCCACGCGGCGCACCTTCTTGTGCGGGGCGACCTGCTCGGCGACGAACGCCTTGACCTCGTCCTCGGTGAGATCGGCGCCGGGAGCTGCGACGACGAACGCCTTCGGGATCTCCTCCTTCTCCTCGTCGAGCACGTCGATCACCGCGGCATCCATGATCTTCGGGTGGCTGAGCAGCAGCGCCTCGAGCTCGGCCGGAGCGATCTGGTAGCCGTGGTACTTGATGAGCTCCTTCGCGCGATCGACGATCGTGAAGTACCCGTCGCGGTGCGCGACGGCGACGTCGCCGGTGTGGAGGAAGCCGTCGGGCTCGATCGTCTCCGCCGTCGCGTCCTCGCGGCCCAGGTAGCCGAGCATGACGTTCGGACCCTGCACGAGGAGCTCTCCGGGCGCCGTGAACCCGTCCTCGCCGAACTCCGTGATCTCCTCGCCCGTGTCGATGTCGACGAGCTTCGACACGACGTTCGGCAGCGGCACGCCGATCGAGTCGAGCGGGATGTCGTCGCGCTCGGGCGGCATCGCGTGGGAGACGGGGCTCAACTCGCTCATACCGTAGCCCTGCAGCATCGTCGCGTGGATGCGGCGGCCGGCCGCGTGCCCCGTCTCGCCGTCGAGGGGAGCAGCGCCGGAGAACACCGTGTGCACCGTCGAGATGTCGTACTCGTCGACGATCGGGTGCTTCGCGAGGGCGACCGCGATCGGCGGCGCGATGAACAGGAACGTGACCCCGTAGCGCTGGATGATCGTGAGGAACTCGACGAGGTCGAAGCGCGGCATCGTCACGAGGCTGGCGCGCTGGCGCAGCGCGAGGTTCAGGAGCACCGTCATGCCGTAGATGTGGAAGAACGGGAGCACCGCGAGCACGCGATCCTTCTCGCTCAGCGTGATCGAGATGCGGCACTGCTGGACGTTCGCCACGAGGTTCCGGTGGCTGAGCATCACGCCCTTGGGGTTGCCGGTCGTCCCCGACGAGTAGGGGAGCACGGCGATGTGCGTCGCCGGGTCGAACGTGACCTCGGGGGCCGGCTTCTGCTCGGCGATCAGGTCGCGCAGGCTCGGGTGGCCGTCGGCGCCGTCGAGGACGACCAGCTGCTCGGGCGGGATGCCGAGCGCCGCCGCGGCGGCCTCCGCCTGCGGCAGCATCGGCGAGATCGTGAAGAGCCACGTGGCCCCGGCATCCTTCAGCTGCTTCTCGATCTCGGCGGCGGTGTACAGCGCGTTGATCGTCGTGACGGTCGCTCCCGCGCGCAGGATGCCGTGGAACACCGTCGCGAACGCGGGGACGTTCGGGCTCAGGAGGCCGAGCGTCGTGCCGATGCCGACGCCGCGGTCGGCGAGGGCGCCGGCGAGCGCATCGATCTGGGCGCGGAGGGCGCCGTACGTCGTCTCGGCGCCCGAGGTCGGGTCGATGAGCGCGACGCGCCCGAGGTCGCTCTCATCGAGTGAACCGAACAGGTAGTCGTAGATGCTCGTGTCGGGGATCTCGACATCGGGGTACGGGCTGCGGAACACGGGCGGTCTCCTTCGACGGTGCACGGATGCCGGCGGCTTCGCCGGCTGGCTCCATCCTCGCACCACGACGAACCCGGTTCCACTGTTTGTGGAACCGGGTCCGCGTCGTGTCGCGTGTCCGGTGCGCGTCAGGCCGCCGTGGTCGCGAGGCGTTCCGCGGCGAGAGGGTCGCCGGCGCGCTGCTCCGCGGCATCCAGCGGGGTGATGCCCTGCGCGGCGGCCGCGTCGAACAGGCCCCGGAGCGTGTCGCCGATGCCGGCGACCCGCTCCATGATCTCGGCGCGCGAGCCCAGCCGCTTCGCCTCGAGGTCGAGGTAGATGACGCCGCCGGCGTTCACGACGAAGTCGGGGGCGTAGAGGATGCCGCGCGCCGCGAGGCGGCCGGCGCCGCTGCGGTCGGCGAGCGGGTTGTTCGCGGGGCCGCACACGGCGCGCGCGGCGAGGGCGTCGATGACCTCGTCGTCGAGGATGCCGCCGATGCCGGCGGGGACGAAGACGTCGGCCTCGACCAGGTGCTCCGTGCCCGGCTCGACCCATCGTGCGTCGAGGTCGGCGGCGAGCGCGCGCTTCGCGGGGTTCACGTCGGTCACGGTGAGGGCGGCGCCCTCGGCGGCGAGCCGCACCGCGAGGCGGCTGCCCACCTGGCCGAGGCCCGCGATCGTGATGCGCCGGCCTGCCACCTCGGGGGAGCCCGTGACGCGCTCGAGGGTCGCGCGAAGCGACTCGTAGACGCCGAGGCTCGTGGGACCGGCCGGCTCGCCCGAGCCGCCCGCCGAATCGGGGAGGCCGACGACGTGGCTCGTCCGCTCGCTCACCGTGAGCATGTCATCGGTCGTCGAGCCGACATCCTCGGCGGTGCGGTACAGGCCGCCGAACCTCTCGACCGCATCGCCGAGATCGAGGAATGCGGCGCGGCGGCGGTCGGCGTCGAGCGTCGTGCCGGGCGGGAGCGCGATCACCGACTTCCCCCCGCCGGCGTCGAGGCCCGCGGCGGCGTTCTTGAGGGTCATCGCCGCGGAGAGGCGCAAGGCGTCGCCGACGGCGTCGCTCCAGTGCGGGTACGTCCACAGGCGCGCGCCGCCGAGGGCGGAGCCGAGCGCCGAGGAGTGGAGGGCGACGGTGATGACCAGGCCGCTGCGCGGGCCGGTCGTCACCTCCACGCGTTCGTGGGTGAGATCGGGCAGGGGCAGGGTGTGCGTCATCGCATCCTCTTTCGGCTGGCCTTGTGGGCTGTGCTCTGCGGATGCCGCGGCGTTGCGGCATCCGCGAGCCATTCTGCCACCGCGCCGACGCCGCGTGGGGTGGCGCGGCGGACGCGTGTGCGGGCGGGCGTCCGCGGGTGGGCGTCTCGGTTCCTCGTTCGGTTCGCAGGACTTCTTGCGCGCAGGCGCGCTCCAGCCCGCATATCGACGCGCTTTCGCCAGAATCTCCTGCGAACCGAACACCGCGCGCCCGAGGCGCCGCCATCGGCTCCTCCCCAGGCGGGCAATCTCGCCAGTTGTCCACCGATCCGCACCTTCGGGTCCCGCGGGCGGGGTGCTCCCGGCACGATCCTGCACATGCTCCGTCGTCTTCGCATCCGGTCTGCTCCCCGCGCTCTCGCTCCCCGATATGTCCGGCGCCGCGTCGCCCGAAAGCTCCGGATCCCCGAACGCGCGCCGGTTCACACGCGTGAGGAACTCCTCGACGCGGGCTTCCGGCCCCGCGACCTCACGCAGGCCGTCCGCGACGGACGTCTCCTCCGCCCCCGGGAGAACACCTATCTCCTCCCCGACGTCGAAGGTGACTGTGTCGACGCGTGCCGGGTCGGAGGGCGTCTCACGTGCGTGTCCGAGCTGGCGCGGTGGGGCGTCTTCGTGCTCGATCGCTCCGCGCTCCACGTCGAGGTGCCGCGAACCGGCTCCCGACTCGGCAAGGTCGAGCGCGACGTCCGTGTCCACTGGACCCGGCGGCGGGCCGACGGGTGGGCGAGCGTCGACATCGTGGAGGCCCTCATCGAGGCGACGCGTTGCCAGCCGGTGCGAGCGGCCGTCGCGACGCTCGACTCGGCCCTGCATCTGGGACTCATCGGCGAGGCGGAGCTCGGCGAGGTGTTCGCCGCGCTGCCGCGCCGGCTCCAGTTCATCCGCGGACTGCTGGACGAGCGCGCGGAGTCGGGATCGGAGACGCTCATGCGGTTGCTGTTGCGGATGCTCGGATGCGAAGTGGAGATTCAGGTCCGGATCGACGGCGTCGGCCGGGTCGATCTGGTCATCGACGGGTGGCTCATCATCGAGTGCGACAGCCGGGAGTTCCACGAGTCCTGGGATCAGCAGCGCACCGATCGCCGCCGCGACCAAGAGGCGGCCGCGCGGGGGATGGTGACGTACCGCCCGATCGCGGAGGACATCTTCTGGCATCCGGAGCGCGTCGTGGCGGCGATTCGAGGTTTGCTCGCCATCCGGGGATGACGGCAGGGGCGGGAAGAGGCGAGAGGTGTGTTCGGTTCGCAGGAAATTTGGTGTCGTCCCGCGCGTTTCTGCGGCGCAACGGGGTCGCGCGTTGCAAAAGTCCTGCGAACCGAACGTGGCGGTAGGGTCGGGGCATGACAGGTGAGGCGGGCGACACGCGCGGCACGCGCGGCACGGGCGAGGCGGGCGCGAGCGCGCCGGACGGGCTCGGGGCGCGGAGCAGGCGCGTCCACGAGGCCCTCCGCGCGGCGGGGATCGGCGGCGAGATCGTCGTGCTGCCGGATGCCGCGGCCACGGCGCCCCTCGCGGCGACGGCGCTCGGCGTCGAGGTCGGCGCCATCGCCAACAGCCTCGTCTTCTGGTCGGACGGCGAGCCCCTGCTCGTGATGACCAGCGGAGCGCACCGCGTGGATACCGCGGCCCTCGCCGAGCGTCTCGGGCGGGGCAGTATCGTCCGTGCGACGCCCGACCAGGTGCGCGCCGCGACCGGTCAGGCGATCGGCGGGGTCGCGCCCACCGGGCACCCCGCGCCCCTCACGACGATCGTCGACGAAGCCCTCGCCGCGTACGACGAGATCTGGGCGGCGGGCGGCACGCCGCACACCGTTTCCCCACTGACCTACGACGAGCTCGTCCGGCTCACCGGCGGCACCGTCGCGCGCGTCGACTGACGGCACCCGCGCCAACCCCCGCGCCCCGTCAGCCCCCGCGCAACCCCCGCACCCCGTCAGCCCCCGCGCGTCGACGGAGCGCTACGGCCGCGAGCCCCGCACCTCCCATGCGGTGACGGCTGCCGCCGCCGACCACGCCTGCGGGCGGCACGCCGCGGGGTAGGGTGCGGGCCGCTCGATGGCGCCCGCGTCGTCGCCGGCGTGCAGCTCGGGCACACGGTACTCGAACGCCTCTGCGGCGGTAAGCATCCCGGCGACGAGCGCCTCGGCTTCGTCGATGAGCCCCGCACGCAGCATGCCGCGGGCGACGATCGCGGTGTCGTGGGTCCAGACGCTGCCGCCGTGATAGCTGAGCGGCCAGTAGCCGCCCGCCTCGGTCGACAGGGTGCGGAGCCCGAACCCCGACGACATCGAGTCTCCGACCAGGAGCCCGGCGACCCGTGCTTCTTCCTCGGGGGAGAGGATGCCGGTGCCGAGCAGGTGTCCGACGTTGCTCGTCAGGGTATCGACGGCGCGCCCGTCGCGGTCGAGGGCGATCGCCGGGTAGCGGCCCTCGGGGGTCTCGACCCAGTAGCTCTCGGCGAACCGCTCCTTCAGCGCTGCGGCCCACGACCGCACGTCATCGCCGCCCGGCCGCCCGAACCGATCGAGGAGCGCCGCCCCGCCGAGCGCGGCCTCGTACGCGTAACCCTGCACTTCGCAGAGGGCGATGGGCCCCTCGGCGAGCGACCCGTCGCGCCACTGGATCGAGTCACCTGAGTCCTTCCACCCCTGGTTCGAGAGGCCGTGGCCGGTCTCGTCGACGTAGTCGAGGAAGCCGTGTGCGCCGACGCTGTCGCGCATCCACGCGATCGCGGCCTCGAGCGTCGGCACGAGCGCACGGACATCGTCCTCGGGCATCCCCGCATCGGCGGCCTCGGCGAGAAGGCAGATCCAGAGCGGCGTCGCGTCGACGGTGCCGTAGTAGAGCGGCGGCAGCTCGATGCCCTCGCCCGGCATCGAGAGCGTGCCGGCGCGCAGCTCGTGCATGATCTTGCCGGGCTGCTCGGCGGTCGACGGGTCGTTCTTCGTCCCCTGCAGGCGCGCCAGGACGCGGAGGGTCGACGCGGCCATGCGTGCGTCGAGCGGGAGCAGCAGGCGCGCGGCCCACAGCGAGTCGCGGCCGAAGAGGGTGAAGAACCAGGGTGCGCCGGCGGCGAAGAACTCGTCCTCGGGATGGTCGGGCAGGGCGAGGCGAAGAGCGGAGAGGTCGCCGAGCGCGCGGTCGAGCCACCGCTCGAGGCGCGGGTCGGCGCCCGGGACGGTCACGGGGGTGTCCCACGGCGCCGCGCCGGAGGGTCCGCGGACGACGAGACTCGGGTCGTCCATCGCGACGTCCCACCGTGCGGATGCCGCGCCGCGAGCCGGCACCCGCAGTCGCCAGCTCAGGGTCACCGCATCGCCCTCGACGGCCACCGCGGCGTCCGGGGCGTCGATGACCGACGCCGCCGCACTCGCCGAGTGGGCGATGCGTACACCGGATGCCGTGGCCTCGGCATCCCACGACGCGTCTCCCGTGGCCCCGGACTTCACGATCTGCAGGGGAGAGAAGTCGGGGGCGAGGGTCACCTTGAGGCGCACCGTGACCTGCTCGGTCAGGTGCGAGCGCACCGTGAGGGTCTCGGTCACCTGTCCGTCGGACACGTGCCGCTCGCGGACGAGGCGCACCTTGGGATCGGGCCACTCGTCGTCGACGCCGCGCAGCAGCGCGTCGAAGCGCACGGTCTCGGCCGACGGCAGCGACCACGACACCCACTCGGGCTCAGCGAGCGCGCCCGACGCGCCCGCGTAGCGGAGCGATCCCGACCGGACGAAGCGCGTGTCGCCGTGGTAGATGCCGTCGATCGCGGCACCTCCCACCTCGCCGTCGGTGCCCGACCACGCCTGGGTCGGCGCCGACAGCGCGACGACCCGATCGGACAGGAACGGCTGCAAGAGTGCCGTCATCCCTTCACTGCTCCTTCGCTGGTGTTCATGATGCGTCGTTGGAAGATGAAGAAGAGCACGGCGACCGGGATCGTCATGATCGCCGCGGCGGCGAGTTTCAGAGGGTACTGCGTGCCCTGGCTGAGCTGCCCCGACGCGAGCGAAGCGACGCCCTTGGTCAGGGTCGTCAGCTGGGGCGACTGGGTCGACACGATGAAGTGGCTGAGCTCGTTCCACGATCCCTGGAACGACAGGATGATGATCGTGACGAGGGCGGGCATCGCCATCGGCAGGACGATCGACCAGAAGATGCGGAAGCTCCCCGCGCCGTCGATGCGGGCCTGCTCCTCGACCGACGGCGGGATCGACTCGAAGAAGTTCTTCATGATGAACACCCCCGCGGCATCCACCAGCAGCGGCAGGATCATGCCCGCGTACGAGTCGTACAGGCCGAGCTGGTTCAGCACGAGGAACTTCGGGATGAGGAGGACGACGCCCGGCACGGCCATGACGCCCACGACGAGCGCGAACACGACGCCGCGACCGCGGAAGTTCAGCCGAGCGAGCGCGTAGCCCGCGAGTGAGACGAAGAAGACGCGCCCGAGGGTCACGCAGATCGTCACGATCGCGGAGTTCGCGAACCACAGCGGGAAGTCGCTGTTGAGGAACAGGCGCTCGTATGCGGCCGTCGTGAACGTCTGCGGGATGAGGGAGATGGGGCTGATCGCCGCCTCCTGCTCGCTCTTGAACGACGTCGCCACCTGCACGAGGAACGGGTAGATGTAGATGATCGCGAGCGCGACGAGCAGGGCGTACAGGACGACCTGTCCGAGCGTGCTCTTCACGGTGAACCGGCGCCGGCGGCGCGGCACCGCGATCGGGGGCTGGTCGTGGATCTCGGCCTCGGTGAGGACGGTCGCGGCGCTCATGCGGCACCTCCGGTCGTGGCGGTCGCGGAGGAGGATGCCGAGGCATCCTGCTCGCGCGCGCGGTCCTTCTTCAGAGCGCGGTCGTAGGGTGCCGAACGGCGCTTGGAGACGGGCCGCTCGCGGAGCACCCAGCGCTGGACGATCGTGAAGAAGATGATGATGAGGAACAGGATGAACGCGATGGCGGCGCCGATGCCCCAGTTATTGTTCTGGAACGCCGCCGTGTAGGAGAGGTACGCCGGCGTCACCGTCGTCTTGGCCGGACCACCCTGCGTGCCGGTGTAGATCTGGTCGAAGACCTGCCAGCACCCGATGAGTCCGAGGGTCACGACGGTGAAGACGGTCGGACGCAGCTGGGGGAGCGTGATGTGCCAGAAGCGTTGCCAGCCGTTCGCGCCATCCATCATGCCGGCCTCGGTCAGTTCGTAGCCGACGTTCTGGAGAGCGGCGATGAACAGCAGCATGAAGGTCCCGCTGGTCGTGAAGACGGCCATGAGGATGAGCGCTGACATCGCGACGGAGGGGCCGGAGAGCCACTCCCACCACGAGATGCCGAGGAAGCCGCCGCCGGTGAGGGCGTCGGGACCGGAGCTGACACCGAGGCTCCCGAGGGCGACGTGGACGATGCCGCGGGGGTCGTTGAACCAGTTCGGTCCCGATCCGCCGAGCTGGGCGATGATCGCGTTGACGGGACCGGCGAACGAGAAGAGGAACAGCCACAGGACGGTGATCGCGACCGAGCTCGTGACCGAGGGGAAGTAGAAAGCCGTGCGGAAGAAGCCGCGCGCCTTGAGGATACGCCGGCTCACGAGCACGGCGAGGAACAGCGACAGCGCCGTCTGCAGCGGCACCACGAGCACCACATACCAGGCGTTGTTGCGCAGGGCGGTGCCGAAGTCGCGCTGGGCGAGCCCCGGCTCTGCCGTCACCGACGCGTAGTTGTCGAGCCCCACGAACGAGACGTTCGCGGAGAAGGGGCTCCCGCGCCCCGACCAGTCCGAGAAGCTCACCCACAGCGCCATGAGCACCGGGACGAGCAGGAACACTCCGAGGATGAGGATGACGGGCGAGACGAACAGCCAGCCCGCGCGGGCCTCTCCCCGGTGCACGCCGCGCGGATTGCCGCGACGGGCGGTGCGAGCGGAGTGCGGGGGAGAGGCCTGCGGCGGTGTCGCCTCGGCCGGGGCGGCGGGAGCGGTCATGGGATCAGCCGACGATGCCTTCGAGGTTCGTCTGCACCGACGTCAGGATCGCCGTCGGGTCACCCGTCTTGAGCGACTCGAGCTGCGCGTTGAAGTCGGAGAGGACGTCGGTGATGCCCTTGTTGGTGGGAACGCCCTGGGCGTAGTCGGAACCGGCGAGGAACGCCTCGAGGTCGGGGTTCTCGCTCTTCCACTCGTCGGCGGCGGACTGCACCGAGGGCATCGGACCGAAGGCCTTCGAGAACGCCAGCTGCTGCTCGGCGGTCGTCAGGTACTCGACGAGGTCGAGCGCGGCCTTCTGGTTGGGGCTGTCGGCGGCCATGCCCCAGCAGTTCGTGAACTGCAGGGTGCCCTTGCCGCCGGGGCCCGCGGGCAGTTCGACGATCAGCGGATCGACGTCGGGGTAGTCGCCGAGCGCACCGGTGATCCAGTTGCCCTCGATCGTCATGGCGCCCAGTTGCTTGCCGAACGCCTCGCCGCCCCAGCCCGCGCCCACGTCGGCCGCGAAGGCGAAGGAGCCGTCCTTCAGGTGCGTCTGCACGTAGGTGAGGGCCTCGACGTTGGCGTCGCTGTCGGCCTCGGCCTTCGTGCCATCCTCGGAGACGAGCCGGCCGCCCGCCTGCGCCATGAACGCGCCCACGCGCTGATACTCGCCGCTGAAGACGAGCCCCTTCGTGCTGCCGCTGGTGAGCTTCGCGGAGACATCGGCCAGCTCGTCCCACGTGGTGGGGATGTCGGCCTCGGTGAGTCCGGCCGCCTCCCACAGCCCCTTGTTGATCACGAGCTGCAGCGTCGAGAAGTCCTTCGGTGCACAGTAGAACTCGTCGCCGATCGTGAAGTTCTTCACGAGCGACGGGTAGAAGTCATCCTTGTTCGACAGCTGATCGCCGTACGCCTTCAGCGACCCGTTGTCGGCGTAGCCGGCCAGCGCCTCGGTCGACAGGTAGAAGAGGTCGGGCGGAGAACCCGCCGCGAATCCCTGGGAGAGCTGCTGGGTGAGGTCGGTCGCGGCGACCACCTTCGCGTCGACGCCGGAATCCTTCGACCAGGCGGCGACGGCGTCGGTGACGGCCTTCGTCTCGGCATCCCCGCTGGAGCCGATCATGATCGTCAGGGCGTCGTCGGACGAGGTGAGCTCTCCGCTGGCGCCCCCCGATCCCGAGTCGTCGAACCCCGATCCGCATCCGGTGAGGACCAGCGCGGCGGATGCCGCGAGCCCTCCCGCCGCGAGCAGCGTGCGTGCTGTGTGTCGCTTCATCGCATCTCCTTCGATCCTGCGAAGCCGGAGAGGGAACCGGCCCCGTCGTGACGTGACACCCCGTGGGCAGTTTCCATCGCTGGATCCGCCGCAAGAATTTGATCGTTCAAATTCGTGGGTTGGAAGATAACGTAGACGTCGACGCGAAGTGCGTCAAGACGGCGCAGGTCAAGATCAGGACACGATGAACCGGGCAGCGACGATCGAGGACGTCGCCCGCGAGGCGGGCGTCTCTCGGCAGACGGTGAGCAATGTGCTCAACGCACCGGACGTCGTGCGCGCGCAGACGCGCGAACGCGTGCAGGCGGCTATCGATCTGCTCGGCTACTCGCCGCACGTTGCGGCCCGGCGCCTGCGCACGCGCCGCAGTTCGACGATCGGCGTGCACCTGGATCCGTATGCCGGGGGCATCTCCGGTGTCGTGCTCGACCGCTTCGTGCACGCGCTCACCGAGCGCGCCGGCGAGCGGGGCCTGCGGGTCGCCCTGTATGCGGCGCGAACTCCCGAGGAGGAGATCCGCCGCATGGCCGACCTCCGCGACGGTGCGGAGGTCGACGCGATCGTCATCACCGGCACGTTCGCGGGTGACCCGCGCACGCGCTGGCTCCTCGACCATCGCGTCCCGTTCGTCTCCTTCGGGCGCCCCTGGGGCGAGGACGACTACGCGGAGCCCGCGCACCTGTGGGTCGACGTCGACGGGGCGGCGGGCACGGAGCAGGCCACGCGGCACGCCGTCGCCTCCGCGGGACCCCGCGTCGGCTTCCTCGGGTGGCCGGAAGGGTCGGGGACCGGTGACGACCGTGAGACCGGATGGCGGCGCTCGCTGCCGCGCGGCGCGGACGCCGTGCGCCTCGTCGCCCCGGAGAGCGTGGCGACGGCCCGTGAGGTGGTCGCCGACGCGCTCGCGCATCACGACCTCGACGCGCTCGTGTGCGCGAGTGACTCGCTCGCCGTCGGCGCGCACCTGGCCGCCGTGACGAGCGGGCGCACCGACCTCGAGGTCATCGGGTTCGACAACACCCCCGCCGCCGAGGCCCTCGGCCTTTCGAGCGTCGAGCAGCGCCCCGAGGATGTCGCATCGGGAGCGCTCGACCTCCTGATGGGCGCGGGGAGCGTCATCGCTCCGCGCGCGGCGGAGCCGGGCGGCGCGCACGTGCTCGTCGAGCCGCGCCTCGTCGTGCGCTGAGGATCGATCGTCAGCGGATCCGGCGGGCGAGTTCCGCGGCGGCGTCGGCGACGAGCGGCCTGATCGCCTCGGCCCGTGCCTCGTCGTCGGGCCACGTCACGGCGATCGCCGCCGCGGGCCACCCGGCGTGGTCGCGGACGGCGACGCCCACCGACCGGAAGCCGAGGGTGACCTCGCCGTCCTCGCTCGCGTACCCCTCCGCCCGCACGACGCGCAGCAGCTCGCGCAGCTCGGCGGGTCGGCGGGGGCCACGCCCGGTGCGGTCGGCGAACGCCGCGGCATCCGGATACAGCGCCCGCACCTGCGCGCGGGGGAGCGCGGCAAGCATCGCGCGCCCCGTCGCGGTGAGGTGCGCGGGAAGGCGGACGCCCACGTCGCTGACGAGGGCCGGGCGGCGCGGCGCCCGCTCCTCGACGATGTACACGACGTCGCGGCCGCTCATGACCGCGAGGTGCGCGCTCTGCCCGGTCGCGTCGGCGAGCGCGGCGACGAGCGGCCGGCCGAGACGCGCGAGGGGCTGTTGGCGCGTGTAGCCGCCGGCGAGCTCGAACGCCGCGGTGCCGAGCCCCCAGCGCCGGGCGTCGGTCAGGTGCACGACGAACCCGTGCGCCGCCATCGCGGAGAGCAGGTGGTAGACGCTCGAACGCGGGATGCCGAGCTGCTCCGCGATCGTCCGCGCCGCGACGGGACCCCGCTGACGCCCGAGGAACGACAGGATCCGGAGCGTCTGGTCGGCGGCGGGAACCTGCGGGGCGCCGGCCTCCTGCGGAAGATCGCTGTCTGGTATCACAGACACATACTGCCAGGGATGCCTGTGCGCAGCGGGCCGTGCGCGCTGGAATCGGATCATGACGACCGTTCCCGACACCGCACGCGACACCGCGTCCGACTCTGCGCGCACACGCCGCACCGCCCCCGTCCGCCTGGGCGAGCGTCCCCTGACGCCCGCCGAGGTCGTCGCCGTCGCGCGACACGGGGCGACTGTCGAGATCGCGGATGCCGCGCACGAGCGGGTCGCCGCGACGCGCGCCCTCATCGAGCGTCTCGCCGACGATCCGCAGCCGCACTACGGCATCTCGACGGGGTTCGGCGCGCTCGCGACGACGTTCATCGCGCCCGAACGGCGCCGCCAGCTGCAGGCATCCCTCATCCGCTCGCACGCCGCCGGCACCGGCGCGGAGGTCGAGCGCGAGGTCGTTCGCGCCCTCATGCTCCTGCGCCTGCAGACGCTGGCGACCGGCCACACGGGCGTGCGACCGGTCGTCGTCGACACCTACGCCGCGATGCTCAACGCCGGGATCACCCCCGTCGTCCGCGAGTACGGCTCGCTCGGGTGCTCGGGCGACCTCGCACCGCTCTCGCACGTCGCGCTCGCCGCGCTCGGGGAAGGCGACGTGCGCGACGGCTCGGGCGAGCTCCTCCCGGCATCCCTCGCCCTCGCGGAGGCCGGGATCGCGCCGCTCGTCCTCGAGGAGAAGGAAGGTCTCGCCCTCATCAACGGGACCGACGGCATGCTGGGCATGCTCCTGCTCGCCCTCCACGACCTCACGGTCCTTCTCGACACCGCCGACGTCGCGGCGGCGCTGTCGGTCGAGAGCCAGCTGGGGACGGATGCCGTGTTCGCCGCCGACCTCATGGCGCTTCGTCCCCAGATCGGGCAGGCCGACTCGGCCGCGCGCCTGCGGGCTCTGCTCGCCGGCTCGGAGATCACGGCGAGCCACCGCGACCCGGCCGTCTGCACGCGCGTGCAGGATGCCTACTCGCTCCGCTGCACGCCGCAGGTGCACGGCGCCGCGCGCGACACCCACGCCCACGCCGCGCTCATCGCCGCGCGGGAGCTCGCCGCGGCGGTCGACAATCCCGTCGTCACCTCCGACGGGCGGGTCGAATCCAACGGCAACTTCCACGGCGCGTCCGTCGCGTACGTCCTCGACTTCCTCGCGATCGCGGTCGCCGATGTCGCCTCGATCTCGGAGCGGCGCACCGACCGGGCGCTCGATCGCACCCGCAGCCACGGGCTGCCGCCGTTCCTCGCCGACGAGGTCGGGGTCGATTCGGGGCTCATGATCGCGCAGTACGCCGCGGCGGGGATCGTCTCCGAGCTCAAGCGCCTGGCTGTGCCGGCCTCGGTCGATTCGATCCCGTCATCGGCGATGCAGGAGGATCACGTCTCGATGGGTTGGGCAGCGGCCCGGAAGCTCCGCCGCGGTGTCGACGGCCTCGCGCGCGTGCTCGCGATCGAAATCGTGACGGGATGCCGCGCGCTGGAGCTCCGCGCCCCGCTCGCGCCCGCGTCCGCGACGGCGGCCGTCCGTGACCTCGTCCGCGCCGCCGGCGTCGACGGGCCCGGTCCCGACCGGTTCGTGAGCCCGAACATCGAGACGGTGACCGCTCTGGTGCTCGCGGGGGAGATCGCGTGCGCCGCGGCATCCGCGACGGCGTCGGAGGACGCACGAGGAGGACGGCGATGAGGGAACCGATTCGGGCGCCGCGCGGCGCCCAGCGCACCGCGAAGAGCTGGGGGGCCGAAGCCGCCAAGCGCATGCTGATGAACAACCTCGACCCCGAGGTCGCCGAGCACCCCGAGGATCTCGTCGTCTACGGCGGCACGGGGCGTGCCGCGCGCTCGTGGGAGGCGTACGACGCGATCGTCCGCACCCTCGACGCACTGGAGCCCGATGAGACGCTTCTCGTGCAGTCGGGGAAGCCGGTCGGCGTCTTCCGCACCCACGAGTGGGCGCCGCGGGTGCTGATCGCGAACGCGAACCTCGTCGGCGACTGGGCGACCTGGCCCGAGTTCCGCCGACTGGAGGAGCTCGGCCTCACGATGTACGGGCAGATGACCGCGGGGTCGTGGATCTACATCGGTACGCAGGGGATCCTCCAGGGGACGTACGAGACGTTCGCCGCGGTCGCGCGATCGCTGCCGCACCGCGAGGGGCACGACTCTCTCGCCGGGACCCTGACCCTCACCGCAGGGGCGGGCGGGATGGGCGGCGCGCAACCGCTCGCGGTGACCCTCAACGGCGGCGCGGTGCTGATCGTCGACGTCGACGCGTCCCGCCTCGAGCGTCGCGTCGCGCACGGCTACCTCGACGAGTACACGACCGACCTCGACGCGGCTCTCGCGCGCGTGACCTCGGCGCAGGCGGCGGGGGAGGCGCTGTCGGTGGGTGTCGTGGGGAACGCCGCCGAGGTCTTCCCCGAGGTGCTCCGCCGCCACCTCGCGGGCACGGTGCGCATCGACATCGTCACCGACCAGACGAGTGCGCACGACCCGCTGGCGTACCTCCCGATCGGCGTGTCCGTCGCGGAGTGGAAGGATGCCGCGGCATCCGACCCCGCCTCCTTCACCGATCGTGCGCGCGCCTCGATGGCGCAGCATGTCGCGGCTATGGTGGGGTTCCAGGATGCCGGGGCGGCGGTCTTCGACTACGGCAACTCGATCCGGCGCGAAGCGGAGCTCGGCGGGTACGACCGCGCGTTCGCGTTCCCCGGGTTCGTCCCGGCGTACATCCGGCCGCTGTTCGCGGAGGGGCGCGGGCCCTTCCGCTGGGTCGCGCTCTCGGGCGATCCCGAGGACATCGCGAAGACCGACCGCGCCGTCCGCGAGCTCTTCCCCGAGGACGCGGCCCTCGGCCGGTGGCTCGAGAAGGCCGGCGAGGCCGTGCACTTCGAGGGGCTGCCGGCGCGCATCTGCTGGCTCGGCTACAAGGAGCGCCACCTCGCGGGCCTGCGCTTCAACGAGATGGTCGCCTCGGGCGAGCTGAAGGGCCCGATCGTGATCGGCCGCGACCACCTCGACGCGGGATCGGTCGCGAGTCCCTACCGCGAGACCGAGGCGATGGCCGACGGGTCGGACGCGATCGCCGACTGGCCGCTGCTGAACGCGCTCCTCAACACCGCGTCGGGGGCGTCGTGGGTGTCGATCCACCACGGCGGCGGCGTCGGCATCGGGCGGTCGATCCACGCCGGGCAGGTGACCGTCGCCGACGGAACGGCGCTCGCGGCCGAGAAGCTCGAGCGCGTGCTGACGAACGACCCGGGAACGGGTGTCATGCGACACGTGGATGCCGGGTACGAGCGCGCCCGCGAGGTCGCGCGCGAGCGGGGGCTGCAGGTGCCGATGCTGAGCGAGCGTGCCCCGAGCGCGGAGCGGGGCGCGTCGTGACCGGTGTCGTCATCACGAACATCGGCGAGCTGACGACCAACGTCCTCGGGGCGGGCGACGACCCCGACGACCCGACCGGCCTCATCCGCGACGCCGTCCTCCGCCTCCCCCCACTCCCGCCCCCCACCCTCACCCACACCCCCACTCACCCCACCACCGGCCGCGAGACTGCATCTGCAGGTCGAGACAGCGGTCACTACCCGCTGTTTGGTCGCGCAGATGCAGTCTCGCGGTCATGGGTGGGGGAGGGGAGCGAGGTTGTGGATGCCGGAGGGCGCGCGGTCATGCCGGGGTTCGTCGACGCGCACACCCACCTCGTGTTCGGCGGGGATCGGGCGGACGAGTTCGAGGCGCGGATGGCCGGGATGCCGTATGCCGCCGGCGGCATCCGGCGGACGGTCGCCGCGACGCGCGCGGCGACCGAGGACGAGCTGCGCGCGCGGCTTGCCGGGTTCGTCGCCGAACTGCGCGCCCAGGGCACGACGACGTTCGAGATCAAGACCGGGTACGACCTCACGGTCGCGGGCGAGGAGCGTCTGGCGCGCCTCGCCCGCGAGGTCACGGGCGAAGTCACCTATCTCGGCGCGCACGTGGTGCCGGCCAAGTATGCCGACGACCGCGACGCGTACGTCGACCTCGTCTGCGGCGAGATGCTCGACGCCGTCCGCCCGCACGCGCGATGGATCGACGTCTTCTGCGAGACGGGTGCTTTCACCCCGGCCGAGACCGAGCGGATCCTCGCCGCCGGCGCGGCGGCCGGCCTCGGCGTGCGCCTGCACGGCAACCAGCTCGGCGAGGGCGAGGGCGTGCGGATCGCCGTCGCGCACGGCGCGGCATCCGTCGACCACTGCACGTATCTCTCCGATGACGATGTCGCGGCGCTCGCCGCGAGCGACACCGTCGCGACGCTGCTACCGGGGGTCGAGTTCTCGACGCGGCATCCGTATCCCGACGCGCGGCGCCTGATCGACGCGGGCGTCACCGTCGCCCTCGCAAGCGACGCCAACCCGGGCACGAGCTTCACCACCTCGATGCCGCTCATGATCGCCCTCGCCGTCCGTGAGATGGGCATGACCGTCGCCGAAGCGGTCTGGGCGGCCACCGCCGGGGGAGCGCGCGCGCTGCGCCGAACGGATGTCGGCCACCTCGGCCCGGGCGCGCGCGGCGACGTGATCGTGCTCGAGGCGCCGACGCGCACCCACCTGGCTTACCGCCCCGGCGTGCCGCTGATCCACGCGGTATATCGCGGGGGGATGCCGGCGCGCTGAGCGATCATCGTCTCCTCCACAGGCGACGAAACCTCGCGATCCATCCACAGATGGGCGAAACCGCACCTCCGCGCCTGCATCGGCCTGCAGGCTGGCCGGCATGACACCTTCCGACCTGCACACCCTCCCGCTCACCGACGACGACACTCTCGAGCGCGGTCTGTCGGTCCTCCTCGCGCCCGTCGTGCGGCGCCAGCTGTGGATCCTGTTCCTCGACGACCGCGACATCCTCAGCGGGCCGCTCATGCCCTCGGATGACCTGCCGCGCAGCCCCTACGCGCTCTACCCGGGCGCAGCGAAGTCGGGCGACGACCGCACCGCAGGGGAATCGATCGCCGAATGCTTCGCCCGCGTGCACGAGGAGTTCGACTTCGCCGCGCTCGTCCTGGTGTGGGAGCGGTGCGGCTCTGCGCGTCTCGATGACGAGACCCGCGTCTGGGCGCGCGAGTTGCACCGGCTGTTCCGTGCGCACGGCACCCCGGTCCGCGCGCAGTGCCTGCTCAGCGATCGCGGGGTGCGGGTCATTCCGCCGGACGATCTCGTGTGAGAACCGAGCCGCGTCGGGGATCAGCGCGCGCCGCGGATCAGGGCGCGTCGAACGCCCAGCTATCGGGGTCGGTCGCGGTGGCGACATCCCAGTCGTCCGTCTCCCAGCGGAACGTCGCGACGGCGCACGTGGGCATGTGCCCGATGCCGCCGCCGGAGAGATGCTCAGCGAGGATCGTCATGCCCGGGTCGTGCGCGACGACGAGGACCCGGTCGACGCCGCGCGCGGCGGCCGTCTCGAGCAGCAGCCGCGCCGGTGCGCCGTAGAGCTCCGGATCGAGTTCGGGCGCGACCCCCAGCGCGGCGCCGAAGAGGCTCGCGGTCGTCCGTGCGCGCAGCGCCGTCGACGACAGCAGCGCGTCGATCTCGAGCCCCGTGGCCGCGAGCTTCTCGGCCTGCGCCGGCGCATCGCGCAGCCCGCGCGCGTTGAGGGGACGGTCGTGGTCGGCGAGGAGGGGGCTTCCCCAATCGCTCTTCGCGTGCCGCACGAGGACGAGCGTGGTCATGAAGACTCCTTTCGCGCGTACAGCCCCGCGAGCAGTTCCAGCACGCAGAGCGCGGCAAGGCGCACGGTGCGCCCGTCGGGGGCATCGGCGGTCGCGTCGACCTCGACGATGTCGGCCGAGCCGACGCGCGGGTCGGCGGCGATCGCGCGGACGAGTGCACGCAGCTCCCACGCCGCGAAACCTCCGGGCACCGACGCGGGGCAGCCCGGCGCGACCGCGCGGTCGCAGACGTCGACATCGATGTCGAGGTGGATGCTGGAGGCATGCGCGCCACCGGTAGCGCCGGCACCCGCCCCCGCCACCTCGCGCGCCTCGGCGACGACATCCGCGATTCCGCGGCGGCGGAGTTCGTCGAGCGTGACGACGCGGATGCCGAGATCGGCGGCCCGCTGGGCATACGCGACCGAGTTCGCGAAGTCGGCGATGCCGATCTGCACGATGCGTGCCGGATCGAGGCCGCCTTCGATGAGGCGGCGCACCGGCGATCCGTTCGACTCGCCGTCGCGCAGGTCGAGGTGGGCGTCGAGCGTGACGAGCCCCGAGGCTCCGGCGCCCTGGGCGACGGAGAGTGTGATCGAGTTGTCCCCGCCCAGGGCGACGACGAGGTCGCTGCGCGCGGCGAGTCCGGCCGTCCGCTCCCGAAGGCGGCGCTCGCCGTCCGGCCCGTCGGGGTCGGCGACGTCTCCCGCGTCGGCGATGCGCAGGGCTTCGGCGAGATCGACGGGCGGGGGCCCGAGAAGGGTCGGGCTGTAGCGGCGGAGAGCCTCGCGGACGGCCGCGGGCGTCGCGTCGGCACCGGTGGGGGAGAGGGAGGTGCGCGCCGCGGGGGCGCCGAGGATCACGGCATCCCACCGGCCGGCATCCGGCGCCGCGTCGTCGGCGGACGGCCACGAGCCCGCGCGGGGCCAGAGTGGGTCGTGGGCCAAGAGGGGGTCGTGCGCCAAAGAGGCGCCGTGCGACAGAGGGGTCATCCGACGTAGACCCACGCGGTGCGACCGCTCGTCAGGGTCACCGCGATGCGCCGGTAGAGGGCGACCTCGTACTCGTCGGCGGCATCCACCTCCCCCTGCGTGACATGCAGGACGACGCCGGTCACCTTGTCGAGCGGATTCCCGGTCTCGCGGAGGATCGGGTGGACCGAGAGTCCCGAGACGTCGACGACGCGCTGGTCCTCGATCTCGGCGTAGTCGACCGTGTAGCCGGGCAGACTGTCGGGCTCGCCCGCGACGAGACGCCCGAACGTGTCGAGCTGCACCTCGGCGTGCTGCAGGGTGCCGTAGGTGAACAGCAGCTGGTCGGGCGCGGCGTCGCTCACCCTTCCACGCTAGCGCTCGCCCCTCGAGCGGGAAAGGCTGCGAGCCGCAGCTCAGCGGATGAGCGCGTGCGCGATCGTGTAGATGAGCAGGCCCGCGAGCGCGCCGACGAACGTGCCGTTCAAGCGGATGTACTGCAGGTCGCGGCCGACCAGTAGCTCGATCTTCTCGGTGGTCTCGTCGGCATCCCACTTCTCGACCGTGTCCGTGATGATCGAGGCGATGTCGTGGCGGTAGCGGTCGACGAGGAAGACCGCGGCATCCGCGACGCGGCCGTCGACGCGCTCCTGCAGGGCGGTGTCGGTCGCGAGGCGGTCGCCGATCTCGACGAGCGCCGCACCGAGGCGGTGTCGCAGGGGGCTCTCGGGGTCGTTCAGCGCGGTGAGGAGCCCCGCCTTCGCGGTGTTCCAGGCGTCGGCGGCGAGCTCGCGCACCCGCGGGCTGTCGAACACGGCGCTCTTGGCGTCTTCGAGCTTCGCGATCGTCGCGGGATCGTGCTGCAGGTTCTCGGCGAGGCGTTCGAGATAGCGGTCGATCGCGTGCCGCGCCGGATGGTCGGGGTCGGCCTGGACCGCCGCGACGAACTTCATGGCCTCGTGGTAGACCGTGTCGTCGACGAGGCGCATCGCGACCGACGGCACCCACGAGGGCAGGCGCCGCGAGACGAGACCGGAGAACGACGAGCGGTTCGCGGCGAGCCAGGCGGCGATGCTGTCGATGCCGAGATTTACGGCGCCGCGGTGCGCCCCGGCATCCACGACATGCCCCAGCCATCCGCCGACGGTGGGGCCCCACTCGGGGTCGAGGAAGTGCTCGCGCGCGAGGTCGCTGATGAGGTCCTGCACCTCGTCGTCGCTGAGTGCGGTGAGGATGCCGGAGGCCATCGTCGCCGCCTCGCGCCCCACGATCTCGGCGTGCTCGCTCTCGCGCAGCCACGCGCCCGCCGTTGCGGCGATCGGCGTCGACCGGAGCTTGTCGCGCACGACGTCGCCGGCGAGGAAGTTCGTCTCGATGAACTCCCCGAGGCTCTTGCCGATTTCGTCTTTGCGGTTCGGGATGATCGCCGTGTGCGGGATGGGGATGCCGAGCGGATGCCGGAACAGCGCCGTGACCGCGAACCAGTCGGCCAAGGCGCCGACCATGCCGCCCTCGGCGGCGGCGCGGACGTACCCCATTGCGGGATAGCGGGGCTCCAGTGCGAACGCGACGATGAACAGGATCGCCATGAAGACGAGCGCGCCGAGCGCGACACCCTTCATGAACCGCAGCGACCGACGACGCTCCTGGTCGGCGGGGCTCAGCAGTTCGGTGGGCGTGCGGGGCATGCCGTCAGTCTCGCACGGCGTATCCTTGCCGCGTGATCGACGACATCAAGAAGCGCGCCCTGCACCGCACCGCCATCATCGAGGGGCAGATCCGAGGGCTCGCGAAGATGATCGAGAACGAGGACTACTGCATGGACATGATCGCGCAGTCCCGCGCGATCCAGAAGGCGCTCACCTCGCTCGACAAGCTGCTCATCGAGAACCACCTGCGCACGCACGTGGCGCACATGTTCGCCGAAGGCGGCGCCGAGCGCGACCAGGCCGTCGCCGAGCTGCTGAAGGCATACGACCTCGAGGCGGGCTGAGTTTCGGCATCCTGTCGCGCGGAGGGGGGGCGTCGGGTGGGTCGTCCGTCGGGTGGGTTGCGGGCGTGCCGGCGGTCGGGTTCGCTGCGGGTCGGGCGGGTCGCGGTCGTGGCGGGCGCGCCGCCGCTACGCCCGTCCGGTTCGGGCGCCAGGAATCTGTTCGGGCGCTAGAAAACTGTGGCGCCCGAACAGGGATGTGGCGCCCGAGTTCCGGAGCGTGCAGGGAAATGGCGCCCGAACAGGAATGTGGCGCCCGAGTTTCGGAGCCTGCAGAGAAGCGGCGCCCGAGTTCCGGAGCGTGGGGCAAAGTGGCGCCCGAGTTCCGGAGCATGCAGGGAAATGGCGCCCGTTGCTGCGCCCCGCCTACGAGCCCGAGACCGGCCCGAGCCACGCCGCGGCGACCGTGGAGTGCGCCGACTCGGGATCGGACGGGTGGAACATCCCCGCGAGGACGTCGCGGTACAGGCGCGACAACTCGTTACGGGTGAAGTACGACGACCCGCCCGCGACGAGCATCGCCTCGTCGACGATCTGCTTCGCGGCGACGACGGCGCGGTGCTTGAGGCCCGAGAGCTTCGCGAACCACAGCGCCCCGTGGTCGGCGGCGGCGTCGACGTCCGCGGCGAGCGCGGCGATCTGGGGGAGGAGGGCGTCGTAGGCGAGCGCCATCTCGGCGATGCGCCAGCGGATGTCGGGGTCGTCGCTGTATGCGAGACCCGTTTTCTTCGAGGTGCGCTTCTTCGCCGTCTCGACCGCGAGGTCGAGCGCGCGGCGCGCGACCCCGGTGTACACCGAGGCCAGGAGGATCTCGAAGACGCTGAAGATACCGAAGACGATCGGGTCGGGGTTCGGGCCCGGCGCGACGCGGCGGACCACGCGATCTTCCGGCGCGACGGCACCGTGGAGCTCCGTCGTCCGCGACTGGGTGCCGCGCATGCCGACGGTGTCCCCGTCGTCGCGGGTGATCACGGCATCCGTCCGCGGGACGAACGCGAACACCATCTTCGGGGCGTCGGGCGAGGTCTCGTCGAGTCCGTGGAGGCCGAGCTGCGTCCAGACCGGGGCGAGCGACGTGAAGATCTTCGTCCCCGTGAACGCGTACGAGCCATCGCCCTGGGGAACGGCCGCGGTGTCGCTGCCGAAGAGGACGAGGTCGTTCCCGGCCTCGCTGATCCCGAAGGCGAACACCTCGCCGGCCGCCGCCCCCGTCTGCACGAACTCGAGCCCCGGGATCGCGCGGTCGGAGAATACCTTCGCGACGCCCGTCCACACGAGGTGCATGTTGATCGCGAGCGCCGTCGCAGGGGAGGCAGAGGCGAGCCGCTGCTGCAGAAGGGATGCCTCGGCGAGCGCGAGCCCGGCACCGCCGAGCTCCTCGGGGACGAGGATCGCGAGGTAGCCGGCATCCTTCAGCTCGGCGAGGTCTTCGTCGGGGAAGCGGTTCTCGGCATCCACCTGCGCGGCGCGCGACCGGATGCGCTCGAGCAGATCGTCGGAAAGGTACGCGGCGGGGTCGAAGGCGCTCATCCCTCCATCCTGCCCCGGGGCGCCGCCGGGAGGGGCAGGATGGATGCCATGATCTCGACCGACCTCGCCGTGGCTCTGCGCGATGCGGGGCTCGTGTGGCATCCCGCCTCGGGCGACCGGTTCCAGCTCGACGAGCCGGAGTTCGAGGCCGATGTCTTCACGGTGAGCGAGATGACGATCGAGCCGCGCCGCTACCCGACGGGCACGATTCTCGCCTTCAACGGCACGACCGAGTGGGCGCTCGATTCGGTCGCCCTCGAAGACGCGCTGTGGCTGCCGCGCGAGGACCAGCTGCGCGAGCTCCTGCGCGGCGCGTTCCGGGCGCTCGTGCGCCTGCCCGACGCGCACCGCGTCGACATCCGGATCGGCGAGGCCGACCTGTCGTTCGAGCATCCCGAGCCGGCGGATGCCTATGCGCTCGCCGTCCTCGAGCTCTTGCGGCGCATCTCGTAGTCAGGCGTCGTCAGGCCAGCGCATCCGCGAGGTGTCGCATCGTGTCGTCGGGAAGGTCGCGGTGCGGGGAGTGGCCGGCGCCCGTGACGACCGAGACCGTGACGACGGGGTTCTGCCGCACCTCGTCGACGAGCGCTCCCTTGAAGATCGAGTAGACCTTCGGGTCGCTCGCGATGACGTGCGTCGGGACGCTCAGGCGGGCCGCGGCCGCGCGGACGTCCCACGGGGTGTTCTGCCGGTTCGTCTCTTCGACCGCCCAGCGGCTCGCCTGCTGCGCCGAGAGCGCCTTCAGTTCGATGTCGTTCTCATGCCATGTCGGGTGCTCGGCGCGGACGGCGGCGATGGAGGTGTCGGCGAACGAGCGCTCCTGGCTGTTGCGCACCACCTGGCGGTCGTGGTCGCCGAGGTGGATCGCCGGGTCGACGAGCACGAGCCGGCGGGTCCAGGCCGGGGCGTCGGCGCTCGCGACGGTCGACGCCGCTCCGCCGAGCGAGTGGCCGACGACGAGGTCCCAGGGGGCGTCGTCGTGCGCGCCGGTGTGGGCGAGGTCGGCGGCGTACGCGGCGATCGTGTAGTCGAGCGCGCGCGGAGCCGTGCCGTGGCCGCGGAGGTCGACGGCGGTCGCGTGCCACCCGGCATCCGCCAAGAACGTGCCGTAGCGCCACATCAGCGCGCCGTTGGATCCGAGGCCGTGGACGAGGAGTGCGCGGCGCGGCGCGGTCGTGGAGCCCCACGACAGGCGCGGGAGGGTGAGGGGAGCGGGCATGATCCCAGCCTAGGAGTGTCGCGGGTGAGGCGTGTCAGGTGATGACGTCGACCGGCACGGTGTCGGGGATCGGGGCGGCGTCGCGGCCGCGGAGGTCGGGGAATCCGCTCGCGAAGACGGTCGCCACGAGTGCGCCGACGATCGCGAAACCCGCGGCCACCGCGTATGCACCGACGGGGCCGACGCCGTCGATCATGAACCCCGCGATCGCGGAGCCGAGGGCCGCGCCGATGAGCTGCCCCGTGCCGATCCAGCCGTACGCCTCGGCGGTCTCGCTGAACTTGACGGATGCCGAGGTCGTCGCGAACATCACCGCGAGAGCCGGTGCGACGCCGATGCCCGCGACGATGAGGCACGCCCCCACCCACCACGGCGTCGCGGGGCCGACTTCGCCGACGAAGAAGACCGCCGCCGTGAGTCCGACCGCGACGACGGTGAGGCGCCGCGCCATCGCCCAGGGCCCCATCGGGAGATGACCGAACGCGAGACCGCCGGCGAGCGAGCCGACGGAGAACACCGCGAGGACGAGGCCCGCCTCGAGGCCGCCGTGCCCGCCGTCCGCGCCGTGGCCGAAGGTCGCGACGACCGCGGCCTCGACAGCGGCGCATGCGCCGATGAGGAGGAAGCCGATGACCGTCGCGAGGAGGACGACAGGCTTGCCGAGCACGCGTCCGAATCCGCGGCGGCTGCGCGGGATGCGCACGCGCCCGACCTCGGGGGAGAGGACGAACCACGCCCCGCCGAGCACCAGGATCGCGACGATCAGGATGAGCGCGACCGTCGTGCCGATCTGCGTCGCGACGAGCGTGATGACCACCGGCGCGAGGATCCAGATGATCTCCTGCAAGCTGGCGTCGAGGGAGAAGAGCGGCGTGAGCTGGCGGGCGTTGACGAGCTTCGGGTAGATCGTGCGGACCGCCGACTGGACGGGCGGGGTCGACAGTCCCGCCAGGAGTCCGAAGACCATGTAGCCGACGACGTTCATCGGCACGAGCGCGATGACGACGAGCGCGGCGGCGCACACGGCGGTCGTCAGCGTGATGACGCGGCGGATGCCCCAGATGCCCATCCACCGGCTCGTGACGGGTCCGGAGGTGGCCTGACCGATGGATGCCGCGGCCAGCACGAGCCCGGCGGCGCCGTACGACCCGGTCTGCTGCTCGACGTGCAGGAGGATCGCGAGGCTCGTCATCCCGTTGGGGAAGCGTGCGGTCAGCTGTGCCGCGATGATGCGCGCGACCCCGGGGGTGCGCAGCAAGTCCCGATATCCCGCCACCCTTCTACGGTAACGGTCGCGACAGGGTCGGTGCCGCCGCGCGGGCCGGGGCAATCGGCGAGGCCGTGCGCGACACGCCGGCGGTGTACCGCGACACGCCGAGGCGACGTATCCACAGGCAAATCGATGTCGGAGGCCCGGCGTAGCGTCGGCGCTGTGGATGGATGCCGGCATCCGTTCGGAAAAGCGCCGTGATCGCGGTGTTTCCGTGGCTCGGAATCCATGCCCGGTCTGTGGATGAAACGGTGGACAAGATGTGTTGTACCTGGGGAGAGCGGTGCAAAACTACACGGATGTAACTACTACCCCTTGTGGTGCCCCCCAATGTCGGCACCCATATGTAGTATTGGACTCCCGACGGCGCACAGCCGGTCACGGGGTTGGAACAGCGGGACTGAATCACTGGGTGAAGTGAGGGGAGCAATCGATATGGCGATCACGGTTTACACGAAGCCGTCGTGCGTGCAGTGCAACGCGACGTACCGGGCACTGGACTCGAAGGGCATCGATTACGAGGTCCTCGACCTGTCCGAAGACCCTGCCGCGCTCGAGCACGTCAAGTCGCTCGGCTACCTGCAGGCGCCGGTCGTCGTCACCGACGAGGACCACTGGTCGGGCTTCCGTCCCGACAAGATCGACGAGCTCGCGAGCCGTCTGGCCTGAGATGCAGGTACTGACGAGCGCCCCGCTGCTCGTCTACTTCTCGAGCGTGTCGGGGAACACCGCGCGCTTCATCGAGAAGTTGGGGATGCCGGCCCGCCGGATCCCCCTCACCGCTGCCGATCCCGATGTCGAGGTCGACGAGCCGTTCGTGCTCGTCACCCCGACGTACGGGGGAGGGCAGGGGCGCGGCGTCGAGAAGGGCGCCGTTCCCAAACAGGTGATCCGGTTTCTCAACGTCGAGAAGCACCGGGACCTCCTGCGCGGAGTGATCTCCGCGGGAAACACGAACTTCGGCGAGCACTTCTGCGTCGCCGGCGACATCATCAGCCGCAAGTGCACCGTGCCGCACTTGTACCGGCTCGAACTTTTCGGCACGCCAGACGATGTCGCCCGGGTGAGCGACGGATTGGAACGATGGTGGAAGCTGCAGTGACCGAGACGACGTTCAAGACGGACACGCGTTTCGAGGGGATGGACTACCACTCCCTCAACGCGATGCTCAACCTCTACGGTGCGGACGGGAAGATCCAGTTCGACGCCGACAAGCGCGCTGCGCGCGAGTACTTCCTGCAGCACGTCAACCAGAACACCGTCTTCTTCCACTCCCTCAAGGAGCGCCTCGACTACCTCGTCGAGAAGGAGTACTACGAGGGTGCGGTGCTGGAGAAGTACCCGTTCGAGTTCATCCAGGCCCTCAACGACCGCGCCTACGGTGCGAAGTTCCGGTTCGAGACCTTCCTCGGCGCGTTCAAGTACTACACGAGCTACACGCTGAAGACCTTCGACGGCAAGCGCTACCTCGAGCGCTTCGAGGACCGCGTCGTCATGACCGCCCTGGGCCTCGCCGACGGTGACCAGCGCCTCGCCGAACAGCTCGTTGACGAGATCATCTCCGGCCGCTTCCAGCCGGCGACCCCCACGTTCCTCAACACCGGCAAGGCGCAGCGCGGCGAGCTGGTGAGCTGCTTCCTGCTGCGCATCGAGGACAACATGGAGTCGATCGCCCGCGGCATCAACTCCGCGCTCCAGCTCTCCAAGCGCGGCGGCGGCGTCGCCCTCCTCCTCTCGAACATCCGCGAGGCGGGCGCCCCGATCAAGCAGATCGAGAACCAGTCGTCGGGCATCATCCCCGTCATGAAGCTGCTCGAAGACAGCTTCAGCTACGCCAACCAGCTCGGTGCGCGTCAGGGCGCCGGTGCCGTGTACCTCTCGGCGCACCACCCCGACATCCTGAAGTTCCTCGACACGAAGCGCGAGAACGCCGACGAGAAGATCCGCATCAAGACGCTGTCGCTCGGCGTCGTCATTCCCGACGTCACGTTCGAGCTCGCCCGCAAGGGTGAGGACATGTACCTCTTCTCGCCCTACGACGTGGAGAAGGTCTACGGTGTGCCCTTCGGCGACATCTCCGTCACCGAGAAGTACCACGAGATGGTCGACGACGCGCGCATCAAGAAGACGAAGATCAACGCGCGCGAGTTCTTCCAGACACTCGCCGAGATCCAGTTCGAGTCGGGCTACCCGTACATCATGTTCGAGGACACGGTGAACAAGGCGAACCCGATCAAGGGCCGCATCAACATGTCCAACCTCTGCAGCGAGATCCTGCAGGTGAACACGCCGACCACCTACAACGAGGACCTCTCGTACCAGCAGATCGGCAAGGACATCTCCTGCAACCTCGGGTCGATGAACATCGCGCTCGCGATGGACGGCAAGGACCTCGCCGGCACCGTCGAGACCTCGATCCGTGCACTGACCGCCGTGAGCGACCAGAGCCACATCCGCTCCGTGCGCTCCATCGAGGACGGCAACGACCGTTCGCACGCGATCGGCCTCGGCCAGATGAACCTGCACGGCTACCTCGCCCGCGAGCACGTGTTCTACGGGTCGGAAGAGGGCCTCGACTTCACGAACATCTACTTCTACACCGTGCTGTTTCACGCCCTCCGCGCATCGAACCAGATCGCGATCGAGCGCGGCACGGCCTTCGACGGCTTCGCCGACTCGACCTACGCGTCGGGGGAGTTCTTCGACAAGTACCTCGAGCAGGAGTGGGTGCCCCAGACGGAGCGGGTGGAGGAGCTGTTCGCCGGCATCCACATCCCCACGCAGGATGACTGGCGTGCGCTGAAGGCATCCATTCAGGAGCACGGCATCTACAACCAGAACTTGCAGGCCGTGCCGCCGACGGGCTCCATCTCGTACATCAACAACTCGACGTCGTCGATCCACCCGATCGCCTCGAAGATCGAGATCCGCAAGGAAGGCAAGATCGGCCGCGTCTACTACCCGGCGCCGTTCATGACGAACGACAACCTCGAGTACTACGAGGATGCGTACGAGATCGGCTACGAGAAGGTCATCGACACGTACGCCGCCGCGACTCAGCACGTCGACCAGGGCCTGTCGCTGACGCTGTTCTTCAAGGACACCGCCACCACGCGCGACATCAACAAGGCGCAGATCTACGCGTGGCGCAAGGGCATCAAGACGATCTACTACATCCGGCTGCGCCAGCTGGCGCTCGAGGGCACCGACATGACCGAGTGCGTCTCGTGCATGCTGTGAGCCGCTTCGACTCTGCGTTTCGACTCGCTTCGCTCGCTCAACGACCGATCTCTGTGATTGAGGAAGAATCATGACCCCTCCCGAACCGCTCAAGCTCGTCGACCACGTGCAGGCGATCAACTGGAACCGCATTCAGGACGAGAAGGACCTCGAGGTCTGGAACCGCCTCGTGAACAACTTCTGGCTGCCCGAGAAGGTGCCGCTGTCGAACGACATCCAGTCGTGGGCGACGCTCTCTCCCGAGGAGCAGACCGCCACGATGCGCGTGTTCACGGGCCTGACCCTCCTCGACACGATCCAGGGCACCGTGGGCGCCGTGTCGCTCATCCCCGACGCGATCACGCCGCACGAAGAGGCCGTCTACACGAACATCGCGTTCATGGAGTCGGTGCACGCGAAGAGCTACTCGTCGATCTTCTCGACGCTCGCCTCGACGCCCGAGATCGACGACGCGTTCCGCTGGTCGGTCGAGAACCCGAACCTGCAGAAGAAGGCCCACATCGTCATGGATTACTACCGTGGCGACGAACCGCTCAAGCGCAAGGTCGCCTCGACCCTGCTGGAGTCGTTCCTCTTCTACTCGGGCTTCTACCTGCCGCTGTACTGGTCGTCGAAGGCGAAGCTGACGAACACGGCCGACATCATCCGCCTGATCATCCGCGACGAGGCCGTGCACGGCTACTACATCGGGTACAAGTTCCAGAAGGGTCTCGAGAAGCTCTCGCAGGCCGAGCGCGACGAGCTGAAGGACTACACGTTCTCGCTGCTGTACGAGCTCTACGACAACGAGATCCAGTACACGCAGGACCTCTACGACGGCATCGGCCTGACCGAGGACGTCAAGAAGTTCCTGCACTACAACGCGAACAAGGCGCTCATGAACCTCGGTTACGAGGCGATGTTCCCCTCCACCGTGACGAACGTGAACCCGGCGATCCTGTCGGCCCTCTCGCCGAACGCGGACGAGAACCACGACTTCTTCTCGGGGTCGGGCTCGTCGTACGTCATCGGCAAGGCCGTCGCCACCGAAGACGAGGACTGGGAGTTCTGAGCCGTCGTCTTTCGTGACGGACGCGATCGGATGCCGCGGGGGTTCGCCTCCGCGGCATCCGTCGTTTCCGGCGCCCGGGCGACGGGCGTCCGTCATCCTTCAGATATGCTGAAGGTATGTTCCGTTCCCCGCTGACCCTGTTCCGCACGCTCGCCTTCGCCGAGGCGGTGTCGTGGACGCTCCTGATCGCGGGGCTCGTCGTCCGCTCGACCACGGGGTGGGCGCCGGCCGTCACGATCGGGGGAGGCATCCACGGGTTCGTCTTCCTCTCCTACGGGGCGACGGTCGTGCTCGTCGCGCTCAACAACCGGTGGAAGGCCGGTCCGACGATCGTGGCGCTCGTGAGCGCGGTCATCCCCTATGCGACCGTTCCGGCAGAGGTCTGGCTGCATCGCCGCGGTCTTCTCGAGGGCGCCTGGCGCACGAAGCCTGCTTCCGACGCCCCGGATGCGCGCTGGTACGACCGCCCGCTCGCGTGGCTGCTGCGACGGCCGTGGGTGCTCTTCCTCGCCCTTCTCGTCGTGATCGTCGCGATCTTCGCGGTCCTGCTCATCATCGGACCGCCGGTGCCGAAGAGCTGAGCGGGGACAGAGTGCCGCCGCTCGCCGAATCACGGTACGCCGCGCCTCCGACACCGGCGCGGCCCCACTAGCATTGGCGCATGAGTCAGGATGCCCCGCGCTTCAGCCCCGTCATTGCGCTTCTCGCAGTGTCGGCGATGTGGGAGGGCGAGCTGTCGGCGATCCTGCGTGACCTTGGCATCACGACACGCAAGTTCGGACTGCTCGGACACATCTACGCCGAGCCGGGTATCTCGTTCTCCGAGCTGGCGCGCCGTTCGCACATCACGGTGCAGTCCGCGCACACCGCCGTCCGGACGCTGGTCGACGACGGGCTCGTCGAAGACGCGACGGCCCACGCCGGGGCGGCGAGCGACCTCCACGTGACGCCCAAGGGCGCGCTGGTGCTCCAGACGGCGCGCGACCGTCTGTTCGAACTCGACGGGGCGCTCTCGCAGCGGTTGCCGAACGTCGCCGCGTCACTCGACGGCATCCGTGCGGGGATCGTCTGATGCGCGCCGTCGCGCGATGGCTGCTGGCGCTCCTGCTCGGCGCTGCCGGCGTCGGTCACCTCACGCCGTCGGGCCGCCGCGGCTTCCGTATCGTCGTCCCGCCGTGGGCGACGACGCTGCTGCGCACCGACAAGGACACGATCGTCGTCGCCTCGGGTGTCGTCGAGATCATGCTCGCGCTCGGGCTCGTGCTGTTGCCGAAGGAGAAGCGCCGGATCGGCTTCGCCGTCGCGGCCTTCTTCGTCGCGGTGTTCCCCGGCAACGTCTACCAGTGGCAGCAGAAGCGTGACGCCCCGGGGCTCGACACCGACACGAAGCGCCTCGTGCGCCTGTTCCTGCAGCCGGTGCTCGTCGCGTGGGCGGTCTGGTCGACGTCGGGCGACTGATCCGCAGCCGCCGGCGCCGCCGTCAGCGGCGCGTCGACACCGTCACGGTGAATCGAGCGTCGCGGGCGACCTGTCGCGTCGGGCCGATGATGCGCTCCAGTGCGGGCCGGTAGCGGAGCGGCGAGTTCCACACGCACCAGAGCTCACCGCCCGGGCGGAGCACGCGGGCGATGTCGGCGAACATCCGCGGGGCGATCTGGTCGGTCACCGCGGCGCCGGAGTGGAACGGCGGGTTCAGCGCGACGAACGACGCCGACGCGTCGGGGCGGAGCGTGAGCAGGTCGTCGCGCACGACGCGCATCCGGTCGCCCACACCGTTCGCGTCGGCGGTCGCCCGCGCGGACGCGACGGCGGATGCCGACTGGTCGCTGGACCAGATCTCGGCGGCAGGATGCCGCAGCGCAAGCCACGCGCCGACGGAGCCGTTGCCGCACGCCAGGTCGACGAGCGGGTCGTCGGCCGCGCCTCCCGCAAGGTCGGCGGGAAGGTGTGCAAGGAGGAGCCGGGTGCCGTGATCGAGCCGGGCCCCGCCGAAGGTACCGCCGAATGCGCGCAGTTCGACGCCCTCGTCGCGGCCTGCCGCCGGCACCGGCTCCCACCCCACGCGAGGTGTGCGGGCGACGAGCACGCGGGACTTCTGGCGGGCGTGCGTGACGTCCACACGGTCGAACGCCTCGGCGAGCACGTCGTTCATGGCGACGCTCATGTGCTTGATGCGACCGCCGGCGTAGACGACGACGTCGCGGTCGGCGTGCGCGGCGATGAGGCCGGCGATGTCGCGCAGCGTGTCGAGCGAGCGCGGCAGGCGGAGGAGGACGAGCCGCGCGCCCCGGAGGAGCGAGGCGTCGAGCTCCGCGAGCGAGACCACACGGCCCTCCAGATCGAGGCGGGCCGCGTTCTCTGCGAGCGCGCGCTCGCCCGTGAGCGCGTCCTGATGTACGCGGATCCGTTCCGCGCCGTCGCCGGCCCCGGCGTCCCAGGCGGCGCCGAGAGCAAGGGCGCCGTACGCGTCGCTGATGACCACGGTGTCTCCCGCGCGAATGCCTGCGCGTGCGGCGGCCGACTCGTCGAGGATGAGACGATCTGCGGCATCCGATGCGACGAGCCCCGCGCCCTCGATGTCGGGGAAGCGGCGGAGGCGTTCGAAGGGGAAGGTCACCATTCCCCGTCCGGGTCGTCGGGCGCGGCGCCGTCGTCGGATTCGGCGTAGCGCAGGTGAGCGTCTTCGGGCGTGCACGCGTCGCCGACGCGGATGCCGGGGGCGATGAGTCCCTCGGCCTGCAGGCGTTCGAGCTCGGCGACGGTGCGGCGGCGCAGCTCCCACGGGTCGATCGTGTTGACGTAGATCTTCGTGCCGCCCTCGAAGCCGGCAGGTGTCGAGACGCGCCACTTCAGCATGATGCGCCACGGCATCGGCCATGGGGCACCGGGCGGGCGGTAGTGCCACTCCTCGTTCGTCGGCACGAGGGGGCCTGTGGCGGCGTGCAGCGCGTGGACGAGGTCGGAGACGGCGCGGATGCCGGCGGGCGAGTGCTCTTGGGGCAGGTTCGCCGTCGAGGTCGAGTAGACCTCGAGCGTGGGATATCGGTGGCCGACGCCCGCGAAGGCGACCGCGCCGTCGGTCGCCGCGACGACGAGCCCCTCGGCGACCGCGAGATCGGCGATCTCATGCTGGTAGAGGAGCCGGTCGTGGCTCAGCAGGCGCAGTTCGTGGTCGACCTGGGGCCCGTGTTCGTCGATCGCGACGAGCTGCTTGTGCAGGTGCTCGAACGATGCACCCGCCGGGCGCAGCCAGTTCTGGAACACCGCGACGTACGCCGCGTGGGGCTGTGCCGCTTGGATCTCGGCGAGGGAGCGCACCGTGAAGGCGGTGTAGGCGGCGTGCTCGTCGGGGGTGAGCGTGCCCGACGAGGCGAGCTGATCGTCGGTCGTGGCACCGTCGAGCACGTGCCTCCGGGCGACGATGACGTCGTGCGAGCCGCCGAGGAGATCGAGAGCCGCCTCCTCGAGCGACACCGCCACTCCCGAGGCGGCGGCGCGGATGTCGGCGAGCGCCGCGATGTGCGCGCGACCCTCGGCGGTCGACAGGTATTCGCGCGCCCATTCGACGATCGTCGACGGCTGACGGAAGCCGTGGTTCTCACGCCAATACTCGGCCGAGACGATCTCGAAGAGGTTGCCGAACCGCCGGAACTCGGGGGTCGTGTCGCGCAGCCGTGCGGGCGGCACATGGGTGATGGGGGTGAAATCCGGCCCGACCAGGCGGACCTTTTCGGGGGTCGTCTCGAGCTGGCGATCGACGCAGAACGCACAGAGCCGGTCCGACTCGCCCGGCGCGAGGTGCCGCGGCTCGGTGCGCGCCGCGGCGAGCGGGCGGTTCGCGCGGCCCGGAACCGTCCATACCCGGGTGCCCGTGAGGGGGCCGAGCTGTTTGACGGTGCCATCCGGCAGCCGTCGGATCGGGGGAGGTGCACCGGTACTCACTCCTTCACTCTATCGATGATTTCTGCGAAGAAAGATACTAGCCAGAGCCGCACATAGCCCCTAATATGGGAACATGAGTTCCCCTGTCGATGCGCTGACCGACGCGGTCGCCGCTCTCGCGGGCGTGTGGCCCGATGAGCATGTCGAGGGGTGCGAGGCGGGCAGACTCGTCGAGATGAACCGGCTGGTCGGGCAGGTGCGGCGCCTGGTGGATGCCGCCGCTGTGCAGGTGGCCTCGGAGATCTCGCGGCAGTCACGACCCGAACTGGGAGCCGATTCCCTCGCCAAGCGGCAGGGGCATCGCAACGCGACCGTGATGCTCGCCACGACGCTCGGCACCACGACGGGAGAGGCGTCGAAGCTCATCGACGTCGGCGCGGCGACCGTGCCACAGTTGCGCCTCTCCGGCGAGGCCGCGCCAGCCCGGCATCCGCACGTCGGCGCCGGGGTCGCGTCCGGGCGGATCGGGCGCGATGCGGCCGCGGCGATCATCCGCATGCTCGATGGAGTCGAGCAACGGGTGGGCTCTTCGCGCCTCGACGAGGCCGAGGAGCATCTCGCCGCGCAAGCTCCGGGCTTGGATCTGCCGTCGCTGCAGCGATTGCTCGTGCGCATGGAGGCGCACCTCGATCCCGACGGCGTCGCGCCGAAGGAGGAGGATCTGCGCGCCCGCACGTTCCTCTCCGCGCGGCAGGATGCCTCGGGCGGCGTGACGTTGAAGGGATTCTTCGACCCGAGTCGCGGCGCGGTGGTGCTGAACCTCGTCGACGCGATGGTCACGGCCGAACTCCATCGACAGCGCGATGCCGAGACGAGGGGCAACGGTCTCCCGCCGCGTCCCATCCCGGAGATGCAGGCCGACGCCTTGATCGCGATCTGCGCGCACTACTCGGGGTGCACGGCAACGAATCAGACGTTGCCCGGCGCGACCGTCGTGGTGCGCGTCGCCTTCGACGACCTCCAGTCCGGCGCGGGTGTCGGGCTGATCGACGGCATCGACCAGCCGGTGTGTATCTCGACGGTGCGGCGGATGGCGGCGGGCGGCGGCGTCATTCCCGCGGTCCTCGGCGGTGAGTCGGAGATCCTCGACTGGGGGCGGGAGAAGAGGCTGTTCACGACGGCGCAGAAGCGCGCGATCACGACACGCGACGGCGGATGCATCGGGTGCGGCGCCCCGCCGGGAAGATCGCGGGTGCACCACATCGACTGGTGGTCGCACGGCGGACGAACAGACGCCGCGAACGGATGCCTGCTCTGCGACGCGTGTCATCATCTGATCCACGATCAGGGCTGGGAGATTCGGATCGACGGGCCAGGGATCGCGGCGGCGGTGTGGCTCATCCCACCCCCGCACGTGGATGCCGCGCGCACGCCACGACCTGCGGCGGCGACGTCGGCGCGGATGCCCGAAGCGGCAGCGTGAGGGCGGGCGGGTTCGTGCGCGGGGCGCGGGGGTACGGGGGCACGGGGTGCGGGTTCGTGCGCGGGGCGCGTGCCGTGCAGTGGGGGCGCCGGGGCACGGGGGCACGGGGTGCGGGTTCGTGCGCGGGGCGCGTGCCGTGCAGTGGGGGCGCCGGGGCGCGTGCGGGTGCGCCTGAAGCGGAGCGGTTAGTGCCGCCGAGGCGGCGCGCAAGGGGGAGACGCCGAGGGGTCAGCACGGGCACACTGGACACATGAAGACATTCGCGCGGTGGCTGCTCGGCGGCGCCATGGTATTCGCCGGCCTGAGTCACCTCTTCTGGGCGCGGAAGGACTTCCAGGCGCAGGTGCCCGACGCCGTGACCGACCTCCTGCCGATCGACACCGACGGCGTCGTCGTCGCGTCGGGGGCCGTCGAGATCATGCTCGGTGCGGCTCTCGTCGCTCTGCCGAAAGAGCGACGCCGGATCGGGAACATCCTCGCGGCGTTCTTCGTCGCCGTCTTCCCGGGCAACATCGAGCAGGCGGTGAAGCATCGCTCGGCGTTCGGTCTCGACACCGACCAGAAGCGGATCGTGCGCCTCTTCTTCCAACCGCTGCTGGTCGCGTGGGCGCTCTGGTCGACCCGCGACTGATCTGCCCACCACGCGAGTGACGCCGATCCCGCCCACATGGCGGCATGGCGGGCGTCAGCGCACCGCCGCGTAGAGGTGCTCCGGGCGGCCGGTCGAGCCGTACCGGAGGCGCACCTCGACCTGTCCGCGGGTGGCGAGCGCCGAGAGGTGACGCTGTGCGGTCGCCCGCGACACCCCGGCGCGGTCGGCGATCTCCGTCGACGACGCCTCGTCGTCGCCGAGCGCGTCGAGGACGACCTGTTCGGTCACCGAGCGCGATACGCTCGCCCGCGCGGCGTCTGCCAGCACGGCGAGAGCGCGGTCCACGTCGCCCTGCCGCAGCGCGTGGTCGCCGCTCACGAGGTTCCGGAACCGCACGTACCGGTCGAGCCGCTCGACGAGCTCGCGCTTCTCGAACGGCTTCATCAGGTACCCCCGTTCATGGCCTGACGACCGCCCCGCCCGATACACCGGCGGGCACGGCGAGCGGACCTGAGAAGGGGACCGGATGCCGAGGCATCCGGTCCCCTCTGTGCGGGTGTCAGCGCCGAGCGGTCAGCTCTTCGCCTCGGCCTTCGCGTCGACCGTGACGGTGCCGGTCTCGGCGGCGAGACGCTCGCGGTCGACCCGGTCGAGCTCGCGCAGCGAGATGCCCTTCGTCTCCCGCATGGAGATCACGGCGACGAGGGTGATGGCCGCGGCGATCGCCAGATACACGGCGATTGGTACGTAGCTCGCGTACGCCGACAGGAGCGCCGTCGCGATGATCGGTGCGAGCGAGCCCGCGACGATCGACGTGACCTGGTAGCCGATCGAGACGCCCGAGTAGCGCATGCGCGTCGGGAACATCTCGGCCATGATCGCCGGCTGCGGCGCGTACATGAAGGAGTGGATCACCAGGCCCAGGCAGATCGCCAGGATGATGATGACCGGTTCCTTCGTGTTGAACATCGGGAAGGCGATGAAGCCCCACGCAGCCGCGCCGATCGTGCCGATCGTGTAGACCGGCTTGCGTCCCACGACATCCGCGAGGCGACCGACGATCGGGATCACGATCATGTGCACGACGTGGGCGATCGCGATCATCGCGAGCACGGAGGCCGTGTCCATCTCGAGGTACTTCTGCAGGTACACGATCGAGAACGTCACCACGAGGTAGTACATGATGTTCTCCGCGAAGCGCAGGCCCATCGCCGTCACGACACCGCGGGGGTAGCGCTTGATGACCTCGAACACGCCGTAGCTGACGTGCTCCTTGGCCTGCACCTCCTCCTGCGCCTCGAGGAAGATCGGGGCGTCGGAGACCTTCGTGCGGATGTAGTACCCGATCGCGACGATCACGACCGAGAGCCAGAACGCGACGCGCCAGCCCCAGGCGAGGAAGGCGTCGGCCGGGAGCGACCAGTTCAGCACGAGCAGCACGATCGTCGCGATCAGGTTGCCGATCGGTACCGCCGCCTGGGGGAACGACGACCAGAAGCCGCGCGACTTGTCGGGGGAGTGCTCGGCGACCAGCAGCACGCCCCCGCCCCACTCGCCGCCGACCGCGAAGCCCTGCGCGAAGCGGAGGACGACGAGGAGGATGGGCGCGAGGTAGCCGACCTGCTGGAACGTCGGGAGGCATCCCATGAGGAACGTCGCGACGCCGACGAGCACGATCGCGACCTGCAGGAGCTTCTTGCGTCCGTACTTGTCGCCGAAGTGGCCGAACACGATGCCGCCGAGCGGGCGCGCGACGAAGCCGACCGCGTAGGTGACGAACGCCGCGATGATGCCGGCGTAGGGGTCGTCGGACGGCGGGAACATGATGAGGCCGAAGACCAGGGTTGCGGCGGTGGCGTAGAGGAAGAACTCGTACCATTCGACGATCGTCCCGGCCATCGCCGCGGTGACGACGCGACGCAGACTCGACTCTTTGTACTCTGCGTAAACGCTGTCGGGGGGTGTGGCTGTAGCCATGCGCTGATACCTCCTTGTAGAGCGCGAAGTGGCACAGGGGGAGTGCCGATGAGTGACGGTACCTGAAACGTGATTCAGGTACAAGACCCACGCCTGCACACTCCCTGTGCGGGCGCGCACAGGAGAGACCGAGACGAGCGCCCCGCGGGAGTCAGGAGGAGGTCGCGGGCGTGTCGGTGTGCAGGCGCACGCGGACGATGTTCGTCGACTCGTCGATGTCGGCGACGTCGGGGTGGGCCTTCACGAAATCGGAGAACGATCGGTGTCCGAGCGCCTTCTCGCTGAAGGACGGGTCCATGCGCTTGAGCAGGTTCTTCACTGCCGACAGGTGCACCCACTCCTCGTCGGTGCGCTCGCGCTCGAGGATGAGCGCGCGACGGAGGAGGTCGGCCGAGGGATCTTCGGCCTTCTTGCGCCGGCGCGCCCCGGAGGCGGGTGCGGATGCCGCGGCATCCGCCTTCTTCGGGGCGGTGGATGCCGGCGGCACCACGCCGGGGAGCGAGTCGTAGGAGTCGAACTGGTCGCACGCCGCGGCGAGCGACTTCGCCGTGGACCCGGCGACCCCGACGCCCACGACGACCCGGCCGAGCCGCTTGCAGCGCTGCGCGAGCGGGACGTAGTCGCTGTCTCCGGCGACGATCACGACGTGCGTGAGGTCGGGCAGGCGGAACATGTCCTCGACAGTGTCGACCGCGAGGCGGATGTCGGCGCCGTTCTTCGCGTAGGCGGCGGCGGGGAAGAGCTGGACGAGGTCGACGGCGCGCGCGACGAGCTGCGAGCGGTAGAACGCGTTCACGGGCGAGGACCAGTCGGCGTAGGCGCGTGTGAGGACCAGCGTGCCGAACGACGCGGCGTAGTCGATGATCGCGCCGACGTCGATCGTCGCCTCCTTGAGCTTCCGGGCGATCTCGGGCTCGTCGGGGTCGGCGATGATCTTCTGCCGGTCACCGGCGTAGGCGTTCCGTCCGTGCACCCGGTCGTACCAGCTCATCACGATGTTGTCGAAGTCGAGGTAGACGGCGACGCGGGGGTTCTGCAGGTCGGGCACGGTCACTGGCTCCTGTCGGATGCGTTCGGGTAGACGACGCCGAGCTGCGCGCGGATGTCGTCGAGGGTCTGCATGATCGCGACCGACTCCGCGAAGGGCAGGATGTCGCCGTCGGTGCGCCCGGCGCGCAGCAGCTCTTCGGCGTAGAGCGCCTGGAACTGCATGCCGCGCCCCTCGATGCGGGAGATGTACTCCTCGCGGACATCGCCGTCCGGCCCGACGAGGCGGAACGAGGTCGGCGTGTACCAGACCCGGTCGATGTCGATGCGAGCCTCGGTGCCGACGACGTGTGCGGTGTTCGGCCCCGCTGCGCGCGAGCTCGTCGCGATCGAGGAGACCGCGCCCGAGGGGTGGCGGAGCGCGATCGACGCCTCGGTGTCGGCTCCCGTCTCACCCAGACGCCCGAGCGCCCGCGCGTCGGTCGCGGGGCCGAGGATGTCGACCGCGAACGACACCGGATAGATGCCGAGGTCGAGCAGCGCGCCGCCGCCGAGCTCGAGCGCGTTCAGGCGGTGGTTCGGGTCGTCGGTGATCCGCTGGGTGTGATCGGCGATGACCGTGCGCACCTCGCCGAGCGCCCCGGAGGCGACGAGTTCGCGGATCCGCACCATGTGCGGCAGGTAGCGCGTCCACATCGCCTCCATCGCGAGGAGTCCGCGCTCGGCGGCGGCATCGCGGATCGCGATCGCCTCCGCGGCATCCAGCGTCACGGCCTTCTCGATGAGGACGTTCTTGCCCGCCTCGAGGGCGAGCAGGGCGTGCGCCGCGTGGTGGCTGTGCGGGGAGGCGACGTAGACGATGTCGACGTCCGGATCGGCGACGAGGTCTTCGTAGGAGCCGTGCGCGCGCGGGATGCCGTACTGCTCCGCGAACTCCCGTGCGGAGTCGGCGCGGCGCGAGCCCACCGCCGCGATGTCGAGGCCCGCGGTGCGCAGGTCTTGCGTGAACGCGTGGGCGATGCCGCCCGTCGCGAGGATGCCCCATCGGATGCTGTGTGTGCCGCTGTCGCTCATGCCTCGAGCCTACCGAGCAGTGCCGTCGCGGTGCCGTTCGGACCCGTGCCGTCGAGCGCCTAGTCTCGATGCGTGAGCACTCCCGCCGACGAAGATCGTGCCGCCCTCGATCGTTTCCGTGAACTCCTCCGGATTCCCACCGTGTCGCACGCCGATGAGTCGATCATCGACTGGCAGGCCTACGAGCAGTTCCGCACGGCGCTCGAGCGGCTCTACCCCCGCACCCACGAGGTGCTCACGCGCGAGGTGATCGACGGGCACTCGCTCCTGTACCGCTGGGAAGGGCTGTCACAGGCCGACCCGCTTGTCCTCATGGCGCATCTGGACGTCGTGCCGGTGAAGCCCGAGGAGTGGGAGTACGACCCGTTCGCCGCCGAGATCGTCGGCGCGGGGGCGGATGCCGCAATCCATGCGCGCGGCGCGATCGACGACAAGGGGTCACTCGTCGCGATCATGGAGGCGATCGAGCATCTCGTCGCCGAGGGTTTCACCCCTGCGCGCGACGTCTACCTGTCTTTCGGGCACAACGAGGAGACCGCCGGCGGCGGCGCGCGGGCGATCGTCGCGGCGCTGGCGCAGCGCGGCGTGACACCCGGGCTCGTCCTCGACGAGGGCGGCGCGGTCGTCGACGGCGCCGTGCCGGGCGTTGCGACTCAGACCGCCATGGTGGGCGTTGCCGAACGCGGCGTCATGACGATCATCCTCACGGCCCGTGAGGCCGGGGGGCACGCCTCGACGCCGCCCGCCATGCCCGCGACCGCCCGGCTCGCACGGGCCATCGATCGGCTGCGGAGGCATCCGTTCCCCACGCGGATCACTCCGCCGGTCCGCGCCCTCTTCGCGACCGTCGCCCCGCACACGGACGGGGCCCTCGGGTGGGTGTTCGGGAACCTCCGGCTCACTGGGCCCCTCCTCGCGAAGGTGTTCCCGTTCCTCGGGCCCGAGATGAACGCGATGGTGCGGACGACGGTCGTGGCGACGGAGCTCTCCGGCGCGCCCGGCGAGAACGTCCTCGCCACGCGGGCGCAGGCCTCGCTCAACATCCGGCTGCTGACCGGCGACACGGTCGACGGCGCCGCGGCGCGCGTCCGCCGCGTGATCGCCGACCCCGAGGTGGAGATCGAGGTGCGGCACGGATCCGACCCGTCGCCCGTGTCGCCGTGGCGCGGCGAACCGTGGCGCCGGATCGCAGGAGCGGTGGCGAGCTCCCTCGGAGGCGACGTCGTGACCACCCCGTACATCCAGCTGGGCGCGAGCGACAGTCGCTGGTTCACGGCGATCTCATCGCACGTCTACCGCTTCACGCCGTTCCACCTGACGCCGTCCGAGCGCGAGGCGCTGCACGCGCACAACGAGCGCATCCGCGTCGACTCGTGGCTCGCCGGGATCGGGTTCTACCGCGATCTCGTGCGGGCGAGCTGACCCGCGGACACCCGGCGTCGACACCCGGCGCCGCTCAGGGGACGAGAACGATCTTCCCGTCGGTGCCCGCCTCGACGAGGCGATGCGCCTCGGCGGCGTCGGTGAGAGGCAGCTCCGGGCCGAGGTCGACCGAGAAGGCGCCGGCCGCCATCAGGGCGATGGTCACGGGCATCGCCTCGGCTCGCCACGCCTGCTCCGCCGCGGTGAGGGGCACGGGACTGCCGCCCATGAAGGCGCGGATGCCGAGACCCGCCGCATCGGCGCCGCGCACGAGGGTCGCGATGCGGGTCTTGTCGGCGACGAGCTCGATCGACTGAGCGAGCGCCTCGTCGGTGCCCGCGAGGTCGATCGCGACCGTGACACTGTCGGGCGCGAGCTCTCGCACGCGCGCGACGACGCCGTCGCCGTAGGGGATCGGCGTCGCACCGAGCTCGGCGACGCGCGCGGCGCGGCGGTCGCTCGTCGTTGCGATGACGCGTGCTCCGGCGAGGACGGCGAACTGGATGACGGCCTGGCCGACCGACCCCGACCCGCCGTGGACGAGCACCGTGTCGTGGGCGCCGACAGCGAGCGAGCGGACGGTCTGGTAGGCCGTGCCGACGGGAACGCCGAGGGCCGCGCCCTGAGCCGCGGACACCTGCGGCGGACGCGGCTCGAGGTGCTCGGGGGTGGTGACGAGGTCGGTCGCGTAGGCGCCGGTCGCGCCGAAGACGACGACGGTATCTCCCACGCGGAAGCCTTCGACGCCCTCGCCGACGGCGGTCACGACGCCCGCGGCATCCGAACCGACGCCGCGCGGTGCGGTGATGGGCGGCGACGGGCGCTTTCCGGAGCGGAGCTTCGCGTCGATCGGGTTGACGCCGACGGCCTCGATGCGAACGGCGACCTCGCCCGCGCCGGCGGCAGGGGTGTCGATCTCGGTGGCGGTGAGGACCTCGGGTCCTCCGACGGCGGTGTAGGTGATCGCGGTGCTCATAGTGGGGTCAACACTACGGACTCGGGATTCTTCCCGGGCAGTGCCGACCAGTGGGGTGGGTAGGTCAGCGCGCTTCGGCGAGCGCCTTCACGATGCGCGGCAGCGAGACGGGTTCGGCGGTGCCGAGCTGCTGGGCGAACAGGCTCACGCGGTACTCCTCGAGAAGCCACCGCGCGTGGGCGAGGCCGGGCGCGGCATCGGAGCCGGCGGGGATCGTGCCGCCGGCATCCGTGTACGCTGCGGCGGCGCGTTCGTATTCCGTCAGCCGCTGCCGGTCGCGTCCGGGGGCATCGGCGAGTGTCTGCACGCGCAGGAGCGCGCCCTGCAGGTAGCGGGGGAGATGCGCGAGGCGGGCGAGGCCCGTCTGCGAGACGAATCCGGGGTGGATGAGTCCCGCGAGCTGGGACTTGGTGTCGCCGAGCGCGGCGAGGAGGGTCATCGAGTTCTGACCCTTGATCGCCCGTTCGACGTCGCGCTGTGCCGTGAGGATGCGGGCCGTGAGCGACACGGCCTGGAAGAGGTCGTCGACGACGGAGGCTGAGAACGCGTCGCGCGCCGCGGCGAACTGCGCGGCCGTGCGCACGCCGTCCGGTGCGACGCGCGCGAGCACGGCGTCGGCGACGGCGACGCGCGCGTCTTCGATGAGCGCCTTCGCCGACGGATAGGGGGATGCCGCGAGCGACAGCTTCTCGGCCGCCGTGAGGTGATCGAGGACGTACGCGGCCGGCGAGGGCACGGCGAGCAGGAGCAGCCGTCGCACGCCCGCGTGGGTGAGGCGCGCGGCACGCTCGGGCGTCGCCTCGATGCGGAGGGCGACGGCATCCTTCTCGTCGACGAGCGCCGGGTAGCCGCGGACGACGCCGCCGGCGACCTTCGTGTCGATGACGGCCGGCAGTTCCTCGGGCAGCGCGGTGAGGTCCCACGTCGTGAGACCGGTGCGTTCGGTCAGCGCCGGGCCGGCGGGGTTGACGGGAGCGGGGCTGCTGCCCGGCGTGCGCGCCGCCGCGACCCGGTCGGTCGGTCGCGGCTCGCGCGTGAGCGTGCGGGCGACCGGCTCGCGCGCCCGGCCCGCGAGCCGGGCCTGCAGGTCGGCGAGGTCGCGCGAAGTGCCGGCCGTGCGCCCGCGGTGGTCGACGGCGCGGAAGGTCACGAGCAGGTGCGGCGGTACCCGTTCGAGCTCGAAGTCGGCGGCGGTCACGGGCTGATTGGCGACGCGCTGGATGCGCGCGGCGAGGGCTGCGGTCAGCGACTGCGTGGGGAGGCCCCGGTGGTGCTCGGGACCATCGCCGGCGAGCTCGTCGCCGAGCTTCGCGGCCCAGTCCGCGGCGGGGACGACGTGCCGCCGGATGCTCTTCGGCAGCGCGCGCAGGAGCGCCGTGATCAGTTCCGCGCGGAGCCCGGGCACCTGCCAGTCGAACCCGTCGGGGCGGAGCGCCGCGAGAAGCGGCAGCGGCACGACGACGCTGACGCCGTCTTCCGGGTCGCCCGGCTCGAAGCGGTAGGCGAGCGAGAGCGTCTGGTCGCCCTGCTCCCAGCGTCCCGGGAAGGCGCTCTCGTCGGTGCGCGACGAGGCGTCGAGCAGATCGGCCTCCGACATGTCCAGCAGGCGCGGGGTGCGCGCGGATGCCTCTCGCCACCACGCCTCGAAGGAGCGCACGTCGACGACGTCCGGCGGGATGCGCGCGTCGTAGAAGCGGAAGACGGCCTCGTCGCCGACGAGGATGTCGCGCCGACGCTCGCGTTCCTCGACCTTCTCGAGGCGTCGGCGCAGCTCCAGGTTCCGCCGCTCGAACGCCGTCAGCTTCTTGTCGAGGTACTGGACGTTCCACTCGCCGTCGACGAGCGCGTGGCGGAGGAACAGCTCGCGCGCCTGATCGCGGTCGATGCGGGCGAGCTGCACGCGCCGGCGCGGGATGATCTCGACGCCGAAGAGCGTGACCTTCTCCGCGGCGACGGCGGCGCCGGCATCCTTCGACCAGTGCGGGTCGCTGAGCGTGCGGTGCGCGAGGTCTCCTGCGGGTTCCTCCGCCCACGCGGGGTCGATCGCGGCGACCGTGCGGCCGTACAGGCGCGAGGTCTCCACGAGCTCGGCGGCCATGACGGCGTCAGGGGACGCTTTGCGCAGGGCCGATCCGGGGAAGATCGCAAAGTTCGCTCCGCGTGCGCCGCGGTAGGCGGCGAGGGGTTTGCGCTTGTCACCGGGCTTGGTCTTGGAGGTCGAGCGCGTGTCGAGGACGCCGATGTGGGAGAGGAGCCCCGCGAGGATCGCGCGGTGCACGAGGGCGGGGTCGGCGGTGACCTCGCTCGGCGCGCCCTTCACACCGAGCAGCTGGCGCAGCTGACGGTGCACGTCGAACCATTCGCGCACGCGCACGTAGTTCAGGAACTCGGCGCGGCACAGGCGCCGGAACGCGCTCGAGCCGAGATCGCGCTGCTGCTCCTGCAGGTGGTTCCAGAGGTTCAGCAGCGTGAGGAAGTCGCTCGTGGGGTCGGCGAACCGCGCGTGCGCCCGGTCGGCCTGCTCGCGCGCCGCGCCGTCCTCGGCGGACGGCCGCTCGCGGACATCCTGGATCGACAGTCCCGCCACGATCGCGAGGACGGGCGCGAGGACGTCGAGGCGGCGCGCCTCGAGCAGCATGCGGGCGAAGCGCGGGTCGATCGGGAGGCGCGCGATCTCGCGCCCGATCTTCGTGAGGCGCCGCTCGCGCGTGCCCGTCTTCACGCCCGCGCCGGTGACGGCGCGGAGCTCCGTCAGCAGCTCGAAGGCCGCTTTGACGCCCCGGCTGTCGGGCTTCGTGAGGAAGGGGAACTCCTCGATGTCGCCGAATCCGAGGGCGAGCATCTGCAAGATGACCGAGGCGAGCGAGGTGCGCAGGATCTCCGGCTCGGTGTACTCGGGCCGCGAGGCGAAATCCTCCTCGGAGTACAGCCGGATCGCGATGCCGTCGGAGGTGCGGCCCGCGCGCCCCGAGCGCTGCTGGGCGGATGCCTGCGAGATCGCCTCGATCGGCAGTCGCTGCACCTTGGAGCGCACGCTGTACCGCGAGATGCGGGCGGTGCCGGCATCCACCACGTAGCGGATGCCGGCGACCGTCAGGCTCGTCTCGGCGACGTTCGTCGCGAGGATCACGCGACGGCGCACTCCCGCGACGCGCGACGGCTCGAACACCCGGTGCTGCTCGGCCGCCGAGAGCCGTCCGTACAGGGGGAGGACCTCGGTCGGGCGGGTGTCCTTCGCGTACATGCCGCGGACGGCATCCATCGCATCGCGGATCTCCGCCTCGCCCGGCAGGAAGACGAGCACGTCGCCGTCGGCCTCGCGGTCGAGTTCGCGCAGCGCCGCGAGGAGGGTGTCGACGTCGTCTTCCGAGCCCTCCTCGGCGACGGGGGAGCGGTAGCGGATCTCGACCGGGTACGTCCGGCCCGAGACCTCGACGATGGGGGCGGGCGTGCCCTCGGCATCCGCGAAGTGACGCGCGAAGCTCTCCGGGTCGATCGTCGCCGAGGTGATGATGACCTTCAGGTCGGGGCGTTCGGGGAGGATCCGCGCGAGGTAGCCGAGCAGGAAGTCGATGTTGAGCGAGCGCTCGTGCGCCTCGTCGACGATGATCGTGTCGTAACGGCGCAGCAGCCGGTCGCGGTGGATCTCGTTGAGCAGGATGCCGTCGGTCAGAAGCGCGATCTTCGTGTCGGCGGAGACCTGATCGGTGAAGCGCACTTTGTAGCCGACGGCGCCGCCGAGCGGCACCTGCAGCTCCTCGGCGATGCGCTCGGCGATCGTCCGCGCCGCGATCCGCCGGGGCTGGGTGTGGGCGATCTTCGTGCGGCCGAGTTCGAGGCAGATCTTCGGCAGCTGCGTCGTCTTGCCCGACCCGGTCGCGCCCGCGACGATCACGACCTGATGCCCCTCGATCGCGCGCGCGATCTCGCCGCGGGCCGCGCTGACGGGCAGCTCCGGCGGGTAGGAGATCACGGGTTCGGCGGAAGGCATAGCCCTCCATCGTAACCGCGCGCGGTCACTGTCAGGTCGTCAGACCCATCCCTGCATCCAGTTGTGCAGGCGGTAGAACTCGTACGGCACCTGCATGCCCGACCACAGCGGATACCAGAAGATCGACAGCAGCACCGCGACGGCGAGGAAGACGATCACGATCCGCTGGCCGACGAGGCGACGGCGCACCGAGCGGGCGACGGATGCCGCGGCATCCGCGGCGGTCAGCGGCGGCGCCGGGTCGTCGAGACGCTGCGGCGACGCGATCTGCCGCAGCGCGAACGTGAGGGCGAGCAGCAGGAACGGCCAGATGACGATCGTGTAGAACTGGAAGATCGTCCGCTCGGGGTACACGAACCACGGCAACCACGTCGACGCGATGCCGACCAGGACGAGTGCCTTCCGCCAGTCCCGGTCGAGCACGAACCGGTAGATGAGGTAGATCATCGCCGCGATCGACGCGTACCAGAGGAGCGGGTTGGGCATGGAGTAGAGGATCTCGAGGCATCCCCCATGGCCTGTCGCCGGGCACCCACCCTGGCCGTTCTCGGTGGCATTGGCGTACATCGAGGTCGGCCGCCACAGCAGCGCCCACTGCCAGGCGGGACTCTCGTAGCTGTGCGGCGAGGTCATGCTCGTCATCGAGTTGTAGATCGTCTGGTGGTACTTCCAGAGGCTCTGCAGGCTCAGCGGCACCCAGCTGAACACGCCCGTCGCGGGGTTCGCGTCGGCCGCGTGACGGTCGTAGCCGCCATCGCTCGTGAGCCACCCGATCCACGACGCGAGGTACACGACGAGGGCGACGGGCACGAGCAGGACGAAGGAGACGAGGCCCTGCCGCACGGCATCCGTGGGCCAGAACGTGACGCCCAGGCGCCGCCGCTCGAGCGCATCGGTGACGACGAGGTACAGACCGATGGCGGCGAGCACCCAGACGCCCGACCACTTCACGGCCGTCGCCGCACCCGCCGCGGCTCCCGCGGCGATCACCCACGGGCGGTTCCAGACGATCGCCCCCCACGGCACAGGCTCGCCGTCGGCGCTGCGCGCGACGGTCGCGGCGGCCAATCGGTCGAGCGCCTGTCGTCGGTCGAGCGCCGTGAACCAGAACGCGAGCAGGATGAAGAACGCCAGAAAGATGTCGAGCAGCGACACCCGGCTCATGACGATGCCGAGTCCGTCGATCGCGAGGAGGAACGCGGCGACGCTCGCGAACACCGTCGAGCGCGTCAGCGTCCTCGCGAAGAGGAAGAGCAGCAGCACCAGCGCCGTGCCGAACAGCGCCGCCGAGAAGCGCCAGCCGAAGGAGTTCTCCGGGCCGAACAGCGCCATTCCCGCTCCGATCAGGAACTTGCCGAGCGGGGGGTGCACGACGAAGCTCGGATCGGTGAGGAAGATGTCCGTCTCGCCCGCGGCGAAGCGTGCGTCGGCGCCCGCCGGCCACTGCGCGGCGTAGCCGAGGTTCCACTGGCTCCAGGCATCCTTCACGTAGTACGTCTCGTCGAAGACCAGGGCGTGGGGGTGGCCCAGATTCCAGAAGCGCAGGATGCCGGCGAGCGCCGTGATGAGTGTCGGCGCCAGCCAGGCGTAGAGGCGCTCGAGGCGAGGGTCGGCGGCGACCCGTGCGCGCCACCGGTCGTAGCGCGATCCGCGCGCGGCCGGGAGGAGGGGCGGGGCGGTCGTCGTCACGGGCACCAGCCTATGCTGGGGCCGTGATCATCCTCGCTGCAACCCCGATCGGGAACCTCGGGGACGCGTCGGCCCGTCTCGTTTCGGCCCTCGAATCGGCGACGGCGGTGGCCGCGGAGGACACCCGCACGACCCAGCGCCTGCTGCGCGCGCTCGACATCGCCAATCGGCCGACCCTCATCGCGCTGCACGACCACAATGAGCGCCAGCGTGCGGCGGAACTCGTCGCCCGCGCGCGGGACGAAGATCTGCTCGTCCTCTCCGACGCGGGGATGCCGACGGTCTCCGACCCGGGATACGCGCTCGTCACCGAGGCCATCGCGCAGGGCGTCGAGGTCACGGCGATCCCGGGACCGAGCGCGGTCGTCACGGCGCTCGCCATCGCCGGGCTGCCGACCGACCGGTTCACCTTCGAGGGTTTCCTGCCTCGGAAAGGCGGCGACCGGCGCCGCGCGCTCGGCGCGCTCGCGGCCGAGCCCCGGACGATGGTCTTCTTCGAGGCGCCGTCGCGCCTCGCCGAGACCCTCACCGCGATGGCGGACGCGTTCGGCGCCGAGCGGCCCGCCGCCGTCTGCCGCGAGCTGACCAAGCTCCACGAGGAGGTCGTCCGCGGCGGGCTCGGAGAGCTCGCGGCGTGGGCCGCGGAGGGCGTCCGCGGCGAGATCGTCGTCGTCGTGGGCGGCGCCGTCGCCCGCGCAGTGTCGGCGGACGACGCGCTCGTGCAGGTGCAAGCGCTCGTCGCGTCGGGCGTGCGGTTGAAGGATGCCGCGGCAGAGGTCGCCGCACAGACCGGGTTGAGCTCGCGCGACCTGTACCAGGCGGCGCTCGCCGCTCGGTGACCGGGGGCGAGTCGAGACGGCGTCCGCGGGGTCACTCGGGCGGGGCGCCGAGGGCGGTGAAGGCCTCGGGGTCGAGGTCCTCCGACGCGGTGGACGCGGGCGGCGCCGAGACGCCGGGGAGGGCGAACGCGGCGAACGCCGTGCCCTCGGCACGCACGCGCACGGCGCCGTCCGGCTCGACGCTCACAGATGCCTCGCCGAACAGCGACTGCGCGGCATCCGCGCCCACGATCAGCGGCGCAGGGATCACGGCATCCACCCCGCCCCGCGTCGCGACGACGAGGACGCTCTCGTCGGCGCTCTCGCGCACGAACACGACGGCGTTATCGTCGACGTGGAGCCACCGGAGGCCTCCCGTCGACAGCGCCGAGTGCCCGCGTCGCAGCGCGATCAGGTCGCGGTACAGCGCGATGCGCTCCGCGACCTCGGGCTCGCCGGCACGCTCCCAGGGGATCGGGGTCCGGCTCATCTCACCGTCGACGGCCTCGAGACCGAACTCGTCTCCCGCGTAGACGACCGGGATGCCGGGGAGCGTCATCGACAGCCCGAGGGCGAGGGGCACGGCGCCCGGGGACGCATACGTCGCGAAGCGTGCGGTATCGTGCGTGTCGAGGGCCGACATCGTTCCGCGCTGCACACGCCACGGGATCTGGCTCGTGAACCGGCGGAACTGGTCCACGAACTGGCGTGCGCTGTACCGCGGCATCCCGGTCGGCAGCCCGAAGAACCACATGTCCTCGCTGAGCTCGCCGTGGAAGCCGTAGTGCGGGATGCGCCGCGGGTCGGCCAGCCACGCCCACACGCCGCGGGTGAAGGCCGGGTACGTCATGCCGCCGTGCCACGCGTCGCCCTGCAGATCGGATGCCGCATCGTTCGTCGACTCCGCGAGCAGCAGCGTCTCGGGATTCACGTCGATCATCGTCTGCCGGAGCGCCTGACGGACCTCGGCGTTGTGGTCGATCCGGCCGAGGCGGCCGGTCATGTTCGCGACGTCGATGCGCCACCCGTCGATCCCGTACGGCGGCTGCAACCACCGGGCGACGACCGAGCCCTCACCGTCGACGAAGCGGCGACGCAGCTCGTCGCTCGACCAGTCGAACTTCGGCAGCGTGTCGGCGTCGAGCCACGTCTCGTACGTCTCGTTCGCGTCGTCGTGGAAGTAGTAGAACGCGCTCTCGGGAGCTTCGGGATGGCGGTGCGCGGCGCGGAACCACTCGTGCGCGATGCCGGAGTGGTTCGTCGTGAGGTCGCCGATGATCCGGATGCCCCGGGCGTGCGCCGCCTCGATGAGCCGGCGGTATGCGTCGTCGCCGCCGAGGACGGGGTCGATGGCGTCGAAGCGCGAGGCGTCGTAGCGATGGTTCGACTCCGCGGGGAAGATCGGCGTGTGGTAGAGCGCCGTGACCCCGAGAGCGGTGAGGTGGTCGAGCTTCTCGGCGGCGCCGTCGAGGTCGCCGCCGTAGAACTGGTGGCCCCGCCCGGGGTGCACCGGGTCGAGCGGCTCGTCCCACGCCGCGGGGATCGCCCACGCGGGCGTGGGCCGCTCATCCGCCGCGGCCGAGCGCGCGAAGCGGTCGGGGAAGATCTGGTAGAGGATCGTGTCCTCCATCCAGGCGGGCGGCGCGTTCTCGGCGACGAGGGCGAAGTCCTGCCCGTCGAGCGCGTCGATGTCGGTGAGGCCGGCCTGGTTCAGGATCTCGACGCGCCCGTCGGCGAGGACCAAGTGGAACCGGTAACCGTGCCGGGGGTTCGCGACGACGATGCGTGCCGTCCACCACTCCCACCCGTCGACCGCGCCGTCGCGGGACGCCTCGACCCACGCCGGTTCGTGATCGGGGTTCGAGCGGACGAGGACGCGCTCGACCGGGCCGTAGCCCCCGCGCGGCGACACGGGGACGCGCAGGCGGACGGCGACGTCGTCGCCGATCGCGGGTGCGGCATGCGAGACGTACAGGGGCGAGCCGTCGTGGTGCGGGCGGCGTGCGGCATCCATCATGAGAGGACCTCCGGGTAGGTGCCGACTCCGACGTCGGCGAGATGCGACGTGGTTGCACGCGACCGCGTGACAGAGCCCCTCAGTTGTGGTTCCAGTCTACCGCCGAGCGGTCACCGGCGCGCCCCGACGTGGATGGCGACCGCGCCGTCGGCAGGCACCGTCGTCGTGACTTCGCCGCCCGACACCGTGACGGTCGCGCCCGCGCAGCCGGATGCCGAGGCAGCGCCGGCACCGCCCGAGACGACGTCGCAGTACTCGCCGTCGGGAAGGCCGGCGGGAATGGTGGCGTCGGCATCTTCACCCGACGGGTTCACGAGCAGAAGCGCCCGTCCGTCACGCTCGAACCCGTACACGTCGCCGTCGGAGACACCCGCGAGGCGGGGCGCGTCGCCGGCAAAGCGGCGAAGTTCGAGGAGGCCCGCGATCGCCGTCCACGCCTCGGTGCAGATGCCCTCGCCGTCGGCGTAGGAGTCTTTCGGCCCGCTCACCCCGGCGCAGTCCCACCCGAGCGCGCGCCCCGAGGCATCCTGCGCCGGTCCTGCGTCGCGGTCGGTGAAGGCGTAGCCCGAAAAGACGACGGGAGTGCCGTAGTCGTCGGCGAGCATGAGCGCGTTCGCAATCAGGTAGAGGCCGCCGTCGCGGTACGTGAGGGATGCCTCGCCGCGTTCGGTGTCGTGGTTGTCGATGAAGACCACGGCGCTCTCGGACGGCACGTGCAGCGGGCGCTCGTCGCCGAGCTCCGGATCGGTGACGACCCCCGCCTTCAGGCCCGGACCGAGGTCGCGCGCGTACTGGAACTCGAACACCTCACCGAAGCCCGTGTACTCCTCGGGCTGAATGGGCTCCGAGCCCGCCCCGCGGATCACCTCGCTCATGATGACGGTGCCCTCGGGCGGTGCCGACACGATCGCCTCGACGTCCTCCGCGGCCATGTGCTTGGCGGCGTCGATGCGGAAGCCCGCGACGCCGAGGTCGAGCAGGTGCGTCAGGTACCCGTCGATCGTCTGCCGGACGGATGCCGAGGACGTGTCGAGGTCGGCGAGGTTCACCAGCTCGCACGTCTGCACCTGCTCGCGGGACGAATAGTCGGCGATGTCGTCGTCGGCGGTCAGGCCGCAGTGGTGAAAGTCGCCGTCCTCGTAGAGGCCGGGGTAGGAGTAGTGCGTGAACGCCGTGCCGCCCGTGCCCGTTCCCGACTCGATGCCGGCCATGTGATTGATGACCGCGTCGGCGATGACGTCGACGCCCGCCGCATCGCAGCGCGCGACCATGTCGGCGAACTCCGCCTCTGTGCCCAGGCGCGAGTCGAGGTCGTACGAGACGGGCTGGTAGCTCGTCCACCAGGCATCCCCCGTGATGTGCTCCTGCGGGGGAGAGGTCAGCACCCACGCGAACCCCGCGGGGCCGATCGTCGTCTCGCAGTCCTCCGCGATCGAGATCCACGGCCGCTGGAACAGCTGCACCCCGACGTCGGGCGCGGAGGGCGCAGCGGCGTCGCCGCCTCCTGGCGTGCACGCCGCGAACCCGCCGACGCCGAGGATCAGCACCCCCGCCGCGGCGAGCGCGCGCGTACCTCTCATCGCGTCACTCCAGGCACCGGACGGCGTGCAGCGGTCACTTCACCGAACCGGCGGTCAGGCCGCCGACGATGAAGCGCTGGAGCGACAGGAACAGGGCCATCGGCAGGATCGCGGCGAGGACGGCGCCGGCGGCGAAGACGCTCCAGTTGCGCGCGGTCTCCTGCGACACGAACTGGTAGAGCCCGACCGCGAGGGTCTGCTTGTCGGGGTCGACGAGGATGACCGAGGCGATCAGGTAGTCGTTCATCGTGCCGATGAACGAGAGCAGGCCGATGACCGCGAGCACGGGGGCGACCAGGCGCAGGATGATCGTGAAGAAGATGCGCGCGTGCCCCGCGCCGTCGATCTTCGCCGCTTCGTCGATGGATGCCGGAACCGTGTTGAAGAACCCGTACATGAGGAACGTGTTCACGCCCAGCGCGCCGCCGAGATAGACCATGATGAGGCCGATCTGCGAGTTGAGCCCGAGCGCAGGGAACACCTCGCTGATCGCCGACATCAGCAGGAAGATCGCGACGACCGCGAGCAGCTGCGGGAACATCTGCACGAGGAGGAGAGTCAGCAGGCCCGCCCGGCGACCGCGGAAGCGCATGCGCGAGAACGCGTACGCGGCGAGCGCGCAGAGGACGACCGTGAAGAACGACGTCGTCAGCCCGATGAAGATCGAGTTCACGAACCACGCGCCGTAGGGGCGCAGCGGGTCCTGGAAGAGGGCGATGTAGCTGCCGATGTCGAAGTTCGAGAACAGGCTGTTCGCCGTCAGCAGGGTGCCGCCGGGGTTGAGTGACGCGGACAGCACGTAGACCAGCGGGAACCCCGAGAAGACGATCATGACGATGCCGACGAGGTGGCGCCACCCGGTCTCGCGGAACCAGCGACCGAGCGGGCGGCGGGGCTCCTTGGCGCCGGGGACACCGGCATCCCCCCACTTCTTCTTGCCCGCGTCGCCGCCGTCGCCGGCGGACGCGGTCACGGGTGCCACGGGGACAGCTTCTTGGATGCTCATGTCAGTTCAGCTCCTCGAGGACCTTGGTCTGGCGGAAGCTCAGGTACGAGATGACAGCGACCAGCACGAAGATGATGATCGAGAACGCACTCGCGAGCCCGTAGTCGCGCTCGGCTCCCACGAACGCCACCTTGTAGACCATCGAGATCAGGATGTCGCTGTGTCCGACGTTGATCGAGGCGTCGGGGATCCGGGGGCCTCCGCCGGTCAGCATGTAGATCAGGTTGAAGTTGTTGAAGTTGAACGCGAACGACGAGATCAGCAGGGGCGCGACCGCCACCAGCAGCAGCGGGAACTTGATGTAGCGGAAGATCTGCCACACCCCCGCGCCGTCGACCTTGCCGGCCTCCTGGATGTCCTCGGGGATCGACTGGATCGCACCGGTCGTCACGAGGAACATGTAGGGGTAGCCGAGCCAGAGGTTGACGATCAGGATCGACACCTTCGCGAGGAAGGGGTCTTGCAGCCAGGGGATGGATGCCCCGCCGAGCAGCGTCTGGTTGATGAATCCGAAGTCCTGGTTGAACATGCCCGCCCACACGAGCGCCGACAGGAACGCCGGGAACGCGTACGGGAGGATCATCACCACCCGGTAGTACTTCTTGCTCTTCATCCGCGGGTCATTGAAGACGATCGCGAGGAACAGGCCCAGGACGAAGGTCGTCGCGACCGACAGGATCGCGAAGGCGAACGTCCAGATCGTGACGGCGATGAACGGCCCGCGAATCGACTCGGTCGTGAAGGCGCGGACGAAGTTGTCCATGCCGACCCACACCTGCCAGCCCGTCGCGAGGGTCTGCCCGTCGTCGGATTCGAACGACCCGTTGCCGTTGTCGTGGTAGACGACGTCCGTGTCGGTGTTCGTCATGGTCCCGGCGTCCGCGTCCCACACGAGGGTCGAGATGTACTGGTAGGCGACGGAGCCGTCGCGCGTCTGCAGCGTGCCGTCGTTCGGATCGTCGGAGAAGGGGACGGCGAGGGTCGTGATCGCACCCTGGTTGGCGACGATCTGCCCGAAGTCCAGCGTCGTGTAGCCGGGGAGCGAGACCGCCTTGTCGCCGCTGAACTCGGCGTCGGCGGCGGGTTCGAGCGGGCGCTCCTCGCCGCCGATGAGCGCATCGCCGTCGGGGTCGGTGACGAGGAAGAAGTACGTGCCGTTCTGCTCGACGATCGACAGCGGGTAGGTGGGGGAGTCCTCGACGCGCTGCTGGTTCTGGATGAGGAGGGCGTTGACGGCATCCTCCTTCGTGGAGATGTGCCCGGACCCGTAGTTGGTGAAGGCGATGTAGATGCAGAAGAGCACCACGAAAATCTGGAAGACGAAGAGGAAGACGAGGCCGGGCGTCAGGTACTTGGCGGGGAGGAGGCCCGGCTTCAGGTAGATGACGTTGATGGCGAGGATCGCTGCGGCGATCAGGAGCGGTACGAGAAAGCCCGAGCCGATGAGGACGAGGATCGCGTAGATGCCCATCGCGTCGATGATGCCGAGGCAGACGATCTTGACGAGCCAGACCTTCCAGCCGGCGCCTGCGGCTTCGGCCCAGGCCTCAGCGCGCTTGCGCTTGCGGCGGGCGGCGCGCTCTTCGGCGGTGGTGTGAGTGCGCTCGGTCTCGAGCGTGGGGCCGGTCATCGTCGTCGACTCCTGTCGGGCGGATTCATGCTTCTGCGGGTAAGAGTGCAAGAGAGGGGGCGGCGTCCGCAAGGGACGCCGCCCCCGTCAGGTTCAGCCGAGCTTGGACTTGATGGACTCGGCCATCTTGACCCAATCACCGGCCGGGTCGGACGAGCCCTTGATGAGCGCGGCCTCGGTCTTGCCCCAGTCGTCCCACACCGAACCCATCTCGGGGATGCTCGGCATCGGGACGGCGTTCTGGCCCACCGCGGCGAAGCCCGCGATGATCGGGTCGGACTGCGCCGCCTCGAACGACTCGGTCAGTGCCGGCGGACGGCCGCCGGCCTCGAACAGCTTCGTCTGCACGTCGGCAGTCGCGATGTAGTTCACGAGGAACTCGTTCGCGATGAGCGCGTTGTTGCTCTTCGCGGACAGGAAGAACGCCTGCACGCCGGCGAACGGTGCGGCCGTCTCGCCGCCCGCGCTCGGGATCGCGTCGACCGAGACGTCGATGCCGGCCGACTGCGCGTCCGCGACGTTCCACGGACCGGTGAGGAAGTACGGCGACTTGCCGGCGTTGAAGGCTTCCTTGGCGAGGTCGCCCGAGAGGTTCAGGTTCAGCACCTTCGTGCCGGTGTCACCCTGCGCCGTCAGCCACGTCGCGAAGTTTTGGCCCGCCTCGTCGCCGATGGTCAGCTGCGACGCGTCGTAGGAGCCGTCGTCGTTGCGCGCGAAGACCGAGTTCCCGAAGGAGGTCTGGAACGGGTAGAGGTGGTACGGGTCGGATGCCTGGGGGTCGAGGCCCACGACGAACGGGTACTCGGTGCCTGCGGCCTGGCCCTTCGCGATCATCTCGTCGAAGGTGGCCGGCGTCGAGTCGGCGAGCGCCGTGTTGCGGAGGATCGCGATGTTCTCGATCGCGTAGGGGAGGCCGTACGTCTTGCCCTCGTAGGTGACGGCCTCGACGGTGACCTTCTCGAAGTCCGCCGACTTGTCGCCGAGCTCGACGGGCGCGACGATGCCGTCCTTGACGAACGCGCCGATCCAGTCGTGTCCGCCGATCGTGATGTCGGGGCCCTTGCCGGTCGGGACCTGCGCCGTGAACTCGTCACGGATCTTGCCGTAGTCCTTGACGACGAGGTTGACCTTGACGCCCTTCTCCTGCTCGAACGTCTTCGCGACGTCTTCGAGCGCGCGGGCGCGGTCGGCGTCGACCCAGACGGTCAGCGAGCCGCTCGCGGGCCCTTCGTCGGTCGGGGAGGTCGTGCCGCCGCTGCTCGAGCAGCCGGCCAGGGCGAGGATGCTCGCCGCCACGACCATGCCCGTCGCGAGCATGCCCTTCTTCTTCACCTTCATCGGTGTGCCTCTCTTCATAGTGGCGGCAGGCCGATGGTGCATCGGCCGCGTCGCCTGTGCTGTCACCGCGCAGAATGCGCGCAGTGTCATTCTGCGCTCCGTGAGCCGATCGGTGGTGCGTTCGTTACCGAACTGTGACCGGTCACAGTATTTGTGGTCTGACCAAGATACCACGCCGACTCTCCGGGTAGAGTCTGCTCTCGTGGGATCTACCGAGAGCACGCGAAAACCGACCATCCGCGACGTCGCGGCGGTGGCAGGTGTGTCGCACGGGACGGTCTCGCGAGTGATCAACGGCGGTCACTGGGTGTCGACGGAGGCGCGCGCGGCGGTCGAAGAGGCGATCCGTACGACCGGGTACACGGCCAACCACGCCGCGCGGAGCCTCGCGACGGGGCGGTCCAACTCGCTCGCGTTCCTCCTCACCGAATCACAGCAGCTGCTCTTCTCCGACCCGACCTTCGCGCTGCTGCTCCGCGGCGCGACGACGGCGCTCGCCGAGCGGTCGATGACGCTCGTGCTCCTGATCGCCGACACGGCCGATGAGCAGCGCAACGTCGAGTGCTACGTGCGTGCGGGGCACGTGGACGGGGTGCTCCTGGTGTCCTCCCACGCCTCGGACGCGCTGCTCGCCTCTCTCGTCGCGGCGGGTATCCCGACGGTGTGCTCGGGCATCCCGCAGCGCGACGACGTCGCCGTCCCGCACGTCGCGATCGACGAGGTCGGGGCTGCGCGCATGATGACGCGGTACCTCGCCGAGCGTGGACACCGTCGCATCGGCCTCATCACCGGCCCCCTCGACACGCCGGGCGGAGTGCTCCGCCTCGAGGGGTTCCGTGCGGAACTCGGCGACCGCTTCGACCCCGAGCTCGTCGAGACCGGCAGCTATCAGGCGGCGAGCGGGGATGCCGCGATGGAGCGTCTGCTCCAGAGAACGCCCGACATCGACGCGGTATTCGCGGCGAGCGACGTCATGGCCGTCGGCGCGATCACTGCTCTGCGCCGGGCCGGCAAGCGCGTGCCCGACGACGTCGCCGTCGCCGGGTTCGACGACTCGGGTCTCGCGGAGACGCACCGCCCGGCGCTCACGACGGTCCGTCAGCCGTGGCCGGAGATCAGCGCGACGATGGTGGACATGCTGCTCGACCTCATTCGCGGCATCCCGCGCGAGGACGTCGTGCTCCCGACGACGCTCGTGGTCCGCGAGACCGCCTGACCCACCGCCGCCTGACCACCGGCCCGCCTGACCCAAGGCCCGTGGCTCGACCGCGCGGATCGGCTGGCGGTCGGCCGCTACGGCTCGTGATTCTGGATTCGTGATTCGGGACGCGTGGGAACGGGGAACGACTTTCGATGCTCTCTCAAAACGTCATTGAACTTCCCGTTCACACATCACTCGAGGTTTTCGGCGTGAATGCGGCGCCGATGCGGTGGGCGACGGGGCAGGTCGGAAGGTCGTGTGAGCGGGAGGTTCATCGACGTTCTCTGGGAGGGTGCCGCGCCGATGTGGTGGGCGACGGGCCAGGTGCGGGAGGTCGTGTGAGCGGGAAGTTCATCGGCGTTCTGGGAGAAGGTGCAAAAGTCGCGCGGGCGCTCACTGCGACCGCGACCGCGACGACGAGGACAATCCCGACGATGAGGACAATCCCGAGGGTGGGGCGAGGGGTGGCCGGGGGACGGGATGGCCGGGGGGACGGGATGTCGGGGGTCGGTCGTAGGGTCCGAGCATGGCTGAGCCGATGCATCCCTTCGCCGTCATGGCCGATCCCGTCCGCCGGCGGATCGTCGAGATCCTCGCGAGCGGCGAGCACACCTCCGGCAACATCGCCGAGGCGATCGGGGTGGAGTTCCGCATCAGCCGGACGGCGGTGTCGAAGCACCTGCGCATCCTGCGAGACGCCGGCTTCGTCGATGTCGTCGCCGATGAGCGGTGGCGCTGGTACTACTTCACGGCGGAGGGGTTCCAGCACCTCGATGACTGTCTGGACGAGCTGTTCACCAAGATGCTCGGCGGCGTGGGGCGGGATCCGTTCGGATCGGGATGGCGCGATCCTCTGCACCAGCCGCCCTTCGGATCGGTCGTCCGCCGCAAGGGGCCCTCGCGCGATCCTCGTCCGGGCATGCGCGGGAGGCAGACGTCGACGCCGCTCGCTGCCGAGCCCGAGACCGGCCTGTACCCCGTGCGCACGGTCTACGCCTGGCCGGTCGATCCCGTCACAGACGAGGACGAGGACCTCCGCCCGCCTAGAATCGGGGGGTGAGCACCGGTCAGTCCTTCTACATCACGACCCCGATCTACTACCCCTCGGACCTTCCCCACATCGGCCACGGGTACACGACGGTGGCGGTCGACGCGCTCGCGCGCTGGCACCGCCAGGCGGGCGACGACACCTGGATGCTCACCGGCACCGACGAGCACGGGCAGAAGATGCTCCGCGCCGCCGCCGCCAACGGGGTCACGCCGCAGGAGTGGGTCGACAAGCTCGTCACCGAGTCGTGGTTCCCGCTGCTGGAAACCCTCGGCGTCGCAAACGACGACTTCATCCGCACGACCCAGTCACGCCACGAGGAGAGCGTGCAGAAGTTCGTGCAGGCGCTGTACGACCGCGGGTACATCTATGCGGGCGAGTACGAGGCGCTCTACTGCGTGGGCTGCGAAGAGTTCAAGCCCGAGTCCGAGATCGTTGACGGCACCGGCGCGTTCGAGGGACTCAAGGTCTGCGCGATCCACTCGAAGCCGCTCGAGCTCCTTCAGGAGAAGAACTACTTCTTCAAGCTGAGCGAGTTCCAAGATCGCCTCCTCGAGCTCTACAAGACCGAGCCCGACTTCGTTCGGCCCGAGTCCGCGCGCAACGAGGTCGTCTCGTTCGTCCGCTCGGGACTGAAGGACCTGTCGATCTCGCGCTCCGCGTTCGATTGGGGCATCACCGTCCCCTGGGACTCTTCGCACGTCATCTACGTGTGGGTCGACGCGCTGCTCAACTACGCGACCGCCATCGGCTACGGCACCGACCCGGAGCAGTTCGCGCGTCGCTGGCCGGCGTTCCACATCGTCGGGAAGGACATCCTGCGCTTCCACGCCGTCATCTGGCCGGCGATGCTGATGGCCGCGGGCCTCGACGTGCCGCGCGGCGTCTTCGCACACGGCTGGCTGCTCGTCGGCGGCGAGAAGATGTCGAAGTCCAAGCTCACCGGCATCGCCCCGACCGAGATCACGGACGTCTTCGGATCGGATGCCTACCGGTTCTACTTCCTCTCCGCGATCGCGTTCGGTCAGGACGGCTCCTTCTCGTGGGAGGACCTTTCCGCGCGCTACCAGGCGGAGCTCGCGAACGGGTTCGGGAACCTCGCGTCCCGGACGACCGCGATGATCGAGAAGTACTTCGAGGGGATCGTGCCCCCGGCATCCGACTACACCGACGGCGACCTCGAGATCCAGAGAATCGTCGCGGCTGCCGCGGCGAACGCCGACGCGGCCATCGACCGGTTCCGGCCGGACGAGGCGATCTCGTCGATCTGGACGATCGTCGACGCGCTCAACGGTTACATCACCGACAACGAGCCCTGGGCGCTCGCGAAGGACGACGCGCAGCGCGCGCGTCTCGGGACGGTGCTGTACACGGCGGCCGAGGGTCTGCGCGCGCTCGCCGTGCTCCTCAGCCCCTTCATGCCGGAGGCGACCGAGAAGCTCTGGATCGCCCTCGGCCACCCCGGGCGCCTGCAGGATCAGCCGGTGCGCGAGGCGGGTGAGTGGGGGCAGCTCGCGCCCGGCTCGAGCGTCAACGGGCTCGCGCCGCTCTTCCCCCGCGTCGAGCAGTAGGTCGCGCGATGACCGATCCGTCGAACTACGTCCGGCAGCGGGAGAAGGGCGCGCGCGACGTCTCGTACCCGATCTCGCCCGAGCCGCTCGCGGTGCCGGTGTACGACAACCACGCGCACCTCGAGATCGAAGACGGCCCCTCGTCAGGGTCGGAGCCCGGGGGCATGTCCCTCGACGAGCACCTGCTGCGTGCGAGCGAAGTGGGTGTCCTGGGCGTCGTGCAGGCGGGCGGCGACATCGACTCGAGTCGATGGTCGGCGTGGGCTGCGGCATCCCACCCGCGCGTCCTCGCGGCGGTGGCGATCCATCCCAACGAGGCGCCGGCGTATGCCGCGCAGGGAATGCTCGACGAGGCGATCGCCGTGATCGACGACCTCGCGACGCAGCCGCGCGTCCGCGCGATCGGGGAGACCGGGCTCGACTTCTTCCGTACGGAGGGCGACGGACTCCCCGCGCAGTTCGAGAGCTTCGAAGCGCACATCGCGCTCGCGAAGAAGCATGACCTCGCCATGCAGATCCACGACCGCGATGCGCACGACGCGGTGCTGGAGACCCTCGAGCGCGTCGGCGCGCCGGAGCGAACCGTCTTCCACTGCTTCTCGGGCGACGAGGAGATGGCGCGCATCGCCGCCGACCGCGGCTACTGGCTGAGCTTCGCGGGGAACGTGACGTTCAAGAACGCGCAAAACCTGCGCGACGCGCTGCGCGTGACCCCCCGCGAGCGCATCCTCGTCGAGACCGACGCGCCGTTCCTCACGCCCACGCCGTTCCGGGGGCGACCGAACGCCCCGTACCTCATCCCCGTGACGGTGCGCTTCATGGCCGAGGAGCTCGGCGCCGACCTCGACGAGTTCTGCGCTCAGCTCGCCGCCAACACGCTCACCGTCTACGGCGCGTTCGAGGACTGACGGTGTCGGACGACGAGCGCTGGGATCTGACGGATGCCGCCGGCGCGCCCCTCGGCCGGACGCATCGCCGCGGAGACCCGGTGCCGGAGGGCTCCTTCCACGTGGTCGCGTCGGTGTGCGTCGTGCGCGGCGACGGGCTCGTCCTCATGACGCGCCGGTCGGCCGCGAAGGACTGGCCGCTCGCCTGGGAGTTTCCCGCGGGAAGCATCCTCACGGGCGAGACGAGCGCCGAGGGCGCCGTCCGCGAGCTCGCGGAGGAGGCCGGCGTGCGGGCGGCGGCATCCGACCTCCGGCTCGCGGGGCGCGTGACGGAGGATCGCGCGCTCTTCGACCTCTACGTCGCGCGTGTGGCTGACGACCCGGCCGTCACCCTCGACCCCGCCGAGGTCTCGGAAAGCAGATGGGTGAGCCTCGACGAGGCGTTCCGCCGATGCGCGCGCGGCGAGATGGCCGGGCCCTGGGTGCGGCGGCTCGACGAACTCGGACGCCCGCTCGCAACGCTCGTGGCGGGATGAACGTCCCGCAAGCGCAGGCACAGGCGTCGTCGGCAGCGCAGCCGCGGAAGGTGAGCGGCCGCGGAGCGTGATCAGCGGGTCGACGAGCCGCGGACGAGCTCCCACGGGAGATCGGCGACGAGCGGGTCGCCCGCGAGCGTCGCCGACGGCGAATGCGTGAGTGCGCCGAGCGAGCGGAACGCCGCTTCCGCGGCGAGTTCGGGGTGCACGCACACGTGGGTCACGCCGAGGCGTTCGTTGAGCGCACAGTCGGTGACGCAGAGGGCGAGCAGCTGCACGTCGCGCGGGATGACGAGGGGCGAGGCTTCGAGCTGCAGGTAGATCTCCGGGCCGTCCTCGCAGAAGGCGAGGATCGCGTCGGCCCCGGCATCCAACGCCTCGCGGACACGCCTAGGGAGCGCGCGGTGGGCGAGATCGACCTCGAAGACGAGGGGCTCCCGGCCGCGGACGGTCGACCAACCGTGGTAACCCGTGCGGGCGATTTCGTCGCGCGGGTGGTCGCCCTCGTCGACGAGGAGCGCGATGCGCTCGGCGCCGCTCGCGGCGAGGTGCTCGAGACTCGCGCGGAGGACCGCGTCGTACCCGGTGCGGACGCTGAGGGAGCGGTCGACGTCGACGTACAGGTCGCGGGCGACGACGGGGATGCCGCGCGTCGCCGCGGCGCGGACGACGTCGAGCCCGGAGCGAGCGTCGGAGACGTACAGGACGTCGAGCTGGGTGGCTTCGAGCAGGTCGGGGCGGGATGCCGGAAGCACCGTGACGGTGAACCCGTGCTCCGCAGACGCCCGCACGAGCGCGTTCAGCTGCCGGTTGTGGTCGAACGCCCAGCGCTTCGCGCCGTCGTCGTCCTCGGTATCGGGCATGACGAACCCGATCGACATCGTCCGGCCGCTCCGGAGCGCGGCGGCGTGCTTGTTGGGGGAGTAGCCGAGCTCGGCGGCGATCGCCTTGATGCGCTCGCGCGTCTCCGGTCGGAGGTTGCCGCGGTCGTTGAGCGCTTGGCTCGTGGCCGCGGTGGACACGCCGGCGCGCTCCGCGACGTCGCGGAGGGTCACCCGGGTCACGGCGCGGCCTCGCTCATCCGAGATCGCGCTCCACGTCGCGTTCGCGCGGCGCCGCGGAGGTGTCGGCGGCAGGCGGCACGACGAGCCCGATCGCGTCGGACCAGAGCGGTCCCGATCCCGCCGCGGCGAGCGCGTGGCCCTGTGCGATGAGGCCGTGCAGCAACGCACCGGAGAAGTGCCGGAGCGCCGCCTCGGTCTCGGCGGGATCGGCGCCCCGGGTGCGGGCGCGGGCGATCTCGGCATCCAGCACCGACTGCACGTGCCTGCGCAGATCGACGACCGCGGGGGCGACCTCGTGCACGCGACGCGCGGCGGCGTGGCGCTGAGCGGCGGTCTGCACGATGAGGCGGGCCTCATCGATCGTCGCGAACTCGTCGATCGGCGCGTGCACGCGGATCGTGTCGAGGTCGAGCACTTCGACGCCGGGGAGCGACCTGAGGCCGGGGTCGACGTTCCGGGGCATGCCGAGGTCGATGACCAGCTGCGACGACTCCACGCCGAGGCGGGCCATGCCGTGCTCCTCGGCGGTGAGGGCGTACGTGTCGGTCGTCGTGGTGCAGGTGACGATAACGTCGGCGCGTGCGGCTTCGTCCGCGAAGTCGGCGATCGAGACGGGGCGGAGGTTCTCGCGCTGCGCGAACTTCTTCCGCCCCGACCGGGAGTGCACCCGGATGTCGGTCGCGCCGACGGCGCGCAGGGCGGCGAGGGATGCCGCGGCGTAGCGCCCGGTGCCGACGAGGAGGACCCGGGCATCCTCCCACTCGCCCACGCGGGAGCCGGCGAGCTCGACCGCGAGGCGCACGAGAGAACGCCCGGACTCGCCGAGACGGGTCGAGTTCTTGACGGCGCGGGAGGTCTCGGTGGCGCGCTGGAAGAGGTGCTCGAGAGGCGCGGTCGTCGCCCCCTCGCGGCGGGCGGTCTCGAGGGCGCGCTTGACCTGGCCGGCGATCTCGTCCTCGCCGACGGCGACCGAGTCGAGACCCGACGCGACGGAGAACAGGTGCTGGGCCACGCCGTTGCCGTGGGCGAAGTCGACGGTCTCGCGCACCTGACGGAAGGGGAGGTCGGTGAGGCCAGCGATCCGCTCCATCGCGGCATCCATCGCGGGGATCGGCGAGGCGTCGGGCGCGTCGGCGACATCGAAATAGGCCTCGAACCGGTTGCAGGTCGCGAGGACGACGGCGCCGCGGATCGCGTCGTGCGCGGCGGCGAGCTCGGTCGCGGCGGCGTCGCCGATGACCGACAGCCGCTCGAGGTCTTCGAGGGAGGTCGTGCGTTGGTGGGCGGTGAGACAGACGAGCATCAGGGGTTAGTATAACGATTAACTCCGCCCGCGCTCCGGCCGCACTCCGCGCCGTCGTCGGCGCTGCCCGCCGCTCCTTCCGAAGGCTTCGCTCTTGCACGCAACGCACCCCCTCGTCCAGCACGGCACCGCCTCTTCGCGCCTCATTCGGGCGCTGCGCGGCGACCGTCCCGAGGTGACGCCGGTGTGGTTCATGCGCCAGGCCGGGCGGTCGCTGCCCGAGTACCGCGCGCTCCGCGCGACGGGCGGCACGATGCTCGAGGCGTGCCTCGACCCCGCGATGGCGAGCGAGATTACGCTGCAGCCGGTGCGGCGCCACCAGGTGGATGCCGCGGTGTTCTTCAGCGACATCGTCGTGCCGCTGAAGCTCGTGGGTCTCGGTGTCGAGATCGTCGCCGGCCGCGGTCCGGTGTTCTCCGAGCCCGTCCGCACCGCGGCGCAGATCGCCGACCTCGTCCGCATCGACCCGGCGCTCGTCGACGAGCGCGGCGAGCAGGTCGCTGCCGCCGTCGCGCGGACGACCGAGATGCTCGCCGAAGAGGGCGAGCGCCGCGGCGAGGCGCTGCCGCTCATCGGGTTCGCCGGAGCGCCGTTCACGCTCGCCGCGTACCTCGTCGAGGGCGGCCCGTCGAAGGACCACCTCGGCGCGCGGAGCCTCATCCACTCCGACCCCGCCGCCTGGTCGGACCTCGTCGCGTGGCTCGCGGAGGTGACCGGGCGCTTCCTCGCGCTGCAGGTGCGCGCGGGCGCGAGCGCCGGCCAGCTCTTCGATTCGTGGGCGGGAGCCGTGAACCCCGAGGACTATCGCCGCGCCGTCCTCCCCGCCTCCGCTGCGGCCTTCGAACCGGTGCGCGCTCTCGAGATCGCGGGGGTTCCCTCTGTCTCCGGGGTGGCGGATGTGCCCCTCATCCACTTCGGCGTCGGCACCGGAGAGATCCTCGCCGACATGGCATCCATCGGCGTCGACGCGCTCGGCGTCGACTACCGGGTGCCGCTCGACGTCGCCCGCGCCCGCATCGCGGAGGACCTGACGCTGCAGGGGAACCTCGACCCCGCCCTCCTGTTCGCCCCCGACGGCGCGCGCCGCGCCGGCGTCGACGCCGTCCTCCGGGCCGGCACGGCCGCCCGCGCGCACGTCTTCAACCTCGGCCACGGCGTGCCGATGGACACCGACCCCGACGTCCTCACCGACGTCGTCCGACAGGTGCACGAGTGGCGGATGCCGTGAGCGACGTCGACCTGGCGGCGAATGTCGTCGTCGTGGGCGCGGGGATCGCCGGTCTCGTCGTCGCGCACGACCTCGCCCGCGCCGGCGCGGATGTGACCGTGCTCGAGGCATCCGATCGCGTCGGCGGACTCCTCCGTCGCGGCACGCTGGGGGGTCTCGCTCTCGACCTCGGTGCCGAGTCGTTCGCGACCCGCACGGATGCCGTCTCCGCCCTCCTCGCCGACGCCGACCTCGTCCTCGAGACGACCTCCCCGCGACCCGGCGGCGCACACCTCGTCGTCGCGACCCCGGACGGACCCGTCCGTGCGCCGCTCCCGCGGCGCACCGTCCTCGGCATCCCCGCCGACCCGCTCGCGGACGACGTCGTCGCGCTGATCGGCACCGAGGGTGCCGCACGCGCCGCGGCGGAACGCGACCTCCCGCCGCTCGATGCCGCCGCGCTCGCGGACGCCGAATCCTCGCTCGCCGACCTCGTCACCGAGCGCCTCGGCGCCTCGGTCGCGGGCCGTCTCGTCGACACGCTGTGCCGGAGCGTCTACTCGCGCCCCGCGGCGGCGGCGCGCCTGTCGGAACTCCACCCGGGCCTGTGGGCCGCGGCCCTCTCGCGCGGATACCTGACCGATGCCGCCGGCGACATCGCCCAGAACACCCGCGCGGGCGCCGCCGTCGGCGGGATCGTCGGCGGCATGTGGCGCCTGCCGGTCGCGCTCGCCGAGGCGGCGCGCGCGCACGGCGCCGAGATCCGCACCGGCGTGCGCGTCGACGGCATCCAGGGTGATGCCGACACGGGCTTCACCCTGACGACGGATGCCGGGACCTTCCGCGCCGGGCGGGTCGTCGTCGCGGCCTCGCCCGCCGAGGCCGCGCGGCTTCTCGCGGGGGCGGCCCCGGTTCCCGGGCGCCGATCTGCGGGTGCCGCCGCGGACGACCCGCATAACGGCGCCCCGGAATCCGCACCTTCGCCCGCCGCGGGCGTCCGCGTCGTCGCCGCCGCGATCGACCACCCCGGCCTCGACGCGTTCCCGGTCGGCTCCGGGGTCATCGTCGACCCGGCTCTCGATACCGCCGCGAAGGCCCTCACGCACGTCACCGCCAAGTGGCCCTGGGCGGGAGAATACGCACCCGCCCACCGTCACCTCGTGCGTCTGTCGGCACGTGACACCGCGGCCCCCGGCCTCGAGACCGCCGCCGACATCGCCCGCGAGGTCGCCCTGCTCACCGGCATCCCCCTCACCGCGGCCGACGTCGTCGAGATCGCGGTGCAGGACTGGCCGGATGCCGTCGCCGCCCCCGCCGGACCCAACACGCTCCCGGAGGGCGTGCACCAGGTCGGCGCCGCCGCGGCGGGCACGGGCCTCGCCTCCGTCATCCCGCACGCCCGCGCCGTCGCCGCGCGGCTGTCCGCACAGCTCTCGTCCACTGCCCCCCTTCCACAGCACAACTGAGGAGCCCCGCATGACCGACACCACCCCGCTCGGCTACACCCTGTTCGCCGTCCTGGCCGGGCCTCGCCCGCGCACGTCGACGCCCGATGAGGCGGCGATCGCCGAGGTCCAGGATGCCGTCGACGCGCTCGCCGGCACCGGCGTCACCCTCCGCGGTCTCTACGACGTCACCGGCATGCGCGCCGAAGCCGACCTCATGATCTGGCTCCACACGTCGCCCGGCTCCGCCGACGACCCGGCCTCGCTGCAGGCGGCGCTCCGCTCGCTTCGGCGCACGCGCGTCCTCGCCGCGTACGACAACGTGTGGAGCGCGATGGGCGTGCACCGCGAAGCCGAGTTCAACAAGCGCCACGTGCCCGGCTACCTCCGCGGCGAGCACGCGCGCGGCTGGCTGTGCCTGTACCCATTCGTCCGGAGCTACGAGTGGTACCTCCTGCCCGACGACGAGCGCGCCGGCATGCTCGCCGAGCACGGCCGCAAGGGCGCGCGCTTCACCGAAGTCGTCGCCAACACCGTCTCGACCTTCGGCCTCAGCGACTACGAATGGCTGCTGCCGCTCGAATCCGACGACCCCATCCACCTCGTCGACATGATGCGCGACCTCCGCGCGACGGGCGCGCGCCGCCACGTGCGCGAGGAGGTGCCGTTCTACACGGGGCGGCGCATCGAGCTCTCCGAGCTCGCGGAGGTGCTGGACTGATGGCCGCGCAGAACATCGGGTTCCGTCCGAAGCCCCCGCGCGCGAGCGCCGTGCCCCCCGTCGCCGACGGCTGCGTCGTCCCCGCCGCGACCGCGGCGACGTGCGCCGGCGCGCCCTTCGCGACCGAGCCCGTCGCCTACGAGGGAATCCTCCTCCTCGGCTTCGGCGGCCCCGAGGGACAGGACGACGTCATCCCGTTCCTCCGGAACGTCACGAACGGCCGCGGCATCCCCGACGAGCGCCTCGAAGAGGTCGCGCACCACTATCGGCACTTCGGCGGCGTCTCGCCCATCAACGACCAGAACCGGACGCTCAAGGCCGCTCTCGAGGCGGAGCTCGCCGCGCGGGGTCTCGACCTGCCGATCTACTGGGGCAACCGCAACTGGATGCCGTACGTCTCCGACGCGCTCGACGCCGCCGTCGCCGACGGCAACCGGCGCCTGCTCGCGCTCGCGACGAGTGCGTACTCGTCGTACTCGTCGTGCCGCCAGTACCGCGAAGACCTCGCCGACGCCGTCGAAGCGACGGGCCTGGGCGGCGAGGTCGAGATCGACAAGGTCGGCCAGTTCTTCGACCACCCCGGCTTCGTCGCCCCGTTCGCCGAGGGGCTCGCCGATGCTCTCGCGACGCTTCGGGCGGACGGCTTCGGCGACGACGAGATCGAGGTGCTGTTCTCGACGCACTCGATCCCGTACGCGGATGCCGACCGCTCCGGCCCTCCCGCCGGCGACGGCCACGAGGGCTTCGGCCCCGGCGGGGCGTACGTCGCGCAGCACGTCGCGGTCGCCGAGGCGATCCTGCAGCAGTTGGGCACGGCCCAGTTGGAGACAGGCATCCCGTGGCAGCTCGTCTTCCAGAGCCGCTCCGGCCCGCCGCAGGTGCCGTGGCTCGAGCCCGACATCAACGACGCCATGGCGGAGCTCCCAGCCGCCGGCCGCCGCGCCGTCGTCATCGTGCCGCTCGGGTTCGTGAGCGACCACATGGAGGTGCTCTGGGACCTCGACACGGAGGCGATGGAGACCGCCGAGGAGCTCGGACTCCGGGCGATCCGCACCCCCACGCCGGGCGTCCACCCGAGCTATGTTGCGGGCCTCGTCGACCTCGTTGAGGAACGCCTCGCCGGAACCGCGCCCGAAGACCGCCCGCGCGCGACCGACCTGGGGCCCTGGTACGACGTCTGCCGCCCCGGGTGCTGCGAGAACAAGCGCCTGGGCTTCCAGCCGGCGCTCGCCGGGGCGGGACGATGACGCTTCCCGCGCTCCGGCTCGGCACCCGGGCGAGCCTGCTCGCCACGACGCAGTCGGGTACGGTCGCTGACGCACTGCGCGCCGCGACCGGGCGCGAGGTCGAGCTCGTCCGCATCATGACCGACGGCGACGTGCTGACGGGGCCGCTCGCGCAGCTCGGCGGCACCGGCGTTTTCGTCGCGGCGCTCCGCGACGCGCTGCTGCGGGGTGAATGCGACCTCGTCGTGCACTCGATGAAGGACCTCCCGACGGCCGCGGTGCCGGGGCTCGCGATCGGCGCGGTGCCTCCGCGCGCCCCGGTGCGCGACGCCCTGTGCGCGCGCGATGGGCTGACCCTCGACGCGCTCCCGCATGGCGCCGTCGTCGGCAGCGGCTCGCCGCGGCGCGTGGCGCAGCTGCTGAGCGCGCGGCCCGACCTCGACGTCCGCGGCATCCGCGGCAACGTCGACACCCGCCTGCGGAAGGTCGACGACGGCGAGTACGACGCCGTCGTCCTCGCCGAGGCGGGACTCACCCGCATCGGGCGCACCGATCGCATCACCGACGTCTTCGACGCGAGCCGCTGGCCGACCTCCGCCGGCCAGGGGGCGCTCGCCGTCGAAGTGCGCAGCGATGACCCGTTCGCCGCCGACCTCGCCGCGATCAGCGATGCGGATGCCGAGATCACCGCGCTCCTCGAGCGTGCCGTCCTGCGCCGCCTCGAGGCCGGCTGCGCAGCCCCCGTCGGCATCGCGGCGCGCCTCGACGCCGACGCATCCGACGCCGACGCCGTCACGCTCGTCGCCGAGGTCTACGCGCTCGACGGAGCGCGGAGCGTCCGCGTCGAACGGTCTCTGCCGCGTGCGGCGGTCGCCGCTGACGGTGGGCGCGAGGATGCCGCCGCGGAGGTCGTCGCGGAACTCCTCGGCCGCGGGGCGGGAGAGCTCGCCGACCTCGTCGGGAGCGGCCGGTGACGGCCTCGATCGACGGAACCCCGGCGTCGGCGGCCCCCGGCGCGGCGGCGGGTGGCGCCCTCCGCGGCGCGCGCGTGCTGATCCCGCGCGGCGGCACGTGGGGGACGCGCGTCGCCGCCGAGGTCGCCCGCCGCGGTGCCGAGCCGATCGTGGCGCCGCTCATCACCTCGGCGCCCCCGCGCGATGAAGCTGCGCGCGACCGGTACTTCGCGGCGCTCGCCGCGGGGGAGTACGCGTGGGTGTTCGTCACGAGCGCGGCGACCGTCGAGCAGCTCGTCCTCCAGGGCGTCACGATCCCGCCGACGACCCGCATCGCCGCCGTGGGAGCCGCGACCGCGCGCGCCGTCGCGGCGACGGGCGCGGAGGTCGCCTTCGTCCCGACCGGCGAATCGTCGGCGGCAGCTCTTGCCGCGCAGTGGCTGGGCGGGCAGGGGAGCGCGAGGCGCACGCCGACCGACACCGGACGCACGCTCGTCATCCGTTCCGACCTCGGCGCCGCGGTCCTCAGCGATGAGCTCGCCCTGCGCGGCTTCGCGGTCGACGTCTGCATCGGCTACCGCACCCTCGGCGTCGACCTCGCCCCCGAGGTCCTGCACGACCTGACGGGCGGCGAGATCGATGTCGTCCTCCTCACCTCCCTCAGCGTCGCACGCGAGCTCCGCCGCCAGGCCGGCCCCCTCCCCGCCTCCGTGCGGGTAGCCTCGATCGGGCCGGGCACGACGCGCGACGCCGAGCGCATCGGCTACACCGTCGCGCACACCGCCCGCACCCAGAGCGTCGACGCGCTGCTCGCCGAGCTCGACGCGGCACCGACCGCCTCGCCGCGCCATCCGTACGCGTCTTCCCCGCACCGGCCCTCCCCACACACGTCGGAGACGCCCTCCGACTCCCGCCCCGACCAGGAAGCATCGTCATGACCGCCTTCCCCACCCGCCGCCTGCGACGCCTGCGCCAGAGCCCGACGCTCCGCCGCCTCGTCGCCGAGAACGACCTCACCGCCCGCCGCCTCGTCCTCCCCGTCTTCGTCAAAGAGGGGATCGACGCGGCGCAGCCGATCGCGAGCATGCCCGGGGTCGACCAGCACCCGCTGGGCGCCCTCCCCGGGCTCGTCGAGAAGGCCGTGGCCGTCGGAATCGGGGGCATCATGCTGTTCGGCGTCCCCGCCGTCCGCGACGCGACCGGCAGCGGGGCGACCGACCCCGGCGGCATCCTGAACCGCGCCATCGCGGTGGCCGCCGACGCCGCCGCCGGGAGGATCACGGTGCAGGCCGACCTCTGCCTCGACGAGTTCACCGACCACGGGCACTGCGGTGTCCTCGCCGCCGACGGATCGGTCGACAACGACGCGACCCTCGAGATCTACGCGCAGATGGCGCTCGCGCAGGCCGGGGCCGGCGCCGACATCCTGGGCCTGTCGGGCATGATGGACGGCCAGGTCGCCGCGTGCCGCGCGGCACTGGATGCCGCGGGCTACAGCGACGTCGTGATCCTCGCGTACTCGGCGAAGTACGCGTCGGCCTTCTACGGTCCGTTCCGCGACGCCGTCGAGTCGACCCTGCAGGGCGACCGCCGCACGTACCAGCTCGACCCCGCGAACGGGCGCGAGGGCGTGCAGGAGGTCCTCGCCGACATCGACGAGGGTGCCGACATCGTCATGGTCAAGCCCGCCGGCCCCTACCTCGACGTCCTCGCCGAGGTCGCCTCCGTCTCCGACGTGCCCGTCTGGGCGTACCAGGTGTCGGGGGAGTACGCGCTCATCGAGCACGCTGCCGCGGCCGGGCTCATCGACCGCGAGCGCGCGATCGGCGAGAGCCTCGTCGGCATCCGCCGTGCGGGCGCCGAGGCGATCCTCACGTACTGGGCACTCGAGGTCGCGGGCTGGCTCGATGAGGGGAAGGTGCTCGCATGACCACCAACGACGCACTGTTCGCCCGCGCCCAGGCCGTGATCCCCGGCGGCGTCGACTCGCCCGTCCGCGCCTACGGGTCGGTCGGCGGCACGCCCCGGTTCCTCACGAGTGCTGCGGGGGCGGAGGTGACGGATGCCGAGGGCCGCCGTTACATCGACCTCGTCGCGAGCTGGGGCCCCGCGCTCCTCGGACACGCGCACCCCGAGGTGGTCGCCGCCGTGACCGAGGCCGCCGCCCGCGGGCTCTCGTTCGGCGCCCCGACCCCCGCCGAGGCGGAGCTCGTCGAGGAGATCGTCCGGCGCGTGCCCGCCGTCGAGAAGGCGCGACTCGTCTCGACCGGCACCGAGGCGACGATGACCGCGATCCGCCTCGCGCGCGGCGCAACGGGCCGAGACCTCCTCGTGAAGTTCGCCGGGCACTACCACGGGCACTCCGACGGGCTCCTCGCCGCGGCAGGCTCGGGGCTCGCGACCTACGCGCTCCCGGGGTCGGCCGGCGTTCCCGAGCCGATCGCCGCGCAGACCCTCGTCGTGCCCTACAACGACCCCGACGCGCTCGCCGCGGTCTTCGCCGCCCACCCGGGCCGCATCGCTGCCGTCATCACCGAAGCCGCCGCCGCGAACATGGGCGTCGTGGCTCCGGCATCCGGCTTCACGGCCTTCGTCCGCGACCTCACCCGCCGCGAGGGCGCGCTTCTCATCAGCGACGAAGTGCTCACCGGATTCCGGGCGGCCCCGGGCGGATACGCCGAGATCCTCGCTGCGGCGGGGGAGGACGCCCTGCCCGACCTCGTGACCTTCGGCAAGGTCATCGGCGGCGGTCTCCCCGTCGCCGCTGTCGGCGGTCGCGCCGAGATCATGGACCTCCTCGCCCCGACCGGGCCGGTCTACCAGGCGGGCACCCTCAGCGGGAACCCCGTCGCCGTCGCCGCGGGCCTCGCGACTCTGCGCCTCGCCGACGCGGACGTCTACGCGCGCCTGACCCACGCGTCGGACGTGCTGTCGGATGCCGTCGGCACGGCCCTCGATGAGGCCGGGGTCCCGCACGTCGTCCAGCACGCCGGGACGCTGTTCAGCGTCTTCTTCGGCGCCGAGGTCGTCGAGGGCGTGCCCGACTACGCGACCGCGCAGCGGCAGGACAGCGCCGCCTACGGCCGCTTCTTCCACGCGATGCTGGATGCCGGCGTCTCCTTGCCCCCGTCGGCGTTCGAGGCCTGGTTCGTCACCGCCGCGCACGACGACGAGGTGCTCGGGCGCATCGTCGAGGCGCTCCCCGCCGCCGCCCGCGCCGCCGGTTGACCTCGTCACCGCGCCGTAGGCTGGTGCCATGCCCGTGACCCTGCTCGGGGCGTCGGAGATCCGCGCCCTCGCCGCCGACCTCGACGTCACCCCCACCAAGAAGCTGGGCCAGAACTTCGTCGTCGACGCGAACACCGTCCGCAAGATCGTGCAGGTCGCGGGAGTCACGGCATCCGATCGCGTCGTGGAGGTCGGGCCCGGTCTCGGGTCGCTCACCCTCGCGATCCTCGAGACCGGCGCGCAGGTGACGGCGGTCGAGATCGATCATCGCCTCGCTGAGCGCCTTCCCGTCACGGCGGCGGCGCACGGCGTTCCGGACGGCGCGCTGATGGTGGTGGATGCCGACGCCCTGCGCATCACCGACCTTCCCGGCGACCCGAACGTCTTGGTCGCGAACCTGCCGTACAACGTGAGCGTCCCGGTGCTGCTGCACTTCATGGAGACCTTCCCGCACATCGAGCGCGGCGTCGTGATGGTGCAGGCCGAGGTGGGGGAGCGCCTCGCCGCCCCGCCCGGCTCGAAGGTCTACGGCTCGCCGAGCGTGAAGGCGGCGTGGTACGGACCGTGGCGGCTCGCGGGAACCGTCTCGCGCCAGGTGTTCTGGCCGGTGCCGAACGTCGACAGCGTGCTCGTCGCCTTCGAGCGGGATGCCGCGGAGGGTGACGCGTCGCGCGGCGACGAAGACCTCCGCCGGCGGACCTTCGCGCTCGTCGACGCCGCGTTCGGGCAGCGCCGCAAGATGTTGCGCCAGGCCCTCGCGCCGGCGCTCGGCGGCTCGGCGGCGTCGGCGTCGGCCGTGCTCGAGGATGCCGGAGTCGACCCGACCGCGCGCGGCGAGCAGCTCGGCGTCGAGGACTTCGTCCGCATCGCCCGCGCCGCCGGCTGACTCAGCGGCGGTGTATCGAGACTGTTCAGCCCCGCGACACGCCGCGTTTCCCAGGCTCATGAAACATCCCGGTAACATATCGGTATGCGCTCTCCCGAGCACCCCGCGCCCGAACGCGTGCTCCTGCATCTCAGCGACACGCATCTGCGCGCCCATTCCCGCATCTGGGGCGAAGTCTCCGGCGAGGAGCACCTCGCCGCCGCGCTCGCCGCGATCGAGGCCTCCGGCGTCCGCCCCGACGCGATCGTCTTCACGGGCGACCTCGTCGACCTCGGTGAGGCCGAGGCCTACGCGCGCCTGCGCGGCATGGTCGAGCCCTTCGCCGAGCGGCTCGACGCGCCGGTCGTCTGGGTCATGGGCAACCACGACGAACGCGCCGCGTTCCGCGCCGAGCTCTGGGACGACGGGTCGGGAGACCTCCGCCCGATCGATCGCGTCGACGAGTTCGACGGCCTGCGCATCGTGACGCTCGACACCTCCGTTCCGGGCGCCCATCACGGTGAGGTCACCGAAGCCCAGCGCGCGTGGCTGCGGGATGTCCTCGCGACCCCGGCTCCGCTCGGCACGATCCTCGCGATGCACCACCCGCCGGTGCCGAGTGTGCTCGCCCTCGCGGCATCCGTGGAGCTGCGCGATCAGCGTCTGCTCGAGGGCGTCGTCCGCGGCACCGATGTGCGCGCGATCATTGCGGGCCACCTGCACTACTCGACGTTCGCGACGTTCGCCGGCATCCCCGTCTCGGTCGCCTCGTCCACCTGCTACGCGCAAGACCTCACGGTGCCCGTGGGCGGCACGCGTCCGCAGGACGGCGCGCAGGCGTTCAACCTCGTGCACGTCTTCGATGACACCGTCGTCCATTCGGTCGTGCCGATCGACGCGCCCCGCGTCATGGAGTACACCGACCCGGACGCCGCGCAGGCACGCCTGCACGATGCCGGGATCGAGGGCGTCAGCGTGGCGCGGGAGCCTCGCCGCCACCCCGCGCTGCACTGACCGCGGCCGCACCGGTCTTCTCCGCGGCCCGCCCAGCCGGGTGCGCCGAGCGTCCGGTCGCCCGCTCCCACGGGGCGGGGATCGGGAACATGCGCTCGAGCGTCGCGCGGAGCGTCTGCACCCGCAGCTGCTCGGGCAGCTCCTGCGCCCCTCCGTCGTTGAGGCAGAACATGTCGACGTCGCCCTGCCGTTCGAGGCGCTGCATCTCGCCGAGAGATGCGGCCATCGTCGTCTGCACGTACCGCACGCGCGGCACGGTCGTCGCGATCGCGCGGCCGGTCATGAGCGCGAAATAGTGGTACAGGCTGTTCGTGACCGACACGTCGGTCGCACTCCGGAAGCGGGATGCCGCAGTGCGCGCGATGTCGGCGGGGAACGCGTCTTCGAGCTCGCGCATTACCGAGCGGCGCAGCGGCGCGGCGCAGTGCTCCAGGTCGCGGAGGATGACGCGCCCGAACCGATCCTCGAGCAGCGCACGGTTGACCCGCAGCGCGTTGTCGTGACCGGAGCGGTGCGCGAGGGAGGGGCCGGTGCCGATGCGGACCGGGCATTCGACGAATTTCGAGACGCCGGCGGCCGTGAAGAAGAGCTCCGGGCCCACGGGGCGGGCGAAGAACATGTCGTCGTTCGAGTAGAGGAAGTGCTCGGCGAGACCCTCGATGCGATGCAGCTGCGCCTCGACGGCGTGCGAGTTGTGCGTCGGGAGGACGCTCGGGTCGGCGAAGAACTCCTCGCTGCGCACGATCGTCACCTTCGGGTCGTCGCGGAGCCACGCGGGGGCGGGCGAGTCGGTCGCGATGAAGATCCGCCGCACCCACGGGGCGTAGAGGTGCACACTCCGCAGGGCGTAGCGCAGCTCGTCGACGTGGCGGAAGCGCGCAGGTCCGTCATCGCCCTCGCCGACGACGTACTCTGCCATCTGCGCGGCGCGCTGACGCTGGAACTCGCTGGAGGAGCCGTCGACCCACGAGAAGACCATGTCGATGGGGAAGTCGATCTCGTCGGGCTGCAGGTCGAACATGCCGCGGAGCGTCGTCCACGCCCGGCCTTCCCGCTCCACCGTCACGTGCTCGACGTCGGCGGCGACGAAGACCCGCCGGGTCAGGGCGTTCGCGCGCGGAGCGTGGACGACGCCGTCCTCCGTCCGCCAGAACTCCAGCCGCACCGCCTGCGCGGCGCCGAAGGTGAGCGATCCCGCCCGGCGCGGGCGGTAGACGCGGATCGCCTCGGCTCCGGCATTCGTGCGGATGGCATCCGTGCGCGTGTCGTCGAGATCGACAGCCAGGTGCGCCGTGCCTCCGCGCGGTTTGACGTACAGGGGTTCGTCGGCGCCGCAGCGGCGCAGGGCCGCGTACGCGTCGGCGCGTCGTGCCGCGTCGACGACGAGCGCGAGGTCGCGCACCCCGTGGCGGATGAGCAGCACGGGGATGCCGGCGGTCTCGAGCGCCTCGGCGATCATCAGCAGGTCGGCGCGCTGCGCCTCGGCGGGCGTGGCCTGATCGAGCAGGCGCACCGTCCCGTCGTGCACTTCGATGTCGGGGCGGGAGAGCAGGTTCTCCCAGCGGTGACGTTCGGCCGGCAGCGCTGTCAGCTCGGTCATCACGGTCCTCCGTTCGCACCGGCGGGGGTGCCGGATGGTGTCACGCTAGGCCGCGGTCGTTTCGGGACTGTTTCGGGGCGGCGCCGGCTCGGCGCGGGCGACACCCGCCCGCGCCGGGCGCCCGCTCGATAGCCTGAACGGGTGACCGACACCGAAGACCGCTTCCCGCCCTCGCGCGGGGGCGACATCCACCGCCCGTACACCGCGGCGGCCGACCGCTACGACGGTGCGCAGTTCCGACAGGTCGGCACGAGCGGCCTGTATCTGCCGCCGATCTCGCTCGGACTGTGGTGGAACTTCGGCGACAACATCCCGTTCGACGACCAGCGTGCGCTCCTGCGGCACGCGTTCGACCGGGGCGTCACCCACTTCGACCTCGCCAACAATTACGGACCGCCGTACGGCTCGGCCGAGACGAACTTCGGGCGCATGATGCGCGAGGACTTCGCGCCGTACCGCGACGAGCTGATCATCTCGTCGAAGGCCGGCTGGGACATGTGGCCCGGCCCCTACGGCACGTTCGGCTCCCGCAAGTATCTGATCGCGAGCGCCGAGCAGTCCCTGCAGCGGATGGGCGTCGATTACGTCGACATCTTCTACTCGCACCGCTTCGACCCGGTCACCCCGCTCGAGGAGACGATCGGCGCGCTCGACACGCTCGTGCGCCAGGGTAAGGCGCTCTACGTCGGCATCTCGTCGTACTCGGCCGAGCGCACGGTCGAGGCGAAGGCGATCGCGCGCGCACTCGGCACGCCCCTCGTCATCCACCAGCCCGCGTACTCGATCCTCAACCGCTGGGTCGAAGACGGGCTCACGGGCGCGCTCGAAGAGGAGGGCATGGGCGCAATCGCGTTCACGCCGCTCGCGCAGGGCCTCCTCACCGACAAGTACCTCGGCGACGGGACGGCCGAGCGTGCGCAGCAGCGCTCCTCGCTTCCCGGCGGACGACTCAGCGACAGCGCCCTCGCTGCCCTCCGGAGTCTCGACGTCATCGCAAAAGAGCGGGGCCAGTCGCTCGCGCAGATGGCGATCCAGTGGGTACTGCGGGAGCCCGTCGTCGCCTCGGCGCTCGTGGGTGCGTCGCGTCCCGAGCAGCTCGACGAGAATCTCGCGGCGCTCGAAGGCCCGGCGTTCACGATCGACGAGCTCGAGCAGATCGATCAGGTCGCCGACGCGATCGACGTGGACCTCTGGGCCGGATCGGCGACCGCGTGAGCGGCGACCCGCGCGGCGGCGGCGCGCTCCACCGCCGCGTGCACGCCCGCGCCCCCGGCAAGATCAACGTCTTCTTCGAGGTCGGCGGCGTCGGCGACGACGGCTACCACCCGGTGGCTTCGGTCTACCAGGCGGTGTCGCTCTACGAGGATGTCTGGGCCGAGGCGTCCGCGGAGTACACGATCGCCGTCACGGGCGACGTGGATGTGTCGGGCGTGCCGCTGGACGAATCGAACCTCGCGGTGCGTGCGGCGCGGCTCGTCGCGGGGCGTCTGGGGTGGGACGGCGGCATCCACCTCGACGTCCGCAAGGGCGTGCCGGTGGCGGGCGGCATGGGCGGCGGGTCGGCGGATGCCGCCGCCGCGCTCGTCGCCGTCAACGAACTGCTCGAGGGGCACCTGAGCCCGCTCGAACTGCAGGGGCTCGCCGCCCAGCTCGGCGCCGACGTGCCCTTCGCCGTCCTCGGGGGCACCGCGATCGGCACGGGGCGCGGCGACGAACTCGCGCCCGCTCTCGCGCGCGGCCGCTTCGACTGGGTGCTCGTGACGAGCGACGAGGGGCTCTCGACGCCCGCCGTGTACGGCGAGCTCGACCGCCTGCGGAGCCTTCCCGACATCACGCCCGACTACGGCGTGCCGCGCATCGACCCGGGCGTCCTCCAGGCGCTCCGGGGCGGCGACGTCACGGCGCTCGCCGGCGCCATCCACAACGATCTCGAGCGAGCGGCGCTCTCGCTCCGTCCCGGCCTCGGCGACCTGCTCGCCGAGGGTCGCGCGGTCGGCGCCCTCGCGAGCGTCGTGTCGGGCTCGGGCCCCACGGTCGCGCTGCTGGCGGCGGATGCCGATGACGCGCGCCGCCTCGCCGATGCGGCCGCGAGCCGGCGACTCACCGCTTTCGCGGCGCACGGCCCCGTGCAGGGCGCGCGCATCGTCGCGCCCTGACGGGCTTTCCGCCCACGCCCACACCCACGAACGGAAGCTCCATGACCGATCTGACCGATACAACTGCCGACCTCGCCGCCCGTCACCACGATGCGCCGATCGACGGCGAGATGCACGACGCGCTGGCCGCGGGAGGCCTCGCGGTCGCCCGCGTCGACGACGCCGACCGCACGCAGACCGACCGCTGGCTCGACGCCGTCGCCCGCGGGTTCCTCGACGCCGAGCCGAGCGACGCGCAGCGCGAGATCCTCGCGACCGGCGGCGGGTACCGCCGGAAGATCGGCGTCTACGACGCCGCCGGCGTCCTCGCCGACACCCCGGTCGCGAGCTTCGCGTCGTGGATCACGGAGCTCACCGTGCCCGGCGGCACGCTGCCGGCGTGCGCGATCTCGGCGGTCACGGTGGCTCCGACGCACCGGCGGCGCGGCATCCTGCGCGAGGTCATGGCCGGCGAGCTGCGCATCGCGGCCGAGTTCGACGTGCCGATCGCCGCGCTGACGGTCAGCGAGTCGACGATCTACGGGCGTTTCGGGTTCGCTCCCGCCGCGCACGCGACCCGATGGGAGATCGACACACGCCGCGCCGGGTGGGTGGGGCCGGTCGCGCCCGGGCGCGTCGACTTCATTACCCGCGAGGCGGGCCGCGACCTGACCCGCGCGCTCCACGACCGCGTGCGACTGTCGACACCGGGCGAGATCGCGCTCCCGCCGGGCCACGAGGACCGCTTCTTCGGCACGCGCGCCGATGCGAAGAAGAGCGACGAGCTGCGCGTCGTGCAGTACCGCTCGGTGTCGACCGACGGGGCATCCGGTGAGGTCGACGGGCTTGCGGTGTACCGGGTCAGAGAGGGTGAGCACGACTTCGCGGCATCCACGCTCGACCTCGCCTACCTCCTCGCCGCGACCGACGAGGCGTACGCCGGGCTCTGGCGGTTCCTGCTGCAGCTCGACCTCATCGGCACGGTGCGCGCGTCGGAACTCGCCGTCGACGAACCGCTCTGGTGGATGATCGCCGATCAGCGCGCCGCGTCGATCTCGGTGCGCGATCACCAGTACCTCCGGATCCTCGACGTCCCCGCGGCGCTCGGCGCCCGCCGCTACGACGTCGCCGACAGTGTCGCGTTCGAGGTGACCGATCCGCTCGATCTCGCCGCGGGAACGTTCGTGCTGCTCGTCGACGAGAGCGGCGAGGCATCCGTCGACCTCGTCGACGAACCGCCTCTCGGCATCCCGCTCGTGCGGCTCGGCGTCGCGGATCTCTCCGCGCTGCTGGTCGGGGGAGTGTCGGCCGTGACCCTCGCGCGCGCCGGCCGCCTCGAGACGGAGGATGCCGACCGCATCGCGCGCCTGTTCCAGACCACCGCGGCCCCGCGATTGAGCTTCTGGTACTGAGTCCACCCGCGCGGTCGCTCCGAAAGCAGGGCCGATCGCGCTGTGTCGTCCGTTCGCGCGCCGCCGAGACGCGTCGGCCCTGCTTTCGGAACGGTTCCCGCGGGTCTCGGAATGGTTCCCGCGGGTTCGGAACGGTTCCCGCGGGATGCCGCCCCGCCGCCTCGCGTAGCCTGGGAGGGACATGGCACACCTCCTCGGCGGCGAGAGCCTCCATCTCGAATATCCCACCAAGGTCGTCTTCGACGGCGTCTCGCTCGGCGTCGACGAGGGCGACCGCATCGGTATCGTGGGGCGCAACGGCGACGGCAAGTCGAGCCTGCTCGCGATGCTCGCGGGGCGCCTGGAGCCGGATGCCGGGCGGGTCACCGTCCGCGGCGGCGTCCGGGTCGGGGTGCTCGACCAGGCCGACACGCTGCCCGACGACGAGACGGTCGGGCACGCGATCGTCGGCGACACGCCCGAGCACGAATGGGCGGGCGACGCGCGGACGCGAGAGGTGATCGCCGGCCTCGTCTCCGACCTGCCGTGGGATGCCGCGCTGGGCACGCTCTCGGGAGGGCAGCGCCGCCGGGTCGCCCTCGCGCGCGTGCTCAGCGGCGACTGGGACGTCCTCGCCCTCGACGAGCCGACCAACCACCTCGACGTCGAAGCCATCGCGTGGCTCGCCGAACACCTCAAGACCCGCTGGTCGCGCAACACCGGCGCCCTGCTCGTCGTGACGCACGACCGCTGGTTCCTCGACGAGATCTCGACGACGACGTGGGAGGTCCACGACCGCATCGTCGAGCCTTTCGAGGGCGGATACGCCGCGTACATCCTGCAGCGCGTCGAGCGCGACCGGCAGGCCGCCGCGATCGAGCAGCGCCGGCAGAACCTCGCCCGGAAGGAGCTCGCGTGGCTCCGCCGCGGCGCGCCCGCCCGCACGTCGAAGCCGAAGTTCCGGATCGATGCGGCGAACGAGCTGATCGCCGACGTCCCCGAGATCCGCGACCGGGTCTCGCTGCAGTCCCTCGCCGTCTCCCGGCTCGGCAAGGACGTCGTCGACCTTCTCGAGGCGGGGGTCTCGTACGACGGCCACGACGTGCTGCGAGACGTGGAATGGCGCGTCGCGCCGGGCGAGCGCACCGGCATCCTGGGCGTCAACGGGGCGGGCAAGTCGACGCTCCTCGGCCTCGTCGCCGGCACCGTCGAGCCGACGAGCGGGCGCGTCAAGCGCGGCAAGACCGTGAAGGTCGCGACCCTCACACAGCGGATGGACGAACTCGACGAGCACCTCGACGAGCCGGTGCGCGTCGTCATCTCGCGTCTGCGCACGAGCTACACGATCGGAGCGGGGTCGAAGGCGACCGAGCTCACCCCGGGGCAACTCCTCGAGCGCATGGGGTTCAGCTCGGCGCAGCTGTCGACGCCCGTCAAGGACCTCTCCGGTGGTCAGCAGCGGCGCCTGCAGCTGCTCCTCATCCTGCTCGACCAGCCGAACGTCCTGATCCTCGACGAGCCGACCAACGATCTCGACACCGACATGCTCGCCGCGATCGAGGACCTGCTCGACTCGTGGGCGGGAACGCTCCTCGTGGTGAGCCACGACCGGTACTTCCTCGAGCGCGTCACCGACCAGCAGTACGCCGTGCTCGCCGGCGCGGACGGCGCAGGACACCTCCGGCATCTGCCGGGAGGGATCGACGAGTACCTGCGGCTGCGCGCGGCGCAGCGGGCGCAGGCGGATGCCGGTGCGCACGCTTCTCCGGCATCCGCCGCACCCGCTGCCGCGGAGGCGGCGACGCCGACGCTCTCGGGCGCCGAGCTGCGCGCCGCGCAGAAGGAGCTGCAGGCCGCCGAACGACGGATCGAGAAGCTCACGGCGCAGGCGGATGCCGCGCGCACCGCGCTCGCCGAGCACGACCAGTCCGACTACGTCGGCCTCGGTGACAAGATGCGGGCGATCGGCGAGCTGGATGCCGAGATCGCGACGCTCGAGGAGCGGTGGTTCGCCCTCACCGAGGAGATCGGCTGAGCGCTCTCGCACGCCGACACGCGTGGGTCAGGTGTCGAAGCTGAGGCTGAGCTTGCGCAGCAGCGCGGCGAGGCGTTCGCGGTCACCGCGCGAGAGGATGCCGAGAAGCTCCGCCTCGGCGTCCACGAGCCGCGTGATGGCCGCGTCCACGCGGGTGCGGCCGTCCTCGGTCAGCGTCACCAGCACGCTCCGCCCGTCGGCGGGGTCGGACTCGCGGCGCACGAGTCGGCGCCCGACGAGCCGGTCGATGCGGTTGGTCATCGTGCCGCTCGAGACGAGCGTCTGCTGGAGGAGCTGCTTGGGGCTCAGCTGGTAGGGCTCGCCCGCGCGGCGGAGGGCCGACAGGACGTCCCACTCCCAGGGTTCGAGGTCGCTGCGACGGAACGCCTCGCGACGCGCGCGGTCGAGGTGCCGCGAGAGCCGGTCGACGCGCGAGAGCACCTCGAGCGGCGAGAAGTCGAGATCGGGTCGCTGCGACATCCACGCATCGACGATGCGGTCGACTTCGTCGTGCTCGGTGGCCATCGCACCATTATCGCGGGCGGCGCGCGGAGCACCGAGCGAGCACAGATTCACCGCATCGGAAGGGCACAGGCGACCCCATTGACCCCGCACGAGGCCGTCCCTGACGTGACACGTGCGGCGCCCGGATCGGGACGGGTGTTCGGACACGCGGCCTCGCGACGTCGCATCCATTCAACGAGTCAGGAGAAGTGGATGTACCGGAGCAACGGCAATTTCGAGGCGTATGCCACGCCGCTCAAGCCCGAGGGGCTCGAGAACAAGCGCGCGTTCTTCGTCGGGTCGGGCCTTGCCGGCCTCGCCGGCGCGACGTTCCTCATCCGGGACGCGGGCATGGCGGGTGACCGCATCACGATCTACGAGGAGCTGGCCCTTCCCGGCGGGAGCATGGACGGCATCCTCGACGAGCACAAGGGATTCATCGTCCGCGGCGGCCGTGAGATGGAGGCCCACTTCGAGACGCTGTGGGACCTGTTCCGGTCGGTGCCCTCCCTCGAGAACGAGGGGCAGTCGGTGCTCGACGACATGTACCACATCCACAAGATCAACCCGAGCTCCAACCCCAACCGCGCCACGGACCACCAAGGTCAGCGCATCCCGAACCAGAAGGACCTCAGCCTCACCCCGCAGGCCGTGAAGGAGCTCATCGATCTCGCACTCACGCGTGAGGTGGACCTCCAGGACAAGCGGATCGACGAGGTCTTCGGCGAGGAGTTCTTCCAGTCGAACTTCTGGCTCTACTGGGCGACGATGTTCGCCTTCGAGCCCTGGGCGAGCGCGATGGAGATGCGCCGGTACATCCTGCGCTTCGTGCACCACATCTCCACACTGGCCGACCTCACCTCGCTCCGCTTCACGCAGTACAACCAGTACGAGTCGCTCATCCTCCCGCTCGTGGAGAACTTGAAGAAGCACGGCGTCACGTTCGTCTACAACGCAGAGGTGAAGAACATCGTCGTCGACGTGACGAACGGCGCGAAGGTCGCCACACGCCTCGAGCTGACCCGTGACGGCGAGGACGAGACGGTCGAGCTGACCGAGGACGACTGGGTGTTCTCCACGAACGGCTCGATCACCGAGTCGAGCACGTACGGCGACAACGACACTCCGGCGCCGGTCGAGAAGGACAACGGCAGCTCGTGGAAGCTCTGGAAGGCCCTCGCCGCTCAGGACAGCGCGTTCGGCAAGCCGGAGAAGTTCTGCGAGAACATCCCCGACGCCAACTGGACCATCTCGGCGACGGTGACCCTCACCGACGACAAGATCGCGCCGTACATCCAGAAGCTCACGGGGCGCGACCCGCGCGACGGCAAGATCGTCTCGGGCGGGCCCATCAGCTTCGCCGACTCGGCGTGGCTCTACGGCTTCTCGATGAGCCGCCAGCCCCACTTCAAGGTGCAGGACCCGCAGAAGGAGCTCGTCGTCTGGCTGTACGGCCTCTTCAGCGACAAGCCGGGCGACTACGTCAAGAAGACGATCCGCGAGTGCACGGGCGCGGAGCTGTGCGCGGAGTTCCTCTACCACCTGGGCGTCCCGGTCGACGAGATCGACGACCTCGCGCACAACTCGGCGTCGACGGTGCCCTGCAACATGCCGTACATCACGTCGTACTTCATGCCGCGCGCGCTCGGCGACCGCCCCGAGGTCGTCCCCGAGGGGTCGAAGAATCTCGCGTTCCTCGGGAACTTTGCGGAAGTCCCCGTCGACACGGTCTTCACGACCGAGTACTCGGTGCGGACGGCGATGGAGGCGGTGTACCAGCTGGCGAACGTCGACCGCGGCGTGCCCGAGGTCTTCGCCTCGTCGTTCGACGTGCGCGTGCTCCTCAGCGCGCTGTACTACCTGAACGACCGCAAGAAGCTCAGCGAGCTGAAGCTGCCGTTCATGGAACGCCAGATCGGCAAGGCCGCCCTCCACAAGGTGAAGGACACCTACCTCGAGGAGATCCTGCAGGCCGCGAACCTCGTCTGAGGCTCCGTCCCGCGACACGAACACGCACGCCCGTGCGCGGGCTCGGCCCGGTCGATGGCAGACTGGGAGAGCCCGCGTGCGGGCGTTCCGCCGTGGTGTAACGGCAGCACGACAGCCTTTGGAGCTGTGAGGACTAGGTTCGAATCCTGGCGGCGGAGCATGACGAACACCACCGCATCAGAGCCGATCGCAGACCGACTCGACGAATCGCTGGCCATCGTGATCCTCGCGGCCGGTCAGGGCACCCGTATGCGCTCGGCGCTGCCGAAGGTGCTGCACCGCATCGGCGGCCGCCCGCTCGTCGGGCATGTCCTCGACACCGCGCGCGATCTCGCGCCCGGCCACGTCGTCGTGGTGGTGCGCCACGAGCGCGACCAGGTCGCGGAGGCGGTCACCGGCATCTCCGACCGCGTCGTCGTCGTCGACCAGGACGAGGTGCCGGGGACCGGTCGCGCCGTCGAGGTGGCTCTGGCGGCGCTCCCCGGCTCCGACGGGCGCGGCTTCGACGGCGACGTCCTCGTGCTCTCGGGCGACGTGCCGCTCCTCGACGCCGACACGCTCATCTCGCTCGTCCGCGACCATCGCGCCTCGCACGCGGCGATTACTCTACTGAGCGCGATCGTCGACGATCCGAGCGGCTACGGGCGCGTCATCCGCGGCGTCGACGGCGCGGTCGAGCGCATCGTCGAGCAGAAGGATGCCTCGGCGGCCGAGGCCGCCGTCACCGAGATCAACGCCGGGGTCTACGTCTTCCAGGGCGCGCCGCTGCGCGCCTACCTCGCGCGCGTCGGCACCGACAACGCGCAGGGCGAGAAGTACCTCACCGACGTCGTCGGTCTTGCGCGGAGCGAGGGGCTGCCGGTCGCGGCATCCGTCGTCACCGACGTGTCGCTCACCCTCGGGGTCAACGACCGCGCGCAGCTCGCGGAGGCGGGGCGGCTCCTGAACGCCCGCACCGTGCGCCGCTGGCAGCTCGCGGGGGCGACGATCCAAGACCCCGCGACGACGTGGATCGATGTGACCGCCGAGCTCGCGCCCGACGTCACCGTCCTCCCCAACTCGCACATCCTGCGCGCGACGGTCGTCGGCTCCGGCGCGATCATCGGCCCCGACACGACCCTCGAGGACTGCGAGGTGGGGGAGGGGGCGACCGTCCGTCGCACCGACGCGACCCTCGCCGTCATCGGGGCCGGTGCGAACGTGGGGCCGTTCGCGTACCTCCGGCCCGGCACGGTCCTCGCCGCGAAGGGCAAGATCGGCACGTTCGTGGAGACGAAGAACTCCACGATCGGCGAGGGCAGCAAGGTGCCGCACCTCTCCTACATCGGCGACACGACGATCGGTCGGGGCGTCAACCTCGGCGCCGGCGCGATCACCGCGAACTACGACGACATCGCCAAGCACCGCACCGAGATCGGCGACGAGGTGCACTCCGGCTCGCACAACGTGTTCGTCGCGCCCGTTAGGATCGGAGACGGCGCCAAAACGGGCGCCGGCGCGGTCATCCGCAAGGACGTGCCCGCCGGTGCGCTCGCTCTGAGCGTCGCCCCCCAGCGCAACGTCGAGGGCTGGGTGGAGAATCATCGACCGGGAACGGCGGCGGCGGATGCCGCGGCACGCGCCCGGTCCGCACAGGAAGCGGTCGATGGGCAAGAAGAAGCCTGAGCCCCAGCGTGACGACATCGCCCCCGGGCTCGTCGTCAAGACCAAGAAGCGGCTCGTCGTCGCAGCGGGGAGTTCGCACCCCGAACTCGCCCAGGCCGTCGCCGAGCAGCTCGACACGGCGCTCGTCCCGACCGAGCACCGCACGTTCGCGTCCGGTGAGATCCTCACCCGGTTCGAGGTGTCGGTGCGCGGTTGCGATATCTTCCTGATCCAGTCGTTCGGGCCGCCGGTGAACGAGTGGATGATGGAGCTGCTCATCATGCTGGATGCCGCCAAGCGCGCATCGGCCAAGCGCATCACCGTCGTCGCGCCGTACTACCCGTACTCGCGTCAGGACAAGAAGGGCCGAGGCCGCGAGCCGATCAGCGCACGCCTGGTCGCCGACCTGTTCAAGACCGCCGGCGCCGACCGCATCATGAGCGTCGACCTCCACGCCGCCCAGATCCAGGGCTTCTTCGACGGCCCCGTCGACCACCTCTTCGCCAAGCCCGTGCTGCTGGAGTACTTCCAGGAGACCCTGAGCGCCGAAGACCGCGCGAAGCTCACGGTCGTCTCGCCCGACACGGGGCGCGTGCGCGTCGCCGACCAGTGGTCCGACTCGCTGAGCGCCCCGCTCGCGATCATCCACAAGCGCCGTGACCCGAACGTGGCCAATCAGGTCACCGTCAACGACATCGTCGGCAACGTCGAGGGGCGCGTCTGCCTGCTGGTCGACGACATGATCGACACCGGCGGCACGATCGTGAAGGCGGCGCAGGCGCTCAAGGCTCACGGTGCCGAACGGGTCATCGTCGCGGCGACGCACGCGGTCTTCAGCGACCCCGCCGTCGAGCGTCTCCAGGACGGCTCGATCGACGAGGTCGTCGTCACCGACACGCTGCCGCTTTCGCCCGAGAAGCGGTTCCCGGGCCTGACGATCCTCCCGATCGCGCCGCTCCTCGCCCGCGCGATCAAGGAAGTCTTCGAGGACGGCTCGGTCACGAGCATGTTCAACGGCGAAGCCTGAGGCGCGTCCGAAGCGGTTGCGGTGTGTCGACGCGCTCCGCTCGTTCGACGACCGTGAGGTGCGACTTCTCCGAGCGTTGCGCGCGCCGCGCAGCGCCGAGTCGAAACGGCGATGCGCGCGGGCTTAGGATCGCGGCATGGCCGCATCTCTCGTCGACGCCGAGCTGACCGTCGCGCGCCCGTACGCGCTCGAGTCCGAGGAGGTCGAACGAGGGCTTCGCACGGGAGAGAACGGTCTGAGCCGCACCGAGGCCGCCGAGCGGCTCGAGATCGCGGGACCGAACCTGCTGCCGGAGCCGAAGCGCAGCCCCGCGATCGTCCGCTTCCTCAGCCACTTCAACGACACGCTGATCTACATCCTGCTGGCCGCCGCCGTCATCAAGGCGGTCATGGGCGACTGGCTCGACTTCTGGGTCATCATGGCCGTCGCGATCATCAATGCCGTCATCGGCTACGTGCAGGAGGGTCGTGCCGAGAAGGCGCTCGCCGGCATCCGCGGCATGCTCTCCGCCGACGCGACCGTGCGCCGCGACGGATCGTGGACGACGATCGCGGCGCGCGATCTCGTCCCCGGCGACATCGTGCGCCTCATGCCCGGCGACAAGGTCCCCGCCGACCTCCGGCTCACCGCCGCGGTGCAGCTGCGGATCGACGAGGCCGCCCTCACCGGGGAGTCGGTTCCGGCGTCGAAGCAGACGAACGCCGTGCCGGAGGATGCCGGGGTCGGCGACCGCGCCTCGATGGCGTTCTCGGGGACCATCGTGTCGGCGGGACAGGGGCGCGGGGTCGTCACCGGCACCGGTGCACACACGGAGATCGGCAAGATCCAGGCGCTCGTGGGCGAGGCGGGAAGCCTCGCGACGCCGCTGACGAAGCAGCTCGACGCGTTCGGCAAGGTGCTGACCCTCGTCATCCTCGGGATGGCCGGCATCATGATGCTCATCGGGCGGTACCTCCACGACATGCCGTTCGCCGAGCTCATCTCGGCCACGATCGGTTTCGCCGTCGCGGCGATTCCCGAGGGGCTTCCCGCGCTCGTGACGATCACCCTCGCGATCGGCGTGCAGCAGATGGCCAAGCGCAAGGCCATCACCCGCAAGCTCCCTGCCGTCGAGGCTCTCGGCTCGGTCACGACGGTCTGCTCCGACAAGACGGGAACGCTCACCAAGAACGAGATGACCGTGCGCTCCATGGTCACCCCCCTGGCTCGGTACGAGGTCTCCGGGCTCGGGTACGACCCCGAGGGTGAGATCACTCCCGCGGGAGGGCGCGATCTCACAGCGCTCCTCGCTGTCGCCGACCTGTGCAACGACGCGCAGCTCGATCGGGTCACCGGGCCCGACGGCGGCGTGGGCTGGGCGCTGGTCGGTGAGCCCACGGAGGGGGCGCTGAAGGTCGTCGCGATGAAGGGCGGAGCGTCGGATGCCGACACGAAGCGCCTCGGCGTCGTGCCGTTCGACTCGGCCAACAAGTTCATGGCGACCCTCAACGAGGCGCCTGACGGATCCCGCGCGATCCTCGTGAAGGGCGCTCCCGACCGTCTGCTCGAGCGCTCGCTCACGCAGCGCGGCGAGGGCGGCTCGGAACCCCTCGACATCCCATTTTGGGAGGCCGCGATCGACGACCTCAGCGCGCAGGGGCTCCGCGTCCTCGCCGCGGCGCGGAAGCCCACGAAGGCGGACGACGTCCAGATGGACGACCTCGAGGACCTCGAGTTCCTCGGGCTCTGGGGCATCCTCGACCCGCCCCGCCCCGAGGCGATCGAGGCGATCGCCGACTGCCACGCCGCCGGCATCCGCGTGAAGATGATCACGGGGGATCACGCCGGGACCGCCGTCGCGATCAGCCAGGAGATGGGGATCATCGACGATCCCGAGCACGCCGCGGTGCTCACCGGCGCCGAACTCGAAGCACTCAGCCAAGATGAGCTCGCGAAGGTCGTGCAGGACGTCGACGTCTACGCGCGCACGAGCCCCGAGCACAAGATCCGCATCGTCCGCGCGCTGCAGTCGCACGACGAGGTCGTCGCCATGACCGGCGACGGCGTCAACGACGCGCCCGCACTCACGCGGGCCGACGTCGGCATCGCGATGGGCATCAAGGGCACCGAAGCGACGAAGGAGGCCGCCGAGATCGTCCTCGCCGACGACAACTTCGCGACGATCCGCAGCGCCATCCGTGAGGGGCGGCGCATCTACGACAACCTGCGGAAGTCGGTCGTGTTCCTCCTTCCGACCAACGGCGCGCAGTCGCTCGTGATCCTCATCGCCGTCGTCTTCGGGCTGACGCTGCCGCTCACGCCCGTCCAGGTGCTGTGGGTCAACATGGTGACGGCGGTCACCCTCTCGCTCGCCCTCGCGTACGAACCGGCCGAGAAGGGCATCATGTCGCGTCCGCCGCGAGGTGCGGGCGGGTCGATCATCTCCGGGCGCGAACTCGTCTTCGTGCTCCTCGTGTCTCTGCTGATCGGCGGGGCGACCCTTGCGGTCTTCGGGATCTCGCTCGCGAACGGCACCGACCTCGGCGTGGCACGCACCGAGGCGGTGCTGATGCTCGCGCTCGGGCAGCTCGCGTATCTGTTCAACTGCCGGTTCCTGATGCGGTCCAGCCTGACGCTCGACGTCTTCCGGGGCAACCCCGCGATCTGGTGGTCCGCGGGCGCGCTCGTCGTCCTGCAGGTGATCTACACCTACGTGCCGTTCATGAACGTGCTGTTCGGCTCGGAGCCGCTGGGGGTTCGCGAGTGGTTGATTCCCCTCGCGATGTCGGTCGGGATCTTCCTGGCGGTCGAGGTGCTGAAGGCGTTCCGGCGGCGCGGCGATGAGCACGCGAACGCGCGGCTCTATGCAAACGCATAGGCGCGACTGATCCTCCGCCCGCGCCGCGCCGTTAGCGTGGAAGCACGCCCCCGCCCCCGCGGACGGCACGACAGAAGGAGGACCGTCATGATCCGCACCACCGTCGCCCCCCGCCCGCGCGGCACCCGTCCCGTCCGGGTCGGCGTCGCCGCGGCATCCGTCGTCGGCATCGCCGCGCTCGCCGGTTGCGCTGCCGGCGACAGCGACGCCGCGGCCACGCCCGAAGAGTCCGCCGCCACCACGCCCTCCGTCGCGCCCAGTGCGTCGGCGACCGCGTCGGCGACCGGCTCCGCGAGCAGCGGAAGCACCTACGTCGACGGCACCTACACGGCCGACGGCTCGTACGCGACGCCCGAGTCGGTCGAGACCATCAGCGTCACCGTCACCCTCGAGGGCGACGTGATCACCGACGTCGAGGTCACCGGCGACCCGCAGAAGCGCGAGTCGGAGGAGTACCAGGGCCGCTTCATCGGCGGCATCAGTGACGTCGTCGTCGGAAAGGACATCGACGAGATCTCCGTCTCGCGCGTCGCCGGGTCCTCGCTCACGAGCGGCGGCTTCAACGACGCGATCGAGACGATCAAGGCCGAAGCGGCGGCGTGATGGCGGGCGCCCGCCCTGCCCCGGCCGCCGCGTCGCCGGCGGTCGCCACGCACGCCTTCGACGCGATCGGGACACGCTGGCGGATCGACACCGAGCGCCCGCTCGACGAGGCGATCGTCGCGCGCATCGACGACGTCGTCGAGCGGTTCGATCGGGAGTGGTCGCGATTCCGGGTCGATTCGGTGGTCTCGGACCTCGCCGACCGGGCGGCGATAGCGCCGGCGACGGTTCCCGCGCCCCGGGATGCCGCGGCGATGCTCGACCTCTACGCCGCGCTGTCCGAGGCGACGACCGGCGCCGTGAACCCGCTCGTCGGCGACGCGCTCGCCCGCCGCGGGTACGACCCGGCCTCCTCGCTCGTCGATTGCGGTGCGGAGCCCGCACCCGCCCGCTGGCGGGAGCTTCTCGGGTGGGACGGCGACCGACTGCGGCTCGCCGAGCCCGCGACGATCGACGTCGGCGCGCTCGGCAAGGGGCGTCTCGTCGACCTCGTCGGCGCGGTGCTCGCCGAGGCATCCCTCTCGCGCTTCACGGTCGACGCGAGCGGCGACCTGCTCCTCCGTGGCGGCGGTGCGGGCGGTGCGGTCGATCCGGGGGAGCGCATCGCGCTCGAGCACCCGTTCGACCCGTCGCGCGCGATCGGGGTCTGGACCCTCGCGGAGGGAGCGCTCTGCGCGTCGGCGGTCGGCCGGCGCGCCTGGCCCGGCGCCGACGGCGGCGGGCTGCACCACGTCCTCGACGCGCGCACGGGCGAGCCCGTACGGACGATCGCGGCGACCTGGGCGACGGCCCCCGACACCATGACCGCGGACGCGGCCGCCACGGCGCTGTTCTTCGCCGGCGGAGAGCGCTTTGCCGCGGCGCACGGTGTGGAGTGGGTGCGCATGGCGACCTCGGGCCGCGTCGAGTGGTCGCCCGGATGTGGGGCAGAGTTGTTCACGTGAACTCCTCCCTGACCGCCCTCTGGAATCGCGCGTTCGCCGTCGTTGGCCGTGTGTCGATGTACCGCCTCGTCGTCCTCGCGCTCGGCGCCCTCGGCCTCGTCGCGTTCGTCCTGTCGTTCTTCGGGGTGCTCGCCCCGACGCCGATCGAGCTGATCGTGTCGGCGGCCGTGCTGGCCGCCGCGTGCGCCGCGACGGATGCCGTCGCGCACCGCATCCTCGCGAAGGGCTGGCGCTGGGAGTCCTCGCTCATCACGACCCTCATCCTGCTGTTCATCCTGCGGCCGACGCTCGAACCTCTCGCCCTCGTCGGGCTCGTGATCGCGGGCGTCGTGGCGTCGGCATCCAAATACCTCCTCGCATGGCAGGGTCGGCACATCTTCAACCCGGCCGCGGTCGGTGCGGCGTTCCTCACGATCCTCAGCATCTGGCTTCCCGCGCTCGGCGCCTCGTCGTGGTGGGTCGGCACGCCCTTCCTCGCGGTGCCGGTGCTGCTCCTCGGCCTCGTCGTTCTCGTCCGCACCGAGAAGGTGCGCGTGATCGCCGTCTTCTTCGTGATCGCGGTGGCGGTCGCGTTCGTCCGCACCTCGGTGCAATACGACCAGGCCGGCCTCACCTTCGACGCCGGGACGGTCTTCTGGGCGCTGCTGTGGGCGTCGCCCTTCCTCTTCCTCGGCGCGTTCATGCTGTCGGAGCCGCTCACCCTGCCGCCGCGCCGCTGGCAGCAGTTCACGGTCGCCGCGGTCGTGGGCGTCCTCGCCGGGTGGCCGATCGACCTCGGTCCGATCACTCTCGGGCAGGAACGCGCGCTGCTCATCGGCAATCTCGTCGCCTTCGCGTTCACCGTGCGGACGGCGGTGCGCCTGACGTTCCTGCGCCGTGAGATCCTGACGCCGACCGTGCGCGAGCTCGTCTTCCGCGCCGAGGGGCGCTTCCGTTTCGCGGCGGGCCAATACCTCGAGCTCGAGGTGCCGCACCCGCACCCCGACGCGCGCGGCACGCGCCGCGAGTTCTCGATCGTCTCCGCGCCGGCGGAGCTGCCCGAGGTGCGCATCGCCCTGCGTGAAGGCTCGCAGTCGAGCTACAAGAAGGCGCTCGCCCTGATCGAGCCGGGGGAGCGCCTCGCCGTCACCGGCGTGTGGGGCGACTTCGTGCTGCCCGCGCGGCCGTCCGCGCCCGTCCTCATGGTCGCGGCGGGCATCGGCGTGACACCGTTCGTCTCGCAGCTGCGACAGATGCGCCTCACCGACGAGGACCGCGACGTGGTGTTCGTGTACGTCGCCTCGGATGCCGAGGAGCTCGCGTTCCGCGAGGATCTCGAAGCCGCCGGCATCCCGGTCATCGTCTTCACGCGCACCGAGCCGGCGGACCTTCCGCCGCACTGGCGCTGGGCGCGTGGCGTGCGGCTCGACGCCGACGGACTCCTCGAGGTCGTGCCCGACATCGGCAGCCGGCACGCGTACATCTCGGGCCCTCCCGGGCTCATCGCCGATCTTGCTCCCGCGCTCGAGAAGGCCCGCTCGATCACGACGGACGCCTTCTCGGGGTACTGACCAGGTGCCGGGTGTCTTCGTCGGCGCAGATCGTCCTCATCGGGCGTTGTGACGACGATTCGCGCCGACGAAACCCCGCGTGACCACGATTTGCGCCGACGATATCCCCTCAGATCGACCTGCCCTCAGGCGCCCGGGTCGGCGGGTTTGGCGGGCAGGCGCACCTCGAACGCCGTCTCACCCGGACGGCTGCGCACCGAGATCGTGCCGCGGTGCGCCGTGACGATCGCCTTCGCGATCGAGAGGCCGAGTCCCGTCCCTCCCGTCTGCCGCGCGCGCGAGAGATCGGCGCGCGAGAACCGCTCGAACAGCTCGTCGGCGATCGCGGGGTCGATCCCCGGGCCGTCGTCGACGACCCGGACGACCGCCTGATCGCCGGTCTGCGCCACGCTCGCCGTCACAGCGACCCCCGTCGGTGTGTGCACGCGCGCGTTCGTGAGCAGATTCGCGATCACCTGGTGCAGGCGCGTCGCGTCGCCCGCGACGACGACGGGTTCTTCGGGGACGTCGATGATCCACTCGTGGTCGGGACCGGCCGCCTGCGCGTCGGCGACGGCGTCGACGACGACGCGCGTGAGGTCGACGGCCCCGTAGACGAGCTCCTTGCCCTCGTCGAGTCGTGCGAGCAGCAGCAGGTCTTCGACGAGCGTCGTCATCCGCAGGGATGCCGCGTGGATCCGCTCGAGTCCCTGGCCGGACTGCTCGGCGCTCGCGACGAGCACGGCGGGGGAGGCTCCGGCATCCTGCGCCTGGGCCAACGCCCGGAGCGAGAGCTCCGAGTACCCGCGGATTGCGGCGAGCGGCGTGCGCAGCTCGTGGCTCGCGTCGGCGACGAAGGCGCGCATGCGCTCCTCGTTGCGCTGGCGCGCCGCGAGCGAGGTGTCGACGTGGTCGAGGAGGGAGTTCAGCGCCGCGCCCACCGCGCCGATCTCATCGGACGGGTCGGCGTCGGATGCCGGGACGCGCTCGGTGATCTGCACGTCGCCCGCGTCGAGCGGCTGCGCTGCGACGCGCGCGGCGGTGTCGGCGACGGAGTGCAGGGGCCTCAGCGAACGGCGGATGACGAGCGCGATGATCGCCGCGAGGATGAGGAGGCCGCCCGTCGTCACGAGGCCGACCGTCACGACGATCTGCGCGATGGTGGCGTTGACGGTGGAGACGGGGAGGCCTGCCGCGACGAGGTAGAGACCGCCGACCTGGCTCGTGTACATCCGATAGGTGCCGATGTCATCGAAGGTCACGTCCGCGTATCGATCACCGTCGAATGCGTTGGCCACGCGCGTGATCTCCTCATCCGTGAGCTGCACGACGCGGGTGTTGCCGTCCGCGAGATAGGCCCCGTCGATGCCGCTCGTCGACTGCACCACGAGCACGAGCCCGGGTGGAACCTTGCCCTCGGTCAGGGTCTGGGTCGCGGTCGCAGCGCCGGCGATCCCCCCGGGCTGACGCATGAGCTGCGACCCGGCGAGGCTCGTCGCCTCGCGGACGTTCGTGTCGAGCTGGGCGGAGAGGATCGTCCCGAGGATCGCCCCGGTCGCGAGGCCCACCGTCAGCAGGATAACCGCGACCGACGAGACGACGGTCACGATGAGGCGGGTCTGCAGACTCCAGCGCCGCACGGGGTGCGCCGGAGCGGTCACTGGGGCGCTTTGATCATGTAGCCGACGCCGCGCACCGTGTGGATGAGGGGCTCGCGCCCGGCGTCGATCTTCTTGCGGAGGTACGAGATGTAGAGCTCGACGACCGACGAGCGGCCGCCGAAGTCGTAGTTCCATACGCGGTCGAGGATCTGCGCCTTCGACACCACGCGGCGCTGGTTGCGCATGAGGTAGCGGAGGAGTTCGAACTCCGTCGCCGTCAGCTCGATCTCGGTGCCGTCGCGTTCGACTTCGTGGGAGTCCTCGTTGAGCGACAGGTCGCCGACGCGCAGGACCGGGTCCGACCCGCCCGCGGTCGCGGTGCCGGCGCGGCGCATGAGGCCCCGCAGACGCGCGACGACCTCTTCGAGGCTGAACGGCTTCGTGACGTAGTCGTCGCCGCCGGCGGTGAGTCCCGCGACGCGGTCGGCGACGGCATCCTTCGCCGTGAGGAAGAGCACGGGCACGTCGTTGCCCGACCGGCGCAGACGCTGCAGCACGGCCACGCCGTCGAGGTCGGGCATCATGACGTCGAGGACCATGGCGTCGGGGTCGAACTCGCGCGCGACGTTGAGGGCGTCGAAGCCCGAGCCTGCGGCGCGCACCTCCCAACCCTCCATCCGCAGCGCCATCGACAGCAGGTCGGTGAGCATCTGCTCGTCGTCGACGACGAGGACGCGGAGCGCCGATCCGTCGGGACGGCGGAGCGAGGGGGCGGCGGCGGGAGTGCTCATGCACTCATTGTGATGCGCCGACTGTGAGGTCTCTATGGCGCGAGCTATGCGCATCCTGTGAACCCGCCGCTCCCACCCGACCTCTCTTCTCCCGATACGGCATGCAGCGCGCGACGCGGGCGCCCGTCCGGCGCGCTGCATGCCGTTTCGCGGTGGGCCGGGATACAGGTGGCCAGGGATACATAGGGGGCGCTGAGGGATGCCTGGGCGCGCGCATCGGAGCGATTCGTACCGTCGTCTCGTCGGCGCCGGATGCGCCTGGAGGGGGGACCCATGTACGGGACGTATCTGAGGCGTGAGCTGTCGGGCCGGAAGAAGCAGACGGCGATCGTCGCGATCGGGCTCGCGATCGCGATCGCTCTCGTGATCATCGTGAACGCGCTTTCGGCGGGCGTGCGCGACGCGCAGAGCCAGGCGCTGTCGTCCGTCTACGGAGTGGGCACGGACCTCACGGTCACCGGCGCGGAGCAGCAGCCGGGCCAACGCTCCGGCGAGGGCGGGGGACCGGGCGGCCGCTTCGACTTCGGCGAGGACGGCGGAGAGACCTCTGCGGACGGCACGACCACGCTCAACCAATCGCGACTGACGACCGACTTCCGGCGCGGCACCCTCGATGCCGGCGTCGTCTCGCAGGTGTCATCGGTCGACGGGGTCGCGGCGGCGACGGGCGCCCTCAGCCTCACGAACATGACCTTCTCCGGAGAGCTGCCGCAGCGCCCGGACGCCCGCACCGATGCCGGAACGGATGCCGGAGCCGACGCCGGCACGGCGCCGGGTCAGGGTCAGACGGATCAGGGCCAGACGGGCCAGGACGGTCAGGGCGCAGCTCCCGGCGGCGGTTTCGGCGGCGGGTCGTTCGACGTCGACTCATTCACGGTGCTCGGGATCGACCCCGGCGCGTCCTCCGTCGGGCCGATGTCCTCGGTGTCGCTGAGCGGCGGGCGCGCGCTCACCGCCGACGACGAGGGAACGGACGTCGCCGTCCTCGACGCGACCTACGCGACGAGCGCGGGACTCGCAGTGGGCGACACGATCGATGTCGGCGGCACGAGCTTCGAGGTCGTCGGGATCGTCGCGTCCGCCTCGTCCGACGCCGACACCGCCGCGAACGTCTACATCCCGCTCGACGTGGCGCAGACGCTGTCGGGCGCGGGGGACGTCGTATCGACGATATACGTGCAGGCGTCCTCGAGCGGCGACATCGCCGCCGTGCAGGCGAGCCTCCAGGACGCGCTCCCGGATGCGACGGTCAGCTCGCAGTCAGAGCTCGCCGCGACCGTGTCGGGGTCGCTCTCCAGCGCGAGTGCCCTCATCACGAACCTCGGCACGTGGCTGTCGGTCATCGTCCTCGTCGTCGCCGTCGCACTCGCCGTCCTGCTCACGATCTCGGGGGTCACGCGGCGTACCCGCGAACTCGGCACGCTGAAGGCGATCGGCTGGTCGAACCGCCGCGTCGTCGGCCAGATCGCGGGCGAGTCGGTCGTGCAGGCGCTGATCGGTGGTATCGCCGGCATCCTGCTCGGCCTCATCGGTGTCGCGATCATCAACCTCGTCTCGCCGACGATCTCCGCATCGACCGCGACACCGTCCGGGCCCGGCCGAGGCGGCGCGGGGATGGGTCAGGGTGGCCCGGGCGGGATGCCGGGCGGCGGGTTCGGCGACCTCGCCTCCACGGCGTCGGACGTCGTGCTGCACGCGCCGCTGTCGCTCTGGATCGTCGTCGCGGCCCTCCTTCTCGCCGTCGCCGGAGGCCTCGTCGCGGGTGCGTTCGGCGCCTGGCGCGCGGCGAGACTCAGCCCCGCCGAGGCGCTCCGTGCCGTCGCGTGACCGCGCGCGCACCGGCATCCACCCCAACACGCCGATTCCCACACCCGAGGAGGACGATATGACGATCATCGACGAGAACACGACGGATGCCGCAGCGCACGCGGCCCAGCCCGCGTACCGCCTGCGCGGGGTCGGGAGGACCTACCGGCAGAAGGGACGGGAGGTGCGTGCGCTCGAGAACGTCGATCTCGAGATCGACGCCGGCGACTTCGTGACCATTCAAGGCCCGACGGGCGGCGGGAAGTCCACGCTCCTGCAACTGCTCGGCGCGCTCGACGTGCCGACGACGGGCCACGTCCTCATCGACGGGACCGACCTCGCCGACGCGTCGGCCGGAACCCTCGAGCGGGTGCGCGCGCACGACGTGGGGTTCGTGTTCCAGGCGTTCAACCTCATCCCGACCCTCACCGCCGCGGAGAACGTCGACATGGGGCTCGAACCCCTTGGGCTCGACCGGGAGGAGCGGCGCCGACGCGTCGCCGATGCCCTCGCGCGAGTCGACCTGACCGAGCGGGCCGACCACCGCCCCGGGGAGCTCTCGGGCGGCCAGCAGCAGCGCGTCGCCATCGCCCGCGCGATCGCGAAGCGTCCGCGCGTGCTCCTCGCCGACGAGCCGACCGGCAACCTCGACGAGCAGATGCGCGACGAGATCCTGGCGGTGCTCGAGGGGCTGAACGCCGAGGGACTCACGCTCGTCGTCGTGACGCACGACTCGGCCGTCGCGCGGCGCGCCCGCCGCCGCCTGCGCCTCGAGAAGGGCGTCGTGCGCGACATCACCCGCTGACCCCCGCCCCCACTGCGCCCGCCGTCTCGGGGATCCGGGCCGGAGCACGGGAGTGGGACCGGGCGGGACGGGAGTGCCGGGAATAGGGTGGCCACATGCCCCTGACCTCGTCTGGAACACAGCCGCACTGCGTCGTCTACGACGGCCACATCGCCTTGCCCGACGACCCCGCGACACTCCACGACCCCGCGGCGGCGCTCGCCGTCGCCCGGCGCCTGGGCGGCATGCTGTGGGTGTCGATGACGAGCCCCTCCGACGCGCAGGTGCACGATCTCGCGGCCGCGCTCGAGCTCGCGCCGCTCGGCGTCGCCTCGACGCTGCGCACCAACCAGCGTTCGAAGCTCGACCGGTTCGGCGACCACCTCTACGTCGTGCTGCAGCCCGCGCAGTACGACGACGCCGCCGAGACCGTCGAGTGCCACGAAGTCGACGTCATCGTCGGTGATGATGTCTTCGTCGCGAGCTCCTCGGACGGTGCTGTCGACATCGAGGCGCTGCGGGCGAAGGTCGAGGAGCATCCGGACAACCTCGATCGCGGCCCCTACGGCGTGCTCTGGGGCGCCTTCGAGTTCGTGACGCGCGGCTACCGCGGCGTGCTCGACGGCGTGGAGCACGACATCGACGAGATCGAAGAACAGCTCTTCGGCGATGACGAAGACGTCTCGCGTCGCATCTTCGCGCTGCAGCGCGAGGTGATCGACCTGGGCCACGCGACCGCGCCCCTCGAGGACATGCTCGACCGGCTGCAGCGCCTCGTCGACGACCGCACCGACGCCCCGTCGCCGCCCGCTTTCGCCGAGATCGCCGATCGCGCGCGCTACATCGACGCGCGCGTGTCGGCGTTCCGCTCGACGCTCGACAATGCGCTCACGGTGCACGCGACGATCCTCGACGGGCGCCGCAACGACGCGATGCAGCGCATGACCGAGCAGAGTATCGAGCAGAACGACCAGGTGAAGAAGATCTCCTCCTGGGCCGCGATCGGCTTCGCGCCGACGCTCGTCGCCGGCATCTACGGCATGAACTTCCGCTACATGCCCGAACTCGAGCAGACGTGGGGTTACCCGTTCGCGCTTGCGCTCATGGTCGCCGTGAGCGCGGCGCTTTACGTCGCGTTCAAGAAGAAGGACTGGCTCTAGCCCCGCCTCAGTGGGTGTCTTCGGCCTCGACCTCGGTGCGGTCGCCCGACCACAGCGTGTGGAAGGTTCCGGGCTTGTCGATGCGCTTGTAGGTGTGCGCGCCGAAGAAGTCGCGCTGCCCCTGGATGAGGGCGGCGGGCAGCCGGTCGGCACGCAGGCCGTCGTAGTACGCGAGCGACGACGAGAACGCGGGGGCGGGGATGCCGGAGAGTGCGGCGTGCACCACCGTGCGGCGCCACGCGCCCTGCGCGCGCTCGAGCGCCTCGACGAAGTACGGCGCTGTGAGGAGCACCGGCAGGTCGGGGGCGATCTCGTACGCGTCGGAGATGCGGTTCAGGAACTGTGCGCGGATGATGCAGCCCGCGCGCCAGATGCGGGCGACAGCGGCGAGGTCGATGTCCCAGCCGTACTGCGCGGCGCCGGCGCGGATCTCGTCGAAGCCCTGCGAGTAGGCGACGATCTTCGAGGCGAACAAAGCCAGGCGGACGTCCTCGATGAACCGGTCCTGCTCTTCGCCGGGCTGGTCGAACACGACCCGGCTGGGGTCGTCCCAGCCGGGGAGCTCGTGCGAGACGTCGCGCTGCTCGCGGTGGCTCGACAGCGACCGCGCGAAGGTCGCCTCGGCGATGCCGGAGACGGGGACGCCGAGGTCGAGCGCGGTCTGCACCGTCCAGGCGCCCGTGCCCTTCGCCCCGGCCTCATCGACGATGACGTCGACGAGGGGACGGCCCGTCGCGGCATCCACCTGGCGGAGCACCTCCGCCGTGATCTCGATGAGGTAGCTCTCCAGCTCGCCGGTGTTCCACGCGGCGAAGACGTCGGCGATCTCGGCGGGGCTCTTGCCGGTGCCGCGGCGGATCAGGTCGTACGCCTCGGCGATGAGCTGCATGTCGGCGTACTCGATGCCGTTGTGCACCATCTTGACGAAGTGACCGGCGCCGTCGTGGCCGATGTGCGTGACGCACGGCTCGCCGTCGGGGGCCACGGCGGCGATCGAGCGGAGGATCGGGCCGAGCGTGACCCACGCCTCGTCGGGACCGCCGGGCATGAGGGACGGGCCGTGCAGCGCGCCCTCCTCGCCGCCCGAGACGCCCATGCCGACGAAGTTGAAGCCCCGCTCGCGTACGAGCTTCTCGCGGCGGATCGTGTCGGTGAACAGCGAGTTGCCGCCGTCGATGATGATGTCTCCGGGCTCGAAGACCTCCATCAGCGCGTCGATGACGGCGTCGGTCGGGCCGCCCGCCTTCACCATGATGAGCGCCGTGCGCGGCCGCTGCAGCGACGCGGCGAACTCCTCGTACGAGTAGGCCGGCACGAAGCCCGCCTCGGGGTGCTCGGCGACGAGATCGTCGGTCTTCGACCGCGACCGGTTGTACACGGCGACCGTGTTGCCCTCGCGCGAGGCGAGGTTCCGGGCGAGGTTCGACCCCATCACCGCGAGGCCGACGACCCCGATGTTGGCGGTGGGAGAGGCCGGAACGGTGGTGGATGCCGGTGCGGTTTCGGACACGGAACACTCCTCGGAAAGCGGGCTGCGGGGTCTCTTCCAGCGTAGTCCGGTGTGCGGGGCGCGTCGCCCGATGTGACACATGAGCGGGTGGAAGGATGCCGGTATGCGGATCGTCGTGATGGGCCCGAGCGGCTCGGGGAAGTCGCTCGTGGGAGCCTCGGTCGCGGCGGCGCTCAAGGCTGAGTTCGTCGACGGCGACGATCTGCACCCGCGTGCGAATGTCCAGAAGATGGCGACGGGGCATCCGCTCGACGACGCCGACCGGATGCCGTGGCTCGATGCCGTGGCCGCGACCCTCCGTCGCCCGCGGATCGTGGTGGCGTGCTCGGCGCTGCGCCGAAGCTATCGAGACCGGATCCGCGCGCAGACGCCGGGCGCGTTCTTCGTCGAACTCGTCGTGCCCGAGGCGAGGCTCCGCACGCGGGTGTCGCGCCGCGACCACTTCATGCCGGCGTCGCTGCTGGACTCGCAGCTCGAGACCCTCGAGCCTCTTGCCTCCGACGAGCCGGGCGTGCGCGTCGCGAACGACTCCGACCTCGGCTCGGTCGTCACCCGTATCGCGGAGCTGATCCGTCGCGCGGGCTGAAGCCTCCGCCGACGGGCGGCGTCGGCGCTCAGTCCTTGCGGTAGCCCGAACGGCCCATCGACCACAGTGCGGCGAGGCATCCGACGCCCGCTCCGACGGTGAGCAGACCGACGAGCCACATCAGTGCATGCGACATCCAGCCGTAGTCCATGGTTCCTCCAGGTGTGGGTCGGGGAGTGGGATCGGGCGCCGCGGGCGGCGTCTTCATCGTAGCGGGGCCCCTGGTAGACTGAGGTCCGTACTTCGGCGAGGGATGCCTGTTTTCCGGCATCCGTGATCGACGCGGTGATGCCTTGCGGGGCGTTTCCTCACGCGCGTGCGTTCGAGTCGAGACCCAGAACCCCGGTCGTCCAGACCGCACACATCAGGGCGTCATCGCCCGCAAGGAGAAGAACATGAGCACCGAGACCGACACCAAGGTCGTCGCCGAGCGTCGCGAGAACTTCGGCAAGGGCTACGCGCGCCGCCTGCGCGCCGCGGGCAACATCCCCGCCGTCATCTACGGCCACGGCACCGAGCCCGTCCACGTGTCCCTGCCCGGCCACCAGGTGTCGCTGCTCATCCGCCGCGCCAACGCGGTGCTCGAGCTCTCCGTCGACGGCGCCGAGCAGCTCGCGCTCGTCAAGGACGTGCAGAAGGACCCGGTGCACCAGATCATCGAGCACATCGACCTGCTCGTCGTGAAGAAGGGCGAGAAGATCCAGGTCGACGTCCCCGTCGTCGTCGTGGGTGAGCCCTTCTCCGGCACGATCGCGAACCTCGACAGCGCGACCGTCGCGCTCGAGGTCGAGGCGACCCACATCCCGCAGAACGTCGAGGTCGACGTCGAGGGCCTCGAGGACGGCACGCACATCACGGCCGCCGAGCTGAAGCTCCCGAAGGGCGCCGCGCTGGTCACCGAGCCCGAGACCCTCATCGTCGCGATCTCGGTGCCCGCCGCCACGATCGCCGAGGCCGACGAGATCGAGGCCGCCGACGAAGCCGTGGCCGAGGAGCAGGCCGAGGAGTCCTCCGAAGAGGCCGCCGAGTAATCGACGCGCAGCATCCGCAGCCCGTCCCCGCCGATACTCTGTTTCCGCAGATCTCGGGGGAGGCGGGCTGCGATCGTCTGCGCGTGAGAGGACATCGAGAGGAAGCTGATGGCTGAGACGTGGCTGGTCGTGGGGCTCGGGAACCCGGGCACGCGATACGAGAACACGCGGCACAACGTCGGTCAGATGGTGATCGCCGAGCTCGCGGCGCGCCGCGGTGAGACCCTGCGCGCTCACAAGGCGAACGCGCGGGTCGCCGAGACGTGGCTGCGCCCCGGCGCGGCCAAGGTCGTCCTCGCGACCCCGAACTCCTTCATGAACGTCTCCGGCGGGCCGGTGTCGCAGCTCGCGCGCTTCTACGATGTGCCGCCGGAGCGGATCGTCCTCGTGCACGACGAGCTCGACATCCCGTTCGACACCCTGAAGCTCAAGACCGGCGGCGGACACGGCGGACACAACGGCATCCGTGACGTGGCGAAGGCGCTCGGCACACCCGACTTCCCGCGCGTGCGCGTCGGGATCGGCCGTCCGCCCGGTCGTCAGGACCCGGCCGACTGGGTGCTCGATCCGTTCTCGTCGGCGGAGCGCACGCAGCTGCCCCTCGTCGTGGGAGACGCGGCGGATGCCGTCGAGCAGCTCATCGACGAGGGCCTGCTCGCCGCGCAGCAGCGGCACCACGCGCCCCGCGCGTAGCGCGCCGCGCCCCGCGGTTTCGTCGGCGCAGATCGTCGTCGCCGCAGGTTTCGTCGGCGCAAATCGCGCTTCTGAGGCGCGGAAGCGACGATTCGCGCCGACGATTCGCGCCTTTCGTGCGCGGATTCCTGTGTGGGATGCCGGGGACTCAGGCCGTCGCGGCGTAGCCCAGAGCCATCGCGAGCACGAGGACGACGAAGAAGAGCGCGGGGCCGAGGATCGCGATGATCACCGCGCCGATGGCGGCGCCGCGCCCGCGACCCTGCACGAGCGCGATGATCCCCTGCACGAGCGCCCAGATGCCCGTGATGGTTCCGAGCCAGAACGCGACCTCGCCGAGCAGCACCCACCCGCGCACGCCGGAGAAGTAGGCGAGGTCGAGGGCGCCGTCGGGGCCGGAATTCTCGGCGGCCATGAGGAATGGCTCGCCGATGCGCGCGCCCGCGATCCCTGCGAGGATGACCGCGAGACCGATGCCGCCCGCCGCGATGAGCAGGGCGATCAGGCCGAGGCTCTTCGTCCGCGGCGCGCTCGTCGCCGGCGCGGCGGGTGCAGGGTGGGGCGTGGCCGGCCAGGGGCTGCCGTACGGGCCCAGGGCCGCCTGTGGGGCCTGCGCGTATGACCCGGTCGCCTGCGGGGCCTGCGAAACCTGCGGGGCCTGCGAAACCTGCGGGACCTGGGCGGTCTGTTGCCCGACGTAAGGACTCTGCGCGTAAGCACCCTGCGCGTAGGGTGCCTGCGCGTACGGGTTCGGCACCGGCGGGTTCGGCACCGGCGGGCTCGGCACCGGCGGCGGCGACGCGGGCGTGTGCTGGGGCGGGAGGTTCTCGCTCACGTGCTCATCCTAGGGACGGGGCGCCGCGGGCAGGGGCAGCTCGGGCCCGTGTCCCCAGCCCGCCTCGGGCCCGTGTCCCCAGGCCGCCGTAGACTCGTGCGGTGACAGTTTCCGGGATTCCGCGCGCCCTCACGCAGGCTCCGTCCGTTCGGGACGCGGTGGATTCGGCGCGCCACGACACCGACTTCTCGATGGTCGCGGGCCTCGACGCGCCGGTGCTGGCGGCACTTCTCGAGGCGCGGCAGGCGGCGGGAGCCCCGGCATCCCTTCTCGTGATCACGCCTACCGGGCGCCGCGCGGAGAGCATCGGCGCCGCGCTCGAGAGCCTCGTCTCCGACGCCCGGGTCGCGCACTTCCCGGCGTGGGAGACCCTGCCGCACGAGCGTCTGAGCCCGTCGACGGAGACCGTGGGCCGACGTCTCGAACTCCTGCGCTCTGCGGCGGAATGGAAAGGCGAGGCGCCGCTCATCGTGACGGCGTCGGTGCGCGGCGCGCTGCAGCCGATCGCCGCGGGGCTCACGGATGCCGGTGTGCTCGAACTCTCGCAGGGCGCGCGCGGCTACGACCTCGAATCGGTCGCCCGCCGCCTCGTCGACCTCGCGTACGTGCGCGTCGACATGGTGTCGCGGCGCGGCGAGTTCGCGGTGCGCGGCGGCATCCTCGACGTCTTCCCGTCGGTCGCCGACCACCCGTACCGCGTGGAGTTCTTCGGCGACGAGGTCGACCAGATCCGCGCCTTCTCGGTCGCCGATCAGCGCTCGCTGCCGGGGGATGTGCGTGAGGTGACGCTCCTGCCCAGCCGCGAGCTCCTCCTCACTCCGGGCGTCCGCGAACGCGCTGCCGCCCTGCACGACCGGTTCCCCGGACTGCGCGCGATGCTCGAGAAGATGAGCGAAGGCATCCCCGTCGAGGGCATGGAGTCGCTTCTTCCCGCCGTCGCCGATGCGATCGTGCCGCTCGTCGACTACCTACCGCGCGGCACCGCGGTCGCCCTCATCGACCCGGAGCGGTCCGTGACGCGCGCGATGACCCTCGGCGAGACGAACCGCGAGTTCCTCGAGGCCGCGTGGAACGCCGCGACCGCGGGCGCCGACACCCCGGTCGACCTCGATTCGGGCGATTTCCTCGCCCTGCCCGACCTGCAGGCGGCGACGCACGAACGGGGCGGCGTGTGGTGGTCGTTCAGCGGGTTCGATTCGGGTGAGGCGGATGCCGCGGCCGAAGGCCTCATCGACGCCGGAACGGCGGGCGAAGTCGTGCGCGTCGCGGCGCGGTCGGTGCCGTCGTTCCAGGGCAACGTCGAGGGTGCGACGGCGCACGTGGGCGACCTCGTCGGCGAGGGATGGCGCGTGGTCGTCGTTGCATCGGGCGCGGGACTCGTTGATCGCACGCGGGACGTGCTCGCCGAGCGCGGCATCGCGGCGCGCACCGCCGAGACCCTCGACGAGGTGCCCGACGCGGGCGTTGCGACCGCCGTCGTCGGCTCGCTGGAGAGCGGGTTCGAACTGCCCGATGCGCGGCTCGCGGTGCTCACCGAGGCCGAGTTCTACGGCCGGACGATCGGCGCCGACGGGCGAGTCGTCAAAAAGCTCGCCTCGCGCCGGCGGAACGTCGTCGACCCGCTGCAGCTGAAGGCGGGCGACATCGTCGTGCACTCGACGCACGGCATCGGCAAGTTCGTCGAGCTCGTCCAGCGCGAGGTGTCGTCAGGCGGGCGGAACGCGGTCAAGACGACGCGCGAGTACCTCGTGCTCGAATACGCGCCCTCCAAGCGCGGACACCCCGGCGACAAGCTGTTCGTCCCCACCGACCAGCTCGATCTCCTCAGCCGGTACGTCGGCGGCGACGCCCCCGCTCTCTCGAAGATGGGCGGCTCCGACTGGGCGGCGGCGAAGGGCAAGGCGCGCAAGGCCGTCCGCGACATCGCCGTCGAGCTCGTCAAGCTCTATTCGGCGCGCATGGCGGCGAAGGGCTACGCGTTCGGGCCCGACACCCCGTGGCAGCGCGAGCTCGAAGAGGCGTTCCCGTTCGCCGAGACCCCCGACCAGCTGCAGACGATCGACGAGATCAAGGCCGACATGGAGCGGCCCATCCCGATGGACCGGCTGCTGTCGGGTGACGTCGGTTTCGGCAAGACCGAAGTCGCCGTCCGCGCCGCGTTCAAGGCGATCCAGGACGGCAAGCAGGTCGCGATGCTCGTGCCGACGACGCTCCTCGTCAAGCAGCACCTCGAGACGTTCCAGGAGCGCTTCGCCGGCTTCCCCGTGAAGGTTCGGCCGCTCTCGCGGTTCCAGACCGACAAAGAGGCGCGCGACACGCTGAACGGCCTCACCGACGGCACCGTCGACATGGTCATCGGCACGCACCGCATCCTCACCGAGAAGGTCATCTTCAAGGACCTGGGGCTCATGATCATCGACGAGGAGCAGCGCTTCGGCGTCGAGCACAAGGATGCCTTGAAGAAGCTCAAGACGAACGTCGACATCCTCGCGATGAGCGCGACCCCGATCCCGCGGACGCTCGAGATGGCGGTCACCGGCATCCGGGAGATGTCGACCCTCGCCACGCCGCCCGAAGACCGGCATCCGATCCTCTCCTACGTGGGCCCCCGCAGCGACAAGCAGATCGCGGCCGCGATCCGCCGCGAGCTCCTGCGCGAGGGCCAGGTGTTCTACGTGCACAACCGGGTGCAGTCGATCCAGCGGGTCGCCGCCCAGCTCGCGGAGCTCGTGCCCGAGGCGCGCATCGCCGTCGCACACGGGCAGATGGGGGAGCACGCGCTCGAAGAGGTCGTCGACGGGTTCTGGGAGCGCCGCTTCGACGTGCTCGTCTCGACGACGATCATCGAGACCGGCCTCGACATCTCGAATGCGAACACGATCATCATCGACCGCGCCGACAAGTACGGGCTCTCGCAGCTCCATCAGCTGCGCGGGCGCGTCGGCCGCGGGCGTGAGCGGGCGTACGCCTACTTCCTGTACGACGAACTGAAGCCTCTGAGTGAGACAGCCGCCGACCGGCTCGAGACGATCGCCGTCAACAACGACCTCGGCAGCGGCATGCAGGTGGCGCTGAAGGACCTCGAGATCCGCGGTGCAGGCAACCTCCTCGGCGCCGAGCAGGCCGGACACATCGCCGGCGTCGGCTTCGACCTCTACCTCCGCATGATCGGCGAGGCCGTCGCGACCTTCCGCGGCGACGAGGTCGACGGCCCCGCCGAGCTGCGCCTCGAGCTCCCCGTCGACGCGCGGATCCCCGAGAGCTACATCGACAGCGAGCGCCTGCGGCTCGAGGCCTACCAGAAGCTGTCCGCGGCGGCATCCGTCGCCTCCCTCGCGCGGCAGGGCCGTGCGGAGGGCGGGGATGCCGAAGACGCGATCGACCTCGTCCGCGAGGAGCTCGAAGACCGGTACGGCCAGGCGCCGCCCGAGGTCCTGGGTCTTTTCGCCGTGGCACGACTGCGCCGCCGTGCCGCGCAGTCGCAGCTCACCGACGTCGTCGCGATGGGGCCGAACCTCCGCGTCGCGCCCGCTCCGGCATCCGATTCGCTGCGCGTACGTCTGCAGCGGCTGTATCCGAAGTCGAAGGTGCTCGCCGGCGGCGAAGCGATGATCGTGCCGTTGCCGACCTCCGGCGGCGAACCCGTCGCCGACGCCGACCTGATCGCCTGGGTCGCGCAGCTGCTCGACCAGCTCTTCCCGCTGCCCGAGCCCGCCGCCGAGGCCTGAGCCTGCCCGCCCCGCCCGCGCCGCCCAGCGCGTCCGGCCGCCGCGCCCGCGCCCGCGACCGCTCGCGCCGCCCAGCGCGTCCGCCCGCGCCGCCCGGCGCCCCCGCGCGCCCCGCCCGCGTCCGCCCGCGCCGCCCAGCCGCCCGTGCACCTCGCCACCTCTGCACCTCGCCACCTCCGCGAGACCGCGCGTTCTCGACGAGATCGCCGTTCGATGACGCGGGTTTCGTCGAGAACACACGGTCTCGGGGGATGCCGGGGAGTCAGACCGGGAACACGCGGTCTCGGGGGATGCCGGGGGCGTCAGACCGAGATCGCTCCGGTCGCGAGGAGGATGACGGCGGCGATCGCGCCGGTCAGGGCGAGCGCGAACACTGCCCACTCCCACGACGCGAACACGCGTCGCCCGGCGGCGCGGCGGGCGAGCGCGAACAGGGCTGTCCCGGGAACGAGGATGAGCATCGCGAGCAGGAGGTACTCGCCGCCCGCGGCATAGAGCAGGAACGCGGTGTACGCGGTTGCGAGCGCCGCCACGACCACCATCCCGATCGCCCGCCCCCGCCCGGCGCCCGTACCCGCGCTGCGGCGGTCGGCGAACGCGACCCGGAGTCCGAACCCCGCGGTGAGGAAGTACGGGATGAGCGCGAGCGCGCTCGTGAGGTTCAGGGCGACGTCGAACGCGTTGTTCGCGAAGAGGACGACGACCAGCAGCACCTGTACGAGCAGCGTCGACATGAGCAGGGCGCCGACCGGGACATCCTTGGCATTCGTCCGCGCGAACACCGCCGGGAGGTCGCCGTCGCGCGCGGCGACGAGCAGCACCTCGGCCGCCATGAGCGTCCAGGAGAGGTACGCGCCGAGTACCGCCACGATGAGTGACACACCGACGAACGCCGCGCCCCACGGGCCGACCACCGCGGCGAGGACTCCCGCCATCGACGGCTGGGCGAGGGCCGCGATGTCCTCGCGCGGCAGGATGCCGAAGGCCACGATCGTCACCGACACGAAGATCGCCAGCACGCTCAGGAACCCGAGCACAGTCGCCCGGTGACGAGGAGGGTTCCGCGCACCTGGTCGAAGAGGCGGATCGAGGCATCCCCCGACAGATTCGCGGCGAACACCGCCGGGTCGAAGGCGAACAGGCACAGGAAGACGAACGCGACGATCGGCAGGACCTTGGCGATGCTGACGATCCGGTTGACGGCCGCCGCTTAGCGGGTGCCGCGCCGGACGAGGACGAAGAACGTCCAGAGGCCCGCTGACGAGACGGCGACTGCAAGCGGCGTGTCGCCCGCCCCGAGTGCGGGCGCGAAGGCCGGGACCACCACTCCGAGGGTCGACATGATGAAGACCCAGTAGAAGACGTTGCCGGCGCACGCGCTCGCCCAATAGCCGAAGGCGGAGAGGAACCCCAGGTAGCGGCCGAATCCGGAGCGGGCGTAGGAGTAGACGCCCGCGTCGAGGTCGGGTCGGCTCGCGGCGAGGCGCTGGAAGACGAGCGCGAGCAGGAACATGCCCGCTCCGGCGACGGCCCACGCGATCAGCGACCCCGAGACGCCCGTCTCCGCCGCGAAGGTGCCCGGGAGCGAGAAGACGCCCGCGCCGATCATCGACCCCACGACGAAGGTCGACAGCGTCAGCATCGACACCGTTGTCCGGGTCGGTGTGGGGGAGGTCACTCTTCACCATACCCACGTCGCACTTACGCCGCCGGTATCACGGGTCGTACGCTGGCGTCAGACCGGCAGGAGGCCGTATGCAGTTCGAGCACCTCGGGGCCACGCCCCGCATCCACCCCGAGGCCGTCGTCGCGCCGACCGCCGTCGTCTCGGGAGACGTCGCGATCGGAGCCGGATGCCAGGTGCTCCACGGCGCCGTCATCACGAGTGAGGGCTCGCCCATCACGATCGGTGACAACACGATCGTGATGGAGAACGCGCTCATCCGCGCGAGCGCGGTCCACTCCGTCCACATCGGCGACCACGTGCTCGTCGGACCGATGGCGTCGGTCTCCGGCGCGACGATCGAGGACGAGGTGTATCTCGCCACGGGCAGTCGCATCGTGAACGGCGCGCACGTCGGCACCGGGAGCCTCGTGCGGATGGGCGCCGTCGTCCACGTCAAGACGACCCTCCCGCCCGGCACCGTCGTCCCGCTCGGCTGGGTCGCGATCGGCGACCCCGTGCAGATCCTTCCCGCCGCCGAGGCCGAGGCGATCTCGGCCGCTCGCGAGGAGCTCGACTTCCCGGGATTCGTCTTCGGTCTCGAGCGCTCCGCGCCCGACTACATGGTTCAGCTCACCGAGCGTTACGGCGCGGCGCTCGCCCGCCACGGGTCCGACCGGCAGGTCTGAACCGGCCGTCACCGAGGCAGGAGATCTCACCGAGGCAGGAGATCTCACCGAGACAGGCCGACCGGCAGGCATCCGGTCCTGTGTGGGTGAGATGTCCGGTGTTCGTGATGTGACATCCGGGAGGATGCCGCGGCCGGCGCGCCGGCCCGCGCCTCACCCCGTGTTCTGGAGCCCTGCCGACACCCCCGACACCGACAGCAGCAGCAGGCGCTGCCACTGCGGGAGGTCGGCGTCGGACACATCGCCGGCGCGCAGCGTGCGGAGCGCGCGTAGCTGCAGCAGCGACAGGGCGTCGACGTACGGGCTCCGCATCTTGACCGCGCGCTGGAGCACCGGCTTGTTCGCGAGGAGGTCGTCGCCCCCCGCGATGTCGATCACCCAGCGGCGGGTGAGGGCCATCTCGTCGGCGACGAGATCGGCGAGGTCGGTGCGGTCGCCGAGGTCGAGGTACCGGCGCGCGATGCGCTCGTCGGCCTTCGCGAGGCTCATGCCGACGTTGTCGATGACGGTGCGGAAGAGCGGCCACTCGTCGTACGCCTCGCGGAGCGCGTCGAGGTCACCCACGGCCTCGAGCGCCGTGCCGAGTCCGAACCAGCCGGCGAGGTTGATGCGCGCCTGCGACCACGCGAACACCCATGGGATCGCGCGGAGGTCTTCGAGGGACTCCACCGACAGTCCGCGGCGCGCGGGCCGCGACCCGAGGGCCAGCAGCCCGATCTCCTCCATCGGGGTGACGGTCGCGAACCACGGGGCGAATCCGTCGGCCTTCACGAGCGCGAAGAACCGTTCGCGCGACGCGGCGTCCATCGTCGCGGCGATGTCGGCGTAGCGCTCGGCGGCGGCGCGGTTGCGCGCTTCGATCGAGGGGGCGGATGCCAGCAGGACCGCCGCGGCGACCTGGTCGATGTGCCGCATCGCGATGTTCGGGTCGCCGTAGCGGGCAAAGATGACCTCGCCCTGCTCGGTGAGCTTGAAGCGGCCGTCGACCGAGTGCGGCGGCTGCGCGAGGATCGCGGAGTTCGCGGGGCCTCCACCGCGGCCCAGCGCCCCGCCGCGTCCGTGGAAGAGGGTCAGTTCGATTCCGGCATCCTGCGCCCATGCGGCGATCTTCGCCTGCGCTTCGTAGAGCGCGAGATTCGCGGCGACGGGGCCGACGTCCTTCGACGAATCGGAGTAGCCGAGCATGACCTCGAGGCGCCGGTCGGTGGCGTCCAGGCGCGCGGCGAAGGCCGGGTGCTCGACGATCTCGGCCATGATCCCGGGAGCGGCCTGGAGGTCCGCGAACGTCTCGAACAGGGGGATGACGTCGAGGACGGGCGGCGTGCCGCCCGGGCCGACCGCGTAGCGCGCGAGCGTGTGGACGTTCGCGAGGTCTTCGGCCGACTGCGTGAACGACACGATGTAGCGCCCCGCGGCGCCCGGGCCGTAGCGGTGCTGGATCTGCGCGATCGTGCGGAAGACCTCCAGTACCTCTTCGGCCTGCGTGCTGAGGGCGCCCGACGATTCCTGCGCAGCCCGGGCCTCGCACTCCTCGAGGACCTTCCGGTGCACCGCCGAGTGCTGGCGCACTTCGAGCTCGGCGAGGTGGAAGCCGAACGTCTCGACCTGCCAGAGCAGCTGCTGGAGATGACCGTAGGCCTGACGGGGCGCGCCGGCGGCGGCGAGGGATGCCTGGACCACGCTCAGGTCGGCGAGCAGCTGCCCCGGCTCGCGATAGGCGAGATCGGCGTCGCGGCGACGCGTCGCGGAGATGCGACGTGTGATGAGGAGCATCGCGCGCTTGTGCGGCTCGCCCGCCGCACGCTTGGCGGCGTCGGCCGCGCCCTCCTCGTCAGCGTCGGCGAGCCGCTGCAGCAAAGCGACGAGCTCGGGACTCGGCGGCGTCGTCTCGGCCGCGACGGTCAGGGTCTTGGCGATGCGGCCCGCCGTGCTCTCCAGGCCGAGGAGCACGTGCTCCGAGGCGATACCCGCGGCCTTCTTCGTGATGGCGGCGGTCACGAACGGGTTGCCGTCGCGGTCGCCGCCGACCCAGGTGCCGAGCCGCACGAAGGGGCGGACCACGGGGGTGCGCGCGCCGGCCGCGGGGCCCTGCAGAGCGTCGTCGACGCGGCGATAGACGTGCGGAACGGCGGTGTAGAGCGTCTCATCGAAGACGGCCATGATCGCGCGCACCTCATCGACCGGCGTCGGCTTCTCGGCGCGCAGGGGAGCGGTCCGCCAGAGTGTGTCGATCTCCTCGAGCATGCGCCGCTCGGCGCGTCGCTCGTCGGCGCCGCCGCGCAGCGACGCGTCGTACTCGTTCAGCAGTGCGACGAGGCGGCGGATGCTCGTCGACACCGCACGCCGCCGCGCCTCGGTGGGGTGCGCCGTGAACACGGGGTGGAAGCGCAGCCCCTGCAGGCGCCGGAGCGCCGTGTCGTCGCCGACCTCGGCGGCGAGGCGGACGAATGCTGCGGCGACGGAGTCTGCGGCATCCTCCTTCTCGGGCCGGCCGTCGCGCTCGCGCAGCACGCGCACGCGCTGGTGCTCCTCGGCGAGGTTCACGAGGTGGAAGTAGACGGTGAATGCGCGTGCGACCTCGTCGGCGCGCGCGATCGAGAAGGATTCGGCGATCGCCGCCGCACGCTCGAAGGCTTCGGGCGACTCGTCGGTGTACGCGGCGATGGTGGCCTGACGGAGCCTCTCGACGTCCTCGTAGAGGCCCGGCGAGCCGCTTTCGCGCAGGACGCGGCCGAGCAGCGAGCCGAGCAGTCGCACGTCGGCGCGCATGCGCTCGGGCAGTTCCTGTTCTGCTTCGCCGCGGCCGACGAGATCGATGGCCTCGGTGCGGGTGAGTTCACGCATCCCTCCACGGTAATGCGCCGGTGTTACCGGATTGTCACGCGTTACGATGGAAGCTGGTGTGCCGGGAAGCCTGGTCGGCGTCGAGTCTCCCGACCCCGAAAGGCGCCGCCACGCGTATGAGTCTGCTCCGTTCCGCCCGCTTCCCCGCGATCGTCCTGCTCGCCGCCGCCGCGGTGGGACTCATCGTCGCGAACAGCCCCGCCGGGCCCGCCGTCGACGACCTCATGCACACGTACGTCGGCATCCCGGGCGTGTTCGAGCTCTCGGTGGAGTATTGGATCAAAGACGGGCTGCTCGCGGTCTTCTTCTTCGTCGTCGCCGTCGAGCTGCAGTTCGAGCTGACCAGCGGCGAGCTCAACTCCGCGCGCAGAGCCGTGCAGCCCGCGATCGCCGCCGCCGGCGGGGTGCTCGTGCCGATCGTGATCTTCGTCGCGCTCGCCTGGGGCACCGACAGCATCACCGGGTGGCCCGTGCCGACGGCGACCGACATCGCCTTCGCGCTCGGTGTGCTCGCCGTCTTCGGGCGCGGTCTGCCGCCCGCGCTGCGCATCTTCCTCCTCGCGCTCGCAATCCTCGACGACATCGTCGGGATCGTCTTCATCGCCGTGCTGTTCACGAGCGGGGTGGATGCCGGGATGCTCCTGGCCGCCGCGGTCGGCGTCGTGCTCTTCGGCATCCTGAGCCGGCACCTCGACACGCGTGCGCGCGCGCCGATCGCGGTCGCGCTCGTCGTCGTCGCGATCCTCACGTGGGCCTTTGTCTACCTCTCGGGCGTGCACGCGACGATTGCGGGCGTCGCGCTCGGGCTCGCGATGGCCCAGCACCCCGCGATGCGCGCACGGCACGCGCTCGAGCCGTGGGTCAACGGGCTGATTCTGCCGCTGTTCGCGTTCTCTTCGGCGCTCGTCGTCATCCCCGCTGTCGCACCCTCGCAGCTGCAGCCGGCATTCTGGGGCATCGTGATCGCGCTGCCGGTCGGCAAGATCATCGGCATCTCGCTGTTCGGCTGGATCTCGCTCCAGATCGGACGCGACCGTTCCCTGCCGCCGACGCTGCCCTTCGCCGACCTGGTCGCGGCCGGCGCGCTCGGGGGAATCGGTTTCACCGTGTCGCTGCTGCTGGCCGAGCTGGCGTTCGCGGGGGAGCGACTGCTGCGCGACGAGGCGATCCTCGGTGTGCTGACCGGCTCGCTCATCTCGCTCGCGCTCGCAGCCGTGCTCGTCTCGTGGCGAGCGCGGCACTACCGGCGCCGGGCCGCCGCGGGCGAGCCGCAGGGAGAGCTCCAGGGGTAGGTTCGGTGGCGTGAGCACGCCTGCCGAAAGACCCGAGCACACGCCCTCGCCGTCGCGTGCGGCGGCCCCCGCGCCCGACGCGCTGCGCGAGGCGGCGGAGACGATGCGGGCGGTGCGTGAGCGGTGCGTCTGGTCACAGCGCATCACGCACGACGATCTCGTGCCGTATCTCGTCGAGGAGTCGGCGGAGCTCATCGACGCCGTCGAGGCCGGCACCCGCACCGACCTCCGCGAAGAGCTCGGCGACCTCCTGTGGCAGGTGCTCTTCCACGCGGCGGTCGCCGCCCAGCACCCGGACGACCCGTTCGACATCGACGACGTGGCCCGCACGGTGACGGAGAAGATGGTCCGTCGGCATCCGCACGTGTTCGCGGGCGTCGTCGCCGCGACCCCCGACGAGGTCCTCGTGCACTGGAACGCCGCCAAGGCCGCCGAGAAGCGGGAGCGTCGTTCCGTGCTCGACGGCGTCTCCGCGCACATGCCCGCGCTGGCCCACGCGCAGAAGCTCCTCGACCGTGCCGCGCCGGTGCTCCCCGCACCCCTCCGTCCGGCTCCCGAGCCACGCGCCCTCGGCGTGCGTGCCGCGAGCGAAGAAGAGCTCGGCGAGCAACTGCTCGGACTCGTCGCTCTCGCGCGCGAGCGGGGCTGGGATGCTGAGCGCGCGCTCCGCGGAGCGATCCGCCGGCTCGAGGCCGAGGTCCGCGCGGCGGAGGCCGCCGCCGGGGACGTCGCGCGCGACCTGGAAGAATAGCCCCGTGGCATCCGTGAACCCGCCGCGCGGCATGCGCGACTTCCTCCCCGCAGACAAGGCCCGTCGCGAGCGCGTGCTCGCCACGATCCGCGAGCGTTACCGTGCGCACGGCTTCGACGAGATCGAGACCCCCGTCGTCGAGGACTACGCGCGTCTTCACGCGGGTATCGGCGGCGACAACGAGAAGCTCGCGTTCAACGTGCTGAAGCGGGGTCTGGATGCCGACGCGCTGCGCGCCGCCGCGGGTTCGGACGACGCGACACCCGATACCGCCCTCGACGTGGCAGCTCTCAGCGACCTCGGGCTCCGGTACGACCTGACGGTGCCGCTCGCGCGGTTCTACGCGAGCCACCGGGCGGAGCTTCCGACGGTCTTCCGGGCGATCCAGATCGCGCCGGTGTGGCGCGCCGAGCGCCCGCAGAAGGGCCGCTACCGCCAGTTCGTCCAGTGCGACATCGATATCATCGGCGACGCGTCCGCGCGCGCTGAGGCGGAGCTCATCGTGGCGACGCTCGACGCCGTCGATGCGCTCGGCCTCGAGGGCGCCACCGTCCGCATCAACGACCGCCGCGCCCTCGACTGGATGCTCGACCACTTCGGCTTCGCCGAGGCCGAGCGTCCGGGGGTGCTCATTACGATCGACAAGCTCGACAAGATTGGCGTCGACGGGGTGCTCGCCGAACTCCGCGACCGAGGTGCGACCTCTGCTGCCGTCGACGCGCTCGAGGCATTCCTCCGCCGCCCGCAGACGCTCGAGCTCCGCGCCTTCGGCGAGGGCTCGATCCGCACGGCACTCCCGGACGGGGCCCCCGACGAGATCGTCGACCACCTCGTCGCACTCGGCGACGCGGTGGGGGTGGCGCGCGGCATCCCGCAGCCGTACTTCACGCTGCCGATCGCGTTCGACCCGTTCCTCGTCCGCGGCATGGGCTACTACACGGGCACGATTTTCGAGCTCGCGCACCCGAGCGTCGACTACTCGCTGGGCGGCGGAGGCCGCTACGACGGGATGATCGGGCGGTTCCTGGGGCAGGACGTCCCCGCCGTGGGGTTCTCGATCGGCTTCGAGCGCATCGTCGACCTGCTGGAGGGCGAGTCGGATGCCGGAGCCCCCGCGATCGTCCTCGTCCACGATCGCGACGTTCCGGTCGCCGAGCTCGCGGCGCTGAAGGCGGCGTTCGTCGCCGAGGGGTCGCGCGTGCGGCTCGAGCAGCGGACGAAGAACCTCAAGGCGCTCCTTGAGCGCGCGAGCGCCGACGGGTACAACTCGTTTGCGACGGTGCCCGCGGGCGCGACGCGCGACGCGCTCGAGATCAAGCCGCTCGACTGAATCCACGGGCCCGAATCCATAGGCCCTCTGGTCGCCGCGCCGGGCGCGCGGCAGGATGCTCCCATGACCCTGCACATCCACACCACCCTCGTCGCGACCGGCCCGGCGACGGCGATCGAGCTCACCGATGCCCAGGTCGACGAGCTCGGCGGCGGCAAGCGCGCTGCGGTGCGGGTGCGCATCGGTGACCGCGAGGCGCGCCTCCGACTCGGGGTCATGGGTGGCAAGAACCTCGTCGGACTCTCGAAGGCCGCCCGCGCCGAGCTCGGCGTCGACATCGGCGACGAGGTCGATGCGCAGATCGCGCTGGATGCCGACGACCGCGTGACCGAGACCCCCGATGATCTCGCCGCTGCGCTCGACGCCGCGGGCGTGCGCGCCGCCTACGACGCGCTCACGCCATCGCGCCGTAAGGAGATCGTCCGCGGAGTCACGGAGGCCAAGCAGACAGCCACGCGGGAACGGCGGATCGCCGCGGCCGTCAGCGCGCTGATGTGACGGCCGCGGCGTCCGTCACAGGACGAACAGGCTGATCACCCAGACGGCGGCGAACGCCGCGATGCCCTCGATGCCCGATGCGATCGTGAGGGTGCGGTAGGCGGTGGCGACGGGGATCCGGCTCATCTGGGACACGACCCAGAAGTACGAGTCGTTGGCGTGCGACACCACCATCGCGCCCGCGCCGATCGCGAGGACGGTCAGAGCCATGCCGATGGGGCTCGACAGGCCGAGGGACCCGAGAAGGGGCGCGATCAGCGCTGATGTCGTCACCATCGCCACGGTCGACGACCCCTGCGCGGACTTCAGCGCGGCGGAGACGAGGAACGGCACCGCGAGTCCGATTCCGAGACCGGCGAGGTTCTCGGACAGGAAGGTGGTGATCGTCGACTTTGCGAGCACGGCGCCGAACGCCGCGCCGGCCGCGGTGATGAACAGGATCGGGGCGGCGACGCGGATCGCTTCGGCGATGTTGGCGTTGAACGTCGCGAGCTTGCCGTGGCCGCTCAGGAGGAGGGTGGCGGCCACGAGGCCGATGAGCAGAGCGATGGTGGGCGTGCCGATGAAGGTGACGATGTCGTACAGCGTCGACTCGCCGAGCGGACGGTTGGGCAGCTTCGCGATGGAGGCGGCGCAGATGAGCACGAGGGGGAGGAGGATCGGCAGGAAGGCGAGCCACGCCGAGGGGAGCTTTCCGTACGATGCGCGCAGTTCGTCCCAACTCTGGGTGACCTCTTGCGCGCCTTCCGGGTCGGGGGCGGGGGCGAATGGCTTCTTCGCGAAGGTTTGGGCGAACAGCAGCCCGGCGAACGCTGCGACGGCGGCGACGGGTAGGCCGATCGCGATGATGAGGCCGAGGTAGTCGCCCGCGCCGATGTTCTCCGCGGCGGCGAGGGGACCGGGGGTCGGGGGCACGAGGGTATGGGTGGCGTACAAGCCGGTCATGAGGGCGATCGACATGGCGAGCGCCGAGACGCCGGTGCGGACGGCGATGGCCTTGCGCAGCGAGTTGAGGATGACGTATCCCGAATCGCAGAACACAGGGATCGATACGACGTATCCGATGATCGACATCGTGAGGGTGGGAAAGCGCGTCCCCAGCCATCGGATGAGCGCGTCGGCCATCGAGATCGCCCCTCCTGAGCGTTCCAGAATGACGCCGATCATCGTGCCGAAGAGGATGACGAGACCGATGTTGCCGAGGCTCGATCCGAACGCCGTGCTGATCGTCGGAACGATGTCGGCCAGCGGCAGACGGAAGGCGAACGCGCCGATCAGAGCCGCCGCGATCAGGGCGAGGAACGGACTGATCTTGAGCTTCGCCGTCGCGAGCACGATCCCGACGACGAGGAGGACGAGGACGAGGAGGTCGATCATACGGGTGGCTCCTTTGCCGGTACGGAGGTGACTGTTCGGGTGATCAGGAATGGAGGGAGGGCGCGGCGAGCAACGAGCCCACTGATGACGCGACGCGCTCGAGCGCGTCGAGGGTCTCTGCGCGCAGCTCGTCGAGCGAGCGCGGTCCGGGGGCGATCGAGAACGCGATCAGACGCGCCGCGCGGACGGCATCCGGCGCGAGCGCGACCTCGCCGGCGAGCACGATGACCGGGACCGATGCCGGGGTCAGCTCGCGCACCCCGCTGACGACTTTGCCGCCGAGCGACTGGGCGTCGAGGCGGCCTTCCCCCGTGATCACCGCGTCTGCTCGTGCGAGGGCGGATGCCGCGCCGACGGCATCGGCGACGACGCGCCATCCTGGCTCAAGCTCTCCGCCGAGCAGCGCCACCAGCGGGACAGCGAGGCCGCCTGCGGCGCCTGCGCCGGGCAGTGCGCGCAGGGGCGTGCCGGCCTCGGCTTCGAGGACGTCGGCCCAGCGAGCGAGGGCGGCGTCCAGCACGGCGACGTCGTCGGGATCCGCGCCCTTCTGCGGCCCGAACACCGCTGCGGCGCCCTCCGGGCCGACGAGCGGATTGGTCACGTCACACGCGATCCGCCAGCGGACGCGCCGCGCTGAGGGATCGAGGCCCGACAGGTCGATCCGGGCGACGTCGCCGAGCGCGCCGCCGCCGAGCGGCACGGGAGTGCCATCACGGCGGAGGAGGGTGGCCCCCAGCGCCGTGAGCAGCCCCGCTCCGCCGTCGGTCGTCGCCGAGCCGCCGATGAACAGGCGCACCTCGTCGACGCCGCGGGCGAGGACGGAGCGCAGCACGCGGCCGACGCCCAGGCTCGAGGCAGCGAGCGGCTGGAGCGGGACATCGCTGACGGCGGGCAGGCCGTTCGCGTCGGCGGCCTCGATGACGGCCGTCCTGCCGTCGGGGGAGATTCCGTACCGGGCGGTGACCGGTCTGCCGATGGCGTCGACCGTGTCGACGAAGTGGAGTTGAGCGTCCCACGCGGCCACGATCGCATCGAGTGTCCCCTCGCCTCCGTCGGCGAGGGGGAGGAGGTCGATCTCCACGGGGGTCGAGGTCGTCGCGAAAGCCGCGCGCACGCCCCGCTCGATCGCCGCGGCAACGTCGCCCGCATCTGCCGATCCCTTGAATGAGTCGGGGGCGATGACGACGCGCAGCGCGGTGGAGGCGAGGGGCTGCGGAGGGTGGTCATCTTCGATCACCGGCTCAGCGTAGGCGCCGATCGCGCCCGACGACCATGGACCGACGCCCGGACTTAGCGGCTGTCGTCAGGGTCCGGCATGTGCGGTATGCACACCCCCGGCGAGGCTCAGCCGCGGCGCGGACGGAACCTGCCGGGTGCCTCACGGCCGGGTCTCTCGGCGCGCGCGGCGTACACGGCGAGGAGCATGGTTGAGAGGGCGAGCGGCTCACGCACATCCGCGCCGACCAGTTCGGAGATCCGCTCGATGCGCTGCAGCAGGGTGTTCCGGTGGATGTGCAGCGTCGCGGCGGCATCGGCGAGGGATCGGGCGCCGGCGATCGCGGTGATCGTGTCCAGGTGCGCGGGAGCGAGCGTCGCGATGGAGGCGGCTGCACGCCGCCGTGAGATCGGGGGCAGCGCGGCGGCGGCCGCGGCGTGCTCCCACGACCACACCTCGTCCGGTTCCGGCCAGAGTGCGGGATGCCGTGCGATCAGTCGGGCGTCCTCGGCCCGGGCGAGCAGCGACACCGCGTCGGGAGCGTCCGCCCCGAACCCTGCCGCTTCGGGCAGGTCGACGGGCGCGTGCGCGTGACGGAGCACCCATACTGCGCCGTCGAGCGCCGCGGCGGCTGCAGGTCCGGCGTTGAGACGCGCGATCGCGGGCGCGAGTGCGTCGGCGGCAAGATCGAGCACGTCGAGGCGCCACGGCGCGGGAATCGCGGCGTCGCGCAGGAGCGCGTCGGCGGCCTCGACGTCGACGCCGGAGCTCAGCCCCGCCAGGAGGTCCCGGGTGGCCGCGTCCCGCAGCAGCGCGCCGTCCTGCGCGCGCTGCTGCCGGACGAGCAGTCCGACGCTGAGGGCGACCACGCGGGCGAGCTCCGCCACCTCGCGCGGCGCCCCGGTGACACCGACGACACCGCACAGCGTGCCATCGACATAGAGCGGTTCGTTGACGCCCGGCAGGTCGCCGGAGCCCGGCATCTGCGCGTCGATGACGACGGTCCGTCCCTGGCGTGCGGCGCGGAGCGCGCCGTCGTGGCGGGTCCCGATGCGTGCGGGGTCGAGGGCGGCGATGATGACGCCGCGACGGTCCATCAGGTTCACGTTGCGGCCGACGCGCGGCGCGAGGGCGGCGACGACGTCCATCGCCAGCGCGGAGGTGAGGAGGAGCGCCGCGCCCTCGTCGTCCGCGTCCGTCGACGTCGCCGTACTGTGGTCGCCGACGGTGCCGGTCCTCGTCGGAGCGGTGGAGCGTGCAGGTGTGCGCATGCCCATAAGTGTGACGGACGCAGGTGCGCGGCGGCGGCCCGGCGCGCGCCCGTCAGCGCGCTGACGCGGCCGCCGCGTCGGTGACGCGTTTCTTCTCGCGCACGTAGACCTCGCGGCGCACCCGTGCGACGACCTCTCCCGCGGCATCCGTGATGTCTGTCTCGAACCATTCGAGCACCTTCGCGCCGCCGCGGGCGCGCTCGCGGAGCTCCTCTGCTTTCTCGCGGGGCACCTCGAAGCGTGCGGTGAGGACCCCGCGACCGGGTTTGACGAACTCGATCTCGCCCCTCGTGTCCCAGACGACGTAATCGCGGCCGAGCTGGTGCATGACCAGCATGAAGAAGTACGGGTCGGTCATCGCCGACATCGAGCCGCCGAACGCCGTCCCCACGTAGTTGCGGGTGACGACGTTGACGTGGAGTTCGACGACCGCCTCTGTCCAATCCTCGGAGAAGCGGCGCACGCGGATGCCGCTGAAGAGGTTCGGGATCCACAGGCTCATACCCGTGGCGAGGCGCCGGGGAGTCATACGCATCGCGCCAGTGTGACGGACGTCGGCCGCCACGGACCAATCGATTGTCGGCCGTCTGCAACTGTTCTAGTTGTCCTATAATGGATAGATGCTTCTTCGCGTCGACCCGCAACGGTCCACGCCATTGTTCACCCAGCTGGCGGATGCCGTGCGAACGGAGATCGTCGCGGGCCGCGCCCGTCCCGGCGACCGGCTTCCGTCGGCGCGCGAGGTTGCCGCCTCGCTGGACGTGAACCTGCACACCGTGCTGCACGCCTACCAGGTGCTCCGAGACGAAGGGCTCGTGCAGATGCACCGGGGCAGAGGCGCCGTCGTGACCCTCGCAGCCGGCCGCCTCGCCGCACTGCACGACGACATCCTCGCCCTCGTCGCGCGAGCGCGCACCGCAGGACTCTCCCCCGACGCGCTCGCCGCGGTCGTCCGTGCGGCCCCCGCCGACACCGTGGCCGCCCTGCCCGTGATCCCCGCCCCGAAGGAGGCCCCTCATGCCTGACCGCTCGCCCCTCGCGCTGCGCCGGTTCGCCCTCGTCGCCGTCGTGCTGCCCATCGCGATCAGCGTCGTCGCCCTCGTCGCGCAGGCGTTCCTCCTCCCCACTCTTCCCGACCCCGTCGCGACCCACTGGGGCCTCGACGGCCGGCCTGACGGCTTCGGGCCCGCGTGGGTGAACCTCGTCCTGACCGTCGTCGTGGGCCTCGGCATCCCGCTGGTCATCGCGGCGTCGGGGCTCGGCGGACTCCGCCGGGGCGACCACGGCGGAACGTACCGCCTGCTGGGTGCGACGGCGCTCGCGATGTCCGTGCTGATGGCCGTGATCGGCACGGGTGCCCTGGCGCTCCAGGCTGGGCTGACGGATGCCGCGAACGCCCCCGGCATCGGGCTCGTGACGCTCGGCGCGTTCGTCCTGGCCGGCGCGGCCGGCGTGCTCGGTTGGTTCCTGCAACCGCACGAGCCGTTCCGCGCCATGACGCTCCCCGCAGGGGACCCGCTGACGCTCTCCGGCACCGAGAAGGCCGTCTGGCTGCAGCGCGTGTCTCTCGCGCGGTCGGGGGTGATCGTCCTCGGTGCGGCGTTCGTGCTGATCTTCGTCGTGTCGGTCGTCGCGCTGTCGGCGTCGCCCGAACCGTTCATCGCGTGGCTGCTCGTCGGCGTGATGCTCGTCATGGCGGCGACCTTTGCTACGACGCTCGCCTTCCACGTCCGCGTCGACGACGACGGGCTCCGGGTCACGTCGGTCACCGGGTTCCCGCGTGTGCACATTCCGCTCGACGAGATCGCCCGCGCCGAAGCCGTCGAGGTGAATCCGATGGGGGAGTTCGGCGGATGGGGTCTGCGCTGGGCGCCGGGCGGCGGATTCGGCGTCGTGCTGCGCCGCGGCCCCGGCATCCGCGTCACCCGCACGAACGGCAAAACGTTCACGGTCACCGTCGACGACGCAGAGACCGGAGCCGCCCTTCTCCAGGCCCTCGCGACGCGCGTGGGGTGACCGGTTGACGCGCCGTGCGCACCCCGGTTGGCTGACGTCATGTCAGAGCTGACCCCCGAGAACGCCCGCGCCGTCGACCGCTACCTCGTCGACACGCTCGTCGGCGGCGATCCGGCCCTCGACGCCGCCGTCGCCGACCAGAACACCGCCGGGATGCCGGACATCGAGGTCGCGCCTACGAACGGCAAGCTCCTCCACCTCCTCGCCCGCGCGACCGGTGCCCGGCGTGTCCTCGAGATCGGCACGCTCGGGGGCTACTCGACGATCTGGCTCGCGCGCGGCATCCCCGACGGCGGCACTGTCGTGACGATCGAGGCGCAGCCGGCGCACGCAGGCGTGGCCCGCGCGAGCGTCGACCGGGCGGGGGTGGGGGACAAGGTCGACATCCACGTGGGCCGCGCCGCCGACGTCCTCGCCGCCCTCGCCCGCGAGAGCGAGGCGCAGACACAGGATGCCGCGCCCGGGTTCGACCTCGTCTTCATCGACGCCGACAAGGAGTCGAACACCGTCTACCTCGACTACGCCGCCCGGCTCGGGCGCCCCGGCGCCCTCGTCGTCGTCGACAACGTGGTGCGCTCCGGGCGCGTCGCCGACCCGAGCGATGAAAGCCCCCAGATTGCGGGCGTGCGCGCGGGGCTCGAGATGCTGCGGGACGACTCGCGGTTCGACGCGACGGCGCTCCAGACGCTCGATGCGAAGGGCTGGGACGGCATCGCGGTCGCGATCGTCGTTTGATCCGGCAGTGCCCCTGTGGGCACGGCATCCGCATCACTATGCTCGGAACTGGACCGACGACGCTCCGCGTTCCATCCTCCACAAGCAAGGAGTTCCCTGTGGCACTGATCGAGGCTGTAGGCGCACGCGAGATTCTGGACTCGCGTGGCAACCCGACCGTCGAGGTGGAGGTGCTGCTCGACGACGGCATCGTCCAGCGCGCGGCCGTCCCCTCGGGCGCATCGACGGGCGCCTTCGAGGCGTACGAGCTGCGTGACGGTGACAAGAGCCGGTACGGCGGCAAGGGCGTGCTCAAGGCGGTCGCCGCCGTCATCGACGAGCTCGGCCCCGCGATCGAAGGCGTCGAGGCGAGCGAGCAGCGCGTCGTCGACGAGATCCTGATTGCGACCGACGGCACCGAGAACAAGTCGCGGTGCGGCGCGAACGCCATCCTGGGCGTGAGCCTCGCGGTCGCGAAGGCGGCGGCCGACTCGGCCGACCTGCCCCTGTTCCGCTACATCGGCGGCCCCAACGCGCACGTGCTCCCCGTGCCGCTGTTCAACGTCATCAACGGCGGCGAGCACGCCGACAACGGCATCGACTTCCAGGAGTTCTTCCTCGCGCCCTACGGCGCACCGAGCTTCTCGGAGGCGCTGCGCTGGGGCACGGAGATCTACCACGTGCTGAAGTCCGACCTCAAGAGCGCCGGCTACGCCACGGGCCTGGGCGACGAGGGCGGCTTCGCTCCCGACCTGCCGAGCAACCGCGCGGGCCTGGAGTTCCTCATCGACGCGATCGGCAAGGCCGGCTTCACCCCCGGCAAGGACGTCGGCGTCGGTCTCGACGTCGCGGCGAGCGAGTTCTACAACGACGGCGTCTACCACATGGACGGCAAGGACTGGTCGGCCGACGAGCTCATCGACTACTACGCCGACCTCGTCGACTCATTCCCCGTCGTCACCATCGAGGACGCCCTCGACGAAGAGGACTGGGAGAACTGGCAGAAGCTCACCGAACGCCTGGGCTCGAAGGTCCAGCTCGTCGGCGACGACCTGTTCGTGACCAACCCGGTGCGCCTCGCGAAGGGCATCGACCTCGGCGTCGCGAACTCGCTGCTCGTGAAGGTGAACCAGATCGGTTCGCTCACCGAGACGCTGGATGCCGTGGACCTCGCCCACCGCTCCGGGTACACGACGATGTTCTCGCACCGTTCGGGTGAGACCGAGGACACGACCATCGCCGACCTCGTCGTCGCGGTGAACTCGGGCCAGATCAAGAGCGGCGCGCCCGCTCGGTCGGAGCGCGTCGCGAAGTATAATCAGCTTCTGCGCATCGAGGAGGAGCTGGCGGACGCGGGTACGTTCATCGGCCGGGCCGCCTTCCCGCGCTACAAGGGCTGAGGACTGATCTCGGATCAGCCGACATGACGAGAGGGGGGAGCCGTGAGCGACACGACGGCTCCCCCTTCTCGTTCGCCACGGCACCCCGATGCTCGGACGAGGGGTCGGGTGGACGTCCGCGACTGGGCGGGAGGCATCCGCTTCTCCGCCTTCACCGGCATCATGCTGGGTCTCGTCGTCCTCGCCGTCTTCGTCCTCGTGCCGACGGCGGGCACCTACCTCGCGCAGCGCCAGCAGGTCGCCGCGCTCGAGCACTCGGTGCAGCTGACGACCGATGAGGTCGCGGCTCTGGAAGAGCAGAAGAAGCGCTGGGCCGATCCCGCCTACGTCACATCGCAGGCGCGCGCGCGGTTGTACTACGTGCGCCCCGGTGAGGTCGTCTACCTCGTCGACGACGACCTTCCCGCCTCGTCGATCCCGCCCGAGCAGGCTCCCGTGAGCGACGAGGTCACCGAGACGCGCTCGGACTGGATGGCGCAGCTGCTGCGCTCGGTCACCGCCTCCGGCACGGCGCAGACCGCGACAGACGCTCCGGGCTGACAGGGCCGACGCGTCGCCATCTGGACGCACCGGTCTCCGACGCGTCGCGGTCCAGCACTCCGTCAGGCGCCCCCGGTACCCTGGACCGGTGCCGCACCCCACGCTCAGCCCCGCGACCGATGCCGACCTCGAGGTCATGCGCGAGCAGCTCGGTCGTCCCATGCGCGGCGTCGTGGGCATCGCCGCTCGGTGCGTGTGCGGCAATCCGACCGTCGTCGCGACCGAGCCGCGCCTTCCCGACGGCACGCCGTTCCCGACCTTCTACTACCTGACCCACCCCGGCGCGACGGCCGCGATGTCGGCGCTCGAAGCCGGGCAGGTCATGCGCGAGTTCGCCGCGCTGTTGGAGACCGACGAGGACATCGCCGAGGCCTACCGTGCCGCGCACGAGGCGTACCTCTCCGACCGCGCGGTCTACGGGGAGGTGACGGAGATCGAGGGCATCTCCGCCGGGGGGATGCCGACCCGCGTGAAGTGCCTGCACGCCCTCGCCGGGCACGCGCTCGCCGCCGGCCCCGGGGTGAACCCCATCGGCGACCTCGCGCTCGCGCGCGGCGACTGGTCGCCCGAGCGCTGCACGTGCGCGAACCCGAGGGAGCGCACGTGAGTGCGCGCGGCGCGCGACCCTGGCTGGCCGCGCTCGTGCTCGTGCTCGCGCTCGCCCTCGGGGGAGCGCTGCCCGCGTCGGCGTCGGAGTTCCCGGCATCCATCGCGCCGGAGTCCACCGCTCCGCCCGCGACGCCCGAGGCTGAGGAGGACCCCGCGCGCGCCGCGGAGTACTGGCTCGACGAGTACGGCATCCGGAACGCGTGGGAGACCACGAAGGGCAAAGGCGCGACGATCGCGATCATCGACACCGGTATCGGGCGCTCGCCGACGGAGTTCTCCGGCGCGGTCGTCGGCGGAGCCGATTTCTCGGGCGTCGGGGCGTCGGACGGCCGCAAACCCGTCGGGGCGGTCGACGCGAACCACGGCAGCTGGGTCGCCTCGCTCGCCGCCGCGCGGGGCACCGGGCCCGACACCGGCATGATCGGCGTCGCCCCCGAAGCGAGTCTGCTGTCGATTTCCATCGGTTTCGGCGCGACCTCGTCGGTGCCGTTCGTCGACCAGGTCGCGGACGCGATCCGCTGGTCGGTCGACAACGGCGCCGACATCATCAACCTGTCGTTCACGACGAACACCCTCACGTGGGACCGGTCGTGGGACGGGGCGTTCCAGTACGCCTTCGACAACGACGTCGTGGTGATCGTGGCCGCCGGCAACAAGGGGAACGGCACGGAGGAGGTCGGCGCGCCGGCGACGATCCCCGGCGTCCTCACCGTCGGCGGCGTCACGCGCGACGGGGTCGCGAGCGAGCAGGCATCCACGCAGGGCATCACGATCGGGATCTCCGCGCCCAGTGAGCAACTCCTCGGCGTGTCCGCCGACGGGACGGTCGTGCAGTGGGACGGGACGAGCGGGGCCGCGCCCATCGTCGCGGGCATCGCCGCGCTCGTGCGCTCGGCCCACCCCGACCTCGACGCGAACAACGTCATCAACCGGATCATCCGCACCGCGCGGCCCGCCGCGGGTGCGACGCGTGTGCCCGACGCGCGTTACGGGTACGGGCTGGTGGATGCCGCCGCCGCAGTGTCGGCACAGGTGCCGTCGGTCTCGGCGAACCCGATGGGAAGCCTCAAGGAGTGGGTGCGCCTGTACCGACGGGCCGAAGCGGAGCCGGCGCCCGTGCCGACGAGCACTCCCGTGACGCTGCCCCAGCTTCCCGCAGCGGACTCCGTGGCGCAGCGCTCGCCGCTTCTCCCGACCTTCGACACCCTCCGATACGGCACGGTGCCGCTCGCGACCCTCACCCTGGCCGCTATACTGGTGGCGCTCGGTGTCACCGCTGCTGCCCGGCGCATCAGATCGGAGCGCGCACGTCCTCCGAGCCGTTGATCCAAGGAGTTCTTCCACCTGTGACTGACACAGCGTCCACTACGGCTGTTCCTTCCGCGAACCACACCGCTGAAAACGGCACCGTTCCCAAGATCCTCGTCGTCGGCGGTGGCTACGCCGGTTTCTACACCGCATGGAAGCTCGAGAAGCACCTGCGCAAGGGTGAGGCGGAGGTCACGATCGTCGACCCGCTGCCCTACATGACGTACCAGCCGTTCCTCCCCGAGGTGGCGGCCGGCGAGATCGAGGCGCGGCACGCGATCGTCGGGCTCCGTCGACACCTCAAGAAGACGCGCGTCATCACGGCGAAGGTCACCGGCATCGACCACGCGAACCGTACGGCGACGCTGACGCCCGAGACCGGCGAGCCCTGGCAGGAGTCCTACGACCAGATCGTCGTCACCGCCGGAGCCGTCTCGCGCACCTTCCCGATCCCGGGCATCGCCGACAACGCCATTGGTCTGAAGACGATCGAAGAGGCCGTCGCCATCCGCGACCGCATCCTGTCGAACTTCGACCGCGCCGCGAACCTGCCCGCCGGGCCGGAGCGCGACCGTCTGCTCACCGTCGTCGTCGTCGGCGGTGGCTTCGCCGGCATCGAGGTGTTCGCCGAAACGCGCGCACTTGCGTCCTCGCTCCTCAAGGACTATCCGATGCTCACGTTTGACGACACGCACTTCCACCTCGTCGAGGCGATGGGGCGCATCATGCCCGAGGTGTCGCTCAAGACGAGCGAGTGGGTGCTGAAGGACCTCGCCAAGCGGGGGGCGTCGGTGCACCTCGACACGCAGGTCACCGGCGCCGTCGACGGCAACGTCGAGCTCTCGACGGGGGAGACCATCCCCACCGACCTCATCATCTGGACCGCCGGCGTCATGGCGAACCCCACCGTCGTGCGCGGCAGCGATCTGCCCGTCGAGGAGCGCGGTCGTATCCGCACCCGCGCCGACCTGCGCGTGGGCTCGCCCGACGAGATCGTCGAGGGAGCCTGGGCCGCCGGTGACGTCGCTGCCGTGCCGGATCTCACCGGTGGGGGCGTCGGCGGGTACTGCGTGCCGAACGCTCAGCACGCCGTGCGTCAGGCGAAGCTGCTCGCCCGCAATGTCATCGCCGTCCTCCGCGACGAGGTGCCCCGCGAGTACTACCATAAGAACCTCGGCGCCGTCGCGGGTCTCGGACTCTACAACGGTGTCTTCCAGTCGGGCAAGATCGCGCTGAAGGGCTTCATCGCCTGGTGCGCGCACCGCGGCTATCACGGCCTCGCGATGCCGTCGTGGGAGCGCAAGTGGCGCGTCATCGGTGACTGGTGGCACAACTTCTGGCTGAACCGCGACAACGTGTCGCTGCAGGCCGTACAGCACCCGCGCTATGTCTTCGAGGAGTTCGCCGCGCGTCCGCGTCCGGCAGCACCCGAGAAGTCCGCCGCGCCGGCGATCGACCCGAAGTCGGTCAAGGCGGAGAAGACGGGAGCGGCTCCTGCGGTCTCCGGGGCTGCGGCCGCCGGGCCGAAGGATGCCGAGAAGCCGGCGCCTGCCGCGAAGAAGGCTCCCGCGAAGAAGAAGGCCGCCGCCTCGAGCTGACACGCGGTCGGCCGGCGGTCGTCGGGCGCCCCGTGAGCGCCAGCGAGCCGAAAGGCCCTGTGCTGCCCGATACCCTGGCCTCGGGCCCCCGTAGCCCAATGGCAGAGGCAGGCGACTTAAAATCGCTTCAGTCTGGGTTCGAGTCCCAGCGGGGGCACGACCCCGGCCGGTGGTCCCGGGCGGGCGAGGTCACTCGCACACACGCTAGCGGCGACCTCGGACATGGCGCCCGTGGGCCAGAATGATCCCGTGAACTACGAACTCGACGACGACCCCGGGCGGCTTCAGCCCGACGCCATCTGGGAGTGGCTGTCGACGGAAGCGTACTGGGGGCGCCAGCGCAGTCGCTCCGACGTAGATGCCCAGATCGCGGGCGCCTGGCGCGTGGTGGGGGCGTACTGCGCCGACACGGGCGCTCTCGTCGGGTTCGCACGTGCGGTGTCCGACGGCGTGAGCTTCGCCTACCTCGCCGATGTCTTCGTGCGCGAGGAGCACCGGGGGCACGATCTGGGAAAACGACTGATCAGTCGGATGGTCGACGAGGGGCCGGGGCGGAATTTCCGCTGGGTGCTGTTCACACGCGATGCGCACGGACTCTACGAACAGTTCGGCTTCGCCGCGCCGGATGCGAACGCGATGGTCCGGCCGGCGCGATGACGACGCGCTTGTCTTCAACCAACTGAAGAGATCCCACCCCGACCGGCGCGCCGCACCGCCGTCGCCTGTCCGCCTGGCAGTGTCGATCGGGACGGCCGTCGGCGGCATGCCCCGATCCGAGCCGTTCATCGCGGTCCGACCTTCGCGACGCGTTCGCGGACCTCGCGAAGATCACCGCGAACCCCGCACGCACCCTCGGCCAGAGCCTCCCTCCCGTCGCGTCCGACGTGACCGCGAGGATCAGTCAGGCATGCAACGCGAATCAGACCCCGCTCGTCATCTCCGCCGAGTTCGGCGGGTGACACGCCCACACGATCGTCGCGGGCGAGGGCGTCTCTATTCCGTTCGAAGGATGCCACCGGCTCGGCCACGGCGTGCATCGGGTGTTCCCCATCCCGCCGTAGGCTGAAGCCACCCCGCCCCACCGTTGAAGGAGCCCGCCTGCATGAGCCTCGACCTCCTCGCCGCCTCGGCGCCGACACCGGCGGAGGCCTGGCATGACCCGGCGACCTACTGGCCCGCACGCTCCGCCGCGGTTGCCGACCTCTCGGCCCCGGTCGCGAGCATCGACGTCGAGGCCCTCCGCCACAATGCCCTCGACCTCGTCGTCCGCTCGAGCGGGGTCCCGATCCGCGTCGCGAGCAAGTCGATCCGCGTCCGCGAGGTGCTGGATGCGACCTTGAGGATGCCGGGGTACCGCGGCATCCTCGCGTTCACCCTCGCCGAAGCCCTCTGGCTCGCGGAGGACCACGACGACATCGTCCTCGGCTACCCGACCGCCGACCGCGCGGCGCTCGCCGCGCTCGCCGCCGACGGCGCGAAGGCGGCGCGCATCACCCTCATGGTCGACGAAGTCGCCCAGCTCGACCTCGTCGACGCCGTCGCACCGCCCGGCACGCGCTGTGAGATCCGGGTCGCGATCGACGCGGATGCCTCGTGGCGCGCCCCTGTGCTCGGGCACATCGGCGTCCGGCGCTCGCCCCTGCACGAGCCGGGCGACGTGACCCGCCTCGCCCGGCACATCGCCTCCCGCGAGGGCTTCGCCCTCGTCGGCCTCATGATGTACGAGGCGCAGATCGCGGGACAGCCCGACGACACCGGCCGCGGCGACGGCGTCATCCGCTGGATGCAGCGCCGGTCCGGGCAGGAGCTCCTCGACCGGCGTGGTGCGATCGTCGCTGCACTCCGCGAGATCGCGACGCTCGAGTTCGTCAACGGGGGAGGGACCGGGTCGCTCGAGTCCACGGCATCCGATCTCGCCGTCACCGAGACGACCGCCGGCAGCGGCCTGCTCGCCGGGCACCTCTTCGACCTCTATCGCGCTTTCACACCCGCTCCGGCGGCGGCGTTCGCGCTAGACGTCGTCCGGCGCCCCACGGCCGACATCGCGACGGTCCTCGGCGGAGGCTGGATCGCGTCGGGTCCGCCGGTCGCGTCGCGCCAACCCCTCCCGGTGTGGCCCGAGGGCCTTCGCACCCTCGCGCGCGAAGGCGCGGGAGAGGTGCAGACACCACTCCAGGGAGCAGCCGCGGGCGGCCTGGCGATCGGCAACCGCGTCTGGTTCCGGCACGCGAAGAGCGGCGAGCTCGCCGAGCGCGTCGACCGCTACGTCCTCACGACCGGAGACCGCGTCGTCGGCGAGGCCGCGACCTACCGCGGAGAAGGGAAGAGCTTCCTCTGATGGCGACCAGACCCGGCGGCACGTGGGAGAACTGGGGGCGCACCGAGAAGGTCCGCCCGCAGCTCGTCGAGTATCCGAGCACGATCGAGGCCGTGCGCCGCTCCGTGCGCTCCGCCGCTGCCCGCGGGCGCCCGATCAAGGCGGTGGGCGCGGGCCACAGCTTCTCCGGCATCGCCGTCGCCCCGGGCACCCTCCTCGAACTCACCGAGCTCTCCGGCCTCGTCTCCGTCGACCGCGATCGCGGCCGCGCGCGGCTGCTCGCCGGGACGCGCCTGCACCGCATCCCCGCGCTCCTCGCACCCTACGGGCTCGCGATGGAGAACCTCGGCGACATCGATCGGCAGTCGATCTCCGGCGCGATCTCGACCGGCACGCACGGCACCGGCATCCGATTCGGCGGCATCGCGACCCAGGTGGTCGCGGCGACCCTCGTCACCGCCGACGGGGAGCTCCTCACCGTCTCCGAGGACGAGAACCCCGAACTCCTCCCCGCCGTCGCCCTCGGGCTCGGCGCCCTCGGCATCCTCGTCGACGTCACGCTGCAGTGCGTGCCGGCGTTCGCGCTCGAAGCCGTCGAGCGCCCCGAGCCGCTCGACAGCGTGGTCGACGACCTCAGCGCCCGCGCCGACGCCGTCGACCACTTCGAGTTCTACTGGTTCCCGCACACCGACACGGCGCTCACCAAGACGAACACGCGACTCCCCGCGGATGCCGAGACTGTTCCGCTCTCGCGCACCGCGAAGGTCGTCGACGACGTGCTCGTCGGCAACGTCGTGCACCAGGCCGTCTGCAGCGTCGGGCGCGCCGTGCCCGCCCTCGTCCCGCGCATCAACACCCTGTCGGCGCGGGTGTGGGGCGACCGCACCTTCTCCGACTCCTCCGACCGGGTGTTCGCGACGAGCCGGGGCGTCCGCTTCCGCGAGATGGAGTACGCGGTGCCGATCGAGGAACTCGGAGCCGCCTTCCGCGTCATCCAGCAGGTCATCGCCGAGCACGAGTGGCGCATCGAGTTCCCGATCGAGGTGCGCGTCGCCGCGGCCGACGACCTGTGGATGTCGACCGCGACGGGGCGCACGAGCGGCTACATCGCCGTGCACCGCTACGTGAAGCACGACCCGACCGACTACTTCGCCGCCGTCGAGGAGGTCCTGCGTGCGCACGGCGGGCGGCCGCACTGGGGCAAGATGCACACGATGGATGCCGTAGCCCTCCGGCCCCTGTACCCGCACTTCGACGACTTCGTCGCGCTGCGTGACCGCCTCGACCCCGACCGGCTCTTCCGGAACCCGTACCTCACGCGCGTCCTCGGCGAATAGTGCCCGACGGCCCGCGCTCGTGCCGGAGAACTGCGATCTGCCTGGGAAGTGCGATCCGGGTGGGGTAGGCGAACAGCGCGCGGATAGGATGATCAGAGCATCGAGGGGAGTCTCATGGAGATGGCGTGGTTGATCCCAGTCCTGATCATCGTCGCACTGGTGGTGATCATCGGGATCTACCTGTGGTCCACCTACAACTCGCTCGTCGCGCTCAACGTCCGCGTCGACGAAGCGTGGAGTGACATCACGGTGCAGCTGAAGCGTCGGGCGGACTTGCTTCCGAACCTCATCGAGACGGTGAAGGGATACGCCGCGCACGAGAAGGCGGTGTTCGAGAACGTCACCCGCGCGCGTGCCGAGACCCTCGGCGCCGACTCGCCCGCCGAGGCCGGGGTGGCGGAAGGGCATATGCAGCAGGCGCTCAAGTCGCTCTTCGCCGTGGCAGAGGCCTACCCGCAGCTGCAGGCGAGCCAGAACTTCCTGAAGCTGCAGCAGTCCATCGTCGACACCGAGGACAAGATCCAGGCATCCCGCCGCTTCTACAACGGCGGCGTCCGCGAGCTCAACACGAAGATCAAGGTGTTCCCGAACAACCTGTTCGCGCGCAACCTCGGCTTCCACGAGCGCGAGTTCTTCGAGGTCGCCGGCGGAGCGGCGATCGCCGAACCGCCCCGCATCCAGTTCTGACTCGCGCCGCGCGACATGTCCGATCGGGGGCATACGCCGCGTCCTAGACTGACGGGATGAGCGGCACGGACCCGACGCGCGAGAACGAGAAGTCGCGCGCCTCCCTGATGGACGCGATCCGCACGAAGACCGTCCGCACCGAGATCGGCGACAGCCTGCCGCACGGACTTCGCGTCACGACCGCCTACGCCTGGCGGTTCGTCGTGATCGCGATCGCGGCGGGCATCATCATCTGGCTCATCATCCAGCTGAAGCTGCTCGTCGTGCCGCTTCTCGTCGCGATCCTCATCGCCGCGCTCCTGTGGCCGGGATTCAGCTGGCTGCTGCGCCACCGCGTCCCCCGCTGGCTCGCGATCGTCATCTCCGTCGTGGGCACGCTCGCGATCGTCGCGGGACTGTTCTGGCTCGTCATCTGGCAGGTGTCGCTGCAGTGGCCGAGCGTCCGCTCCCGCACCGTCGAGGCGGTGGAGCAGCTCCGCCAGTACCTCATCGACGGGCCACTCCACCTCACCCCGGAGCAGATCGACGACGGACTGCGCCAGGCGGCGACCTTCCTGCAGCAGCAGATCGACCTGCTCCTCTCCGGCGCGCTCGCCGTCGGCTCGACGGTCGGCCACGTCGTCACGGGCGCGGTGCTCGCGCTCTTCATCCTGCTGTGCATCCTGGCCGACGGCGCCGGCATCTGGCGCTGGGTGGTGCGCCTCTTCCCCCGCAAGGCGCGCGCCGACGTCGACGGCGCCGGTCGTGCCGGCTGGGCGACCGTCGTGACCTACGCGCGCACGCAGCTTCTCGTCGCGACGATCGACGCGATCGGCATCGGTCTCGGCGCGTTCCTGCTGCAGGTGCCGCTCGCCATCCCGATCGCCGTCCTGGTGTTCATCGGCGCGTTCGTCCCGTTCGTCGGCGCGATCGTCACGGGGACGCTCGCGGTCTTCCTCGCCCTCGTCTACAACGGCCCGTGGATCGCCCTGTGGATGGCGGTGGTCGTCCTCGGCGTGCAGCAGATCGAGGGCCACATCCTGCAACCGCTGCTCATGGGCTCGGCCGTCAAGGTTCATCCCCTCGCGGTCGTTCTGGTGGTCGCCGGTGGTGCCATGATCGCCGGCATCCCCGGTGCCCTGTTCGCCGTGCCGCTCGCCGCCTTCGTCAACGTCGTCGCGGTCTACCTCTCGCGGCGACACCATCCCGAGAACGCGCCCGAATCGCCCGATCTCATCTGGAGCACCGTTCCCCGCACGAGGAGGAAACCCGCGTGACCATGACCACCTCGTCGATTCCAACGCTGGCCGAGTTCGAGGATGCCGCGGCAACCCTCCGCGACGTCGTCGTCCCGACGCCGTTCGACGTCTCCGAGCACCTCTCCGACGTCCTCGGCCAGCCGGTGCACCTGAAGCTCGAGAACCTGCAGCGCACCGGATCGTTCAAGATCCGCGGCGCGACCTACCGGCTCTCCCGCCTGACCGAAGAGGAGCGGGCGCGCGGGGTCGTCGCGGCATCGGCGGGCAACCACGCGCAGGGCGTCGCTCTTGCGGCGCAGAAGCTCGGCATCCCGGCGACGATCTTCATGCCCCTCGGCGTCCCCGTCCCGAAGCTCCTCGCCACGCGCGGCTACGGCGCCGAGGTGATCCTCGAGGGCGCGACCGTGGAGACACCGCTGCGGCTCGCGGCCGAGTTCGCCGAGCGCACCGGTGCCGTCCTCATCCACCCGTTCGACCACCGCGACATCATCGTCGGGCAGGGGACGCTCGGGCTCGAGCTGTGGGATGCCGTGGAGGACCTCGACACCGTGATCGTCGGCATCGGCGGGGGCGGACTCATCGCGGGTGTCGCCGCGGCCGTCAAAGCGCGCGCGGCCGCCGAGGGTCGGACGGTGCGGGTCATCGGCGTCCAGGCCGAGAACTCCGCCGCCTACCCGGCCTCGCTCTCGGTGGGGGAGCCCCTGACGGTGGACACGACGCCCACGATCGCCGACGGCATCGCGGTCGCGCGCCCGGGCGACCTGCCGTTCGAGATCATCAGCGAACTCGTCGATGAGGTGGTCACCGTCACCGACGACGACATCGCGCGTGCCCTCCTCATCCTCCTCGAGCGCGCGAAGCAGGTCGTCGAACCCGCCGGTGCGGTCGGGGTGGCCGCGATCCTCGCCGGCAAGGTGGAGGCGACCGGACCCACTGCCGTCATCCTCTCGGGCGGCAACATCGATCCGCTGCTGCTGCAGCGCGTCGTGGCGCACGGGCTCGCGGCATCCGGTCGATACATGACGCTCCAGATCCCGTTGCCCGATCGCCCCGGGCAGCTCGCGCGCGTGTCGGAACTGCTGTCGGTCGCGGGGGCGAACGTCATCGAGGTGCTGCACACGCGCCACGGCCAGGGTCTGCAGATCAGCGAGGTCATCCTGCAGCTGAGCGTCGAGACCCGTGGGGCGGAGCATCGCGCCCACGTGATCTCGGTGCTCGAGGGTGCGGGCTTCTCTCCCCGCGTCGTCGAGGACTGAGGCGCATGCTGGCACATCGACGCGTGCGGTCAGCGTGGGCGGCTGCGGTGCTGGCCGCGGCGATGCTCTTCTTCCCGGCGGCAGTCGCCTCCGCCGCGGCCCCGATGGACCTCGACGCGGGGTACATCACGGACGAATCGGGCGTGCTCAGCGCGTCCGACGAAGCGCGCCTCGAGGAGCGCCTGAGCGCCGTCGCCCAGAGCGAGGATCTGCCGGAGCTGTTCGTCGTGCTCGTCCCCGACTTCAGCGAACCGTCGAATGCCCTCCCGTGGGCAGACCAGACCGCCCTCCGCAACAACCTGGCATCCGATCAGTACCTCCTCGCCATCGCGACCGAGGGGCGGACCCTCGCGATCTCCGCGGAGTACGGGGGCGATGGCACGGCGGCAGGACCCCTCTCCGAGTCGCGCGTGCTCGAGATCGAAGAAGCGCTCGGCTCGCGCTACCTCTCGAACGACGATTGGGCCGGCGGCATCGCGTTCGTCGCCGATGAGTTCTCCGAGGTGCCGACGCCGTGGTGGGTCTGGGCGCTGGGGGTCGCGGGCCTCGCGCTCCTCATCTACGTCGCGATCACCCTCGTGCGGTTCCTCCGCCGCAGAGCCGAGCGCGCGGCGGAGATGCGCACCCTCGAGGGGCAGAAGAAGCGCGCCGCGCAGCGGCTCGTCCGCACGGACGAGGCGGTGACGACGAGCGCACAGGAGCTCGGTTTCGTCACCGCGGAGTTCGGCGACGAGGCGACCGCCGACTTCCAGAAGACCCTCGACGAGTGCCGCGTCCGCCTGCAGGAGGCGTTCGCGCTCCTCACGCGGTTGGAGGACTCGGAGAAGGACACGCTCGAGGAGACGCGCGCGTGGACCGAGCGGATCCTCGGTCTGTGCGACGAGGTCGACCGCGCGCTCGACGGGCGCACCCGTGCGCTGGCGGCGCTGCGGTCGCTTGCCGCCGCGGGACCCGAGACGGTGACGCGGCTGCGCGCGGCACGCGCGGATGCCGAGTGCTACGCGACCGACGCGGAGCGCGCCCTCTCGGCCCTGTCGGCGACCTACCCCGCCGCCGACCTCGTCGCGGTCGCGCGGAACCCCGCCGAGATAGCCCGCCGCTTGCAGGCCGCCGACACCGAACTCGACGCGCTCGAGCGGGCCGTGGAGACGGGAAAGCCGACACAGGTCGAGCGGAGCGTGCACGAGATCGAGCGGCAGCTCGCCGAGGCGAAAGCTCTTCGTGACGCCGTCGAGGCGCAGAGCGCCGCTCTGGCCGCGCGCGCCTCGGAATCGCCGGCCGGGGCGCCGGATGCCGGTCAGCTCACGGCGGCCACGGGATCGGCGCTCGATCGGGCGACCGCCGTCGTGACCGCCGCCGAGGCGTCGGCGCGGGCACGCCCCGGCGAGGTCAGCGCATTCGCACTGGCGCGGCTGCAGCTGGCCCGGCGCCGACTCGACGACGCCGCGGCGGCGCCCACCGTCGACGAGACGGAGAAGGCGGCCACGGAAGCCCTCGCCCTCGCCGACCAGGTCCAGGGCCTCATCGGGGGTGCGGCCGCGAGCGGCGCGGCGGGGGGCGGTGCGAGCGGCGCGGCGGGCTCAGGGGGACGGTCGACGCGGTTCGTCCGCCCGGTACGGTCGCGCACCGCCGTGATGTACGACGACGAATCGTCCGAGAGCGCGTCGCCGCGGTCGGTACGGTCCGGTGATTCCGGCGATGCGGGCGCGCGCGTCGGCGGTGCCCTCTCGGGCGGGCTGATCGGCGGCGTCGCGGGGTTCAGCGTGGGCCTCGGTGCCGACGACGATCCGCAGCTCGCCGCAGTCGCCGCCGCGACCGGTGCCTTGATCGGTCTGCTGGTCGGCGCCTTCAGCACGTCCGGAGAGGGCGGCGGCGGATCGTCGGGATGGGGTGGTGGATCATCGAGCGGGTCGTCGTGGCGATCCTCGCGCAGCACATCCTCGCGCTCATCGAGCCGCAGCAGCTCCTCCCGCAGCAGCTCCTCCGGCAGCAGCCGGTCGTCGGGCCGCTCGGGCGGTCGCCGCTTCTAGGCGTGCGGACACCCGGCATCCCGGCCCGGCCTCGAGGGTCGGGGTCGCCGCAACCTCGGAGATCGCGCGTTCTTCGGACAGATCGGCGCGAAAGCCTCCGAAGAACGCTCGATCTCCGAAGAACGCGTGCCTCGAGACCGCGGCTTACTGCCCGGTGTAGGTGTCGACCTTGACGATCTCGACGGCGATGTCGCGGCCGTTCGGGGCCGTGTAGGAGGTCTTCTCGCCCTCGGCGAGACCGAGGATCGCAGCTCCGAGAGGGGATGCCTCGCTGTAGACGTCGAGCTCGGAGCCCGCACCGATCTCGCGGCTGCCGAGGAGGAAGACCTCTTCGCCGCCGGCGACGATCGCCGTGACGACGGTGCCGCTCTTCACGGTGCCGTCCGACTCGGGGGCCTCGCCCACGACGGCATCCTTCAGCAGCTGCTGGAGCGTGCGGATGCGCGCCTCCTGCTTGCCCTGCTCGTCCTTCGCAGCGTGGTAGCCGCCGTTCTCCTTCAGGTCGCCCTCCTCGCGAGCGGCTTCGATGCGCGCGGCGATCTCGGTGCGGCCGGTGGTCGACAGGTGCTCGAGCTCGGCGGCGAGGCGGTCGTAGGCATCCTGCGTCAGGAAGGTCTCGGTGTTCTCAGCCACGCGTATCTCCTTCTCTCGTGGTACCGGGGCTCTGACGCCGGGTACCGGGGGGTAAACCGAACGCCCCGGCAGGCAGCCGGGGCGCGTGTGTCACGACAGACTACGGGATCCAGCAGGAGGTGACCAAACCCGTCGTCGCTTCCGCGACCGTGGGGATCGTCTCCTCGAACCGTCGGCTGTGCGTGTCGTCGGCGGGATACTCGACGATCCGCCAGCCGACGACGCCGTGCTCGGTGTCCTGCGCTTCGAGTGCGCACGTGACGGCGGCACCGCGCGGGTGCGTGATCTGGAAGTCGATCGAGATCGCGTGCTCGTCGATGAAGCGGAACCCGGTCGTGTCGATGTCGACCGATCCCATCGCCTGCGCGACCGTCGTCCACCCGAGGTAGCCGATCGCGGCCGCCGCGACGACGCCGACCGCGATCCACTCGCGCCGGCGCCGACGGCGGCTCGTGCGTCGCCCGTAGCGGTCGGCGAGTTCGGCCTGCAGCGCGATCGCCTCGGGGGAGGTCGCGTCGACAGGTGCGGGAGCGGTCATGGTGTGGGGTCCATCGGGATCCGAAGCCGGGGAGGGCGTTCTAGGCTGGAGTTCCAGGCTACGCGCTCCGCGCACCGCCCGGGAACCGCCCACCCCCCTGGATCTGGCGACCAGCCCCGAACACGAGGACCGATGCACACTCTTCTCACCGCCCTCCCGTGGCACGCGGGCCTCCCGACCCCCACCCCGACCATGACGGTCGACCCCGACACGGTCACGCCCGGGTTCATCGGGTTCTCGGTCATGGCGCTGATCGCGATCATCGTGGTTTTCCTCATCGTCGACATGCTGCGCCGCATCCGCCGTGCGGGCTATCGTGCTGATGTGAACGAGAAGCTGGATGCCGAGGAAGAAGCGAAGGCCGAGAAGCTCGCCGAGGAGCAGGCGCGTCGCGCCGAGTACGCCTCGGACGTCGACGACCAGGACATCGACCCGGCGGACGACCCGGAGACCGGCCGGCCGCGCGGCTGAACCGCACACCTCCCCTGCGCGCGCCGCTCGGCGACGCGGCGCATGATCAGCGTGCGCCGAGCGAGGGGACGACCGGGTCGAGCACGATCAGCAGGCACGCGGTCCAGTGGCAGAGGAACGCGAGCACCGTGCACACGTGGAAGATCTCGTGGAAGCCGAAGTGCCCCGGCCAGGGGTTCGGCTTCTTGAGCGCGTAGCAGATCGCGCCGCCCGTGTAGAGCAGCCCGCCGATCACGACGAGGATCATCATCGCGGCGTTCGCCTGGAACAGGTCGACGATGTACATGATCGCCGCCCAGCCGAGCAGCAGGTACAGCGCGACGTACAGCCAGCGGGGCGCGTTGATCCAGAAGACGCGGAACAGGATGCCGAGAAGCGCCCCCGACCACACGACGATGAGCAGCACCGCACCCTTTTCGGGCGGCAGGGCGAGCGTCGCGAGCGGCGTGTAGGTGCCGGCGATCAGCAGCATGATGTTCGCGTGGTCGATGCGCTTGAGGACAGCCTTGGTGCGCGGGCCCCAGTTGAAGCGGTGGTAGAGCGCGGAGTTGCCGAACAGCAGCACCGAGGATGCCATGAAGACGGCGCACGCCCACTTGGCCACGGCACCGTCGGCCAGGACGATGAGGATGATGCCGCCCGCGATGGCGAGCGGGAACGTCGCTGCGTGGATCCAGCCGCGCCACGAGGGCTTCAGCTCTTCCTGCGCGCTGACCTCCGCTGCTTCGAGCAGCGGGAGCTGGGGCATCTCGACGCCCTCATCTGTCGTGTCTTCGGGCACGAGGCGAGCCTACGCGCGAGCGTATGCCGGAGCGTACATACGGGTGGCCGTGCAAAATCCCTCCGTTCCGCTTCGCGTCCGGAGCGGTAGCGTAGAGGCGTGAACACGTCGGTGCCGCGCGAAGGACGGGGGCCGCTCTACCGCCTCTACAGTTCGCGACTCAAGCGCCGACTCACCCCCGAGACCGTGCCGCACCACGTGGCGATGATGATCGACGGCAACAGGCGCTGGGCGCGTCAGGCCGGCTACTCCACGGTCGCCCACGGGCACCGGGCCGGCGCCGCGAAGATGCACGAGTTCCTGCGGTGGTGCGATGACCTCGGCATCCGCGTCGTCTCCCTCTATCTGCTCTCCAACGACAACCTGCGCAAGCGCGACTCGCAGGAGCTCTCCGACCTCATCGAGATCATCGCCGAGCTCGCGGACGAGCTCTCGCGCGAGCCGGGGTGGCGCGTGCAGCACGTCGGACGCTCGGAGGAGCTGCCGCCCGACCTCGCGCGCGTGCTCGCGACGGCGGAGGAGCGGACCGCCGGGAACACCGGCCTCCACGTCAACCTCGCCGTCGGCTACGGCGGGCGGGGCGAGATCGTCGACGCGGTGCGGAGCATCATCGCCAAGCACGACGAGAGCGGCGGGTCGCTCGAAGAGCTCGCGGCGAGCCTCACCCCCGAGCAGATCGGCGAGCACCTGTACACCGGCGGGCAGGCCGACCCCGACCTCGTCATCCGCACGTCGGGGGAGCAACGCCTGAGCGACTTCCTGCTGTGGCAGTCGGCCCACTCGGAGTTCTACTTCGTGGAGGCGCTGGGCCCCGACCTGCGCGAGGTCGACTTCCTGCGCGCGATCCGCGACTACGCGACGCGCGACCGTCGCTTCGGCGGCTGACCCTGCCCGGCGCCCTGAGTACGCGTGCGAGAATGAAGTACGTGACCGCACTGGAGCCGTTCGTCGACTCGTTCGACATCCCTGCCGGATACCTCGACTGGGCGAGATTCGGACCCCTCTCGCCGTCTGTGCGTGCCGAGATGCACGCCGACGCCGAGCTTCTCGGCACCGGCCGCGCGTCGGGCATCGATCTCGTCGCCTCGCGCGTCGGCGAGGCGCGAGACCTCGTCGCACGCCTCCTCGACTGCCCGACCGACGAGATCGTCCTGCAGCCTTCCACCACTCACGGCCTCGCCCACGCGATGTTCGGGCTCGAGGGCACCGTGATCGTCCCCGCGCAGGACTTTCCCGCCGTCCGCGTGACGGCGCACCGCGCCGCCGCGCTCCGCAGCGATGCGACCGGTGGCGGCCTCGCCGTGCGCGAGATCGATCCGGAGGGAGGCATCGTCACGGTGGATGCCGTGGCCGACGCCCTCAACGACGACGTCACCGCGGTCGCCCTCAGCCTGGTCGATTTCCGCACCGGCGCCCTCGCCGACCTCGCCGGCATCCGTGAGGTCATCGGCGACCGCCTGCTGATCGTCGACGCGATCCAGGCGTTCGGTGTGGTCGACATCGACTGGAGCGTCGCCGACGTCATCACCGGCAACGGCTACAAGTGGCTGCGCGCCGGGCGCGGCACCGGGTTCGCGCGCTTCTCGCCGCACGCCCGCGAGCGCATCGCTCCCGTGCTGTCGGGCATCTCCGGCATGTCCGGTGACGCGATGAGCCTGGGCGCACCCGCGCCGCTGAGCGGCGCCGGGGCTTACTCGATCGCGCCCTCCGACCCTCTGGCCGCCTCGCGTCTCGCGGCGTCGCTGCGCGAGATCGTGGATGCCGGTGTCGCCGATGTCGCGGCGGAGGTGCGCGCACGCGCCGACGACGTCATCGCTCTCGCCGACCGCTACGAGGTGCCGATCCTCACCCCGCGGAGCGCCCACGCGGGGATCGTCGCCCTCGCGCCGTCGGACCCGCCCGTGCTCGCCGCGGCGCTCGCGAACCACGGTGTCACGGTGACCGCCCGCGGCACGTCGATTCGCGTGTCCGCCCACGCCGGCACCGGCGCCGACACCCTCCGCCTCCTCGGCGACGCCCTCGCCGACGCGCAGGCCGCCGGTCGCGTCGTCGCTGTGGAGTTCGCCCGCGACGAGCTCGGCGCCGAACCCGACATGCCGGAGATCATCACGATCGACCCCGACGCGCACGACGCCGACGACCTCCCGGCATCCTTCGCCGATGCCGCACCGGCTGCCGACACCGACGAGATCGTCCTCGCCGTGGTCGACACGGACACCGCCGGCGTCGAGACTCACGCCGAGGCGACGGAGACGTCGCCCGAGCGTTCCGCGGAGAATTAACCCGCCCGCAATCTGAGCGCGGCGTGTCGCACTCGCGCAGCTTCGCGGTGCGGTCGTACGTTCATCACATCGGGCAAGGCGCCCGGTCGAGTCGGCCTCACCACGACTCGTGGCCCAGGTCGACTCGAAACTGCCGGGTGATCCCACCCGGGGCGGGAGCGGGTTGTGACCACACGAGTTCCAGACCAGCAGCAGCACATCGAGCAGGCTGAGGGGGTGGAACAGGACCTCCGCACGTACGTCCTCGACACCTCGGTGCTGCTGAGTGATCCGAGGGCGTTCTTCCGTTTCGCGGAGCATTCGGTGGTCGTCCCGGTCGTCGTGATCACGGAACTCGAAGCGAAGCGCCACGATCCCGAACTCGGCTACTTCGCGCGCCAGGCGCTGCGCCACCTCGACGAACTTCGTGTCGAGCACGGGCGTCTCGACTTCCCCGTGCCGGTCGGCGCGGGCGGCACGCTCCGCGTGGAACTCGCGAACACGGATGCCTCGGTGCTTCCGGCGGGCATGCGTCTGAGCGACAACGACACGCGCATCCTCGCCGTCGCGATGCACCTCGCGCACGACGGCCAGGAGGTCACGGTGGTGTCGAAAGACCTGCCGATGCGAGTGAAGGCCGCGTCCCTCGGCATCCATGCGGAGGAGTACCTCGCCGAGCAGGCCGTCGACAGCGGGTGGACGGGCATCGCCGACATCAACGTGTCGGGCGACGACATCAGCGACCTCTATGAGACCGAGGTCGCCTCGGGCGACGACGTGCGCGGCCTGCCGATCAACACGGGCCTGATCATTCACTCCGAGCGCGGATCGGCCCTGGGGAGGGTCACCGGCGACGGCGGATACAAGCTCGTGCGCGGCGACCGCGACGTCTTCGGGCTGCACGGACGCTCGGCGGAGCAGCGGATCGCGATCGACCTGCTGCTCGACCCGGAGGTCGGGATCGTGTCGCTCGGAGGCCGCGCCGGCACGGGCAAGTCGGCACTCGCCCTGTGCGCTGGTCTCGACGCCGTCCTCGAACGTCAGCAGCAGAAGAAGATCATCGTCTTCCGGCCGCTGTTCGCCGTCGGCGGTCAGGAGCTCGGATACCTGCCGGGCGACCAAGCCGAGAAGATGAACCCGTGGGGCCAGGCCGTGTTCGACACGCTCGGATCGGTTGTCTCAGGGAACGTCCTCGAAGAGGTCGTCGCACGCGGGATGCTCGAGGTCATGCCCCTCACGCACATCCGCGGACGCTCGCTCCACGACGCGTTCGTGATCGTCGATGAGGCGCAGTCGCTCGAGCGGAACGTGCTCCTCACGGTGCTCAGCCGCATGGGGCAGAACTCGCGCGTCGTCCTCACGCACGACGTCGGGCAGCGCGACAACCTGCGCGTCGGACGCCACGACGGCATCGCGTCGGTCATCGAGACCCTCAAGGGGCACAGCCTCTTCGGGCACGTCACGCTCACCCGCTCGGAGCGCTCCGCGATCGCGGCGCTCGTCACCGACCTCCTAGAGGCCGGCGAGCTCAGCTGAGCCGTCTCGACTCGGCCCTGCGCCTCGCTCGACGACCGGGGGACCCCCTCACGGACACCCTCCCGGTCGTCGAGCGAGCGCAGCGTGTCGAGACGCCTCTACTCCCAGCGATAGCCCTCGCCGCGCACCGTGACGATGTGGTCGGAGCCGAGCTTCGAACGCAGGTAGCGGACGTACACGTCGACGACGTTCGAGCCGGGGTCGAAGTCCATGCCCCAGATGCGACTGAGCAGCACCTCGCGCGTCAGGACGGTGCCGGGGTTGCGCAGGAACTGCTCGGCGAGGGCGAACTCGCGCGCCGACAGGTCGATGTCGCGCCCCGCCACGGTCGTCCGTCGCGTCAGGATGTCGATCGTGACATCGCCCTGGGTGATGGTGGTCGCCGTCGGCGTCACCCGTTCGCGCAGACGGGATCGCACGCGCGCCATGAGCTCGGCGACCGAGAACGGCTTCGGAACGTAGTCGCTCGCTCCGGCATCCAGACCGTCGATCGCGTCGCTCGTGGCCGAGCGGGCCGTGAGCATGATGACGGGGATCTGGACGCCCTGCGCGCGGAGTGCCCGCAACACGTCGAAGCCGTCCATCGAGGGCAGGCCGACATCGAGGATGACGAGGTCGACGTCGCCTTCGAGCGCGCGGTCGAGGGCCGCCTGGCCGTCGTCCGCCGTGACGGTCTCGTAGCCGTCCGCGTGCAGGGCGCGGGCGACGAGGGCGACGATGTGCGGTTCGTCGTCGACGATGAGGATGCGTGTCATCCGGAGGCCTCTCGCTGGAGTACGACATCGCCGGCGCGCACCGGCGTGGGAAGGGTCGCGCGCGTGCCCAGCGGGATCTCGACCGTCAAGGTCGCGCCGCCGCCGGGAGTGTCCGTGACGAGGCACCGTCCGCCGTGCGCCTTCGCGATCGCGTCGACGATCGCGAGCCCGAGCCCCGACCCGCCGACCGAGCGCTTGCCGACGCCGCGGTCGAAGCGGCGGAACACGCGGTGGCGCATGGCGGGCGGGATGCCGGGGCCGTGGTCGCGCACCCACAGCTGCGCCCCCGAGGGGTGCACGGCGCTTCCGATCTCGATCGGGCTGCCCTCGGGGGTGTACTTCGCGGCGTTGTCGGCGAGCTGCAGCCACGCCTGGAGCAGACGGTCGCGGTCTCCCCGGATCAGCGCGTCGGCGCTCTGTTCGACGCTCCAGCTGTGCGCGGGGATGACGCCGACGAGCTCCGACACGCGTGACGTGAGCTCGGCGAGGTCGACCTCGCCCATCGAGAAGCTGTCGGCCTCGACCGCGGCGAGCAGGTCGATGTCGCCGATCAGTCGGGTCATGCGATCGAGCTCGGCGATGCCGAGTTCGCGGATCGCCGCGGCATCCGCGGGATCGTTCGGATCCATCAGCTCGAGGTGCCCCCGCACGATCGTGATGGGGGTCTTCAGCTCGTGGCGCACGTCGTCGAGGAGCCGGCGGTGCGAGTCGAAGGATGCCTCCGCGCTGTCGGCGACGGCGGGCGCGTGCGTGTCGTCGAGGAGCGTCCACGCGACGACCGCCGTGATCGCGAGGGTCGCGATCATCCCGCCGGTGAACACGCACACCGCCGGCCACGACACCTCGGCGCGCGTCGCGACGAGCGTCGTGAGCACGATCAGCGCCGTGCAGGCGAAGCCCGCGCCGACGGTGGTCAGCAGGAGCGCGAGGGTGCGCCCGCGTCGCGCGGCGTGCGACCGCCCGGGATGGACCCGGGCGGCGCCGACAGAGCGATTCACATTCTGATTATGGGGGATCGGCTGCCGTGAGCCTGCGACGCGGGACCCGCTCAACCCGGGTGGGTCATCGAGAGCAGGTCGAGCTTGTCGTCGAGCTGCTCCTCGGTGAGTTCGCCGCGCTCGATGTAGCCGAGGTCGATGACGGCCTCACGCACCGTGATGCCCTTCGCGACGGCGTGCTTGGCGATCTTGGCCGCGGCCTCGTAGCCGATGAGCTTGTTCAGCGGCGTGACGATCGAGGGCGACATGCCCGCGAACGCGGCGGCACGCTCCATGTTCGGCTCGAGCCCGTCGATCGTCTTGTCGGCGAGGACGCGCATCGCGTTCGAGAGGAGGCGGATCGATTCGAGGAGCGCGGTGCCCATGACGGGGATCGCGACGTTGAGCTCGAACGAACCGGATGCCCCGGCCCACGCCACGGTCGCGTCGTTGCCGATGACGCGGGCGCAGACCATCAGGGTCGCCTCGGGGACGACCGGGTTGACCTTGCCCGGCATGATCGACGATCCCGGCTGCAGGTCGGGGATGTGCAGCTCGCCGAGACCCGTGTTCGGTCCCGAGCCCATCCAGCGGATGTCGTTGTTGATCTTGGTGAGCGAGACCGCGATCGTCCGCAGGGCGCCGGATGCCTCGACCAGCCCGTCGCGGTTCGCCTGCGCCTCGAAGTGATCCTCGGCCTCGGTGATCGGAAGGCCCGTCTCGGCGGCGAGGAGCTCGATGACCTTCTGCGGGAACCCGAGCGGCGTGTTGATGCCCGTGCCGACTGCGGTGCCGCCGAGGGGGACCTCGCCGACGTGGGGGAGGACGGCCTTCACACGTTCGATGCCGAGGCGGATCTGGCGCGCGTAGCCGCCGAACTCCTGGCCGAGGGTGACAGGGGTCGCGTCCATGAGGTGGGTGCGGCCGGACTTCACGGCATCCTTCCACGCGACGGCCTTCGCCTCGAGTGCGGTGGCGAGGTGGTCGAGCGCGGGGATGAGGTCCTCGATCAGCGCCTGCGTGACGGCGATGTGCACGGAGGTGGGGAAGACGTCGTTCGACGACTGCGACGCGTTGACGTGATCGTTCGGGTGCACGGTCGCGCCGAGCTTCTGCGTCGCGAGGGTCGCGAGAACCTCGTTCATGTTCATGTTCGACGACGTGCCCGACCCGGTCTGGTAGGTGTCGACGGGGAACTGGTCGTCGTAGCGGCCCGTGATCACGTCGTCGGCGGCGGCGGCGATCGCGTCGGCGACGCCTGCGTCGAGCGTGCCGAGATCCTTGTTGGCCAGGGCAGCGGCCTTCTTGATGCGGGCGAGCGCGGCGATCTGCGCGGACTCGAGGCCGGTACCCGAGATCGGGAAGTTCTCGACCGCGCGCTGCGTCTGGGCGGCGTACAGCGCGTCCTTCGGAACGCGCACCTCGCCCATCGTGTCGTGCTCGATGCGGTACTCGGCGGTGTCGGTCATGTCGGTCACGTCCTTGTTCTCCGGTGTGTGTGCGCCTCGGCGCGTGAGTGGGTGTGCAGGGGGGGGTCTGTGTGGATGAAGGGTCTGCGTGGATGAGGGATCTGTGGGATCCGCAGCGGTCAGGCGTCGACGCCGACGGCGACGTGCGGGATCGCGGTGCCCTCGCCGAGACGGTAGTTCGCACCGACGATGCCGAGGCGCCCCTCGGCGACGGCGTCGGCGATGAGACGTGACGAGGCGAGCAGGTCGTCGATCGTGTTCCGCAGGTGCGCGATGCCGACCTCTTCGGCATCCAGCTCCCGCGGGTCGATCGCGTCGGTCTCGCGCAGCACGGTGCGCGCGGCGGGGACGATCTTCGCGATCAGGCGCCAGATGTGCGGAGGGAGCTCGGGGCTCGCGAGGGCGGTCGAGTCGATCGCGGCGCGGACGGCCCCGCAGGCGTCGTGGGCGAGGACGATGATGAGCGAGACGTCGAGGGCGTAGACGGCGTACTCGAGGCTCGCGATCGCCGAGTCGGAGGCGACCTGGCCGGCGTTGCGGACGACGAACAGGTCGCCGAGACCCTGGTCGAAGATGATCTCCGCGGCGAGACGCGAGTCGGCGCAGCCGAAGAGGGCGGCGCGGGGCGTCTGCGCGGCGGCGAGCTCGTGTCGGCGGTCGGCGTCTTGACGGGGGTGGCGGGGTTCGCCGGCGACGAAGCGGGCGTTGCCCTCGCGCATCTCCTCCCACACCTCGGCGGGTGCGGCGTGGCCGTCGTTGCGGGTCGGATCGGTCGCGGTACCCGTCATGGCGTCTCCTCCCGGAGGTCGCGGATCTGCTCGGTGAGGCCCTCCGCGGCGATCTTCGCGGTGCCCGGGTCGGTCTTGCCGTAGACGAGGACGGTGTCCGAGCCGGCATCCGTCGACAGCGCGTAGGTGAGCGCGTCGGTGCGCCCGTCCGACATTGTGTACTCGTCCCATTCGACGCCGTCGATCGTGACGGTGCCGCTCGGGGCGACGTTGCCGAGGCGGCGAGGCGCCCAGGTGTCGTCGACGCCGATGCCCTGCGCGACGTTGACGAATCCGTCGGCGGGGGCGTAGACGATGAGCCAGGTCTGGCCCTCGAGGCGGGCGACGTTCGCGCGCCAGGCATCGGGCACGGCCGGTACGACGAGGGTGTGGTCGGTCGAGGCCGACACGCGCTCGGCGACGGCGGCGACGTCGACCGGCTCCGGCTCCCGCAGCGACCCGCGCGGCACGCCGAGGTACACGACGGCCACGACGGCGACCGTGATGAGGAGCGCGGCGATGAGGTTCCGGAACGTCTTGCTCGAGCGGTACGTGGCCGATGCCGAGGCCTTGCGGTCCGCGGTCTCCTGCGGCGTCTCGGGGCGACCGAGTTCGGCGACGATGCGGGGGCCCGACGCCATCATGCCTCCGACTCTGTCGGACGCGCTTCGTCGAGGAGACGCTTGGCGCCCAGCAGCCACTCCTCGCAGCGGGCGGCGAGAGCTTCGCCGCGCGTCCAGAGGTTCAGCGAGTGCTCGAGGGTCGGAGCGCCCTGCTCGAGCTCGGCGACGACCCGCACGAGCTCGTCGCGCGCCTGCTCGAACGACAGGCTCGCGACATCGGCTGCGGCGTCGGCGGTCATGGTCTCCATCTTAGGTCGCGCCGGTGCGGGGCTCAGTCCTCCGACTCCGCGACGGGGCCCTCGGAGCGAGCGGCGAACGAGCCCTCGGCGACCGTCACCGTCACCTCCGCCCCGGCGGGCGCCTGCGCGGCATCCCGCACGATGACGCCGCCCTCGAGATGCGCGATCGCGTAGCCGCGGGCGAGCGTCGCGCCGGGGGAGAGGGCACGCAGCGACGCGCGCAGCTGCGCGGTCGTCCGCTCGCCGTCGTGGACGCGCCGGGTGACGACATCGCGGCCGCGCGAGGTGAGGATCCAGAGCTCCTGTGCGCGGGAGGTGAGCATCGAGGACGGGTCGCGCAGCACGGGACGCGAACGCAGCTGCCCGAGCTGGGCGACGTCGTGGGATATCCGCTGCGTGAGGCGCGTCCGCGCGCGGGCGCGGAGCTGCTGCACGAGCGCCCGCTGCTCGGCGACGTCGGGGACGACCTTCTTCGCGGCATCCGTCGGCGTCGACGCGCGGAGGTCCGCCACGTCGTCGAGCAGGGGGTGGTCGTTCTCGTGGCCGATCGCCGACACGATCGGGGTGGATGCCGCAGCCACCGCCCGCAGCAGACGCTCGTCGCTGAAGCCCAGCAGCGTCTGGGGGTCGCCGCCGCCGCGCGCGATGACGATGACGTCGACCTCGGGGTCGGCGTCGAGCGTCTTCAGCGCCGCGAGAGTTTCGGGGACGCACCGGTCGCCCTGCACCGCCGCGTGGATCGTGCGGAACCGTACGCCCGGCCACCGCAGCTCGGCGTTGCGGTGCACGTCCTTCTCGGCGTCGCTGCGCTGGCCGGTGATGAGTCCGACGACATGCGGCAGGAACGGCAGGCGCTTTTTGCGGGCGGGGTCGAACAGCCCTTCGGAGCGCAGCTGTGCGCGCAGGCGCTCGAGCTTCTCGAGCTGGTCGCCGAGGCCGGTGTGCCGCATCGCCGAGACCGTGAACGTGAAGTCGCCCGACTTCACGAAGTAGTCGCTCTTGACGCACGCGACGACGAGGTCGCCGACTTTCAGGTCGTCCGGCAGGCGCTGGAGGGTCGACGACCACAGTCGGAAGGAGATCATCGCGTCGGCCGCGGCATCCTTCATGCGGCCGAAGACGTGCCCGCCGCGGACGTTCCACGCGGTGATCTCGCCCTCGACCCACACCGATCCCCAGTTGGCGACGAACCCGCGGATCGTCTCGTTCAGGCGCGAGATCGAGGTCGGCGTGTCGGGCGAGGACTCCCGCGGGTGCACGGCGTCGGGGGGCGGCGCCTGCCCGGCGGCCGGGGCGAACGAGGTCATCGGCGGCGTTCCTTCCGTTCTCTCCCGCGGGGATGCCGGGTGTGTGCGGCCCGCACACAGCGTGCGCTCCCTAGAATCGGAGGGTGAGCAGCACAGCCGTCCGTCTTCCCGTCCCCCACGTCCCGGGGCCGCGTGGACGGCTTCAGGATAACCCGGTGCCGGGTTCCAAGAAGGTTCTCCTCGCGTCGCCGCGCGGATACTGCGCCGGCGTCGACCGTGCCGTCATCGCCGTCGAGAAGGCGCTCGACCGCTACGGCGCGCCCGTGTACGTTCGCAAGCAGATCGTGCACAACATCCACGTCGTCACCGAACTCGAGGCGAAGGGCGCGATCTTCGTCGAGGAGGTCGATGAGGTCCCCGAGGGATCGCACGTCGTCTTCAGTGCGCACGGGGTGTCGCCGGCCGTCGTGAACGCGGCGTCGGACCGCGGCCTCCACGCGATCGACGCGACGTGCCCGCTCGTGACCAAGGTGCACCGCGAGGCCGTGCGCTTCGCACGCGACGACTTCGAGATCCTTCTCATCGGCCACGACGGGCACGAAGAGGTCGAGGGCACCGCAGGCGAGGCGCCCGAGCACATCACCGTCGTGAACTCGCCCGCCGACGCCGACACCGTCGTGGTGAAGGACCCCTCGAAGGTCGTGTGGCTATCGCAGACGACGCTGTCGGTCGACGAGACGATGGAGACCGTGCGGCGCCTGCGGGAGCGGTTCCCCGAGCTCCAGGACCCGCCGTCGGATGACATCTGCTACGCGACGCAGAACCGTCAGGTCGCGATCAAGAAGGTCGCGAAGGATGCCGACCTCGTGATCGTCGTGGGCTCGTCGAACTCCTCGAACTCCGTCCGGCTCGTCGAGGTGGCGCTCGAGTACGGCGCGAAGGCGGCGTACCGCGTCGACTACGCGCACGAGATCGACCAGGCCTGGCTCGACGGCGTCGAAACGGTCGGCGTCACCAGTGGCGCGTCGGTGCCCGAGGTGCTCGTGCGCGAAGTGCTCGACGAACTCTCCGGCGCGGGCTACCGCGACGTCGAAGAGGTCCGCACCGCCGAGGAGGACCTCATCTTCTCGTTGCCGAAGGAACTCCGGCAGGATGCCGCGGGCAACCGCGACGGCCGTGCCCTCGGAGGGCGGTCGCGGGCGTGAGCGGCGAAGCGCCGTCATCCGATCCGGCCGGGGCGACTCCGGCCCTGCCGGGCGGAGATCCGCGCCCTCGGCCGCAGTACGGCGAGTACGCGACCCCCGAGGAGCAGCGCGCGGCGATCCGCGAGCCCGCGCGCATTCCGGCATCCGCCCCCGTCGTGCCGACAGGTTACGGCACGCACGCCGCATCGGCGCAGGTCGGTGCGCAGTCGCCGCGGCCGGGGGAGACCCCGCGCCCCGTGCGGATGTGGGACCGGATCCTCACCCTCGCCCTGCTCGTCTACGGACTGATCACCGTCTTCAGCGTGCTGCCGCAGCTGTGGGACTTCAGCGAGTTCGCGCAGACGTGGATGCAGCTCGCAGGCATCGAGGGCGAGTTCACGAACGTCGCGCAGGGTGAGATCTGGGGCAAAGTCGCCTCGCTCGTGTTCGTCGCGGGGTGGCTGGGCACGGCGCTCCTCGCGTGGAACTCGCTCACCCGCCGACGGATCAGCTGGTGGATCCCCCTCGTGGGCGCGATCGTGACCAGCATCCTCGTGAGCGTCTGTCTGACGGTGCCCCTGCTCGGCGATCCGGCCGTCGCGACCTACATCTCCGGCTGAGCACCGCGCCGCCCGCCGTTCCCCGGGGCTGCGGGGGCACCGCGTACGCTGACGGCATGGCCACACTCCTCGCCGTGCACCGTGCACGCGCTCCTGCCCGACCCCGGGACCATCGGCGTCACCGCGATCGACAAGCGGCCGGTCGACGGTGCCGTGAAGATCGGACCCTACGGCGTGTACGCCGACGTGCAGGCCGACCGCAAGCACCACGGCGGCCTCGACAAGGCGCTGTACGCGTACGCGCAGGAGGATGCCACGTACTGGGAGTCGGAGCTCGCGCGCGACGTGCCGCCGGGCTTCTTCGGCGAGAACCTCCGCACCGAGGGCATCGACGTGAACTCCGCCCGTGTCGGCGAGGTCTGGCGGATCGGCGACACGGTGCGTGTCGAGGTCACGATGCCGCGGACTCCCTGCCAGACCTTCGCCCGGCGCATGGGCGCCGACGAGCGCGGCTGGGTGCGCCGATTCTCCGACGCCCGGCGCCTCGGACCGTACCTGAAAGTGCGGAAGTCGGGCCGAGTGCGCGCCGGCGACGAGATCGTCGTCGAGTCGGTGCCCGAGGGTGCGCCGACCATCCTCGACATCTATCGCGCGCCCTGAGCGCGGTCCGCGTCGCCGGACGGCGAACGTCCCGGCATCCGTCGAGGGATGCCGGGACGTTCGGTGTCGAGCGTGATCAGATGCTGATGGAGTGACCCGTCGAGCCGAGCTGCTGCGTCGCCTCGACGACGCGGGCGGCCATGCCGTTCTCGGCGACCTTGCCCCACGCGCGGGGGTCGTAGGCCTTCTTGTTGCCGACCTCGCCGTCGACCTTCAGCACACCATCGTAGTTCTGGAACATGAATCCGGCGACCGACCGCGTGAACGCGTACTGGGTGTCGGTGTCGATGTTCATCTTGATGACGCCGTTGGAGACGGCGGTCGCGATCTCTTCGGGGGTCGAGCCGCTGCCACCGTGGAAGACGAGGTCGAGCGGCTTCGGGCCGGTGTGGAACTGCTCGGCGATGCCGGCCTGGATCTCACCGAGGAGCTCGGGGCGCAGCTTCACGTTGCCCGGCTTGTAGACGCCGTGGACGTTGCCGAAGGTCAGGGCGGCGATCCAGCGGCCGTTCTCGCCGAGGCCGAGCGCCTCGACGGCCTTCGCGACGTCCGCGGTCGTCGTGTAGAGCGCCTCGTTCGAGCCCTCGTGCTTGACGCCGTCCTCTTCGCCGCCGACGACGCCGATCTCGACCTCGAGGATCGCGTTGATGGCCTTCAGGCGGGGGAGGAGCTCCTTGGCGATTTCGATGTTCTCGTCGAGCGGCACGGCCGAGCCGTCCCACATGTGCGACTGGAAGATCGGGTTGCGCCCGGCCTTGACCTCTTCTTCGGATGCCGCGATGAGGGGCAGGACGAAGTCCTCGAGGGCGGGCTTGGGGCAGTGGTCGGTGTGGAGGGCGACGGTGATCGGGTAGTTCTTGGCGACCTCGCTGGCGAACTTCGCGAAGGCGATCGCGCCGGTCGCGCGGCCCTTGACGGTGTGGCCGGCGAAGTAGTCGGCACCGCCGGTCGTGACCTGGATGATGCCGTCGGAGCCGGCCTCCGTGAGGCCCTGGAGGATCGCGTTGATCGACTGCGAGCTCGACGCGTTGATCGCGGGGTAGGCGTAGCCGCCGGCCTTCGCGCGATCCAGCATCTCGGCGTACTGCTCGGGGGTTGCGACGGGCATTTCCACTCCTCAGGTCTGCGGATGTCTCCACTGGTCACTCTAGCGAAGCGGCGTGGTGCGCGGTGGGGATGACGCCGGGCAAAAGTCGCTGTCCGGCGGCTTGCCGGGTGGAAAAGAATCATGAATTCTTCTGCTGCCGCGCAGCGAAAAGACCCGCGAAGGCGTCGCAATCCCCGTAGGGTGCAAACATGGTGAGTTTGACCGCGGATATGAGCCCCCTCCACCCCGACCGGAACCTCGCGCTGGAGTTGGTACGCGCGACCGAGGCGGCGGCGATCCGCTCGGTTCCCTTCATCGGGCGCGGACAGAAGGAGCTCGCCGACGGCGCCGCGGTCGATGCGATGCGCGCCTTCCTGTCGACCGTCAACTTCGACGGCGTCATCGTGATCGGCGAGGGCGAGAAGGACAACGCCCCGATGCTCTACAACGGCGAGCACGTCGGCACGGGCCGCGGGCCGCAGTGCGACATCGCCGTCGACCCGATCGACGGCACGTCCCTCACGGCCGAGGGGCGCAACAACGCGCTCTCGGTGCTCGCCGTCTCCGACCGCGGAACGATGCTGGATGCCTCGAGCGTCTTCTACATGGACAAGATCGTCACCGGGCCGGCGGGCGTCGGGGTCGTCGACATCCGCCTTCCCGTCGCCGAGAACATCCGCCTGCTCGCGAAGGCCCTCGGAAAGCCCATCGACGAGCTCGTCGTGTCGGTGCTCAACCGGCCGCGCCACGCGAAGCTGATCGAGCAGATCCGCGACGCGGGCGCCGGCACCCGTCTGATGAGCGACGGCGACGTCGCCGGCGGCATCAACGCCGCCCGTTACAACGCCCGCACCGACATGTGCATCGGCATCGGCGGCTCGCCGGAGGGCGTCGCGACCACGTGCGCGATCAAGGCGCTCGGCGGACACATCCAGGGCCGGCTGTGGCCGCGCGACGACGACGAGAAGCAGAAGGGTATCGACGCGGGCCTGAAGCTCGACGACTACGTCTACGAGGCCGACGAACTCGTCACGGGCAAGAACACGATCTTCGTCGCGACGGGCGTCACCAACGGCGAGCTCGTCGGCGGTGTGCGCCGCTCGGGGCCCGACTACGTCATCACGGAGAGCATCGTGCTGCGCGGCGCGTCGGGAACGCTCCGCCGGATCACCTCGGAGCACCTCGCCTCGAAGTGGCTGTGAGCCCGCGGGTGCCGTGAAGCTCCGGGTGCGGTGATCCCCCTATACCGCGCCACGTCCGCCGGGGCAAGGGTCATTGTTCCGGCGCGTGAAATCGCAGACTCCCGAGCGCTGTCTGGCACAATGGATGACGGTCACCGGAGACCCGCACGTCCTACGTCATCACCGGGGGTTCACATGTCCGCAGCAGCCAGCCATCCGAGAACGGGTCAGATCTCCCTGCCCAGAACGGGCCAGATCGCCGTTCCCGTCGTCGACAGCTCACGCCGTCCCGACGTGCTCCTGCGACGCCGTACGCCCGAAGGTCATCAAGTCAACGCCTGGTGGATGATCGGCGCGTTCGTCGGCGTCTCCCTCGCCGTCGTGGGTCTTCTCAACTTCTTCCCGGGCGGATACTGACCACCTCCCTTCGTCCTCCCGCCGCTCGCCGACAGATCGTCACAGTCGCTCGCGGAGTTCGCCGACGTCGGCGCTGAGGTGCTCGGTCAGTTCGGGGGCAGCAAGCTTGCGGGGCGTCTTCTCGATGCTCGCGGGCGTGGCGACGGCATCCAGCTTCGTGTCGTCGATCCCGGGGAAGCGCCGCGCGCTCACGAGAACCCGTGACTCGAGCGACCCCGCGAAGCGGTTGTAGCTGTCGACGGTGCGCTCGATCGCTCGGCGCAGGTCGTCGGTGTGCGTCGCGAGGCCGCCCAGGCGCTGGTAGAGCTCATTGCCGAGGTCGAACAGCCGCCGCGCCTCGGTGGAGACGTCCTGTTGGGTCCAGGTGTACGCGACGGTCTTGAGCACGGCCCAGAGGTTCACCGGGGAGGCGAGGGCGACGCGGCGCGAGAACGCGTAATCGAGCAGGCTCGGGTCTTCGTCGAGCGCGGCGGCGAGGAGCGACTCGCTCGGAAGGAAGCACACGACGAACTCGGGACTCGACGACAACCCCGCCCAGTACTGCTTGCCCGCGAGCGCGTCGATGTGGGCCCGCACGGCCTTCACGTGCTTCTGGAGGAGCCGGGTACGCTGCGCGGCCTGATCGCCCTGCGCCGTGACGGGGATCGCGGATGCCTCCAAATACGCGTCGAGCGGCACCTTCGCGTCGACCGCGAGAGCCTTGTCGCCGGGCAGGCGCACGACCATGTCGGGCCGTCCATCGCCCGCGTCGGACGTGAGTGAGGCCTGGACGTCGAAGTCGACGTAGCGGGTGAGTCCCGCCGCCTCGACGACGCGGCGGAGCTGCGTCTCGCCCCACACCCCGCGCGTTGCGTTGGAGCGCAGAGCGCCGGCGAGCGATTCCGTGGTCGCCCGAAGCGCCTCATCTGCCTCGTGCGCGCGGCGCAGTTGCTCGGTGAGCGACCCGTACTGCGCGCCGCGCTCACGCTCGAGCTCGTCGACCTTACGCTGCATCGACTGCAGCGTCTCCTGCACCGGCGCGAGCGCGCGCAGCACGACCTGCTCGCGGCGTTCGCGCTCCTGCTGGGTGACCTGATCGGCGCGGGACTGCGCACCGAGCTCGCGCGTCAGGGCCCGCTGCTGCTCGAGCTGGTCAGAGAGGGAGCGGTGCGCCGCCTCGGCGGCCACCGCCCGCGCTGACAGGGCCGCGCGCTCGTCGCTCGCGCGCTCCGCGGCACGCGCCGAGGCGCCGAACCAGCCCGCGAGGAACCCGGCGAGGAGGGTGACGACCGCGATCGCGGTGACGATGAAGGCATCCATGACCCCATGGTGACGGAGGGGTCGGACATCGGCGGTCCGGCGCGCTCAGCGCGGGGCGGAGGCGGTCGCCGGGGTGGGGATCTGCGGCACGCGCACGCCGAGGAGCATCGCGAGTTCGATGACGTCGGTGGCTCCGGCGCGTGCGGCGGCGTCGATCACGATGTGCGCGCACGCCAGCGCGTCGGCGGCGGCGTCGTGGTGCGCGAAGTCGAGGAATCCGGCCGCCGCCGCGACGAGCGGAAGGCGGTAGGACGCCAGGTCGTACGTCTTCCGTGCCACCTGGAGGCTGCACAGGTACCTGGCGGGCGGGCATGCGGCATCCGTCGCCTCGCACGCGCGCCGGAGAACGCCCATGTCGAAGCCGGCGTTGTGCGCGACGAGCACGTCGTCACCCGCGAACGCGGTGAGGTCGGGCAGCTGCTGCGTCCACGTCGGCGCGTCACGCACATCGGACGGACGGATGCCGTGGATGCCGATGTTCAGCTCGAAGAACCGGTCGTGCCCGGGCGGCGGCTGGATGAGCCACCCGGCGGTGTCAACGACGCGCCCGTCGCGGACGCGGGCGAGGCCCACGGCGCAGGCGGAGGCGCTGGAGGAGTTCGCCGTCTCGAAGTCGATCGCGGTGAAATCCAGGGGCACGAGATCACTCTCTCCCCGGTCTCGGACATCGCGGTCCAGGCGCGCCGCGCCCCGCCGCCGGAAACGTGCTCGGCGCGCGACGGCCGCGCGCACGAGAGGGGTGCGCGCACGAAAAAGGGAGGGGCGGACCCGCTGCGGCCGCCCCTCCCTGGTCTCTCGTCGTATCAGGAGGTCATGCGTCAGTACGTCATCACGATGCGGCCGTCGATCTTTCCGCGTTCCATCCGCTCGAAGATGTCGTTGATGTCGTCGAGCGACTCGACGCTGACGGTCGGGTGGATCTCGCCGCGCGCGTAGAAATCGAGCGCCTCGATCATGTCCTGACGGGTGCCGACGATCGATCCGCGGATCGTGATGGCGCGCAGCACGATGTCGAAGATGTCGGCGTCGAAGGTCCCCGGCGGAAGGCCGTTGAAGACGATCGTCGCGCCGCGGCGGACGACCGCGAGGGCCTGGTCGAACGCCTTCGGGTGCACCGCTGTGACGAGCACGCCGTGCGTCCCGCCGGTGGCCGCCTGCACGGCTTCGCCCGGGTCGTCGGTCGCCGCGTTGACGGTGACCTCCGCGCCGTGCGTGCGGGCGAGCTCCAGCTTCGCGTCGTCGACGTCGACCGCCGCGACCCGCATGCCCATCGCGCGGGCGTACTGGACGGCGATGTGGCCGAGGCCGCCGATGCCCGAGATCGTCACCCATTCGCCGGGGCGGACTCCCGTCATCTTGAGGCCCTTGTAGACGGTGACGCCCGCGCAGAGGATCGGGGCGACCTCCACCGGGTCGGCGCCCTCGGGGATGCGGGCGGCGAACCGCTCGTCGACGAGCATGTACTCGCCGAAGCTGCCGTCGACCGAGTACCCGCCGTTCTGCTGCTGCTCGCACAGCGTCTCCCAGCCGGTGCGGCAGTACTGGCAGATGCCGCACGCCGACCAGAGCCAGGCGTTGCCGACCTTCTGGCCGACCTCCAGCGTCGTGACGCCCTCGCCGAGCGCGACGACCTCGCCGTAGCCCTCGTGGCCGGGGATGAGGTGCTCCTTCGGGGCGACCGGCCAGTCGCCGCGAGCCGCGTGCAGATCGGTGTGGCAGACACCGCTCGCGATGACGCGGACGAGCGCCTGCCCGGGGCCGGGCGTCGGAACCTGCACGTCCTCGACGACGAGCGGTTCGCCGGAGGTGACGACGACGGCGGCGCGCATCGTCGTGGGCGGGGCGTCGGCGTGCGACGCGGTTGTTGTGGGGGTGGGGGTCAGAGTCGTCATCGACATCACTTCCTCGTGTGTGACCGGTGCGGCGGGAGGGTCGCCGTGTCTGGAACGGTACGTGCGCGCAGGTTGCATTCGGTTGCGCGTGCCGATGTCCGTGCTCGATGTCTGTGCACGGGCGTATGGTCGGATCCATGGCGACGCGGGATGAGATGGCGCGAAGCTTCGGGGCGGCCGCGGAGTCGTACGAGACGGGGCGGCCCGAGTATCCGCGAGAGGCGGTGGCGTGGCTGCTCGAGCCGGTGGGTCCTCGCCCCCGCGTGGCGGATGTGGGGGCCGGAACCGGCAAGCTCACGCGTGTCGTGAAGAGCCTCGGCGCCGAGGTGATCGCTGTGGAGCCGGATGCCGAGATGCTCGACGCCCTCCGGGGCGCCGTCCCGGGGGTGGAGACCCTCATCGGCACGGCCGAGCGCGTCAATCTCCCCGACGAGAGCGTCGACGCAGTCCTCCTCGGCCAGGCGTGGCATTGGGTCGAGCCGCAGGCAGGGTCGGGCGAGCTCGGCAGGATCACGAAGCCTGGCGGCATCCTGGGTCTCATCTGGAACATCCGCGACGAATCCGTGCCGTGGGTCGCGCGCCTCACCGCCATCATGAAGGGCAGTGCCGCCGAGCAGCTGCTGGCCGGCGACGGCCCGGTCGTGCACGCACCGTACAGCGAGCTGGAGGATCGCGAATGGACGTGGACGCGCCCGATGACCCGCGCCGCGCTGCACGCGATGGTGTTCTCGCGCAGCTACGTGATCACAGCGGCGGATGCCGAACGCGCCCGCATCGGGGAAGAGACGGCCGCCCTGTTCGATGAGATCGGCGCCGTCGGAGACGCGACGATCGAGCTGCCGTACGTCACCCGCGCCTACCGGGCGGTCAAGACGCCGTGACGGGCTGAGGCGCCCGCGTAGACTGGTCTCCCGTGGCTCTTACCATCGGAATCGTCGGTCTCCCCAACGTCGGCAAGTCGACCCTCTTCAACGCTCTGACCAAGAATCAGGTGCTCGCGGCGAACTACCCGTTCGCGACGATCGAGCCCAACGTCGGCGTCGTGAACCTGCCCGACCCGCGGCTCGCGAAGCTCGCCGAGGTGTTCCACTCCGAGCGGATCCTCCCCGCCGCGGTGTCGTTCGTGGACATCGCCGGCATCGTGCGCGGCGCGAGCGAGGGGGAGGGGCTCGGCAACAAGTTCCTCGCCAACATCCGCGAGGCCGACGCCATCGCGCAGGTCGTCCGTGGCTTCGCCGACGGCGACGTCGTGCACGTCGACGGCAAGGTCGACCCCGCCTCCGACATGGAGACGATCAACGCCGAGCTCCAGCTCGCCGACCTCGAGACGCTTGAGAAGGCCATCGCGCGGTACGAGAAGGAAGTGCGCGGCAAGAAGCTCGACCCGTCGGTGCTCGCCGCCGCCGAGGCCGCTCGCGACGCCCTGCAGCGCGGCGAGCTGCTGTCGGCATCCGGTCTCGACCTCGCTCCGATCAAGGAGCTGGGTCTGCTCACCGCGAAGCCGTTCATCTTCGTCTTCAATGTCGATGAGGCGGTGTTGACGGATGCCGACCGCAAGGCCGCGCTCGCCGAGCTCGTCGCCCCCGCGCAGGCCGTCTTCCTCGACGCGAAGATCGAGTCGGAGCTCATCGACCTCGACCCCGAGGACGCCGCGGAGCTCCTGGCATCCACCGGCCAGGACGAGTCGGGTCTGGATCAGCTCGCCCGCATCGGGTTCGACACGCTGGGGCTCCAGACGTACCTCACGGCCGGGCCCAAGGAAGCGCGCGCCTGGACGATCGGCAAGGGCTGGAAGGCGCCGCAGGCGGCCGGGGTCATCCACACCGACTTCGAGAAGGGCTTCATCAAGGCCGAGGTCATCTCGTTCGACGACCTCGTCGAGACCGGCTCCGTCGCCGCCGCCCGCGCCGCGGGGAAGGCACGCCTCGAGGGCAAGGACTACGTCATGCAGGACGGCGACGTGGTGGAGTTCCGCTTCAACGTGTAATCGACGCGCACGGTGGTGCGCTCAACCCAGCTGAACAAACGTCCGGATGGGGCGCTGAAGGCTCGCGGCCTCGGTGAACCCCATCGACTCGTAGAAGGCACGCTGTGCAGGTTCATCATCGGTGATGAGCACCTTCTGGCGCACTTCCTCGAACGGCGCGAATGCCCGTTGGAAGAGTTCGCGACCGATTCCCCGGCGTTGCTCGGAGGGGCGAACCAGGATGTCCTGCAGGTATGCGATGGTCAGCCCGTCGCCGACGAGGCGCGCGAGACCGACCAACTCACCATTCTGGCGTGCGGTGATGATCGAAAGCGACGCGGCGACTGCTGCCATGAGCCGAACCGGGTGCTCGGTATAGGCGGCCCATCCGACGGAGTCGTAGAGCGCGATGAGTTCCTCTCGCGTCGGAATCGCGCCCGCTTGGAAGGTGACCGTGCTCACGACGTCAAGTCTGACGCATCGACCAGGGCCGATCGCTCGGCCCACCAGCGCGTCGGTGGTTGGGAGTTGCTCAAGCCCGAGCCGTCACAGCGTGATCGCCCGATGTCTCGTATCATCGACGACCTTCGAGGGGATCGGGTGTGAGCGTCGTAGCACTCGTCGGAGGCCTTGGTGGACTGGCTCGATCAGGCGGGTGCCGCACTCGTGTCGAGTGATCTCCTGGAGACGGAGCTGCGCCGTGAGCCGTCCCACTACTTCCGGCTGATCCAGACGTTCTCGGAGATCATCTCCCGACCCTCGCCGCCGCGGTGGTTGATCTCCGCGGCGACACTGGCAGTGTCGCTGATCCGAACGGAGACGAAGTCGCCGGGTCCGCAGTCCGTGCGTTGCCACACCCCGTCGAGGACGAGCGTGAGGCACAGCGTCTCGCTGTCGTTCGATGCGCGAGCGAGATAGACGTCGTAGGCGTCTGCATTTCCGACGTGGCGAAGAGTCGCGACGTCGACCTTGCCGACGGACCCGTCCACGACAGAATCCGGTCGATCGGCCGCGGTCTGCTCCCGCGCGAACTCGGCCGGAGGTGCGCACGCGGACAACAGCAGCACGGTCGCGACCATCGGCAATGTCCCGAGGAGTCGTGGGGTCATGAGGGGAAATGTACTCGCCCCGGGGGGGGCATGAGCCGAGCCGCGGGGCGGTCGGACCACCGTTCAGGTGCCGTGCGCTATGGTGGAAGGGATAGGCGAACTTCTCATTCGTCTCGCCCCGGCTGTGTGGTAACGGTCGGGGCTTTCTCTTTGCGTGCCCTGACCCTCTGCGTGCCCTGAGCGCGGCCATCGAGTCTCACGCGGCCGGACCCGTCCTGACGCGGGCCCGTTCGCCTCGCAGGAAGTCCTGTGCGCGACGCCCGATCGCAACGATTCGGGGCGCGTTCGCAGCTCGAATCTCCTGCGAGACGCACACGGAGTCGCCGGCCCCAAGTCGCCGGCGCTCGGCGCGTTAGCATCGACGCATGAGCCACAACCCGGGCACATCGCACGCGAAGCCGCCGTACCGCTGGCGCATCGTGCAGTACTACCAGGCGCTCGCGCAGGTCGGCGGCGTCTTCTCGGCGGCGAGCCTCACGCTCGGGACCTTTCTCATCGGGCAGTGGGGTTCTTTCGCCGCAGAGGGGCAATGGCGCGCCGTGCTGATCCTGGTCATCAGCATCGTGCAGCTGATCGCCGGCTCCGCGCTCATGGCGTACGGCATCGCCCGGTTGAACCGGTACCCCGCGAACGACTGACGCCTGCCCCTCCCGCGACCGCCGGGCGCGGCGTACTCTGGTCGGCATCGCCGCACCGCGCAGCACCGAGAGGGGATCACGCATGGCCGGTTACGGGCACAGCTCCGTCACGGGGCTCGACGATCGATCGCTCGGGCGCATCGACCTGCTGCTGTTCGACGCCGATTATCCCGACGTCGACACGGCGCTGCAGGATGCCTGGAACATCGCGGTCCTCGCCTCCGACCCGCGCCTGCGCGACGGGCATGACCGCACCCGCGCCGAGGCCGTCCGCACCGTGAATGCGCGTCGTGACCCGAGCGCCGCCCGCGTGTACGATGCCTCGGCCCGCCACCGTGTCGCGCTCGCCGTCGCGATGGTGCTCGCCGCCGTGGCCGCGGGCCTCGTCCTGACCCTCACCGGCAAGCTCACGCTCCAGGACTCCCTGCTCCCCGCCGGCGCTGCGGCGACGCTCTCGGCGGCGATGCTGTGGTGGCTCGAGCCGCGCCGGGCGAACGGCTCGCTCTGGGGGTCGCGTGTGCCGTCGGTGCTGCATCTCGTCTGCGGGGCGCTGTGGCTGCTCGCGGCATCCGTGGCCCTCCTCGTGCGCTGGGGCGAGATCGATGCGAATCACGCGCTCCCCGTGACGACCGGCCTCGCGCTTCTCACCCTCGCCGGCGTCGCGGCCCTCGTGCTGTGGCGCCGCGCGCGGGCGGCCGATCTCGCGGGCCGTCAGTCGGGCATCGCCCGCGTGACGGGAGACCTCGTCGATCAGCGCGACGCCGGGGAGGTGTTCGCGGCGCTGGATGCCTGGTGGCAGAGCGCCGGGCCTGCCGCGCTCCGCGCCGACGCCGCACGCATCCGGCGCGTGCGCGTCGAGGTGCTCGCCCGGCTTCGCCTTGCGCGCACGATCACCGACCTCGACGAGCGATTCGTCCTCGACGACCCGCCCCCGACCCGCTGGAGCGAGCGGCGACGCTGACCAGCGCAGCCTGCGAGGCCCGTGGCGACGCGGCCTACCGGAGCCCCGTGTGGTGCGCCGCGAACGCGAGCTGGTCGGCGAACTCCCGCGCCCGCGCGTCGCGCGGCTTCCCCATCCCGTGGCCGGCGCGCGTATCGACCGAGAGCAGGATCGGCCCGGCGTTCGTCGGCCCAGCGCCCGTCGGCCCAGCGCCCGTCGGCCCGGCGGTGTGCGAGCCCACCGCATGCTGGAGCGCGGCCGCGAACTTGAACGAGTGCGCGGGGACGACGCGGTCGTCGTGGTCGCCGGTGGTGATGAGGGTCGGCGGGTAATCGGCATCCGGCCGGACATTGTGTAGCGGCGAGTACGCGCGCAGATACGCGAACGCGTCGGCGTCGTCGGGGTCGCCGTAATCGGAGGCCCACGCCCACCCGATCGTGAACCGGTGGTAGCGCAGCATGTCGAGCACGCCGACGGCAGGGAGGACGGCGGCCCAGAGATCGGGACGCTGGGTGAGTGCCGCGCCGGCGAGGAGACCCCCGTTGGAACGGCCGTGCAGGGCGAGCTGCGCGGGCGTGGTGACGCCGGTGGCGATGAGATGCTCGGCGATCGCATAGAGGTCGTCGAAGACCTGCTGCTTGCGCTCCTTCGTGCCGGCGCGGTGCCAGTCGGAGCCGAACTCGCCGCCTCCGCGGAGGTTCGGGACGACCAGCGTGCCGCCGGAGAGCACCCAGGCGGCGAGCATCGGCCGGAACTCCGGGTTCATGGCGATGTTGAACCCGCCGTATCCCCAGATAAGCGTGGGTCGCGGTGCGCTTGCGGCCTCGGACGGCTCGTCCGCACGGACCACGAACGCGGGCACCGACGTGCCGTCGGTGCTGACGGCACGGATGCGCGTCGTGGTTACGCGCGCGATCGCGGGGCCGGGGGAGGGAATCGCCCGATGTGCGACGACCCGGGCGCCTGCGACGTCGACGACGTGGCGCGTGCCGCGATCGACGAATCCCGTCGTCCCGAGGAAGACGCGGTCGGAGTCGTCACGGGTCTTCACGTCGACGATGCTGACGCCCTCGCCGAGTGGCAGGGCGTCGCCCGGTTCACCCGCGAAGGTGAACAGCTGCGCCCGGTGCGCGGCGTCGTGGGAGTAGGTCGCGACGATGCCGGATGCCGTCAGAGCGGCGTCGAGGAGCACGTCCTCGTCGTGCTCGCCGAGGATGTCGCGCCGCGTACCGGTGGTGAGGTCGATCGCGACGAGACGATAACGCGGCGCCTCCGCGTCGGTGACGACGAAGAGAGACCCGTCGCGGATGCCGACCGCGTGCCACTCGTCGTCACGGGTGTCGACGAGCATGCGAAGGGACTCTTCACCGTGCCGGCGCACGGCGAGGTCGTTGCCGGAGGAGCTGCCGTTGTCGGTGTGCAGCACGAACCACTCCTCGTCCGAGGGCCACACCCGCGCGAACAGACGTGGCTCGTCGGGACGGTGGAACAGGACCCGATCGGATGCCGGATCGCTCCCGACCTCGTGGGCCATCAGGCGCCCGACGCCCGCCTCGTCGGTGAGTTCGTTGCCGGTCGGTGCGTCGTACGCCCAGTAGGTGAAGGCACGCCCGCCGGGGAGCCACACGGGCGGGTTCCACTTCGTCCACGGGATCTCGTCGAGAAGGTCCTCGCCGGTCGCCACATCGCGAACCCGGAGGGTGCGCCAGTCCGATCCGCCGTCGGCGACGCCGTACGCGAGGAGCGAGCCGTCCTGATTGAGGGAGAAGGTCGTGACGGCGCGCGTGCCGTCGTCGCTGAGGGTGTTGGCATCCAGCAGCACCTGCGGATCGTTCTCAAGGCCGTCGATGTCGCGCGCCGTGACGAGGAGGTCCTGGTTCTGACCGTCGTTCTGCCACGCGAAGACGCGGCCGCCGCGTTCGAACGGCGTGCCGCGCGTGGATGCGGCGAGGAGATCGGTGACCTCGGCATGGTACGCCTCACGGCCGGCGAGGCCGGCGAGATACGGCTCGGCGATGGCGTTCTGCGCGGCGACGAACGCGGCCGTCTCGGCGGAATCGGCGTCTTCGAGCCAGCGGTACGGGTCGGAAACGTCGACACCGTGCAGCGTCTCGGTGACATCGTCGCGACGGGCGGCAGGGGAGGGGGACATGACTCCATCCTGCCCGCCGCATCCGACACGGCACGGCAGAATCGACGGGATGCCTGATCTCACGCTCCGCCCCTGGACGTCCGCCGACGCTGCCCCGCTCCTCGCTGCGGCCACGATGAGCCCTGACCTCGACCGGCAGTTCGGCGGCGCACTTCCTATCGACCTCGCCGCCGCCGGACGCCTCATCGCGACGGCGCTCCCGTTCGACGACGTGAACCGCAACTGGGCGATCGTCGTGGACGGCACGCCGGTCGGTAACGTCGGTCTGTCGGCGATCGAGACACGGCACGGCGCCGCGTGGGCGCACTATTGGCTGAGCGCGCCCGCCCGCGGGAATGGCCACGCCGCGCGGGCGCTCGCCGCCGTTGCCGCGTGGGCGTTCGGGGAGGGCCTGCACCGCCTCGAACTCGGCCACCGGGTCGAGAACCCCGCGTCGTGCGCGGTCGCGCGGCGTGCGGGGTTCCGCGCCGAGGGGATCGAGCGGGAGAAGCTCCGGTACGGCGACGAGCGGTTCGACGTCGAGACGCACGCTCGCCTGGCATCCGACCCCGATCCGGGTCTCGCGCCCGTCCCGTTCAGCGTGGAGGGCGAGCCTCCGGTGGAGAGTTCGGCCGCCTTGTCGCACACCGTCCCACCCGGCACCCTGCACCACGTGGAGCTCCGCACCATCGACCTCTCCGCGGCGATGACTTCCTGGGGCTGGATCCTCGGCGAGCTCGGCTACGAGCCCTTTCAGGACTGGCCGGACGGGCGCAGCTGGATGCGCGGCGACACCTACCTTGTTCTCGAGCGCGCCCCGCGAGACGGCGACCACGACCGCCGGGATGCCGGGCTCAGCCACCTCGCTTTCCATGCCGGCTCGCGCGCAGATGTCGATCGGCTGTGGGCGACGGCGCTCGCGCACGGCTGGCGGCACCTGTATGCCGACCGGCATCCGTTCGCGGGCGGCGCCGACGTCTACGCGGCGTTCCTCGAGAACGACGAGCGGTTCAAGATCGAACTCGTCGCGGACGACGAACGCCTCATCGGCGCCGCCGACACGACGACGACGCTCGCCTGACCGCGAAGCCGGGTCGCAGCAGAGCAGCGTAGCCATGCGCCCTTGCCGTCCCGCCCCACCGCTGTCAACCCCTCGTCGCGGCGGCGCGCCCCCACCTACCGTGGAGAGACACGTCATCAACAGGGGAGGACTCCACCCATGTCCGGATTCAAGTTCTGGTTGACCGTCGCGGTGGTCGGCGTCGGCGCGTACATCCTCGGCGCCCGCGCGGGCCGCTCGCGCTACAAGGAGATCAGCAAGGCCGCGAAGCACCTCTGGGACGACCCGTCGCTCAAGAAGGCGCGCAACCGCTCGCGGAAGGTCGTCGACAAGGCCGCGAAGAAGGCCGCCAAGAAGCTCGGCGTCTGACCGGGTTCCGCGGGGCGCGGGGGTCGTCTCCGCGCCCCGCGCCGGTCCGCGCCCTGGGCCGCTCCGCACTCTGGGCCGTGCCTGGCGAAACCTCTGAGCCGGATCTCAGCGCCGCGGTGGTTGTGCCGTCGTATGATCGAGGAATGGCGACTTCGAACCTCCCCACCCCGGCGCTCCAGCCCGTCACCGACCTCGCGGACGGCGAGCAGAACCTGCTCACCGTCGTCGACGAGGGCGCCTCGTGCTGCGGCGGCGGTTGCTGCAGCACGAACTGACCGCAGCACCACCTCACCGCAGCATCACCTGACCGCAGCACCGACTGACGCAGATGCCGGGACTCCTCCCGCCCACGCGGGTCTCACAGCGTGTGGCCACTGTCCTCATGACGGAGGAGTCGATCTACGGTCTCATCCTCGTCTCCGGGATGATTGTCGTCTCCAACAGCCTCGTCGGGACCTCGGCCAACGCCCTCACGACCGTGCTCGTCACGGTCGTCGTCTTCTTCCTCGCTCACGTCTACGCCGGCACGCTCGCCCGGCTCGCGGCCACCGACGGGCGAGGCGACCTGCGCTCGAGCGTCCGTGCGGCAGCGCTCCACTCGCAGGGGCTCCTGCTCGTCGCGCTGCTCCCGCTCGCGGTCCTCACCCTCGGGGTCGTCGGCCTCATCGACGATGAGACATCGATCTGGACCGCGCTCGTCGTCGACGTCGTGCTCCTGGGCGTGCTCGGCTGGATCGTCGTCGCGCGGTGGAACACCAACGTCTGGGCGCGGATCGGGAGCGCGCTCGTCACCGCTGCATTCGGCGTCGTGGTGATGGCGCTCAAGGTGCTCATCCACGGCTGAGAGCGGTGCGGGGAAGGCATCCCCGCGTGTGAGGGATCAGTGCGCGGGCGCGTGCGCCCCTGCCGGATGATCCACGGGCTTCTTGATCAGGAACGCGCTGATCAGCAGCGGCATCGCCATGATCGCTGCGAGGAGGAACGCCGAGCGTGCGCCCGCCGCACCTGCCGCCGCCTCCGTTGCGCCTGCGGCGAGAGCCGTCGCGCTCCGCGACGACATCACCGAGATGAGAAGCGCGACCCCGGCAGCGCCCGCGACCTGCTGGACGGTCGAGACCGTCGCGCTGCCGTACGAATAGAACTGCGGCTGGAGCGAACCGAGGGATGCCGTGAACAGCGGGGTGAACGACATCGCCAGCCCGACGGAGAGCACGGTCTGTGAGGCGAAGATGAGCCAGATGGGCGTCGTCTCGGTCAGCAGCGTGAACGACCACAGGATCGCGATGACGATGATCGTGCCGGGAACGAGGAGGATGCGCGTGCCCCAACGGTCGTAGATGCGCCCGATCACCGGACCGAGCAGACCCATCGCGACGGCACCGGGAAGGACCACCAGGCCCGACTGGGTCGTCGTGAGTTCGAGAGGCCCCTGCAGGAACAGGGGGAGCGCCGTGATCGTGCCGAAGAACGCGAGTGACATCACCGCGAAGTGCGCGACCGACAGGGTGAAGTTCCGCGAGCGGAAGATTCGGAGGTCGAGGAGCGCGTCGTCGCGGCGCTGCAGCACGAGCTGGCGCCACACGAACAGCCCGAGGGCGACGACACCGATCGCGAGCGAGACGATCAGCGTCACGGTCGCGGTGTCCGCCGCCGCCTGCGCCGCGGCATCCGATCCGCCGTGACCGCCGCCGCCGATCTGGCTGAGGCCGAACACGAGTCCGCCGAAGCCGAGGGCCGACAGGACGACGGAGAGGAGGTCGATCGGCGCGTGCGTCTGCTCGCCGAGGTTGTGGATCCACCGCACGCCGATCACGAGCGCGAGGAGGGCGATCGGCAGGACGATCGCGAAGATCCAGCGCCACGTCAGGGTGTCGAGGATGACGCCGGCCATAGTCGGTCCGATCGCCGGGGCGAGCGACATCACGATCGAGACACGCCCCATCATGCGGCCGCGCGCGTGCGGGGGGACGACCGTCATGAGGGTGGTCATGAGGAGCGGCATCATGATCGCGGTGCCGGATGCCTGGACGACGCGACCGACGAGGAGCACCTCGAAGCCGGGCGCGACGAGCGCGATCAGCGTGCCGAGGGAGAAGAGCCCCATCGCCGCCGCGAACATCGCGCGCGTCGTGAAGCGCTGCAGCAGGAACCCGGTCGTCGGGATGACGACGGCCATCGTCAGCATGAACGCCGTCGTCAGCCACTGCGCCTGCACCGCCGTGATGCCGAGATCGCCGATGAGGTGCGGGATCGCGACCCCCATCGTGGTCTCGTTGAGGATCGCGACGAACGCGGCCGCGAGGAGCAGCCAGATGACGCGGTTCTCCTTCGCTCCGACGGGATCGGATGCGGCGACATCGGATGCCGCGGAAGCGTTTCGGGCCGGGGTGCCCGGCGCCGCGGCGCCGCGGCGCGAAGAAGTGGTCACGGTACCAGTGTCGACGGAGGGCATAACGGAGCGTAACCCGAGTCTCGGACACGCTATTCCGTTCCCGCCGGAATCCCTTCCCGATCCGGTTCGCAGTGAGACCATCGCGTCATGGCATCCCATCGTCACTCCCGCTTCGCCGTGCGTGGTCCGATCTCTCTTGTCGCAGGCATCGTCGTCGCCGCCGTGGCGATTCCGCTCCTCGATCCCGTCGCGGGCCTGCTCGCCGGGTGGGCCACGATCGCGCTCGTGAACGTCGTGTGGCTGCTGGTCGCGCTGTGGCCCATGGATGCCGCGGAGACGCGCGCCCACGCGACGACCGAGGACCCGGGTCGCTCCGCCGCGCGGGTGATCGCCCTCACCGGGAGCCTTGCCAGCCTCGCCGCGGTTGTCGCGATCCTCGTGCGCAGCCACGACGATCCCTTCACCGCATTCCTCACCGCGGCGCTCGCGATCCTCGCGGTGACGGCGTCATGGGCCCTCATCCAGGTCGACTACATGCTGCGGTACGCGCACCGCTACTACTCGAGCACCGCCGCGGGTGCGCGCCGCGGCGTCGACTTCAATCAGGACGAGGACCCGATGTACTCCGACTTCGGGTACTTCTCCGTCGGCCTCGGGATGACCTACCAGGTCGCCGACACGAACGTCACGACCAACGAGTTCCGCCGCCTCGTCATCGCGCAGACGATGCTCGCGTATCTCTTCGGCGCCGTCATCCTCGCAAGCGTCATCAACCTCGTCGCGGGCATCGGCTGACGCCGGCTCCGACCCCGTGTCGGGAGGCGTGACTAGAGTGACGCCATGAGCATGAGCGGCGGCATGGGGGGAGGCGTGGGTGGCCGCGGCGGCGGTTTCCGCGGCGTCGACGAGGCCGCACAGCGAAAGCTCAACGCCGAGGCGCCCGAGATCCCGCACCTCGGGGCACGCATCGTCGAGATGTTCCGCCCCTACCGCGGACGCATCCTCCTCACGGGTCTTCTGGTCATCGCCGGTGCGGCGATCGGCGTGATCCCGCCGCTGCTCGTGCAGCAGATCTTCGACCAGGCGCTCTTCCCGACGGACGGGTCGGGCGTCGATCTCGGCCTGCTCTGGCGCCTCGTGCTCGGGATGATCGGACTGTTCCTGCTCGGCGCGGCGTTCGGCGTCGCCCAGACCTGGCTCACCTCCACGGTCGGCAACGAGGTCACCGGCGACCTGCGGGTACGCCTGTTCGACCATCTGCAGTCGATGGAGCTGAGCTTCTTCACGCGGACGAAGACGGGCGTCATCCAGTCACGCCTGCAGAACGACGTCGGCGGCGTCTCCGGCGTCCTGACGAACACCGTGACGAGCATCCTCGGCAACGTCGTCACGGTCATCTCGGCTCTCGTCGCGATGATCCTCATCGATTGGCGACTGACGCTGATCGCGGTGTTCATGATGCCGATCCTCATCTTCGTGCAGCGCCGCGTCGGTCAGGTGCGCGCGCGGATCGCGGGCCAGACGCAGGAGTCGCTGTCGGAGCTGACCGCGATCACGCAGGAGACGCTGTCGGTCTCGGGCATCCTGCTCTCGAAAGCGTTCAACCGGCAGCGCACCGAGTCGGCGCGCTACCGCGTCGAGAACGCCAATCAGGTCCGTCTGCAGGTGCAGCGGGCGATGAGCGGTCAGGGGTTCTTCGCCGTCGTCCAGGTGCTCATGGCGTCCGTTCCCGCCGTGATCTACCTGGTCTCGGGGTATCTCCTCACCGGCGGCGTCGACACGATCACCGCCGGCACGGTCGTCGCCTTCACGACCGTGCAGGCGCGTCTGCTGCAGCCCCTCATGGGGCTCATGCGCGTCGCCCTCGACCTGCAGACGTCGAAAGCCCTGTTCGCGCGCATCTTCGAGTACCTCGATATGACGCCCGCGATCACCGACCGAGTCGACGCGATCACCGTCGCCGAGGCGCCCGGTCCGCTCGGACAGATCGCCTTCGAGGACGTCGTCTTCCGCTACCCCGACGCCGCACCCGATGCGCGCCCGACCCTCGGCGGCGTCTCCTTCGTCGCCGAGCACGGCCAGCACGTCGCGTTCGTCGGCCCGTCGGGCGCGGGGAAGACCACGATCCTCTACCTCGCGCCCCGCCTGTACGAGGTGTCGGGCGGGCGGGTGCTCTTCTCCGGCGCCGACGTGCGCGACCTCACGCAGGAGTCGATCATCGACCACATCGGGATCGTTTCGCAGGAGACCTACCTCTTCCACGCGACGATCCGCGAGAACCTCCGCTACGCGAAACCCGATGCGACCAATGCGGAGCTCGTCGCCGCGTGCACCGCGGCCAACATCCACCACATCATCGAGGGGTTCGAGCACGGCTACGACACCGTCGTCGGCGAACGCGGCTACCGACTGTCGGGCGGAGAGAAGCAGCGCATCGCGATCGCGCGCGTGCTGCTGAAAGACCCGCCCGTGCTCCTGCTCGACGAGGCGACCTCGGCGCTCGACACCGTCTCGGAGCGCGTCGTGCAGGAGGCGCTCGACAACGCGGCATCCGGACGAACGACGCTGTCGATCGCGCACCGGCTCTCGACGGTGATCGGTGCCGACGTCATTCACGTGATCGAAGCGGGGAGGATCGTCGAGTCCGGCACCCACGCCGAGCTCCTCGCCCTCGGCGGGCTGTACGCCGACCTGGCGGTCGAGCAGATGGCCGCCGCGAAGATCGAGGGCGTCGAGGACGCGGTCGACGCCGTCGCCCCGCCGTCTCTCCCCGAGCGCCGGGCCGATCGGGCGCCGGCGGGGAGTGCGGGTCAGGATGCCGCGGCGCTCGTCGCCGGCGCGGCGGGCGCCGAGGGGGCGATCGCCGCGATGGACGACGACGCTCCGAGCAACGAGCAAGCCTGGCCCTACCTCGGCTAGGGTGCGCGCCACCTCTGGGGTGTCGCCTCGGTCGCACTGAGGTGTGCGGGGTACCGTCTGAGCGGCGGCTCAGCTCTTGCGGGGCGGCTCAGCTCTTGCGGGGCGCCTCAGCTCTTGTGGTCAGGCTCGTCCTTGCCCCAGTCCTCGGAGCCGATCGCGTCGGTGGGGTGCGGGGCGGGCTCGTCCGCGAGAAGCGTCTCGGGAGTGGGGCTCACCATCTCCTGCGCGGGCACCTCCTGAAGGTGATCGATCGCTTCGCGGAGCAGATGCAGGTCGGTGCCGTCGTGCTCGGGGGCGTCGGAGGGGGTGCCGCCGGACGGCGTCGTTTCGGGAGAGTCGCTCATGGCCTCACCCTAACCGCGCGACGTCGCACTCACCAGGCGGGTCACCACAGCGCAGCGGCGCTGCGGAGATCGGCGTGCTCCGGGTCGAGCAGGATCGCGTCGAGGTCGGCGCGCGCGGTGAGGTCGCGCACGAAGGCTCCGACGGCGCGGCGGTAGGCGGCATCCGGGTGCCCCTGCGCGATGCGGATAAGGGGCGGCACGTCCATCTCGAGGATGAGGCGCACGCGGGCGCGCGCGGCGGCGCGCTGGCCGGCGGCATCCAGCACGGCGATGCCCGCGCGGAGGGCGGCGAGGTAGTCGCCGAGCACCGCGACGGTGTCCTTCGTCTGTGTGATCGACGTTCCGTCGGCGCGCTCGCGCCACTGCACGACGACGTCGGGGATGACATCGATGGCCCGCGCGAGCGTGTACAGGCGCTGGGCGACGATCTGGTCCTCGTAGTGGGTGTTCTCCGGAAACCGCAGCCCGCCGCGGCGCCACAGCTCGACGCGGCTGAGCTTGGACCACGCGACGACGTTGCCCGAGACCTCCGGGTGGGCGGCAAGGGTCGCGCCACGGCGCGCGGGAGTGGTCGCGGCGCGCACCCACGGCTGCACCTCACCGGCCGCGTAGCCGCCGCGTCCGTCGGGACGAAGGCGCACGTATGAGCCGACGACGACATCGCTGCCGCTCGCGGTGAGGGTCTCGACGAGGCGCTCCAGCGCGGTCGGGGTCATGACGTCGTCGGCGTCGAGGAAGCCGAGGTACGGCGTGTCGACGAGGGTGAGTCCGGCGTTCCGCGCGGCCCCGAGACCGCGCGGTGCGTCGTTCCGCACGAGGGTGAAGCGGGCGTCGGATGCCGCCGCCTGCGCGAACAGGTCGCTCGTCGCGTCGACCGAGCCGTCGTCGATGAGGATCGCGCGCCACGCGGTGAGCGTCTGCGCGCGCAGCGACGCGAGGGCCTCGGCGGCGAACGCCGCGACGTCGCGTCCCGGCACGATGACGGTGACGAGGGCGCTGACCGGGGTTGCGGGAGTGCTCACGCGCCTGATCGTACCGCCGCCACGGCGTCCGCGACGGCCTGCGCGAGTACCGACGGGTCGGGCGCGGCTACACCTGGGGCCGGATGCCCGAAGGTGAACCGCACCGCCGTCTGTGCGACCTCGGGGGCGATGCCGCATGCCAGGAGCACGTGCGAGGGTTCGTCGCTGCCCGCGGCGCACGCCGATCCGCTCGAGGTGATGACGCCGCGCCGCTCGAGCCCCAGCAGCACCGCCTCGCCGCTCGTCCCGGCGAAGGTGAAGCTCGCCGTGCCGGGAAGGCGCCGGGTCGGGTGCCCGGTGAGCGCCGCCTGCGGCACGAGCGCGAGGATGCGGTCGATGAACACGCGCGTCGCCGCTCCCACACGGGCAGCGGATGCCTCACGCTCCGCCTCTGCCAGCTCGAGGGCGGTGGCGAGAGCGACGGCGCCGGCGAGGTTCTCCGTGCCGCTCCGGCGGTCGCGCTCCTGGCCGCCGCCGTGCAGGAGCGGCTCGAGAGGCAGGCGAGAGCGCACCGCGAGCGCACCGATACCGGGCGGCGCGCCGAGCTTGTGTCCGGCGATCGAGAGGGCGTCGGCGCCGGTATCGGCGAGCGGCAGCCACCCGGCGGCCTGTACGGCGTCGAGGTGGAGGGGGACTCCGGCATCCTTCGTCACTGCCGCGACAGACGCGACATCCTGCACCGTGCCGATCTCGTTGTTCGCGTACCCGATGGACACCATGGCGGTCGGCAGGGACGATGTGCGGATCGCCGCGGCGAGGTCTGCGGGATCGACGGTGCCGGTCGCGTCGACCGGAAGGTGCGTGACCGCGAAGCCGTGCACGCGCTCGAGGTAGCTGCACGAGGAGAGCACCGCCTCGTGCTCGATCGGCGTCGTGACGACGTGGACGGGGGCCCCGCTGAATCCTCGTCGGAGGGCCGCGCCGATCGCGAGCCCTTTCACCGCGAGGTTGTCGGCCTCGGTGCCGCCAGACGTGAAGACGATGTCGTTCGGGCGGAAGCCGAGGACTGCGGCGACCCGCGCGCGGGCCTCGGCGAGGGCCGAGGCCGCCGCTTCGCCGACGGTGTGGTGGCTCGAAGGGTTCCCGAACCGGTCGGTGAGGTAGGGGAGCATCGCCGTGAGGACCTCGGGGCGTACCGGGGTCGTCGCGGCGTGGTCGAGGTACAGCACCGCCTCGTCACTCCTCGACGCGCACGTCGAGCCCCAGGTCGAGGGCGCGCGCGGAGTGGGTGAGCGCGCCGACCGAGATGACATCGACGCCGGTTGCCGCGATCGCGGCGACGGTGTCGAGATTCACTCCGCCCGAAGCCTCGACCGTGGCTCGGCCGGCGATGCGCGCGACGCCCGTGCGCAGATCGTCGAGCGAGAAGTTGTCGAGCATGATCGTTCCGACGCCGCGGGCGCGACCCGGCCCCGGTGTCACGGCCAACACCGCGTCGAGCTGGTCGAGGCGGTCGATCTCGACCTCGACGTGGGTCGTGTGGGGGAGCGCGTCGAGGGTGGCCCCGAGAGCGGCGGTCAGCGAGCCGTGACGCGCGACGAGGACGGCGAGGTGGTTGTCCTTCGCCATGACGGCGTCGGAGAGGCTGAAACGGTGGTTGTGGCCCCCGCCCGACCGCACGGCGTGACGCTCGAAGCGGCGCAGGCCCGGGGTCGTCTTGCGGGTGTCGGCGATGCGCGCGCCCGAGCCTGCCGCCGCGGCGACGTAGGCGGCGGTGAGGGTCGCGATCCCCGACATCCGCTGCACGAAGTTCAGCCCGATCCGCTCGGCGGTGAGGATGCCGCGGGCGGGGCCCGTCACGACGCCGAGGGTGTCGCCTGCGGCGAACCGGTCGCCGTCGGCGAGGCGCAGGTCGACGGCGATGCGCGGATCGGTGAGGGCGAAGGCCGCGGCGAACACCGCTCCGCCGCTGAAGACGCCGGGCTCGCGGGCGCGGAGCTCGGCGGTCGCCCTTGCGACCTCGGGGATCAGCGTCCCGCTCGTGACGTCGCCCCACGGCGCGTCTTCGTCGAGCGCGGCGCTCACGACCCGGTCGATGTGGGCCTGATCGAGCATCAGCGGACCTCCTCGAGGGCGCTCGCGTGCGCGGTCGTCGCTCGGGGCCGTTCGGTTCGCAGGAGATCTTCGCCAGGAAGGGCGGAAAGCGGCCCGAGCGCGTGGCCGGGGGCCGAAATGTCCTGCGAGACGAACGTCGACTCGCCGGCAGCGGGGTCGTCGGAGCGCGCGTGCGCGCCGACGGAGCTGCGTCGCGCCTGCGCGGCGGCGACGAGGGCGGCCGCGACGTCGAGGAGGTTCTCGTCCTCGTACTCCGCCTCGGTCGACGGCGTGCGGGGCGCCGCGCGCCAGCCCGCGAGAACGGTGGCGGCGTGCGCGAGCCCCGCCGCGTCCCGAACGAGGCCGGCGTCCTCCCACAGGAGGTTCTGCAGCGCGGCGCGCGAGAACGGCGGCGCGGCGGGAACGGATGCCGATGTCGAAGCGTCGGCCGTCGTCGCCGGGAGCGCCCCGTGCGCGAAGGCCGACGCGGGCGGCCAGGACCCCGAGACGGCGTCGTCCGCGATCGCGTCGCCGGCGCGCGCCCCGAAGACCGCGCCTTCGAGGAGCGAGTTGGAGGCGAGGCGGTTCGCGCCGTGCACGCCGGTGCGCGCGACCTCGCCGGCGGCGTAGAGACCCGGCAGGCTCGTCCGGCCGTCGAGGTCGGTCGTCACGCCGCCCATCAGGTAATGCGCGGCGGGAGTCACGGGAATCGGTTCGCGCGCCCAGTCCCAGCCGTGATCGCGCACGGCACGGTCGATCGTCGGAAAACGGCGCGCCAAGAAGGATGCCGTGCGCTTCGCGCTCGCGCCGCGACCGTCCCCTCCGCGGGCTTCTCGATCTCGCAGTGCGGTCGCGTCGAGCAGCACCGGGCGACCGTGCTGCGCGGCCATGACGTCGGCGATCGCCCGGGCGACGACGTCGCGCGGCGCGAGCTCGGCATCCGGATGCACGTCGAGCATGAACCGGCGTCCCTGCTCGTCGCGGAGCACCGCCCCCTCGCCGCGGACCGCTTCGGAGACGAGGAAAGGCTCCGCGCCGCCCGCCGCGGGGAGGACGGTCGGGTGGAACTGGAAGAACTCCAGGTCGACGACCGCCGCGCCCGCGCGGAGGGCGGCGGCGATGCCGTCGCCGGTCGCGACCGGCGGGTTGGTCGTGTGGACGTAGAGCTGACCGGCGCCGCCGGTCGCGAGGACGACCGCATCGGCCAGGAGACGCTCGCGGCGGCCGTCGCCGACGAGCAGATCGACGCCGACGACGCGCGGGACGCCGTGCGCATCCGACGGCGCGAGCACCAGGTCGAGCAGGAACGCGTGCTCGATCACCTCGACGCCCGTCGCGGCGAGACCTGCCACGAGCGCCTTCTCGATCGCCGTGCCGGTCGCGTCGCCCCCGGCGTGCAGGATGCGCGGGTAGGAGTGCGCGGCCTCGAGTCCCTTGATGTACTCTCCATCGGCGGCGCGGTCGAAGGCGACGCCGAGGTCGATGAGCTCGCGGATCCGCGCCGGTCCTTCGGCTACGAGCACCTCGACCGCGGCCGAATCGCTGAGCCCGGCACCCGCGACGAGCGTGTCGTGCACGTGCGCCGCGGAGCTGTCGTCGTCGAACATGACCCCGGCGATCCCGCCCTGCGCGTAGCGGGTGTTGGCGTGCTCGAGGACGTCCTTGGTGACGAGGGTGACGCGGCATCCGCGCGCGGCGGCGTGCCGCGCGACGGTGAGGCCGGCGATGCCCGACCCCACGACGACGACGGTGGCCGCGTTCACGGCTTGGCCGCCAGCATCCGCTCGAGCGCGAGTCGCGCGGGGTCGGCGACGTCCGACGGCACCGTGATGCGGTTGACAACGACGCCCGCGACGAGTTCCTCCAGAACCCAGGCGAGGTACCCGGGGTGGATGCGGTACATCGTCGAGCACGGGCAGACGACCGGGTCGAGGCAGAAGATCTCATGCTGCGGGTACTGCGCCGCGAGGCGCTGCACGAGGTTGATCTCCGTTCCGATCGCGAACGTCGTCGGCTCGGTCGCGGCGGCAATGGCCTTCCGGATGTAGTCGGTCGATCCGGCTTCGTCGGCGGCATCCACCACCGCCATCGGGCACTCGGGGTGCACGATCACGCGGACGCCGGGGTGCGCGGCGCGGGCGGCGGAGATCTGGTCGACGGTGAAGCGGCGGTGCACCGAGCAGAAGCCGTGCCACATGATGACGCGGGCGCTCTCGAGCTCGGTCTCGCTCGACCCGCCGAGGGGCTTTCGCGGGTTCCACATCGGCATCTCCTCGAGCGGCACCCCCATCGCCTTCGCGGTGTTGCGGCCGAGGTGCTGGTCGGGGAAGAAGAGCACGCGGCGCCCGCGCGCGAAGGCCCACTCGAGCACCGTGCGCGCGTTCGACGACGTGCAGACGATGCCGCCGTGGCGTCCGACGAAGCCCTTGATGGCGGCGGACGAGTTCATGTAGGTGACGGGGACGACCGGGACGAGTCCATCGGCATCCGGCTTGTCGAGCGGTCCGTAGACCTCCTCCAGCTGCTCCCAGCAGTCCTCCACTTCGTCGATCGAGGCCATGTCGGCCATCGAGCACCCCGCCGCGAGATTGGGCAGGATCACGGCCTGCTCGGGACGGGAGAGGAGGTCGGCGGTCTCGGCCATGAAGTGCACGCCGCAGAAGACGATGGCCTCGGCATCCGGGTGCTCGAGCGCCGCGTTCGCGAGCTGGAACGAATCACCGACGTAGTCGGCGTGCCGCACGACCTCTTCGCGCTGGTAGAAGTGGCCGAGGATGACCACACGCTCACCGAGAGCGGTCTTCGCCGCCGTGATGCGGGCATGGAGCTCGTCTTCGGATGCCGCGCGGTACTCCTCCGGGAGCGCGCCCTGGCGGGGCGACCCCGTGGGGATCACATCGCCCATCGACGAGCCGGGCCCGTAGCCCGGGCGGGTGTCGAAGTCCCACGGCCCCGCGGCGAGGTCGGTGTTGCACGTCTCGGCGGTCGAGGCGCCCGCGACGATCGCCTGGATCTCGTGGTCGACGCTCGCATCGATCGGTTGGCGCTGGATGGTGAGGAAGGTCATGAGGGATGCCTTTCGTGAAAGACGGCGATCAGTGGGGCAGCGGCCCGCGTTCGGCGAGCTCGAAAGCCTCGTCGTAGCGGTAGAGGCGGGCGGGGCGGTGACTGCCGGTGCGGTAGTCGTCGGTCGGGATGAGGGTGTCGGAGTTCTCCACCTGGCGGCGGAAGTTGGCGGGGTCCAGGCGCCGGCCGAGGATCGCCTCGTACACCTCGCGGAGGTCGGCGAGGGTGAAGAGGTCGGGGAGAAGCCCGTGCGCGATGCGGCTGTAGCCGACCTTGTTGCGCAGGCGCCACAGCGCGTACTCGACGATCTGGTCGTGGTCGAACGCGAGCGGCGGGTGGGTGATCGCGTCGAACCACGCGACGTTCTCGTCGTCGTGGTTGTCGTCGTGCGCGGCAGCGGTGGATGCCGAGATCGACGAGACCTCCTCGCGCACGAGCGCCCAGTAGACGATCGAGACGACGCGGCTGGGGGAGCGGTCGACGTCGCCGAAGGCGTAGAGCTGCTCGAGGAAGCTCGGGGCGAGGCCCGTGGTCTCGGCGAGGGTGCGGGATGCCGCGGCATCCAGATTCTCGTCGGGGCGCAGCCACCCTCCGGGCAGTGCCCACGCGCTCTCATACGGCTCGCGCGTGCGGCGGACGAGGGGGAGGACGACGCGCGCGCGGTCGGCTCCGGTGTCGCGGCGCAGGCTGAAGATGACGGTCGACACGGCGACACGGATGCCGTCTTCGCGCGCGTCGGGCTGCGCGGCGTGCACCGGTCCACGGGTTGTTGTCATGATGACCCTAACTATCTGCACCGATCTTAGGGTCATCGTGACGCGAAGGCAACCGAGGGTGTCGGGGTTGAGAGCGATTTCGTAACAGCATGGTCACAAAACCGCCCCCGGCCGGAAATCGACGGTTTGTTAGGTTACTTTCCTAACAAACCTCGTCCCGGGGTTTGTTGCAAGGAAGCACACCAGAGGAGTTCATAGATGATCCGCAACGCGAAGCGCTCCGGCGCGGTCGCTGCCGTGATCGGGGCGTCGGTCCTCGTTCTCGGTCTCGCCGGCTGTTCCGCCGGTGGTTCCAACGACGCCGGTGGCGACGACGGCGGCAAGACGCTGCGCGTCTGGGCCGGCAGCCAGACGCCCATCGTGGCCAACTACAACCCCTTCGCCCCGACGGTTCTGCACGGCGCGCTCGGTCCCGTCTACGAGACCCTGTTCGCCTACAACAAGACCGCCGACACCGAGCCCACCGGCCTCCTCGCCGAGAGCTACGAGTTCAACGAAGACGGCACGCAGATCACGATCAAGCTCAAGGACGGCGTGAAGTGGAACGACGGCAAGCCGTTCACCGCCAAGGACGTCGTGTTCACCTTCGAGTACGAGGGCAACAAGGCCAACGCGCCCACCAAGGCGGAGGCGCCCGACGACGCGACGGTCGTCCTCACCTACGACACGCCGCAGTTCACGCGTGAGTTCCAGATCCTCGGCGCCACGTGGATGCTCCCCGAGCACGTCTGGAGCGAGGTCGACGATTTCACGACCTTCACCGACGAGGAGCCGGTCGGCACCGGTCCCTACAAGGTCCAGAGCACGAGCGATTCCTCGTACACGCTGGTGGCGAACGAGAACTTCCGCGACGAGGGCGTGCCCGCCGTCAAGAAGGTCCAGTACATCGCGATCGACGCCAACCAGTCCGCGCAGGACCTGCTCAAGGCCGGCAAGCTCGACTGGACCGGCATGTTCGTGCCGAACCCCGACGACGTCACCTCCGGCGGCACGATCTCATGCTCAACACCCCGCAAGATCCGACGGTGCTCTACACCTGCGCGAACGTCGACCTCGGCTGCGAGGGCGAGCAGACCGACGTGGCCGTCCGACAGGCGCTCAACCTCGCTATCGACCGCAGCACCATCAAGGAGAAGGCGTTCGTGAACCTCACGAGCACCATCTCGCCCGCTTTCACGCTCATGCCTCGTGACGAGAAGTGGCTGGCCGACCCGGCGAACGCCGAGAGCCCGCAGAGTCCGAACGTCTCGGAGGCGGACGCCATCCTCGAGGCAGCCGGCTACACCAAGGGCTCCGACGGGTTCTACGGCAAGGACGGCACGCCGATCGACCTGTCGCTCATCTCGGTCGAGGGGTGGACCGACTACAACGACGCCGCCAAGCTGATCGCCGAGCAGGCTGCGGAGGCCGGCATCAAGGTGACCGCCTCGACCGTGCAGTGGCAGGAGTTCTCCGACGCGCGCCAGACGGGCAGGTACGAGCTGATCATGGGCGGTGTCATCGGCACCTCGGTCGCCGACCCGTTCCAGATCTACAAGGACTGGTTCGCCGGCACCTCGACGACCAAGGTCGGCGAGCAGCTCGCACCGGGCGCGTGGAACTTCAGCCGCTACTCCAACCCCGTCGTCGACGAGGCCGTGCTCAAGGCCGCTGCGACCAACGACGAGGCCACGAAGAAGGAAGCGTACGCGACCATCCAGACCGAGATCGTCCGGGACCTCCCGTACATCCCGCTCGTCATCAACGCCACCCAGACCTTCTTCAACACGAAGGACTTCACGGGCTGGCCGACCGAGGACGACCTGTACGCCTTCCCGCCCTCCTGGGGCTCGGGCTCGGCAGGCTTCATCCTCCAGCACCTGAAGCAGAAGTAATCCGCACCGCATGAAGACCGGGGAAGCAGGAGAGACGGAAGACGTGTCATGAAGTTCTACGCACGAAGGCTCGCGTTCTACGCCATCACGCTGTGGGTCGCGATCTCCCTCAACTTCCTGCTTCCCCGGCTCATGCCGGGGAACCCCGCCGACGTCCTCATCGCCAAGCTCCAGCAGCGCGGCGAGGTGCCCCTGTCGACGATCAACAACATCCAGCTGATGCTCGGCGGTGACAAGGATCTGTCGCTGTGGGATCAGTACTGGGGCTACTGGGGGCGTCTGCTCTCGGGTGACCTCGGCATCTCCTTCAGCAAGTTCCCCGCTCCCGTCACCGAACTCATCGGGGCGGCCCTTCCCTGGACAATCGTCCTCGTGGGCCTCGCGACGATCATCTCCTTCGTCATCGGCGTCGGCGTGGGCGCGTGGGTCGGCTGGAAGCGCGGGACCTGGGTCGACAACCTCGTCCCCGCCACGACGATCCTGCAGTCGGTGCCCTACTTCTGGCTCGCGCTCGTGCTCATCGCCGTCTTCTCCGTCGGCCTCGGCATCTTCCCGATCATCGGCGGGTACGACGTGTTCGAGTTCCCCGACGGTCCGGAGCTCAGCTGGGCATTCGCGGGGTCGGCGCTGTACCACGGCATCCTGCCGGCCATCACGATCGTGCTCGGCTCGGTGGGCGGGTGGTTGCTCGGCATGCGCAACATGATGGTCTCCACCCTCGCCGAGGACTACATCGTCACGGCCAAGGCGAAGGGCCTGAAGCCCCGCCGCATCCTCACCGCGTACGCGACGCGCAACGCGGCGATCCCCTCGATCGCCGGCTTCGCCATCTCGCTCGGCTTCATCGTCGCCGGGTCGATCGTCATGGAGCAGGTGTTCACCTACCCAGGCATCGGCAAGCTGATGTTCACGGCGGTGCAGAACAACGACTATGCGCTGATGCAGGGGGTCTTCCTCGTGATCACCCTCGCCGTCCTCGCCGCCAACTTCATCATGGACCTGGTCTACGGGTTCATCGACCCGAGAGCACGCCACAATGTCTGATCCGCGCAGCCTGTCCGAGGCTCCCGAGACCTCGGATACCCCCACCCTCGAGCCCGACGTCGCCGCTGCGGTGGACACCGCCCCGGCATCCAGCGACCTGCTCGGGGTCGCGGTCGACCGTGAGGTCGTCGCCCCCGGCGCCCTCTCCACGACGCTCGACGTCGATGCGCAGAAGGAGTACGCGGCCGCCGCGCGTCGCGGCATCCGTCAGCTCATGCCGCGTCGGTCCGCGAAGCTCGTCATCGGCCTCTCGATCGTCATCGTGATCGTCGCCTTCGGCGTCATCGCGCCGTTCTTCGTGCAGAATCCGCGCTTCAGCGGCAACCCGGCGCTGCAGCCGCCGTCCGCTGATCACCTGCTCGGCACGACGAAGCTCGGCTACGACGTCTTCGCCCAGATCGCCTGGGGGACCCAGGGTTCGCTCCTGGTCGGCATCATCGCGGCGCTCATCGCGCTGACCTTCTCTGTCGTGTTCGGTGTGCTCGCCGGCTACCTCGGCGGCTGGGGCGATGAGGTGCTCTCGCTCATCACGAACATCATGCTGGTCATTCCGGGGCTTCCGCTGGTCATGGTGATCGCGACCTACTCGCCGACGCGCAGCTGGTTCCTCGTCGCGATCGTCCTCGGCATCACCAGCTGGGCGGGCTCCGCGGTCGTTCTCCGCGTGCAGGCGCGGTCGCTCCGATCCCGCGACTACGTCTCCGCCGCGCGGGTGGCCGGCGAGAAGTCCACCCGCGTCATCTTCGTCGAGATCCTTCCGAACCTGCTGCCGCTTCTGGCCGCGCAGTTCCTCTTCGCGATCATCTTCGCGATCCTCGGCGAGGCGGGCCTGTCGTATCTCGGCCTCGGCGCGAGCGACTCGATCACGTGGGGCACCGTCCTCAATGACGCCCAGACGGGACAGGCCCTCGGAACCGGCGCGTGGTGGTGGTTCGTGCCGCCGGGCCTGCTGATCGCCCTCCTGGGCGCAGGGCTGTCGCTGGTCAACTTCTCCATCGACGAGATCATCAACCCGAAGCTGCGCGTGGCACCCGATGCCGCTCGCCGCGTCCGCCGCGCCGAGAAGGCCGGTAAGGGCGTCGCAGGCACCGCAGCCGTCACCGAAGGAGCCACCCGATGACCGCCGAGGTCGTGCTGTCCGCCCGTGACGTCTCGATCGGATACGAGGTGGACCCGCCCGTCAAGGCGGTTCGCAACGTGTCGCTGGATCTGCATCGCGGTGAGATCCTCGGCCTCGCAGGGGAGTCCGGCTGCGGAAAGACCACGCTCGCCTACGGCATGAACCGTCTGCTCAAGCCGCCGGCGCTCATGACGAGCGGCGAGGTCGTCTTCCACGATCGCGAGGGCTACGACATCGACGTGGTCGCTCTCGCCGACGAAGAGCTACGCGCGTTCCGATGGGACAAGATCTCGATGGTCTTCCAGGGGGCGATGAACTCCCTCAACCCCGTGATCTCCATAAAGGCGCAACTGTTCGACGTGTTCGATACGCACCGTCCCGGCATGAGCAAGAAGGCCAAGCAGGCGCGGTCCGAAGAGCTTCTCACCCTCGTCGGCGTCGACCCGAAGCGTCTGTCGAGCTTCCCCCACGAGCTCTCCGGCGGCATGCGCCAGCGCGTCATGATCGCCATGGCGCTCGCGCTCGACCCGCAGGTGATGATCATGGACGAGCCGACGACAGCACTCGACGTCGTCGTGCAGCGCGGCATCATCCGCGAGATCATGCGGTTGCGCGAGAAGCTCGGGTTCGCCGTGATCTTCATCACGCACGACCTCCCGATGCTCATCGAGATCTCCGACCGGATCGCCGTGATGCTCCAAGGCGAGATCGTCGAACAGGGCACGGCAGAGCAGATCTATCGCGAGCCGCGGCACGCCTACACGCAGAAGCTCCTCTCGAGCTTCCCGAGTCTGCGTGGCGAGCGCGGCGATTTCGTCCGCACCGGCGGTAAGGAGGACGCGGCATGAGCCAGGCGTTGGAGGCACGCAACCTCGTCAAGGACTTCCGGCTGCGCAGCGGCTTCTCGGTACGGACGCTGCATGCCGTGAAGGATGCCTCGTTCACGCTCGAGCCGGGGCGCCCGGTCGCGCTCGTCGGAGAGTCGGGCAGCGGCAAGTCGACGATCGCCCGCATGATCGCGAAGCTCGAGACGCCGACCTCGGGCAAGATCCTCATCGACGGGCACCCGTCCGGATCGCACGGGCGGGCACTCGCCCAGTACCGCTCCGATGTGCAGATGGTCTTCCAGGACCCGTTCGCCTCGCTCAACCCGTTCCACTCGATCGCGCACCACATCGAGCGGCCGCTGCGCATCCACCACCCGGAGCTCTCGAACGAGCAGGTGCGGGCGCGCATGCTCGAACTGCTCGAGCGCGTGCGTCTCACGCCCGCCGACAAGATCGCCGAGCGCCGCCCGCACGAGCTCTCCGGCGGTCAGCGTCAGCGCGTCGCCATCGCCCGTGCCCTCGCGCCCGGGGCGCGGTTCATCATCGCCGACGAGCCGGTGTCGATGCTCGACGTCTCGATCCGCCTCGGGGTGCTGAACCTCCTCGCCGAGCTCCAGCGCGAGGACAACCTGGGTGTGCTCTACATCACGCACGATCTCGCCACGGCCCGCCACTTCAGCGACGAGATCCTCGTCATGTACAAGGGCGACATCGTCGAGCGCGGAGGCGCCGACGAGGTGATCCTGCACCCGAAGCACGAGTACACCAAGACGCTGCTGGGCGCGGCGCCCGAGCCCGAGAACCTCGGCCGGCTGCGTGATGAGGTGCGCCGAGAACTCGCCCGCGAAGGCTGAGACTTCCGCCCGTGCGGTGACTGCCTCTCCCGCGCGGGCGGAGATATCCTCCGGTACGTCGGCTGCACGCGTCCGTACCGGCTATGCTGGCCCCACAACTGAAGACAGGCCGCATGACGCGCGCGGGAGAGCCCCGGCATCCCCTCGACCTCTCCGGAGGACGACGGGCGCCGAGCACCGAAGGAGCAAGCCTCCCCGCCAATCTCTCAGGTCCGCGTACCGCCCGCGTCCGGCCGCTCTGGAAAGCGATTTCGAGCCCCGCGCGTTCGACGTCCGCCGACGGTGAAAGCCCCCTGATCGGTCGTGGACCGTATCGGGGCGAAACTCTCAGGCCCATGACAGAGGGGGAGTTCACGTATGCCGACTCCGGCATGCGCCCGCCCGAGACCGGGAGAACTCATGTCAGACCTTCGCACCACCCCGCTCCATGACCGCCACGTCGCGCTCGGCGCCTCGTTCACCGACTTCGGCGGCTGGTCGATGCCGGTCCGCCACACGTCGGACCTCGCCGAGCATCACGCCGTGCGGCAGACGGCGGGCCTGTTCGACATCTCGCACATGGCCGAGTTCCTCGTGACCGGCGCGGGAGCAGCCGCCTTCCTCGACTACGCCCTCGCTGGTCGCATCGGGGCGATGAAGGTCGGCAAGGCGAAGTACTCCCTGCTGCTGTCGGATGCCGGAGGAGTGATCGACGACGTCATCGTCTATCGCACCGGCGAGGACTACTTCGTCGTCATCTCGAACGCCGGAAACCGCGCCCTCGTCGCGGAGGCGTTCTCGGAGCGCGCGGCGCGGGCGCCGATCTCCGCCGCGTTCGTGGCGGGGAGTCCCGACGTCCCCGAGTTCTTCGGCACGGTCGTCGGTGCTGACGCTGCCCGCATCGAGGACATCTCCGATCAGGTCGCGCTCATCGCGGTCCAGGGCCCGCGCGCCCGCGAGGTCCTCACCGCGACCGACGGGATCGACGGGTTGAACCCCGCGCTCGCCGATCTCGGCTACTACGCCTGGTCCGCCGGAACGTTCCAGGGCGCCTCGCTCTTCGTCGCCCGCACCGGCTACACCGGTGAAGATGGCTTCGAACTGCTCGTCCCGAATGATGCCGCCCCCGCGCTGTGGGACGCGCTGCTCGCCGCGGGAACCCCGCTCGGCGTCGTTCCCGCGGGCCTCGCCTCCCGCGACACCCTCCGCCTCGAAGCGGGGATGCCGCTGCACGGCCACGAGCTGAGCGATCAGATCCTGCCCGCGCAGGCGGGGCTCGGCCGGGCCGTCGCGATGGACAAGGACGATTTCGTCGGCCAGGGCGCGCTCGCCGCGGCATCCGCCGATCTGCCCGTGCTCGTCGGGCTCGTGTCGGAGGGCCGCCGCGCGGGGCGCGCCGGGTACGCCGTCTTCGCTGACGCCGAGGGCGGTGAGCCCGTCGGTGAGATTACGAGCGGGGCGCTCAGCCCGACGCTCGGCCACCCCATCGCCATGGCGTTCGTGCCGAGCGACCTCGCCGCACCCGGCACCGAACTCTTCATCGACGTGCGGGGAACCCGCATCCCCGCGACCGTGACCGCACTGCCTTTCTACCGGAGGAACTCATGACCGATCAGACCGCTCTCAAGTACACCGAAGAGCACGAATGGGTCGCCCTCGACGGCGACATCGCGACCGTCGGCATCACCGATTACGCCGCCGACAAGCTCGGCGACATCGTATACGTCGACCTTCCCTCGGCAGGCTCGGCGGTGACCGCGGGCGCGGTCTGCGGCGAGATCGAGTCGACGAAGTCGGTCGGCGAGCTCTACGCCCCGCTGACGGGCGAGGTCGTGGAGATCAACGCCGAGGTCGTCGATGACCCGTCCTCGGTCAACGGCGACGCGTTCGGCGCGTGGCTGCTGAAGATCCGCGTCACCCCCTCCGACATCGAGACGCTCCTCGACCACGCGGCGTACCTCGAGTTCACCGGCGGCGCCGCGTGAGCTCCGCCCCCTTCCGCAGTCGTCACATCGGAACGGATGCCGACGCACAGGCGATCATGCTGAACGCGCTCGGCTACGACGCGGTCGACGCCCTCGTCGAGCGTGCCGTCCCGGCATCCATCCACGCCGCCCCCGTGCCGGACAGCGCCATCCCACCGGCGGCCTCCGAGGCCGAGGCGCTGGCGGAGCTGCGCGCCCTCGCGGCGATGAACCGACCCGCCCGGTCGATGATCGGGCTCGGCTACTACGACACGTTCACGCCGTCGGTGATCGCGCGGAACGTGTTCGAGAACCCGTCCTGGTACACGGCGTACACGCCTTACCAGCCGGAGATCTCGCAGGGCCGGCTCGAGGCCCTCATCAACTTTCAGACGATGGTCACCGACCTCACCGGTCTCGCGACGGCGAACGCGTCGATGCTCGACGAGGCGACGGCCGTCGTCGAGGGGATGCTCCTCGCCCGGCGCGCGTCGACCTCCTCCTCGAACATCTTCCTCGTCGATGCCGACGCACTGCCGCAGACGAAGGCGCTGCTCGCGCACCGTGCCGCGGCCGTGGGGATCGAACTCCACGAGACCCCCTACGATCTGTCGCCGCCTCCCGCGGACATGGACGTGTTCGGCGCGTTCATCCAATACCCCGGCGCCTCCGGCCGCGTGTGGGACCCGTCCGAGGTCATCGCCGCCGTCCAGGCGCAGGGCGGACGCGCCGTCGTCGCTGCCGGCCTCCTCGCGCTGACGCTCCTCCGCTCGCCCGGGTCGCTCGGCGCCGACATCGCCGTCGGCACGACGCAGCGCTTCGGCGTGCCGATGGGCTTCGGCGGCCCGCACGCCGGGTACATGGCGGTGCGCGCCGGGCTCGAGCGACAGCTCCCGGGCCGCCTCGTCGGCGTCTCGCAGGATGCCGAGGGCAAGCCCGCCTACCGCCTCTCCCTCCAGACCCGCGAGCAGCACATCCGCCGCGAGAAGGCGACGTCGAACATCTGCACCGCGCAGGTGCTCCTCGCCGTCATGGCCTCGATGTACGCCGTGTACCACGGCCCCGAGGGGCTGAAGAGCATCGCGGCGGACGTCGCGTCGAAGGCATCCGCGCTCCACCGCACGCTGACCGAGGCGGGCGCCGAGGTGCTCCACGACGACTTCTTCGACACGCTCGTCGTGGCGGTGCCTGGCCGTGCCGGCGAGATCGTCGCCGCCGCGCGGGAGCGAGGCTTCCAGCTGTGGTTCCGCGACAGCGACTCGGTCGGCATCTCGATCGATGAGACGACGACGCCCGCCGAGCTCGAGGCGATCGCCGGGGTCTTCGGTGCGACGCCGCAGTCGAAGGTCGGCCTGCACGCCGTCTTCGGGTTGTCGCACCTCCCGGCATCCCTGCGCCGTGATGACGACTTCCTGACGCATCCCGTCTTCCACGCGCACCACTCCGAGACGGCGATGATGCGCTACCTCAAGCAGCTCGCCGACCGCGACTACGCGCTCGACCGCGGCATGATCCCGCTCGGATCGTGCACGATGAAGCTCAACGCGGCGACCGAGATGGCGGCGGTGTCGTGGCCGGAGTTTTCCCGGGTGCACCCGTTCGCGCCCGCCGAGGACGTCGCGGGGTACCTCGTGCTCATCGACCAGCTCGAGTCGTGGCTCGCCGAGATCACGGGGTACGACGCGGTGTCTCTGCAGCCGAACGCCGGTTCGCAGGGCGAACTCGCGGGGCTCCTCGCGATCCGCGGCTACCACCACTCGCGCGGTGATGTGCAGCGCGACGTGTGCCTCATCCCGTCCTCCGCCCACGGCACGAACGCGGCCTCGGCGGTGCTCGCCGGCATGCGCGTCGTCGTCGTGGCGTGCGACGACGCGGGCAACGTCGACCTCGCCGATCTCCGCGCGAAGATCGCGGCGCACGCCGAGACGCTCGCGGCGCTCATGATCACCTACCCGTCGACGCACGGCGTGTACGAGCAGGATGTCGTGGAGCTCTGCGCCGCCGTCCACGAGGCGGGCGGCCAGGTCTACGTCGACGGCGCGAACATGAACGCGCTCGTCGGGTTCGCCCGCTTCGGCGACCTCGGCGGTGACGTGTCGCACCTGAACCTGCACAAGACGTTCGCGGTCCCACACGGTGGGGGCGGTCCGGGCGTCGGCCCGGTCGCGGCGAAGGCGCACCTGGCGCCCTTTCTCCCGTCGCACCCGCTCGCCCAGCGCGCGGAGCACGCCGACGGCTTCGTGTTCGACGGCGGACCGGTCTCGGCGGCGCCGTACGGTTCGGCATCCATCCTGCCGATCTCGTGGGCGTACATCCGGATGATGGGCGCCGACGGGCTCCGGCAGGCGACGGGCGCGGCGGTCGTGTCGGCGAACTACATCGCCGTGCGGCTGCGCGACCACTACCCGGTGCTGTACAGCGGCGAGGGAGGGCTCGTCGCGCACGAGTGCATCCTCGACTTGCGGCCGCTGAAGGACGCGACCGGGATCACCGTGGATGACGTGGCCAAGCGCCTCATCGACTATGGCTTCCACGCACCCACGATGTCATTCCCGGTCGCGGGGACGCTGATGGTCGAGCCGACCGAGTCGGAGGATCTCGGCGAGATCGAGCGGTTCATCGAGGCGATGATCGCGATCCGAGCCGAGGCGGACCGGGTGCAGGCGGGGGAGTGGCCGGCATCCGACAACCCCCTCGTGAACGCCCCGCACACCGCCGAGTCGGCGATCGCGTCCGGGTGGGAGCACCCCTACTCGCGGGAGGATGCCGTGTACCCCGTGCACACCCTGGTGCGCACGAAGTACTGGCCCCCCGTCCGCCGGATCGACAACGCCTACGGCGACCGCAACCTCGTCTGCGCCTGCCCGCCCGTCGAGGCCTTCGCGTAGCGCCCTGCGCCTGGCCGCCCTGCGCCTGACCGCGAGACTGCATCTGCCAGGCGAGACTGCGGCTAGAGACCGATGTCTCGACCCACAGACGCAGTCTCGCGGGGTGAGCCGGTGGAGCGGGTGGACGGGGAGAGTGCGCGGCGGAGGGTCAGGAGCGGGGCGGCGTGTTCGGGGGCTGCCGGACGCAGACCGATTTCGCGCAGGATGCCGCGCAGCGGATCGACAGCGAGGACGTCGTTCCACCCGAAGTGGCCGATGGCATCGAGGTGCCGGCGCAGCCGCGCGTCGCGTTGCGTCTGACGGTGCATCACGTCACGTGCCGTCCCATAGCGCCCGTCGTACTTCAGGTCGCCGTCGGCGTCCGCACCCACACGGCGGCCACCGGGCAGTCGCCACGTGAAGTCCGGGCGGTCGGTGCTGCCGTCCTCGGATCGGAACGAGACCTGAAGATCGGGCTCCGGCATCCCGAGCCATTCGAACACCGCGACGCTGACCGACTCGAGCACGCTCTCGGTGACCGCGCTCGCACGCTCCAGCGCCCATCGTGCGCGGGCGCGTCCGCGCGAGCTCGCGCGTTGCTCGTTGATGGCGCGCAGAACGTCGCGACTGAGCGAAGGGGCGAGGCGGAGCGCGGCATCCGCGGTGGCCAGTCCGATCGCCGGATGCCGGTGGCGCGCGAGATCCACGCAGGTGTCGGCGACGTCGGTCAGGAGCAGGCCGTGGCGGATGATGACGGAGCGATCGTTGCGACCGGTGTGAATGCGGATGCCGGCACTCATCCGTGCTGTGCCTCCCGCGAGCGCCAACTCGTGCACGGTTCCGGGATCGTTGAAGATGGGCAGCCCGAGCAGCGCGGCCGCGGACTCGAAGGCGAAGACGGTGTCCGGCCGGGTGAGCGCGACGGCGTGGACGCGGGCGAGATACCGATTCCACGGCGCCAGCGCCGACCACTCCGAGGCATCCGCGAACACGCCCGGGCGAACGCGTACGAGCGTTCCGCGCTCGATCTCCCGGCTCGCGTGCGCGACGTCGGCGCCGCGCACCAGCGGGATCGGAGCGGGGGCGATGTCTGGACGGAGGAGGCGCATGCCCCCAGGGTGCCTGGCCCCGCCCCACCGCGTGCGCCCCGCCCCCACGATCCGTGGACAACTCGCACACCGCGCCACCTGTGGACAACGCCCGCCCACCCACCCCGTCCTGACCGCGAGACTGCATCTGCGAGGCGAAACCTTGGTCACTGGCCGATGTCTCGACCCACAGATGCAGTCTCGCGGTCAGGAGCGGAGGGGAGGGAGGGAGGGGTCAGGCGGGGGCGAAGAGGGCGGGCCACCAGGCGGCGGCGAGGGGGTAGCCGATGAAGGCGATCACGTCGATCAGGGTATGCGCGATCACGAGGGGCATCACGCGGCCCCACCGCTGATACACCCACCCGAACACGATGCCCATCGCGACGTTCCCCGCGAGCGGGCCGAAGCCCTGATAGGCGTGGTACAGCCCGCGCAACGCCGCGGTCGACAGGATGATCGCCCACGGGCCCCACCCCAGTCGCCGCAGCCGGTCGAACAGGTACCCGATGAAGATGACCTCTTCGGTGAGGCCCGCGCGCAGTGCCGCGAGCAGCAGCAGCGGGATCGTCCACCACGAGGCGCCGAGCGGCGAGGCATCCACCTGCACCGTGATCCCCAGCGCGCGTCCCGCCGCATACAGACCGAGGCCCGGCACGCCGATGACCAGGACGAGCAGGATGCCTGCGCCGACGTCCTTCGCGAACATGCGGAAGTCGAGCCCGATGCGTCGAAAGGCGGAGACTCCCGGCTCCCAGAGCAGGTAGATCGCGAGGGCGACGGGGGCGAGCGCGAAGAACTGACCGAGGAACTGGTACAGCACGTCCCAGAACTGCTCGGCGTTCGCCCCGGGATTCAGCGACGTCGACTGGTCGCCCAAGGATTCTTCCCGGGTGAGCGCTTGCACGAGCGAGAGGACGGAATACACCGCGGAGCGCCCCACCGACAGTGCGAGGACGATCGCGATCTCCCACCAGAGCCTCGTGCGGGCGTGTCGGACGATGGCGTCTGGGCTAAGCGGATCGCCAGGTTTTGTGTCGGTCACGTTGTCAGATTGTCACAGGCAGATGTACTTCAGTAAAGGATCTGTAACGGTTTGTGCGGGTGGTTTGGCGGGCCTTCCGAGCGTGCTTATGGTCGATTCATCCGTGCCCAGGCCCCCCATCGCCGGGCGCATCACCCTTTCACCAGGAGGAATAGTGTCAGCAATGACGTGGCGCAAGCGCGCGCTCGCGGCTGGAGCGGGAATCGGCGTCGCCGCCCTCGCTCTCACCGCGTGCTCGACGGCCGGCGGCAACAGTGACGAGACCGACAAGGCCGTCACCGACACGCAGGTCACGATCGCGGAGACCAACGAGTTCACCAGCACGAACTCGATCTCGGCGACCGGAAACCTCGACATCAACAGCAAGGTCGCGTATTTCACGCGTGCCGGCTTCTACTACATCGACGACGAGTACAACGTCGTGCCGGACGAGTCGTTCGGAAAGATGGAGAAGGTCTCCGACGACCCGCTGCAGGTCAAGTACACGCTGCAGGACGGACTCACCTGGTCCGACGGCGAGGCTATCAACACCGACGACCTCGTCTTCGGCTGGGCCGTCTCTTCCGGCATCTTCGACGACGCCACGTTCGACGACGAGGGCAACGTCACCGCGGGCACCCAGTACTTCGAGTACGCGGGCTCGACCGAGGGCCTGAAGACCTCGAAGATCACCGAGGTCTCCGACGACAAGCTCTCGCTGACCGTCGAGTACGACCAGCCCTTCGTCGACTGGAACCTCAACGGCCTGATCGACCAGCCCGTCCACGTCGTCGCCGACAAGGCCGGCGTCGACCAGGAGGAGCTCATCCAGACGATCCTCGACTCGCCGCGCGGCGACGTCGACGCGCCCGCTGCGACGAACGAGACGCTGAAGGCCGCCGCCGACTTCTGGAACACCGGCTTCGACATGACGTCGCTGCCCGACGACGAGTCGCTGTACCTGTCGAGCGGCCCCTTCAAGATCGCCTCGTGGGAACCCACGCAGTCGATCACGCTCGAGCTGAACGACAAGTACACGGGCGACCTCAAGCCCAGCTTCTCGACGGTCGTCATCCGCTTCATCGGCGACCCGCAGGCGCAGGTCTCGGCTCTGCAGAACGGCGAGGTCGACCTCATCGTCCCGCAGGCCTCGGCCGACACGCTGACGGCCCTTGAGGGTCTCGACGGCGTCAAGGTCCTCCAGGGCGACCAGCTCGCGTACGACCACATCGACCTCACCTTCGCGGGTGTGTTCGCCGAGAAGAACGTCCGTGAGGCCTTCCTCAAGACGATCCCGCGTCAGCAGCTCGTCGACTCGCTCATGAAGCCGGTCAACCCCGAGGCGAAGGTCCTCGACTCGCAGCTGTTCATCCCGGCTCAGTCCTCCTACGAGGCCGCTGTCGCCGCGAACGGCTCGGACGCGTACGACGAGGTCGACATCGAGGGTGCCAAGGAGCTCCTCGCCGGTGCCACCCCGACGGTCCGCGTCATGTACAACATCAACAACCCGAACCGCGTCGCGTCGTTCCAGGCCATCCAGGCCTCGGCGGCTCAGGCCGGCATCACGGTTGAGGACGTGGGTCGCGAGGACTGGTCCTCGCAGCTCGGCTCGGACATCTACGACGCCGTCATCTTCGGTTGGACCAGCCCGGGCGTCGGCAACGGCACCATCCCGCAGATCTTCGCGAGCTTCGGCGGCAGCAACTTCAACCAGTACGCCAACGCCAAGGTCGACGAGATCGCCAAGGAGATCCCGGTCACGCTGGACACCGACAAGATCGACGAGCTGACCATCGAGGCTGACACCCAGCTGTTCGGTGACGGATACGGTCTGCCGCTCTTCCAGAGCGCCGGACTCGAGGCCCACACCGACCGCATCGAGGGCATCACCTACATGGGCAACCAGACCGGTCCGATCTGGAATTTCTGGGAGTGGACGGTCGCGGAGTAATCTGCAGAGATTGAATCCCTGACCCGCAGGGGGGCGACGGGCCCGATCGGCCCGTCGCCTTCCTGCGCAACAACCCGAACCGCTGTAGGGCCACCCGCGCGCCACCGCGCGCGTCGCGACCCCGGAGCCTGATACCCCCAGATCCCAGAAGGGGTGACGTTTGTTCGCCTATATCCTCCGACGCGTCGGCGTGTCGATCCTGATCCTCGTCGCCGCGTCCTTCCTGATGTACATCCTGGTCGCGTGGGCGCGCGATCCTCTGCAGGATCTGTACGCCTCGAACAGCCCGAACCGTGATGCGCTCATCCAACAGCGCATCGAGTGGCTGCACTTGAACGACCCGCTGCCCGTGCGCTGGTTCAACTGGTTCGTCGGCGCGGCCAAGTGCATCGTGCCGCTGGGCACCTGCGACCTCGGCGTGACGATTCAGAACCAGCCGGTGGCGACGCTTCTCGGCCGTGCGATGGGTGCAACGCTGCAGCTCGTCACGGGCGCGACGATCTTCGCGATCATCCTCGGCATCACGGTCGGAATCATCTCGGCACTGCGTCAGTACAGCGCCGTCGACTACGGCTTCACGTTCCTCAGCTTCTTCCTCTACTCGCTGCCCTCGTTCGTCATGGGTGTCCTCCTGAAGGTCTTCCTCGCGATCGGGTTCAACAACTGGCTGCGCGACCCGGTTCTGTCCTGGGCGGTGATCATCATCCTGTCCCTGGCGCTCGGCCTCTTCTGGCAGGCGATGGTCGGCGGCAACAGGCAACGACGCCTCATCGTCTTCGCGGGGTCCGCTCTCGTGACCGGCGTGATCCTCTACGTCATGTCGGTGACGTCGTGGTTCCTCGACCCGTCGCTGGGGCCCGTGATCGCACCGCTGCTGATCGCGCTGTTCGCGGCGGGAATGGCGCTGCTGATCGGGGGACCGAAGGCACGCTTCGCGTGGCGCACCGCGGGCGCGACGGCGATCGTCGTGATCATCGCCTACTTCGTGCTCATGCCCGTGATGTCCTCGTTCGACGTCTGGGGCGTGATCGCCGTCTTCGCCGGCGCGGTCATGATCGGCATGCTGATGGGCTGGCTCTTCGGCGAACACGACAAGAGCCAGGCGATGCGCATCGGCGCGTTCTCGGGCTTCCTCGGCGCGGGGGTGATCGTCCTCGATCAGTTCCTGCGCCACTGGAACGACTACGTGCGCAACCCCAAGGTCGGCGGCCGCCCGATCGCCACCGTCGGTTCGTCGACGCCGAACCTAAACGGCGACTTCTGGATCAGCGGCATCGACTCGTTCACGCACCTGCTGCTTCCCACGATCAGCCTGATGCTGATCTCGTTCGCCGGCTACACGCGCTACGCGCGCGGCGGCATGCTCGAGGTGCTCAACCAGGACTACATCCGCACGGCGCGCGCGAAGGGTCTGCCGGAGCGCACGGTCGTCGTCCGTCATGCGTTCCGCAACTCGCTCATCCCGATCACGACGATCGTCGCGGCCGACGTCGGCGGCATCATCGGCGGCGCGATCATCACCGAGTCGATCTTCGGCTTCTCGGGAATGGGGGCGCTGTTCAACAAGGGACTGAGCGCCGGTGACCCGAACCCGGTCATGGCGTACTTCCTGGTCGTCGCGATCTTCGCGATCACGTTCAACTTCCTCGCCGACCTGACATACTCGGCGCTCGACCCGAGAGTGAGGGCCAAGTGATGGCCAATCCCTCCGCCCCCGTCCCCGAGATCGCGGTACAGCCCTCCGCCGGTCCGCAGCACGTGATGTCCAAGGAGGACCGCGGCGTCAGCCAGGGTCGCCTCGTCCTGCGCCGTTTCCTCTCGCACAAGCCCGCTCTGATCAGCATGATCCTCTTCGTGCTCATCGTCGGCTTCGCCGTTTCGGTGACGGGCGCCTTCGGCATCCCCGGCTGGTGGAAGTGGAACTACGCCGACCTGCCGGCCATCGAGAACGCCGGAAAGCCGACGCTGAGTCTGTTCCCGTTCGACCTGGGCAATCACCCCTTCGGTCAGGACACCCCCGGCAAGGACTACTTCGCCATGACGATGCGCGGCATCGTCAACTCGTCCTACATCATGTTCATCATCGGCCTCATCGCGGCGGCGATCGGCGTGACGATCGGCGCGATCGCGGGGTACTACCGCGGCTGGGTGGATGCCGTGCTGATGCGCTTCACCGACGTCGTCATCATCATCCCGCTCATCGTGATCGGCGCGGTGGTCGGTACGGCGGTCGGAAACCTCGGTCCGCTGCTGCTCGCGGTGTTCCTCGGGTTCGTCGCGTGGACCGGCATCGCACGCCTGGTCCGGGCTGAGTTCCTCTCGCTGCGCGAACGCGAGTTCGTCGAGGCGGCCCGCGTCGCCGGTGCGAGCGACCTCCGCATCATCTTCAAGCACATCCTCCCCAACGCGATGGGCGTCGTGATCGTCTCGACGACCCTCATGATCGCCGCGGCGATCATCCTCGAGACCTCGCTGTCGTTCCTCGGCTACGGAGTCAAGTCGCCGGAGGTGTCGCTGGGTCTGCTCATCAGCGGCAACCAGGCCGCGTTCCAGACGCGTCCGTGGCTGTTCTGGTGGCCCGCCGCGTTCATCGTCATCCTCTCCCTTCTCGTCAACTTCGTCGGAGACGGACTGCGCGATGCGTTCGATCCGCGTCAGAAGCGCGTGCGCCGTTCCCGGGTCAAGGAGTTGCCGGAGAGTGCCGTCGTCGTCACGAGCTCGACGTCGGCCGACATGGGCGGGCTGGATGCGGCGGGCTCTGCCGCCGGCACGCGTGCGAACGCCGCCGACGGGAGGGACGCGTGACCGTCACGGCGACAGCCGGTGCGGCCACGTCCGTCTCGTCACCATCCCGCGATGAGTGCGACCACCGCGAGGATGGCCAGCAGGACCATGCCGGACAGCTCGAGCACGTGAGGGCGGCGGGTGACGGCGGTCTCGTCGGCGACACCCAGCTCGATGAGACCGGCCTCGCTGCGTCGCTCCCACTCCTCGCGGATGAGCAGCGCCGCATCGCCCGACTCGGTGCCGGCGAGGTCGCCGGGGCGCGGTGCTCCGCCCGTCGCGCGCAGTTCGCGGTTGTCGGGCCGACGGCCCGCTACGGCGGCGCGCAGGGCGCCCGGCGCAGGCGCGGACCACGCGGCCACGCGGCCGCGCGGCGTCACGAGCGTGAGTGCGTACTTGGTGGTCACACCGATGAGCGCTTCCCACGGCACGTGCGCGGTGTGCGTCACGTTGACGATGTCGACCCCGTCGTCGTCGATGCGGATGCCGGGGCGCCACAGCGCCGTCCACGCCCACAGCAGGGCAAGACCCGCGGCCGGGTACATCCAGGCCGAACCGGCGCCGTTCGAGGCCGCCGTCGCGACGAGCAGGATCGCGATGGCCGCCACGACGAGCGCCATGATGCGATTGAAACGAGAGTGGAGGGTCGTGTGATGCACGCCTCCATTCTCCCCATGACTGATGTGGAGACCATCCGATGAGCCAGAACACCGCGAACGGGCGTGCCGTGTCCGCGCCGCTCTCCTCCTCGCCGCTTCTGGAGGTCGACGGACTGAGCGTCGACTTCGCCGTCGACAACTTCTGGGTGCCGGCAGCGAAGGACATGAGTTACTCGATCGAGGCAGGCAAGGCCCTCGCCCTCGTCGGCGAGTCGGGGTCGGGTAAGAGCGCGAGCTCGATGTCGATCCTGGGCCTGCTGCCCTCGACCGCACGGGTGCGGGGGAGCGTGCGCCTGCAGGGCCGCGAGATCTTGGGGCTCAAGCCCGACGCGCTGCGCGAAGTGCGGGGGCGCGAGATCGCCGTGATCTTCCAGGAGCCGATGACGGCGCTGAACCCCGTGTTCACCGTCGGGTTCCAGATCGTCGAGACGCTCCGCACCCACTTCGGCATGACGCCGAGCCAGGCCAAGACGCGCGCGCTCGAGCTGCTCGACCTCGTGGACCTCCCCGACCCGCTGAAGGCGTACAACTCGTACCCGCACCAGCTGTCGGGCGGGCAGCGCCAGCGCGCCATGATCGCGCAGTCGATCTCGTGCGACCCGAAGCTCCTCATCGCCGACGAGCCCACGACGGCGCTCGATGTCACGGTGCAGGCGGAGATCCTCGACCTCATGCGTGACCTCCGCCACCGCCTCGATTCGGCGATCCTGCTGATCACGCACGACATGGGCGTGGTCGCGGACATCGCCGACGACATCATCGTCATGAAGAACGGCGAGATCGTCGAGCGCGGCGACGTGCATTCGGTCTTCGACAACCCGCAGCATCCCTACACGCGTCAGCTGCTCGCGGCGGTGCCGCGCATCGGTGACACGGGCGGCGAGGAGATCGACACGACAGCCGCACTCGCGGGTGACACGTCGACGATCCGCCTCGCCGAGGTGGCTGCGCAGCAGGATGCCGAGCGGCGCTCGAAGCTCGGCGCGCCGGTGCTGGAGTTCACCGACGTGGCGATCGACTATCCGAAGAAGGGCCGCGTGCCCGCCTTCCGCGCCGTCGAGCACGCGAGCTTCTCGATCTACCCCGGTGAGGTCACGGGTCTGGTCGGCGAGTCGGGCTCGGGCAAGACGACGATCGGTCGCGCCGCCATCGGGCTTCTCCCGATCGCCGAGGGTGACGCCAAGGTCGTCGGCTACGACATCAGCCACGCCGATCGCCGCCTGCTGCACAAGGTGCACAAGGACGTCGGCATCGTCTTCCAGGACCCGTCGTCGTCGCTGAACCCGCGCCTGCCGGTCGGGCAGTCGATCGGCGAGCCGCTCCTTCTCGCGAAGGTGGCGAAGGGGCGCGACCTCGATGTCCGTGTCCAGGAGCTGCTGGATGCCGTGGAGCTGCCCCGCAGCTATCGCTCGCGCTATCCGCACGAGCTCTCCGGCGGTCAGAAGCAGCGCATCGGCATCGCCCGCGCGCTCGCCCTCGAGCCGAAGCTCCTCATCGCCGACGAGCCCACGTCGGCGCTCGATGTCTCGGTGCAGGCGACGGTGCTGAAGCTCCTCCAGTCCCTCCAGCGCGACCTCGGTTTCGCGTGTCTGTTCATCAGCCATGACCTCGCCGTCGTCGACACGCTGTCGGACCGTCTGATCGTGATGAACCACGGTCGGATCGTCGAGCAGGGCGCGACGGGGGAGATCCTCCGCAACCCCCAGGACCCCTACACCCAGCGCCTCATCGCCGCCGTTCCGGTCCCCGACCCCGACGAGCAGAAGGTGCGCCGCGAGGCGCGGGCCGCGCTCCTCGCCGCGCAGGAGCAGTAAGCAGGCCGTCACCACCGGCATCCACGGCTAGAATGGGATGCGCTCCGTCTCGAGCGCATCCCATTCTTCTTCCCTTCGCAAGGACTCTTTCATGGCGCACGCCCTCCGTCCGGACCTCCGCAACGTCGCGATCGTGGCACACGTCGACCACGGCAAGACGACGCTGGTGGACGCGATGCTCCGCCAGACCGGCTCGTTCGGCGAGCACGCGCACGTCGAAGAGCGCGCGATGGACTCGAACGACCTCGAGCGTGAGAAGGGCATCACGATCCTCGCCAAGAACACGGCGATCACCTACAACGGCATCCACACCGACGAGCCCGTCACGATCAACGTGATCGACACGCCCGGTCACGCCGACTTCGGCGGCGAGGTCGAGCGAGGCCTGTCGATGGTCGACGGCGTCGTCCTGCTGGTGGATGCCTCGGAGGGCCCGCTCCCGCAGACCCGCTTCGTGCTGCGCAAGGCCCTCGAGGCGAAGCTTCCGGTCATCCTGCTCGTCAACAAGACCGACCGCCCCGACGCGCGCATCGCGGAGGTCGAGGAGGAGGCCCACGACCTGCTGCTGGGCCTCGCCGGCGACCTCGTCGACGATGTGCCCGACCTCGACGTCGACGCGCTGCTCGACGTTCCCGTCGTGTATGCCTCGGGGCGTGCGGGCGCGGCCTCGCGCACGCGCCCCGAGAACGGCACGCTCCCCGACAACGAGGACCTCGAGCCGCTGTTCGAGGCGATTCTCGAGCACGTCCCCGCTCCGGAGTACGACGACGAGGCGCCGCTGCAGGCGTGGGTCACGAACCTCGACTCGTCGCCCTTCCTCGGGCGTCTCGCTCTGCTGCGCGTCTTCAACGGCACGCTGAAGAAGGGGCAGACCGTCGCGTGGGTGCGCCACGACGGTTCGCACTCGAACGCCCGCATCACGGAGCTTCTGAAGACGAAGGCGCTCGAGCGGTTCCCCGCCGAGTCCGCCGGCCCGGGCGACATCGTCGCGATCGCAGGCATCGAGGAGATCACGATCGGCGAGACGATCGCCGACCCCGAAGACGTCCGCCCGCTGCCGGCCATCACGGTCGACGACCCGGCGATCTCGATGACCATCGGCACGAACACCTCGCCCCTCATGGGCAAGGTGAAGGGCCACAAGCTCACCGCCCGCATGGTGAAGGACCGCCTCGACCGCGAGCTCATCGGCAACGTCTCGCTCAAGGTCGTCGACATCGGCCGCCCGGATGCCTGGGAGGTGCAGGGCCGCGGCGAACTCGCGCTCGCGATCCTCGTCGAGAACATGCGCCGTGAGGGCTTCGAGCTCACCGTCGGCAAGCCCCAGGTCGTCACCAAGAAGGGGGAGGACGGCAAGGTCAAGGAGCCCTACGAGCACCTCACGATCGACGCTCCCGAGGAGTATCTCGGCGCGATCACGCAGCTCATGGCGGCGCGCAAGGGCCGCATGGACACGATGACCAACCACGGCACCGGGTGGGTGCGGATGGAGTTCGTCGTCCCCTCGCGCGGCCTCATCGGCTTCCGCAGCGAGTTCCTCACGATCACGCGCGGCACCGGCATCGCCAATGCGATCTCGCACGGCTACGACGACTGGGCGGGCACCATCACGACGCGCCAGAACGGCTCGATCGTCGCCGACCGTCAGGGCGTCGTGACGCCGTTCGCGATGATCGCGCTGCAGGAGCGCATGAGCTTCTTCGTGCAGCCCACGGAAGAGGTCTACGAGGGCATGGTGATCGGCGAGAACTCGCGCGCCGACGACATGGACGTCAACATCACGAAGGAGAAGAAGCTCACGAACATGCGTTCGTCGACCTCCGACTCCTTCGAGTCGATGACGCCGCCGCGCCTGCTGACCCTCGAGGAGTCGCTCGAGTTCGCCCGCGACGACGAATGCGTCGAGGTCACGCCCGAGAAGGTGCGCATCCGCAAGGTCGTGCTCGACGCGACCGAGCGCGGCCGTGCCGCCTCCCGCGCGAAGCGCCAGGACGCGAACGCCTGACCGGCGCGCCCCGGCGCCGCGCGCTCAGGCGCGGAGGATCTTCGCCATCGCCTTCCCGCGGGCGAGCTCGTCGACGAGTTTGTCGAGGTAGCGGATCCTCTGCATGAGGGGATCGTCGATCTCTTCGACGCGTACACCGCAGACGACGCCGGTGATCGACGGCGCGGCGGGGTTCAGCGAGGCATCCGCGAAGAACTCCTGGAACGTCGCCTGCGACGCCACGTGCGCGTCGATCTCGCTCTGCGAGAACCCGGTCAACCAGCGGATGATCTCGTCGACCTCGGCCTGGGTGCGACCCTTGCGCTCGGCCTTCGCGACGTAGAGCGGGTACACCTTCGCGAAGGGCATGCCGTAGATCCGTTCCATGCCGTCCACGCTACTGCGCGCCAGTAGGCTCAGGCGGGTGATCACCGACACCGGGGCCCGCCGCGCGTGGCGCGACGGCGTCGGTGTCGCGCTCGCCACGAGCGCCTACGGCATCTCGTTCGGCGCTCTCGCGGTGGCATCCGGCCTCGATGTCTGGCAGACGTGCGTCCTCAGCCTCCTGATGTTCACCGGCGGATCGCAGTTCGCGTTCATCGGCGTCATCGGTGCCGGGGGCGTGGCCGCCGGCACCGCGGCGATCGCGTCGGCGGGCCTGCTCGGCGTGCGGAACGTCGCGTACGGCCTGCGCATGGCGCCCGTCGTCGGGACGAGCCCCTGGCGCCGGGCGCTCGCAGCGCCGTTCACGATCGACGAGTCGACGGCAGTCTCGCTCGCTCAGACCGAGCCGCGGGCGAAGACCGTCGGATTCTGGGTCACGGGCATCGGGATCTACCTCGGCTGGAACCTCACGACCCTCCTCGGCGCCCTCGTCGGCGACGTGCTCGGCGACCCCCGCGCGTACGGCCTCGACGCGGCCGCCGCGGCGGCGTTCCTGGCGCTCCTGTGGCCGCGGCTGCGCGAGCGGCAGCCGATCGCGGTCGGCATCGCAGCGGCCGTAGTCGGGGCGCTGCTCACCCCCGTGCTCATGCCGGGGATGCCGGTGCTCATCGCCGCCCTCGTCGCGATCGTGGTCGGGTGGACGAACTGGCTCGGACGCGCCCGCACTGTACCGGACACGCAGGCTCCACCGGATACGCTGCCGGCGCGGGACGCGCGCGTGCGCGACCCGCAAGGGCCCGGGGGCGACCTGGAGGGACTGCCGTGACCCTCTGGACCGCGGTGCTCCTGGCATCCGTCATCTGCCTCGCCCTGAAGGCGGTCGGTTACCTGCTGCCGCCCGCGTGGTTCGAGGCGCCGACGCCGTCGCGGATCATCGATCTCCTGACGGTGGCCCTCCTCGCTGCGCTGGTGGCGGTGCAGACTCTCGGCGTCGGGCAGCAGATCACGGTGGATGCCCGGGTCCCGGCCGTCCTCGTCGCGGCCGGCCTCCTCATGCTCCGCGCCCCGTTCCTGGTGGTGGTCGTCGCGGCAGCGCTCGTCGCCGCGCTGCTGCGGTTGTGGGGCCTCGCCGCCTAACGGTGAGCGCCTCGGCCGCGCGCACGGCACGCGCCGACGAGGGGCGCCCCGCCGTAGCGGAACGCCCCTCGTGGCGTGAACCGAATGACGCCGGTCAGCTGCTCGCGACGCAGGCCGCCGAGTAGTCGGTCTTGTCGAAGGTCGGGCCCTCGAAGAACCGCTCGACGGTGCGCAGGCCCAGGTCGACGCTCTCGTCGGGAACCGACACGAGCACCGCCTGCGCGGCGTTCTCCTGCGGGTCGCCGCCGTAGACGTGCTCCTGGGTCATGCCCTCGAAGTCGACCGTGAGACCGTCGATCACCGCCGCGATGCCCTCAGGGGTGAGATCGCCGGCCTCGGCCGCAGCCTCGAGCGCCGCCTTCATCGGGTAGTTCAGCGCCCAGCCGATGATGTAGCCCTGGTTCGTGGGCAACTCGCCGCCCAGCGATTCCTTGATCGCGGTCAGCGCGTCGGACTCGCCGTCCCAGCCCTCGTAGGGGGAGAGGTGGTGGTAGAGCCCGGTGAGCGCGGGGGCCGCGGCCGACTGCAGGAGTGCCGGGTTCCACGTCGGGAGCGACCCGAGGAAGCGTCCGCCGAACCCGCTCGCGGCGAGCTTGCCGACGATCTCCGCCGTCTCGGCGGGGCCGACGGCGAGGACGACGACGTCGGCTCCGCCCTGGAGGACGGCCGCGACGACGGCATCCTGGTTGCCGACCACCTGGTTCGGGCCGGTCGCGACGGCGGTGAGGGCCTGTGCGCCGTTCTCCTCCGCCCAGCGCTTCACGCCCTCTGCCGAGTCGCCGCCGTAGTCGCCGGGGTAACCGACCGCCTGGACCTTCTCGGGCTGCGCCTGCTTCTCGGCGAACCAGTCGAGACCGACGATCGCCTCGGTGCAGTACGAGTAGCCGGTCTCGAGGATGATTCCGCCGTCGTTGTCGTCGAACGCGTAGCCCGACCACCACGAGGCGGGCACCGCGACGAGGCTCCGCTCGATCATGTCGGGGAGCACCGACTCGGTGTTGACGGTGCCGAGGGTCTGCGCGATGCCCGCGATGTTGCTCGAGATCTGCTGGTACTGCGCTGCGTGCTCAGCGGCCTGGTATTTCGTGTCACGCGTGTAGGTGTCGATGTCGATGTCGTAGCCGCCGATGCCGCCGTCTTCGTTGACCCTCTTCCAGAAGGCGCGCTGCGCGTCGGTGATCGGCACGGCGAGGGCGGCGAAGGGGCCCTCGGTGAGGTCGGAGAGGACGCCCAGGTAGATGCAGCCGTTGTCGGCGTTGACGGCGTCGGGGCACGGGTCGGCGGAGACCCCCTGACCGGTCTTGATGCTTCCGTCGCCGGCGTCGCCGGTCGAGGTGGGGCTCGTCTCGTCGACCGCGGTACACGCGGTGAGGGCGAGCAGGGCCGCCGCGCTGAGGACCAGGGCCGCGCGGCTACGTTGACGCAGGGACATGCTGTTCTCCTTCGTTGGTGGTGCAGGTTCGGTGGTGCGGGTCGGGTGTTCAGTTGTGCGTGGTCGCGGGCCGGTCAGTAGGAGAACGGCCACGCCGAGAAGTAGTTCTTCACCCGCAGCCAGAGGCCGTAGAGGCCGCGCGGCTCGAGGGTGATGAAGGCGATGATGAGGATGCCGAAGATGATCGTCTGCAGCTGGAAGACGTTGATGAACCCCCCGGCCGACACCGTGATCCAGGGGATCACGTGGGTGAGTTCTTCGAGCAGGCGCGGCAGCAGCACGACAAAGCAGGCGCCGATGATCGAGCCCGAGATCGTCGCGACGCCGCCGATGACGACGACGGCGAGGAAGTCGATCGACATGAAGAGGTTCCACGACTCCGGCGCGATGCGTCCGACGAGGATTGCGAGGAGCGCCCCCGCGACGCCCGCGAACGCCGACGACAGGGCGAAGGCGAGGGTCTTCGTGCGGAGGAGGTTCACGCCCATGACCTCGGCGGCGATGTCGCGGTCGCGGACGGCGGCGAACGCGCGCCCGTAGCGGCCGCGCACGAGGTTCCGCGCCGCGACGCCGAGGATGACCAGGATCACGAGCGCGATGAGGAAGAGCGACACGTGCGGCGGGATGCGCAGCGGCCCGATCGCGTAGGTGCGGGTGAGGTCGAGGCCGAACAGCACACGCTCGGGAACGCCGCGCCCGACGCCCTGACCGCCGGTGATCGGAACGAGGATCTTGAACAGGTGTTCGCCGACGATGAGGAGGCCGAGGGTCAGGACGGCGAGGTAGAGCCCGCGCACCCGCGTCGCCAGCGGTGCGACGATGAGGCCGATGACCCCCGGCACGATCGCGGCGGCGGGGATCGCGATCGCAAGGTCGAGGCCGAGCCCCCACGTCGTCGCGCCGGGCTTTCCTCCCAGCACGGATGCCGTGTACGCGCCCACACCGACGAAGAACGCGTGACCGAGGGACACCTGTCCGGCGTATCCCGTGAGGAGGTTCAGGCCGATGCCGCCGATGGCGTAGACCGCCGCCATCGTGAGGAGATAGGTGATGTCCGCGGCGACGGCGAAGGGCGCCGCGATCACGAGGGCGAGGAAGCCCAGCATCCACCAGCGCTTGGCGGGGGAGTTCAGGAGCGCCTGCTCGGACGCGTACGACGTATAGAGCTTCGGACGCCCCCGCCTCGCCTCGCGCGACACCTTCCCGTGTACGCCCTCGACGTCGAGGTGCCGGGACGATCCCGTGAGGGCGCGGCCCGCCTCGGCCGACGTGGTCTCGTGCTCGAGCAGCGTCATACGCGCTGCACCTCCTTCGTGCCGTACAGGCCGTAGGGCCGGATCAGCAGCACCAGCAGCATGATCAGGTAGGGGACGACGTTCTCGAAGTTCGTGCCGAGCCAGGGCGCGAGGCTCGGCTGATAGGTCTTGGTGAGGGCCATCGCGACACCGACGACGAGGCCGCCCACCACGGCGCCCTTCAGCGAGTCGAGACCGCCGACGATGATCGCGGGGAGCGCGACGAGGGCGAACAGCGCGTCGGTCGCCTGCACGACCGACCCGTTGGCGGCCAGCAGCGCCCCGGCGAGAGCGGCGAGCGCCCCGCTGATCCCCCACGAGAAGGAGAACATCCGGCCGACGTCGATGCCCTGCGCGAGTGCGGTCTCCTGGTCGAGGGAGGTCGCGCGCATCGCGAGCCCGAGGCGGGAGCGCACGAGCCACCACCCGAGCAGCCCGATGACCGCGAGGGCGATCACGAACCGGGCGATCGCGTTCTCGTAGATCTGGATGCCTCCCGAGCAGCCCGCGACGCCGAACGACTCCGTCGCCTCGCCGCCCAGGCACAGCGCCTTCAGCTGCCACGGGTCGCCGACGGTGCGCGGCTTCGAGTCGAAGAGCCGGAAGGCGATGACGAGCAGGATGATGAAGAGCCCGACCGTCACGATCGCCGCCGAGAACGCGGGTTTGCCGACCATCGGGCGGATCGCGATGCGTTCGATGAGCACCGACAGCGCCGCCATCGTCGCCATCGCGAGGAGCACGGCGAGCCAGAAGGGGAGGCCCAGGTCGGTCGCGAACACGCTCGTCGCGAAGGCGCCGAGGATGAGGAGGGCCGGCTGGGCGAAGTTCAGCACGCCCGTCGCCCGGTAGATGATGACGAAGCTCACGGCGATGAGCGCGTAGACGGCGCCCTGGCCGAGACCCGCCGACAGCGAGGTGATGAGCGCGTTCATCCGTTCCTCCCGAGGTCGGCGCCGACATAGGCATCCGAACCGGCGTACATGTCGTCGATGAGATGGGGCACCGTCTTCGCGAACGCCTGCCGCTTGAGCTTCTGCGTCGCGGTGAGCTCGCCGTCTTCGTGGTCGAGCTCCTTCGTGAGCATCCGGAACTTGCGGATCGCCTCGACGCGCGCGAACGAGCGGTTCACCTGCTGCACGACGTCGCGGATGAGGGCGACGACCTCGGGCTTGGAGGAGAGGTCGCGGTACGTCGTGAACTCGATCCGCTGCCGCGATGCCCAGTCGGCCACGGTGTCGAACTCGATGCCGATGAGCGCCGTGAGGTACGGTCGCTTGTCGCCGATGACGACGGCCTCCTTCACGTACGGCGAGGCCTTCAGCGCGTTCTCGATCTCGCTGGGGGAGATGTTCTTGCCGCCCGCCGTGATGATGATGTCTTTGATGCGGTCGACGATCCGCAGGTGCGTGCCCTCCACCCACTCGCCGACGTCGCCCGTGTGCAGCCACCCGTCGGGGTCGAGTGTGTCGGCGGTCGCATCGGGGCGGCCCCAGTATCCGACGAAGGTGCCCGGATGCCGCGTGAGGACTTCGTTCGTGCCGTCGGCGAGGCGCACCTCGGCCTGGTCCTGGGCTTCGCCGACGGTGCCGACGATCATTCGTCCCCGCCGGTTCGTCGTCGCGATCGCGGCGTTCTCGGTCATGCCGTACGCCTCATACAGCGGCATCCCGATCCCGAGGAAGAAGGAGAGGACCTCGGGCGAGATGGGAGCCGCGCCCGAGATCGCGTGCCGCACGCGGGAGAGACCGAGGCGCTTGCGCAGCGGGCGGTAGAGGGGGAGGTAGCCGAGCGCGTAGAGGACGCGGGCGCGCGGGGTGAACTCGCCCCCGTTGTTCATCCGCTCCGCCGCGATCGTCTCGCTCATCCGCATGCCGCGGCGGAACACCGCCTGCTTCAGGCGGCTGGCGCTCGCCATCTTGATGGTGACGGTCGCCTGGATCTTCTCCCAGATGCGCGGGACGGCGAAGAGGATCGAGGGCTGCACCTCGGCGAGGTCGCTCGTGACCGTATCGATCGACTCCGCGAAATGGACGACGGTGCGCGTCGGCACGTTCGCCCAAATCGAGATGCCCCGCTCGACGACGTGCGAGAGCGGAAGGTAGGACAGGAGCACGTCGTCTGGGCCGACCTTTCGCCCCAGCAGGCCGTCTTCGGCGGCGAGCACCGACGAGGCGAACGACACGTTCCGCGCGCTCAGCATGACGCCCTTCGGCGGGCCCGTGGTCCCCGACGTGTAGATGAGGGTTGCGACGTCGTCGGGGGAGCGCTCGCCGTCGACGGTGTCGAGAAGCCCGGGGTGGGCGGCGCGGAAGTCGGCGCCCCGCTCGATGAGCTCGTCGATCGAGATGAGCTTCGGGTGGTCGTAGACGGCGAGCCCGCGCCCGTTGAGGTACACGATCCACTCCAGTGCCGGAGCGGCGGGTTCGGCCTCGAGGGCCTTATCGACCTGCTCCTGGTCTTCGGAGATCAGGACGCGTGCTCCCGAGTCCTGCAGGAGGTAGGTGATCTCCGCGACCGGGTTGGTCGGGTAGAAGCCGACGATCGCCGCACGAAGCGTCGCGGCGGCGAGGTCGGCGTAGAGCCACTCGGGCCGGTTCTCGGACTGGATCGCGACGCGGTCGCCCGCGCCGACGCCGAGCGCGGCGAGTCCGAAGGCGATCTCCTCGACCGCGTCGGCGTAGCCGCGCCACGTGATGTCCTGCCAGATGCCCGACTGCTTGACGCGCAGGGCCGTGCGGTCACCGTACGCGTCGGCGTTCCGGCGCAGCGCGCGGGAGAGGTAGTCGGTCTGTTCACTCATGGGACGACACTCCCTCCTCTGCCTCGGCGATGGCCTCTGCGTCGGCGATCGCCTCTGCCTCGGCGATCGTCTCTGCCTCGGCGATCGTCTCTGCCTCGACGATCGTCTCGATGACCTCGTTCTGGACGGTCGGCGTCGCGCCGCCGAGGTACGCCGCGATGACGGCGGGGTCGCGCTGGACCTCGTCGGGGGTTCCGAGCGCGATGCGCTTGCCGAAGTCGATCACCATGACCCGGTCGGCCAGATCCATGACGAGGCGCATGTCGTGCTCGACCATGATCATCGCGGTGCCCAGTTCGCTGCGGATGTCGAGGATGAAGCGCGCCATGTCCTCGGTCTCCTCGGAGTTCATGCCGGCGACCGGTTCGTCCAGGAGGAGCAGGCGCGGCTCCATCGCGAGGGCGCGGCCGAGCTCGACGCGCTTCTTGATGCCGTAGGGAAGGATGCCGACGGGCAGCGACCGGACAGACGCGAGGTCGAGGAACTCGATCAGGTCTTCGACGCGGCGCCGCGCGGCGAGCTCCTGCCTCCGCGAGCGACCGAACCACACCATCGCCTCCGGCCATGTGTACGACGTCTTCTGGTGGCGACCGAGGAGGAGGTTGTCGAGCACCGAGAGATTGTCGAAGAGCTCGACGTTCTGGAAGGTGCGGGCGATGCCCTTCCCGGCGATGACGTCCGGGGCGAGGCCGAGGAGCGACTCGCCCTCGAAGTCGAGCGACCCCTCCTGGGGGCGGTAGACGCCCGAGATGCAGTTGAACGTCGAGGTCTTGCCCGCGCCGTTCGGTCCGATGATCGCGAACAGCTCGCCGTGGCGCACGTCGAACGAGACCCCGTCGAGGGTCGTCGCGCCGCCGAAGCGCAGGGTGAGCCCGCTCGCTGCGAGGAGCGGCGTGTGCGCGGGCGCCGTCACGACAGCCACCTCTTCCGTCGCTTGTAATGTTTGACGTCGCGCAGGCTCCCGGCGCCCGCGCCGGTGCCGAGGTAGAACTCGCGGATGTCGTCGTCGTCGCGCAGCGCGCGGGCCGGGGCATCCATCACGATCTTCCCGTTCTCCATGACGTAGCCGTGGTCGGCGATCGACAGGGCCATCGCCGCGTTCTGCTCCACGAGGAGGACCCCCGTGCCCGAGCGGCTGATCGCGACGATGAGGTCGCGGATCTGGTCGACGATCTGCGGCGCAAGACCGAGGCTCGGCTCGTCGAGGAGGATGTAGCCCGGCTCCGCCATGAGCGCGCGCCCGATCGCGAGCATCTGCTGCTCGCCGCCGGACAGGTAGCCTGCGCGCTGCGCGCGGCGCTGGCCGAGCACCGGGAACATCTCGTAGATGCGGTCGAGCTTCTCGGCCTGACCGGTCCGAGATCGCGTGTAGGCGCCGATCCGGAGGTTCTCGTCCACGGTGAACTCGACGAACACCCGTCGGCCCTCCATCACCTGCGAGACGCCCGCACGGACGACGTCGGAGGCGCGCTTGGTGTTCAGTGGGACGTCGTCGATGGAGATGTGTCCGCGGGTGATCTTGCCGCGGTGGACGTCGAGCAGCCCCGACATCGCGCGGAGGAGCGACGTCTTCCCGGCGCCATTGGCGCCCAGGAGCGCGACGATCCCCTCTCGCGGTATCCGGATGCTCGCGCCTTTGACGACGAGCATCACATCCTCATACACGACTTCGACGTTGTGCACGGTCAGCGTCATGGCTTCCCCTTCGGTCACGGCGCTGTGACTGGTTTCCAAGACAGTACAGAGCGAACGCATGGATTTTCCCGCACCGTTATGAAACCGAGACTCATCGCTCGTGAATCCCGGTCTCACGGTCGCAGGCGCGGCGGGACCGGTGGGCGGGCGCCGTAGACTCGACGCGTGGGTTTCTCCTGGTCACGCGTCGGTACGTGGGCGATCGCGCTCGTCATCGGCCTCGTCTACGGCGTCGCGGGCACGATCGGGCAGGCGGCGACGTGGGGACCTGTGCCCGTCGGCCTCATCGTCGCGGTCGTCGGCGTCGGCGCGCTCATGCTCGCGGTCCGCATGCTGACGGGCGATCGCTGGTCGGCGCTCGCCTGCGGCATCGGGGCCATGCTCGCGACGATGGTGTTCTCCGGCAAGGGACCGGGCGGCTCGGTCGTCGTTCCTGCGCCCGCGGACGGCGAGCTGTCGACCGGCATCATCTGGACCATCGCGGTGCCCATCGTCACAGCCGTCATCGTCGGATGGCCCAGTTTCGCGCGCCCCGGCTTCGCGCGCCCCGGCGATCGGGCGAGTGCCGACGCGACGAACTAGACTCATCACGTGACGTATGTGATCGCTCTTCCGTGCGTGGATGTCAAAGACCGTGCCTGCATCGACGAATGCCCCGTCGACTGCATCTACGAGGGTGAGCGATCGCTCTACATCCACCCCGACGAGTGCGTCGACTGCGGCGCCTGCGAGCCCGTGTGCCCCGTCGAGGCGATCTACTACGAAGATGACCTGCCCGCCGAGTGGCAGGACTACTACACCGCGAACGTCGAGTTCTTCGACGACATCGGCTCACCCGGCGGCGCCGCCAAGGTCGGCGTGATCGAGAAGGACCACCCGATCATCGCCGCCCTCCCGCCGCAGTCGCACTGATGGGCGTCCGCGACCTCGACGACTACCCGTGGGATGCCGTCGCGCCCTACGCGCGGCGCGCGGCCGAACATCCCGGAGGTCTCGTCGACCTCTCGATCGGTTCGCCCGTCGACCCCACGCCCGAGATCGTCGCCGAGGCGCTCCGCGCCGCCACCGACGCCCACGCCTATCCGCAGACGGCGGGCACGCCGCGCCTGCGAGAGGCGATCGCGGATTGGTACGCGCGCCGCCGCGGCGTGCGGGGGTTGAGCGTCGACGAGGTGCTCCCGACCGTCGGCTCGAAGGAGCTCGTCGCCCTCCTGCCGCTTCTTCTCGACGTCGGCGCGGGCGAGGTCGTCGTCCACCCGACCGCCGCGTATCCGACGTATGCCGTCGGGGCGAAGCTGGTGGGGGCGAAGGCCGTCGCATCCGATGACCCGTCCGAGTGGCCGGAGGGGACCGCGCTCGTTTGGCTCAACTCTCCCGGCAACCCCGACGGCCGCGTGCTCGGCGTCGCGGAGCTGCGCGCCGCCGTCGCCCGCGCCCGGGAGCTCGGCGCCGTTCTCGCGTCCGACGAGTGCTACGCCGAACTCGGCTGGGAGGGGGAGTGGGCGACCGCCCCCGTGCCGAGCGTCCTCGACCCGCGCGTCACCGGCGACGACCGCCGCGGCATCCTCTCGGTCTACTCGCTCTCGAAGCAGTCGAACCTCGCGGGATACCGCGCCGCGTTCCTCGCCGGCGACAGCGACCTCATCGCGCGCCTGCTCACGGCGCGCAAGCACCTCGGACTGATGCTTCCGGCACCCGTCCAGGCCGCGATGACGGTCGCTCTCGGCGACGACGCGCACGTCGCCGCCCAGCGAGAGCGCTACGCCGCACGCCGCGCGGTACTCAAGCCCGCGCTCGAGGCCGCGGGGTTCCGCATCGACCGCTCCGAGGCCGGGCTGTATCTGTGGGCCACGCAGGGGCAGGATGCCTGGGACACGATGGACCGCCTGGCCTCTCTCGGCATCCTCGCCGGCCCCGGCCACTTCTACGGCGACGGGTACCCGCAGCACGTGCGGTTCTCCCTCACGGCGACGGACGAGCGCATCGCCGCCGCGGCGGAGCGACTGAACGCGGCTTCTTCGTAGATTTCCTCACATCGATCGCTGATTCCTTTGGCGGCGATCGGAGTAGGCTCCGGCGGCCAGTAGGCTGTAGAACACCCCCGATCGAGTGCAAGGAGGCTTCGTGAGCGACACGGGCACCCCCCAGAACGCGACGGTCACCATCGGTGACAAGACCGCACAGCTCCCGCTTCTGACGGGCACCGAGGGCGTTCCGAGCGTCGACTTCTCGACATTCACGAAGCAGACCGGGCACACGGCGCTCGACTACGGCTTCGTGAACACGGCGGCGACGAAGTCGGCGATCACCTACATCGACGGCGATCAGGGCATCCTCCGCTATCGCGGCTACCCGATCGAGCAGCTTGCGAAGAACAGCACCTACCTCGAGGTGGCGTGGCTGCTCCTGCGTGGCGAGCTGCCCACGGCTGACGAGCTCGCGACGTGGGACGACGATATCCGTCACCACACGCTCCTGCACGAAGACCTCAAGCGCTTCTTCTCGTCGCTGCCGCACACGGCGCACCCCATGTCCGTGTTGTCCGCCGCGACGGCGGCGCTCTCGACCTACTACGAGGGGCAGTCCGACCCCGACAACCCCGAGCACGTCGAACTCAACACCATCCGCCTGCTCGCAAAGCTGCCCGTGATCGCCGCGTACGCGCACAAGAAGTCGATCGGTCAGGCGTTCCTGTACCCCGACAACTCGCTGAGCTTCGTCGACAACTTCCTGAAGCTGAACTTCGGGAACCTCGCCGAGGTGTACCAGGTGAACCCCGTCACTTCGCGTGCGCTCGAGCGCCTGCTGATCCTGCACGAAGACCACGAGCAGAACGCGTCGACCTCGACGGTCCGCCTCGTCGGCTCGACCGGTGCGAACCAGTTCTCGTCGGTGTCGGCCGGCATCAACGCCCTCTACGGTCCGCTCCACGGCGGCGCGAACGAGGCCGTCCTCGACATGCTGGCGCGCATCCGCGACTCCGGCGAGAGCGTCGACCGCTTCGTCGAGCGCGTCAAGAACAAGGAAGACGGCGTGAAGCTCATGGGCTTCGGGCACCGCGTCTATAAGAACTACGACCCGCGCGCCAAGCTCGTCAAGGAGTCGGCCGACGAGGTGCTCGCCGAACTCGGCGTGCACGACCCGCTTCTCGACCTCGCGAAGGAGCTCGAAGAGATCGCGCTCAGCGACGACTACTTCAAGGAGCGTCGCCTCTACCCGAACGTCGACTTCTACACCGGCGTGATCTACAAGGCGATGGGTTTCCCGACCCGCATGTTCACGCCCCTGTTCGCGATCGGTCGTCTGCCGGGCTGGCTCGCGCACTGGACCGAGATGCAGAACGACCCGCAGACGAAGATCGGCCGTCCGCAGCAGCTGTACGTCGGCTCGGCCGAGCGTGACTACCCGGGAGTCTGACGCGCGCTCTGCCGGTTCGCCGCTGCGCCGCGCGCGTGCCCTAGTCTGACCTCACACCGCCGATCATGGCGGCGCAGGTTCGAGGCACGGGTGAGGGGTGGTCGCCATGTGGACGCAGACCGTCGATCCGTTCGGGTCCCTCTGGCTGTCGGCGCTCGTCGCGGCGATACCGATCTTCGTCTTCCTCGCCGGCCTCGTCGTCTTCAAGCTGAGCGGCATCACCGCGGCGATCATCGCTCTGGCGACCCAGATCCTGGTCGCGATGATCCCGTTCCATATGCCGGCGACGGCGGTCGCGGGAGCGGGACTCCTCGGCTTCCTGACCGCGGTCTGGCCGATCGCGTACATCATCGTCATGGCGGTGTGGCTGTACAAGCTCGCCGACGCGAGCGGACGCTTCGATGTCATCCGCGCCTCCATCGGCGGTGTCTCACCCGATCAGCGCGTCCAGGTGCTCCTCATCAGCTTCGCGTTCGGGGGATTCCTCGAGGGCGCCGCCGGCTTCGGCGTGCCGATCGCGATCTGCGCGGCGCTCCTCGTGCAGCTCGGGTTCCGGCCGGTGAAGGCCGCCATGATCTCGCTCGTCGCCAACGCCGGCGCCGGGGCCTACGGCGCCATCGGCATCCCGGTCATCGTCGGGGCCCAGGTCAGCGGACTCGACGTCCTCGAGCTGTCGCGCGCCATGGTGCTCATGCTGCAGCCGCTGACCCTCGTCATCCCGTTCGTCCTCGTCATGATCCTCGACGGGCGGCGGGGCCTGCGCGAGACGTGGCCGATGGCGCTCGTGGTCACCCTGGTCTTCAGCGGGGTGCAGGCATCCGTCCTCTGGTTCCTCGGCCCCGAGCTGGCCGACCTCGGCGCGGGACTCGCGGCGATGGTCGCGATCTTCCTGTTCGGGCGCGTCTGGCAGCCGAAGCGGATCTACCGCGAGGACGGAGGCGTGGCGCCCGAGCCCGAACGGCACTCGCTGCGCGAGATCGCGGCGGCGTGGAGCCCGTTCTACATCCTGACCGCGTTCATCCTGGTCTGGAGCCTGCCCGCGTTCAAGGACCTCTTCGCCGCCGGGAGTGCGCTCGAGGGAACCGTGCTGTCCGTGCCGATCCCCGGGTTGACGGGCGAGGTCACGACCTCCTCGGGCGCCGTCGTGACGGCGACCTGGAGCTTCACGCCGCTGAATGCGACCGGCACCGCGATCCTCCTCGCCGTGCTCGTGACGTTCTTCACGACGCCGGCCCTGCGTGCCTCGGACCTCTGGCGGGAGCTGCGCAACACCATCCGGGAGCTCTGGCGCGCCCTCGTGCTGATCGCCCTGATCCTCATGCTCGCGAACATCGCGAACTACGCCGGCGCCTCCACCGCCATGGGTTACGCTCTCGCCGCGGCGGGGCCGGTGTTCCCGCTGCTCGCGCCGATCATCGGGTGGATCGGCGTCTTCCTCACCGGGTCGGTCGTCAACAACAACACGCTGTTCGCCCCGCTGCAGGTCGCGACCGCGGAGAAGCTCTCGGTGAATCCGGAGCTGTTCGTCGCGGCGAACACGGCCGGCGGCAACACGGCGAAGGTCATCTCGCCCCAGTCGATCGCCATCGCGGCGGGCGCCGTGGGGCTGTCCGGACGGGAGAGCGAGATCCTCCGGGCATCCATCCTCTACAGCCTCGGCATGCTCGCGTTCGTGTGCGTGTGGAGCTTCGTGCTGTCGCTGCTGGTGTGACGGCGCTCAGCCCGTGACGGTGGCGGCGTAGTCGGGCACGTAGTTCTGCAGCTCGCGAGGCGGGCGCTCGTAGCCGCCGGATGCCGGGCGCGCGGGGATCTCGATCGGCTGACGCTCGACGACCTCGTACGGAATCTGCGAGAGCAGGTGGTGGATCATGTTGATCCGCCCGCGCCGCTTGTCCTCGTTGTCGACCTCGTACCAGCGCGCCTCGGGGATGTCGGTGTGGACGAACATCGTGTCTTTCGCGCGCGAGTAGTCCTCCCACTTCGTGATCGACAAGACGTCGTTGGGGGAGAGCTTCCACCGCCGCAACGGGTCGTCGTTGCGGGAGCGGAAGCGCTTCTCCTGCTCGACATCCGACACGCTGAACCAGTACTTCAGCAGCAGGATGCCGTCTTCGACCAGCATCCGCTCGAAGATCGGCGCCTGGTGCAGGAAGCGGTGATACTGCGCGTTCGTGCAGTAGCCCATGACGTGCTCGACGCCCGCGCGGTTGTACCACGAGCGGTCCATGAGGACGATCTCGCCGGCGGCGGGCAGGTGCGTGATGTAGCGCTGGAAGTACCATTGGGTCTTCTCGCGCTCGGTCGGCGTCGGTAGCGCGACGATCCGCGTGACGCGCGGGTTGAGGTACTCCGAGACGCGCTTGATCGTCGAGCCCTTGCCCGCGGCATCCCGCCCCTCGAAGATCACGACGATGCGCGCGCCGGTCTCCTGCACCCACGCCTGCATGTCGACGAGCTGCGCCTGCAGGCGGGCGAGCTCGGCTTCGTAGGCGGCCTTCGGCATGCGCTTGGTCATGTCATGAGCGTACTGCGGGGCGATCGGGCATGATCGACGGATGGATGCCGACATGTCGCCGACCTCGGGACTCACCGTCGGGCCGCGCGGGCGGAGGGTCGTCCTCGAGATCGCGAAGGCCGCCGATCCGAGGGTGGGCGAGGTGCTCTGGCCGCTCGCATACAACGCGAACGTCGACGCGGGGGCGTCGATCGTGGCATTCGGGTGGGACGACGAGGGCAACGCGTTCGAGACGCGCGGGCGCGTCGGGACGGAGGCGACGGTCTCCGACCTCGCGGCGCGCATCCGCGGCGTCGGCGCCCTCGATCCCGACGCCACGACCCTGGATGCCGCGATGCTCCGCGCCGTCGACTCGGCGCGGTACTGGCAGGCGCCGGACGGCGAGGACATCATTGCGGCGCTGCCCGAGGTGCGCGCGGCCCTCGCCGCGGTCTCGGTGGGCCTGACCGAGCGCGCGGACACCGCGTGGTGGCGTCGCGACCGAGCGATCGAGCAGTGGGCGATCAAGTTCGATCCCTCCGGCGACGGCGCGCCGTTCGACCCCGCTCCCGGCGCGGCCGACGCGTGGTTGCAGGGGACCCTCGACGAGCAGGAGCGGGCGCGTCGCGACAGACCCTCCGATCCGCAGGCGAACTGGAGCGGGTCGTGGTGGTCGTTCCCGTCGGGTGCGCCGCACACGACGGGCGAACTGCCACCGGGGCTTCCTGTCGGCATCCCGTACGTCGAGGACGGATTCGGGTGGACGCGTGCGCGGGCCGTTCCCGTGCGCGGCGGCGGACGCACATTCGAGATCCGAGATGCGGACGACTGGGCGGAGCTGTGCCGCCGGCATCCGCTCGAGGTCACCGCGTCTCGACGTCACGACTGGTATCGCACAACGGGGCGTGATCGCCGCTGGTTGCTGCCCGACTGGTCGAGCGTCGCGGAGGAGTGGGATGCCGTACACCTCACCGGCTGGGCGTACCTCACCGCGGCGACGCGCGAGATCGTGATCGATGATGACTTCTCGAGCGTCCTAGGAGGCTGGGGCCCCGACGAGACCTATTGGCTCACCGGCTTCGTCCGCGAAGTCGAAGGCCCGCGCGTGCACTGGGTCGCCGACGCGCCTGAGGGGCCCTGGCGCCGGGCAGAGTGACGCTGCGCCTCTGCGCGTCGGAGCCGGCGTCAGGCGTGCAGTGCCTCGTTGAGGGTCACCCCGACGCCTTCGCGGCGGACGGCCTCGATCGCGCCGGTGAGGGAATTGCGGCGGAACAGGATGCCGTTCTGGCCCGACAGCTGTGCGCCCTTGACGATCGGGCGCGAGCCGTCGTGGAGCGGCGTCTCGTTCGGGAGGACGATCTTCGAGCCCGCCGTGACGTAGAGGCCTGCCTCGACGATGCAGTCGTCGCCGAGCGAGATGCCGATGCCGGCGTTCGCGCCGAGGAGCGTGCGCGCGCCGATCGACACGCGGTGCGTGCCGCCGCCCGAGAGCGTCCCCATGATCGACGCGCCGCCGCCGATATCGGAGCCGTCGCCGACGGTGACGCCCTGCGAGATACGCCCCTCGACCATCGAGGCGCCCAGCGTGCCGGCGTTGAAGTTGACGAAGCCCTCGTGCATGACGGTGGTGCCGGGGGCGAGGTGGGCCCCGAGACGCACGCGGGAGGCATCCGCGATCCGGACTCCGGCCGGGATGACGTAATCGGTGAGCCGCGGGAACTTGTCGAGACCCTGCAGTTGGATGCCGGCGCGCTGGAGGCCCGGCCGCAGGCGCGCGAACGCGTCGGGGTGGACGGGCCCGGCGTTCGTCCACGCGACGTTCGGGAGGTGCCCGAAGATGCCCGTGAGGTTCACCTCGTTGGGCGCGACGAGCAGGTGCGACAGCGCGTGGAGGCGAAGGTACGCGTCGCTCGTCGCCTGCGGCGGAGCGTCGAGATCGATCTCGACGACGACGACCTCGACGGTCACGTCGCGCCGCACGTCGGGGCCGGCCGCGGCATCGAGATCGCTGGCGTCGACGCTCTCCGGGGCCTGGCCGAGCGCAGGGGAGGGGAACCACGTGTCGAGGACGGTGCCGTCACCGGCGATCGTCGCGAGTCCTGCACCCCATGCCCACCGCTGTTCACTCATCCCTCCAGGCTATCGGTGCGGGAAGAGCGCACCGTGCGGCGCTGGATAGACTCGACCCCATGCCGCGCCTCGACCTCCGTGCATCGTCCGTCGACCTCACACGCGCGATCTGCGACATCCCCAGCGTCTCGGGCGACGAGACCACGCTCGCCGACGCGATCTTCGCCGCGATCGAGCCGCTCGAACACCTCGAGGTGTACCGCGACGGCGACACGATCGTCGCACGCACGCAGCTCGGCCGCCCGCAGCGCGTCGTGATCGCCGGACACATCGACACGGTCCCGATCAACGAGAACGTGCCCACGCGTGACATCGAGGAGAACGGCGAGCCCTACCTCTGGGGCCGCGGCACGGTGGATATGAAGGGCGGCACCGCGGTGCAGCTCAAGCTCGCCGCCGAGCTCACCGACCCCCGCCTCGACATCACGTGGATGTGGTACGACCACGAAGAGGTCGATTCCGAGCGCAACGGACTCACGCGCCTCGCCCGCACCCGCTCCGACCTATTCGCGGGCGACTTCGCCATCCTCGGAGAGCCCTCGAACGGCCAGGTCGAAGGGGGGTGCAACGGCACGCTCCGCGCGGTCGTGCGCACCCACGGCATCCGATCGCACAGCGCGCGGGCGTGGATGGGTGAGAACGCGATCCACGCGGCGGCTCCCGTCCTGGGCCGCCTCGCCGACTACCGCCCCGCGAGCATCGACGTCGACGGCCTCGTCTACCGCGAGGGCCTCAACGCCGTCGGCATCTCCGGGGGCATCGCCGGCAACGTCATCCCCGACCTGTGCGAGGTCGAGGTGAACTACCGCTTCGCGCCGAGCCGCTCGGTCGAGGAGGCAGAGGCGCACGTTCGCGACGTGTTCGAAGGGTTCGAGGTCGAGATCACCGATCGCGCGGCCGGTGCCCGCCCCGGCATGGACGCCCCGCTCGCGCAGGAGTTCGTCGCGGCGGTCGGTGCCGAGCCGCGCCCCAAGTACGGCTGGACCGACGTCGCGCGTTTCTCGGCGATGGGCGTCCCCGCGGTCAACTACGGCCCCGGCGACCCGAGCATCGCCCACCACGACCAGGAGCGCGTCTCGTTCGCGCAGATCGAGGACGTGGAGCGGGGCCTGCGGGCGTGGCTGAGCGCCCCGTGACCGATCGCGGCGAGGTCGGGGGCGCCTCGGCCGCGCACGCGTCGCGCGGCGACGCAGCCCGCCGCCTCTGGGCGCGCCCCGCGATCGCCGTCGCGGCGATCTACATCGCGGCGCGCCTCGTCACGACGGTCTTCGTCGCCGTGGGCGCTGCGATCTCGAACTCGCGCACCGGTGGCGCCGAGACCATCGGCTCCCTCCTCATGCGCTGGGACGGACAGTGGTACTGGGTCGTCGGCGTGGAAGGGTATCCGAGCGAGCTGCCGCTGGATGCCGCGGGGAATGTCACCCAGAACGCCTGGGCGTTCCTCCCCGTCTACCCCGCGATCACGCGCGCGGTCTCGTTCCTCTTCGCCGGTCAGTACCCGATCGCCGCGATCGCGGTCGCGGTCGTCGCCGGCTACGGTGCGAGCCTCGCGCTCTACCACCTGCTCCGCGAACGCATCGACCGGAGCGCGGCGCTGTGGGCCGTCGCGTTCTTCGCGGCAGGCCCCCTCGCCGCGCTCTTCCAGATGGGGTACGCCGAGTCGCTCTTCTTGTTGTGGCTCCACCTCGCGCTCCTGGTGCTCGTCCGCCGCCGCTTCGGGTGGCTCTACCTCCTCATTCCCTTGATGGGATACACGCGTCCCGGCATCCTCGCCTTCGCGCTCTTGCTGGCCCTCTACGGCATCTGTCGCTGGTTCCGCCGCCGCGTCGACCCGCTCCCCGCGGTTCAGATCGTCCACATCGTGCTCCTCGGCCTGCTCGCGGCCGCGGTCGGATTCTCGTGGCCGCTGATCGCCGGCGTCGTCACCGGCGATCCCTCCGCCTACATGGAGACGGAACTCTCCTGGCGGCGCGGGTGGACGGGTGATCACGGCGGGTTCGTCCCGTTCGAGGGATTCATCCAGGCATCCGCCATCTGGTTCCGCGTGTGGGGGATGCCGGAGGCGTGGGGATATGTCGCACTCGGCATCCTGGTGGTCGCCCTCATCGCGCTCCTCGTCTTCGAGCCGCACGTGCGGCGCCTCGGCGTCGAGATCCGGCTCTGGTCGGCGATCTACCTCATCTATCTGCTCCTCGTGTTCTTCCCGCAGTCGAGCATCTTCCGCCTCCTCATGCCGCTGTCGCCGCTGTACGGGGCGCTCGCCCTGCCCCGCAGCCGCGCCTGGCGCATCGGGGTGCTCGCCGTGGGCCTTCTCGGGCAGTGGTGGTGGATCGACCAGATGCTCGTCCAGGGGACGACGTTCTGGCAGATTCCGTGAACACCGTGTGACAACCTCTGCCGGACGATGTCCACAGTGAGCGCGGGCGGGCGCGCGTACCGATAAACTTGTTCTGTTGTCCGATGAGGAAAGGGAGCCTGCCATGGCAGCCATGAAGCCGCGTACCGGAGACGGACCTATGGAGGCCGTCAAGGAGGGACGCCTGATCATCGTGCGCGTTCCCCTCGAGGGTGGTGGCCGGTTGGTCGTCTCCGTCAATGACGACGAGGCCAAGGAACTCCACGACGTGCTGGCTGAGGTCGTCGGCGCAGCCTGACGCACCACGCAGCCTGACGTACGACGCAGAAACGGCCGGTCTTCGGACCGGTCGTTTCGCGTATCCGGCCGCGCGGCGTGGTCAGCGGTCGGCGGCGACCGTCGTCAACTGGAGCAGGCCCTCGCCGACGATCGAAAGGGCACCGAGGACGGCAGGCGAGGACTGCGTCTCCTGGATGAGCGACCGGTAGGCGCTCGTCACGGGGTCGCGTCGCACCGGGTCGGCCACGGCGCCGCCCGCGAGGACGCGCGGAACGAGCACCGTACCCCCCGCGCGGACGAGGCGCAGGCCGTGCTCCACATATTCGATGACCTCTTCCGCGTCGGCATCCACCAGCACGATGTCGTACGAGGCCTCGTTCATGCGGGGGAGGACATCGGCCGCGCGTCCCGTGATGAAGCGTGCGCGCGCGGGCGGCACCTTCGCCTCGGCGAACGCGGTGCGCGCCGCGGCGAGGTGCTCGGGCTCGATGTCGATCGTGGTGAGCGTGGCGCGGGGCGAGCCGCGCAGGAGCCAGAGGCCGGAAACGCCCGCGCCGGTGCCGATCTCGACGATGTTCAGAGCGGCGGTGGCGGCTGTGACCACGGCGATCTGCGCGCCGACGGCGGCGCTGATCGGGTCGGCGCCGAGCTCGACGGCGCGAGCGCGCGCACGCTCGATCGACTCGGGTTCGACCGTGATTTCGGCGGCGTACCTGCGGATCGCGTCTGATTCGGCCATGAGAACTCCTTCTGTGACAGCGTACGGTGCGCGCTGGCCGAGACGCCGCAGGCGCACGGGTAACCTGGAGCCATGTTCTTCGGCTACGACATGGAGAAGTTCCTCCTGCTCCTCGTCGTGGCCGCTCTGCTGATCGGACCCGAACGGCTGCCCACGTACGCTGAGGGTCTCGCCCGCCTCACGCGGCGCGCCCGCTCGTGGCTCGGCGACGCGCGCACCCGCGTCAAGGAGGAGATGGGCGAGGACTTCGACGACGTCGAATGGCGCAAGCTCGACCCCCGCCAGTACGACCCGCGGCGGATCATCCGCGACGCGCTGCTCGAGGACGCGCCCGTCCCGACGGTGCAGGCGGCCGCGATCGGAGCCGCCGCCGCGGCGACGTCCCCGGCGACGGAGACCGCGGTCTTCGACAGCGCGGCGTTCACGACGGGCACCGGCATCCCGTACGACGACGAAGCGACCTGACGGCGCCCTTCTCCGCCGCGAGACCGCGCAATTGTCACGATCCCCGCGCGGGAAGCGTGCATATGCGCGGTCTCGCAGGCGGGCGCGTCGCGCGGGCGGGGGGCGCGGGCGGCGGGGGTCGCGCGTCAGCGCGGCGTGAAGGGGAGCGTCCGGCCGGCGAGGCCGCGCGGGGCGTGGGCGAGAGCGCCCGCGATGTCCGAGATCGCGCGCGCGGCGGCATCCTCCGGCGCGCCGACCACCACGGGAACGCCGTCGTCTCCGCCACGGCGGAGGGCGACACTCAGCGGCACCGACCCGAGGAGCGGCACCGGCGGGGCATCCGGATGCTGCGCCGACAGCGCCGCGGCGACCGACGCGCCCCCACCCGACCCGAAGACGTCGAGCGTCGACCCGTCGGGAAGGGTCATCGCCGCCATGTTCTCCACGACCCCGATGACGCGCTGACCGGTCTGCTCGGCGACCAGGCCGCTCCGGACGGCGACGTCGGATGCCGCGGTCTGCGGCGTCGTGACGACGAGCACGTCGGCGTGCGGCAGGAGCTGTCCCACCGAGATCGCGACATCACCCGTGCCGGGCGGCATGTCGAGGAGCAGCACGTCGAGGTCGCCGAAGAACACGTCGGTGAGGAACTGCTGCACGGTGCGGTGGAGCATGGGCCCGCGCCAGGCGACCGCCGACGCGGGCTGGTCGCGGGGGAGGAACATCCCGATCGAGATGGTCTTCACGCCGTACGCGACCGGCGGCAGCATGAGGTCGTCGATGCGGGTCGGCTGCGGGGGCAGCCCGTCGTCCTCGACGAGACCGAGGAGCGCGGGGATCGAGAAGCCGTGCACGTCGGCGTCGATGAGTCCGACGCGCAGCCCACGCTCGGCGAGGGCGACGGCGAGGTTCGCGGTGAGCGTCGACTTGCCGACGCCGCCCTTGCCGCTCGTGACGGCGATGACGCGGGTCAGGGAATCGGGGCCGAACGGCATCGTCCGGGCCGCCCGACCACCCCGGAGGCGTTCGGTGAGCGCCGCGCGCTCGGCAGGCGTCATCACGCCGATCTCGAGCTCGACCAGGCCGATCCCCGGCACGGATGCCGCGGCCGCGCGGACGTCCCGCTCGATGCGGTCGGCGGCGGGGCACCCGACGATCGTCAGGGCGATGGCGACGTGCGCCGTCGCGCCGTCGACGCTGACCTCCCGCACCATGTCCAGGTCGGCGAGCGGGCGGCGCAGCTCGGGGTCGGTGACCGCCCCGACGGCGGCGCGGACGGCATCCGCACCCGCGCCCGCGCGCCCCGATGCGTCCGTGGCGGCACTCACGCCGGTTCGTCCGCCCGGGCCTGGCGCGCGCCGTACTGCTCGTCGAGCTGCTCGAGCAGGGCCTTCAGCTCCTGACGCAGCACGTCGCGGGTCACGACCTGGTCGGACACGTCGGTGAGCGCCATGCGCAGAGCCACGACCTCGCGGGCGAGGTACTCGGTGTCGGCGAGGTTCCGTTCGGCGCGCTGACGGTCCTGCTCGATCTGCACGCGGTCGCGGTCGTCTTGACGGTTCTGCGCCAACAGGATCAGCGGCGCAGCATACGACGCCTGGAGCGACAGGATGAGGGTCAGCGCCGTGAAGCCGAGGGCGGCCGAGTCGAAACGCCACCAGCCGTTCTGCTCCGCGATGACGGTGTAGCTCATCCACACAACGCAGAAGAGCGTCAGCATCAGGAGGAACGTCGGGGTCCCCATCGCGCGGGCGATCCACTCGGTGAAGCGTCCGAACCGGTCGCGGGACGGGCGGGGCGTGCGGGTCAGCACGCCCGAGCGGCGGCCGCGCGGATCTTCGAGGCTGACCTTGGCCTCCTTCGCGGCGCGCGCCATCACCGGGCCGCCCCGTTCGGGGTACCGGCGGCGACCGTCTCGTCATCGCCGTCGTGCGAGCGCCAGTCCTCGGGCAGCAGGTAGTCGAGGACGTCGTCGACGCTGACCGCACCGACGAGGCGGTGCGCCTGATCGACGACGGGCAGGGAGACGAGGTTGTAGCTCGCGAGCATGCGGGCGACCTCCGCCGCCGACGCCGTCGCGGGCACGGCATCCGCCGCGTCGTCGACGATCGCGCCGAGACGCTCGTGCGGGGGATAGCGGAGCATCCGCTGGAAGTGCACGGTGCCGAGCAGGCGCCCGGTGGGCGTCTCGTACGGGGGGAGGGTCACGAAGACCGCGGCTGCGAGGGCGGGGTGCAGCTCGTGCCGGCGGATGAGGGCGAGCGCCTCGGCCACGGTCGCATCGGCGGAGAGCACGATGGGCTCGGGCGTCATGAGACCGCCCGCCGTGTCGGGGCCGTACTTCAGCAGCGCGCGGACGTCCTCGGCTTCTTCGGGCTCCATCAGCTCGAGCAGCTCCTCGCGCTGCTCCTCGGGCAGCTGGGCGAGGACGTCGGCGGCGTCGTCGGGCTCCATCTGGTCGAGGATGTCGGCGGCGCGCTCATCGCCGAGGGCCTCGAGGATGTGCACCTGGTCGTCTTCGGGCATCTCCTCGAGCGCATCGGCGAGACGGTCGTCGCTGAGCTCCTCGGCGACCTCGAGGAGGCGTTCGTCGGGGAGGTCGAGGAGGGTGTTCGCGAGGTCGGCGGGCTTCAGCTCGGAGTAGGTCGCGACGAGCTGCTCGGCCGACTGCGCTTCGCCCGGCACGGCCTGCTCGCGCACGTCCTTCCATTCCGCGAACGTGGTGGGGCCCTTGGCGAAGGGGGATGCCGAGGTCTTCGGCTTCCGGAGGAAGAGCTGACCGAGGTCCCAGTCGCCGAGTCGGTTGCGCTCGATCGCGGCATCCTCGATGATCGCCTCGCCCGACCCGTCGGTGAAGTAGACCTTCCGTCCCAGGATCTCGGTCATGACGCGGACCTCGCCGCCGCGCTGCTGGAAGCGGCGCACGTTGATGAGCCCGGTGGTGATGACCTGCCCGGACTGGATCGAGGTGACCCGGCCGATCGAGAGGAAGACGTTCCGCCGGCCGGGGATCTCGACCACGAGGCCGACGACGCGCGGCGGGTCGTCTTTTCGGTAGATGACGACGACGTCCCGGACCTTTCCGAGCCGGTCGCCCGCGGGGTCGAAGACGGCGCAGCCCACGAGGCGTGCCACGAAAACCCTCTGCGTACTCACCAGTCCAGCGTAGTGTGCGCATGCCAAGATGGACCGATGAGCATGATGGGTGGAGCGCCGCAGCAGCACGGCGAGAAGATCGCCGACTACGCCACCTACCAGGCCGCGCAGCAGGCAGTGTCGCAGCTCATCCAGGCCGACATCCCCGCGCGTGAGATCGCGATCGTCGGGCACGGGCTGCGGTCGGTCGAGACGGTCACGGGCCGCCTGGGGTATGCCGCGGCCGCCCGGTCGGGGGCGATCAACGGCATCCTGCTGGGGCTCCTCTTCTCGGCGATCTTCGTGCTCGGAACCCCGAACGCCGCGATCCAGCTGTTCGTCGGCGTGATGTTCGTCGGCATCGCGATCGGTATGCTGCTGAGCCTCATCTCCTACGCGATCCTGCGTCGCCGCAAGGACTACACCTCGGTCACGCAGGTGATCGCCGACCGGTACGAGATCACGGTGCTCCCCTCGAGCATCCACCGCGCCCGCGAGGTGCTCGGCCACCACGTCGCGCCAGCGGCGCCGGCCGCCGCGCCGGCGGTCGACCTCACGACCCCGCCGCAGTACGGGGAGCGGATCGACCCGGCACCGCAGCCCGCGGCACCCCCGGCGCCGGGGCCCGACGCACCGCCGACGGACGCGCCGACGCCGCCGAACTCGGGACCGGCCGGCTCGGGGACGCCCGCGCCGTGACGCGCGTGACGGTCGCCCTCCCGGCGGGAGAGGTGACGGTGTCGGCGCGGCTCGAACGACCGGACAGCGGCGACGCGTGGGCCGCGCTCGCCCTCGCCCACGGCGCCGGTGCCGGCATGGATCACCCGTTCCTCGTGGGGTTCGCTGCGGCATTGCGCGCTGGGGGCGTCGCAACGCTCCGCTTCGACTTCCCGTACCGCGAGGCGGGCAGACGGATGCCGGGGCCCGCGGTCCACGCTCTCGCCACCTGGTTGGCGGTCATGACCGAGTTGGCGGGCGCCCTGCCGGGTGTTCCACGGGTCGCCGCGGGCAAGTCGTACGGCGGGAGGATGGCATCGATGGCGGCCGCGGACGGCCTCATCGCGCCGGCGGCGCTCGTCTACCTCGGGTACCCGTTCCACCCGCCGGGCAAGCCCGAGGCGACCCGCGGCGCGCATCTGGCTCGGGTCGCCGCGCCGCAGCTGTTCGTCGAGGGGACGAGCGATCCGTTCATCCAGCCCGTCGCGGATTTCGAGGCATCCGTCGCGACGAGCCCCGCCGCGGACATCTTCTGGGTGGAAGGCGGCGGACACTCCTTCGAGGTGAGGGGCGCGAAACGCGACCCGCACGAGATCGGCGCCTCTCTCGCACCGCCCGTTCTCGCCTGGCTCCGCGCCCGCCTGCGCTGACGCGCGCGAGCGGGCACGCGGGCGGTCAGGAGCGGAGGCGGGCGATCCAGGCCTCGACCTCGTCGGCGGTGCGCGGGATCGCGGCGGAGAGGTTCTCGACCCCGTCCTCCGTCACGAGGACGTCGTCCTCGATGCGCACCCCGATGCCGCGGTACTCCTCCGGCACGGTGAGGTCGTCGATCTGGAAGTACAGCCCCGGCTCGATCGTGAAGACCATGCCCGGCTCGAGGATGCCGTCGTAGTACATCTCGCGGCGCGCCTGCGCGCAGTCGTGCACGTCGAGTCCCAGGTGGTGGGACGTGCCGTGGACCATGTACCGCCGGTGCTGGCCACCGCGGTCGGCGTCGAGCGCCTCCTCCGCCGAGACCGGTAGCAGGCCCCACTCCGCGGTGCGCTGCGCGATCACAGCCATCGCCGCTTCGTGCACGGCGCGGAACTTCACCCCCGGCTTCGCGACGGCGAAGGCCGCGTCGGCGGCTTCGCGGACCGTCTCGTAGACCTTGCGCTGCACGTCGGTGAAGGTTCCTGAGACGGGCAGGGTGCGCGTGATGTCGGCGGTGTAGAGGCTGTCGACCTCCACCCCGGCATCCACCAGCACGAGGTCACCGGGAACGACCGCGCCGTCGTTGCGGGTCCAGTGCAGGTAGCAGGCGTGCGGGCCGGATGCCGCGATGGTGTCGTACCCCTCGCCGTTCCCCTCGACGCGTGCGCGGTGGTGGAAGATGCCCTCGACCGCCCGCTCGCCGCGCGGCGTCTCGACGATGCGGTCGAGGTCGGAGACGATGTCGTCGAAGCCGCGACCGGTCACCTCGACGGCCAGGCGCAGCTGCGCGATCTCGTAGTCGTCCTTGACGAGACGGAGCTCGGAGACGAATCGGGTGAGGTCGGCATCCTTCTCGAGGATCACGTCGCCCTCGCGCGCGTCGAAGTCGTCGATGTGCGCCGTCTGCAGACCCAGATCGGATGCCACGCCGGCCAGCGCCGGGCGCGGGCCGATCCAGAACTCGCCGATTGTCGCGTCGTCGTAGAACTCCGCCGTCGTCCGGTCGGCGCGCTCGCGGAGGTACAGCGTGACGTCGTGCCCCTGGTCGCCCGTCGGCTCGAAGACGAGCACCGAGTCGGGCACGGAGTCGCTCGCCCATCCGGTCAGGTGCGAGAACGCGGAGTGCGCGCGGAACGGGTAGTCGGTGTCGTTCGAGCGCTGCTTGTAGGTGCCGGCCGGAAGCACGAGGCGCTTGCCGGGGAAAGCCGCCGACACCGCATCGCGGCGGGCGGCGGCGTACGGGGCCTGCGCGCGCGCGGGCGGGAGCTGCTCGGGGCGGTCGGCCCAGCCGGTCGAGATCGTGTCGAGGAAGCCGCGAGGGAAGGGCTGCTTGCGGTTCTGGTTCTCTGCGGGAGGGGTCTCCACCGGCGGCTGCGCGGTCTCGGTGCTCGCGACGCCCTCGGCGATCGTGTCGGTCTCGTTCGTGCTCATCTGTCCAGTCTCGCACTTCCCCGCCGCCGCGTCCCCGCCCCCGCCCTCACCGTCCGACGCCCCCTCCCCTCCGCCTCCGGTCGGTTCCCCACTCCGCGAGACCCTGTGTTCTCGACGAGACCACGCGTTCGTGACCAGGGTCTCGTCGAGAACACGCGGTCTCGGGGGCTGAAGCGGGGCGAGCGGGATGCCGGGCGCGAGGGGCCCCGGTCAGGGCGCGGCGGGCTCGAGCTGCGCGACGAGGGGGCGGTGGTCGCTGCCGCTGTCGTCGAGTGAGCCGAGGACGACGGTGCCGGTGACGGTCCAGGCATCCGTCGCGAGGATGTGGTCGATCGGCGTGCCGAGCAGCTGCGGCCACGCGGTCGACCACGTGCCGCGCGCGCCCGTGCCGGTGGCGACCGCCGCGTCGTGGCATCGGCCGAGGTCGGCGCCATCGACACCGAGGCGGTCCATGTGGTCGACGGTCGCGTTGAAGTCGCCGGCCATGATGACGCTCTCGCTCGCGCACTGATCGCTGAGCCACGTCAGGTCGGTGCGCCAGTGCTCCATCACGTCGCTGCGGGGCGCCACGGCGTGGACGGCGATGATCGTCGGACCGGTGCCGTCGACGGGCATGGCGACGACGGTCGGCACCTGCGACGTGTTGCTCGTCCCGTCTGCGGTCGACTCGATCACGGCGTAGTCGCCCAGGTCGGGGGAGATGAGGAGGGTCGTCGAGTTCGACGCCCAGTCGGGGAAGTCCTCGCGCTCACCGAAGTTCTCGTGGTGCGCCCACATCGGCGAGCCCATCTCGCGCATCACGATCGCGACCGCCTCGCCCGTCTCGATCGTCGTCTCGGGAAGCGCCACGATGTCGGCCTGCATCGCGACGGCGGTCTGCGCGATGAGGTGCGCGTCGGTCGCGGCCCCGGCGGTGTTCCACGTCATGACGCGGAGGGCCCCGGCATCCTTCGTGGGGAGCGCATCGCTCGACGCGCCGCGCATGGCGAGGATGCCGACGTTCGCCGCGCCGGCCAGCAGTGCGATGATCGCGAGGGATGCCGCGAACCCGCGCAACGGGCGGGCGAGGCACAGGATCAGGGCGACCACCAGCACGGCCGCGCAGACGAGCACCATCGCGCCGCGCAACGACACGATCTGCGCGAACGGGTACGTGCGCTCGAGGCGGAAGAACTGCGGCCAGGTGACGATCGCGGCCCCGATCGCGGCCAACACCGTCAGGAGGAGTCCGAGCAGTCGCAGCACGCCCCCGACTCTACGGGGGCGAGTCTGAGAATCCTCGTAGGGCCGGGGCTCCGGCCAGCCGATACGCTCGGAGCATGGTGCATCAGGGGGTCTTCCGCGGTCCGAGCGACCTGCACCTCCACTCCGACCACTCCGACGGCACCGAGTCGCCGGCGCGCGTCATGGCCGCCGCGCACCGAGCCGGGCTCGGCACCGCGGCGCTCACCGACCACGACACGACGTCGGGATGGGCCGAGGCCGCCGAGGCGGCGGTGTCGCTCGGCATGACGTTCCTCCCCGGCATGGAGCTCTCTGCGCGCTACGAGTGGCGGAGCGTGCACGTGCTCGCCTACCTCTTCGACGCCGACGACGCCGCGCTGCGCGTCCTCACCGACCGCATCCGGTCGTCGCGCCTGACCCGGGCGCGAGAGATGGCGGACCGCATCGGCCGCGACTACGACCTGACGTGGGACGACATCCTCTCCCAGACCGCCGTCGGCGCGACGGTCGGGCGTCCGCATCTGGCCGACGCGCTCGTCGCGAAGGGGCACGTCCGTGATCGCGGCGAGGCGTTCGCGGGAATCCTCCACCCGGGAAGCGACTACTACGTCGATCTGTACGCCCCCGACCCCGTCACGGCGGTGGCCGCGGTGGCGGATGCCGGGGGCGTGCCGATCATCGCGCACCCCGCAGGCCGGGCGGGGCTGCTCCCGTCGCGCGTCATCGACGAGATGCTGGATGTCGGACTCGCCGGCTTCGAGCTCGGCCACCGCGAGAACGTGGAACCCGCCCTGTCGCGCCTCCGACAGCTCTGCGCGCAGCGCGACCTCATCGTGACGGGGTCGAGCGACTACCACGGCGCCGGAAAGCCCAACCAGCCGGGGGAGTTCACGACGACCGACGAGATGGTCGCGCGCATCATCTCTGGCGCAACCGGCGGTGCGCCCGTCTTCCCGTCCTGACAGCCGGGCGCACGCTCCGATCGTCAGGCGAGCGCCTTGGCCTTCAGCTTCTCGTACTCCGCGGGCGTGATGGCTCCCGAGTCGAGCAGGGCCTTCGCCGGCGCGATCTGGTCGGTGGGACTGGACCCCGCCACGGAGCGGATGTAGTCATCCTGCGCGTTCTTGTAGGCGACGGCCTGCGCGGCTTGACGGTCTCCCATGCCGCGTCCACGCGCGATCAGGTAGACAAGCGCGGTGATCAGCGGGAAGAAGATCAGGAAGATCAGCCAGATCGCCTTGGCCCAGCCGCTGAGCTTCGGGTCGCGGAAGATGTCGAGGATGATGGCGAACAGCGCGAACAGGTAGGCGACGCAGATGAAGACCGCCAGGAACCACCAGATGATGTCCCAGAACGATGCCCAGAACCCCTGGTATTCGACGGCTTCCGCGATGACACGCATCATGTGCTCCCCACTGTGAGAGGCGGGGGGGGTGCCGCCTGATGCTCACTGTAGTGACGTGCCGGCCCTGTGGGCCGGAAACGTTACGCGCGCGTCATACGCCTCACGCGCCGGCGGGTGCCTGCGGGGCTCCGCTGCCGGAGCCGCCGCGACGGCGACGGCGGCGGCGTGCGGGCGCGGCGTTGCCGTCGCGGTGCTCCTTGCCCGCACCGTCGTGCGTGCCCGCGCCCTCGGCGCCCCGCTCCGCGGTGGCCGTCGCGGATGCCGCGGCATCCGCACCGCTCTGCGTTCCCTCGGCGAACGTCGCGCCGACCTGGGCCCCACCTGAACGGCGGCGACGACGGCGGCGGGTGCCGCCCTCTCCGGTGCCCTCTGCGGCGGCATCCGCCGCGCGGGCCGGCTGCTGCGTGCGGACCGTTCCCGTCTTCGGCGCCTTCGCGATGCGTCCCTTGGTGCCGGCGGGGATGTCGAGGTCCTCATACAGGTGCGGACTCGACGAGTAGGTCTCCTGCGGCTCGGGCTGGCCGAATTCCAGCGCCCGGTTGATGAGGGCCCACTTGTGCAGGTCTTCCCAATCGACGAAGGTCACCGCGATTCCGGTCTTACCGGCGCGGCCGGTGCGCCCGGCGCGGTGGAGGTAGGTCTTCTCGTCGTCGGGGATCGTGTGGTTGATGACGTGGGTCACGTCGTCGACGTCGATGCCGCGGGCGGCGACGTCGGTCGCGATGAGGATGTCCTTCTTGCCGGCCTTGAACGCAGCCATCGAGCGCTCGCGCGCTTCCTGGCTCATGTCGCCGTGGACGGCGCCCGCGTTGAAGCCGCGGTCGTTGAGCTCGTCGACGAGGCGCTGGGCGGCGCGCTTGGTGCGCGTGAACACGACCGTCTTACCGCGGCCCTCGGCCTGCAGGATGCGGGCGATGACCTCGTCCTTGTCGAGCGAGTGCGCCCGGTAGACGAGGTGCTTGATGTTGGCCTGCGTGAGCCCTTCGTCGGGGTCGTTGGCGCGGATGTGGATGGGGTTCGACATGAACCGGCGGGCGAGCGCGACGATCGGCCCCGGCATGGTGGCCGAATAGAGCATCGTGTGGCGAACGGGGGAGACCTTCTGGAAGATCTTCTCGATGTCGGGGAGGAAACCGAGATCGAGCATCTTGTCGGCCTCGTCGAGGACGACCTCGGTCGCGTTCGACAGGTCGAGCAGGCGCTGGTTGCTGAGGTCGATGAGGCGGCCGGGCGTGCCGACGACGATCTGCGCGCCGGCCTTCAGCTGGTCGATCTGGCCCTCATAGGCCTTTCCGCCATAGATCGCCACGACGCTCGTCGAGCGGTTCGAGGTGAGCATGTCCATGTCCTCGTAGACCTGGACGGCGAGCTCGCGCGTGGGAACCACGATGAGCGCCTTGACCCCGGGCGCGGGGTCGAGACCGAGGCGCTGCACCACGGGGATGCCGAAGCCGAACGTCTTGCCGGTGCCGGTCTTGGCCTGGCCGATGATGTCCTGACCGGGAAGCCCGAGCGGGATGGTCTGCTCCTGGATCGGGAAGGCGTCTTCGATGCCCTTCGCCGCGAGCGCCTCGACGATGTCGGCGTCCACGCCCATGTCTGCGAATGTCGTCACGATACGTGCCTGTCTGGCGGTGAGAAGCCGCCGGGTGAGGGAGTCCACGCCCTTCACTCAGCCACAGGCGCGGCGGTCCCGATCCATCGCCGGGACAGGGAAAGCCTACCGGAGACGTGCGACAGGACGCCGCAGGCGACGGCAGAGCCCGACGGCGCAGTCGGGGAGGCGGCCGCGGGCGTCGCGGCATCCGGCCTCTAGGCTGTCGTCATGGTCACTTGGCCCTGGCAGCGTCGTCGCCCCGCCACCCGCACACTCAAGATCCGCTCGCGCGGCGACTTCGGCGACGTCCGGCGCGTCGACTTCGAGGAGCTCGCTCCCGACATCGACACCTACCTGGGCCAGGCGGCGTACCTCCAGCTCGGCTATTTCGAGACGCTCAGTGAACTCATCGCGCCGACGCCCGAGCTCTCCCACAAGGAGGCGCTGTCGCTCGCCGCCGGGTCGGCGCTCGTCAAGCATCGCGACCTCGTGACGCTGATCCGCGAGCGCGGGGATGATCCGCTCGACCTCATGCTTCCGTTCCGCGAGCCGCTGGATGCCTTCCGCCGCGAGACCCATGGAGCGCGCCCGCTCGAGACGATGCTGTCCGTGCACGTCACGGCGGGCATGCTCGACGACTTCTACCTGGCGCTGTCGGCGAGCTACGGGATGACCGGCAACCGGGTGGCGCAGATCCTGCACGGCGGGGACCGTCGTGCCCTCGTCGACATCGTCACTGAGGCGATCGCGAGCGACGAGGAGTGGCGCGACCTGCTGAGCCTCTGGGGTCGGCGCCTGGTCGGCGACACGCTGCTCATCGCTCGCGGGGCGCTACGGCCGCAGACGCTGGATGCCGCGGAGGAGAAGAGGGTCGAGCCGGTGTTCACCGACCTGCTGGCCGGGCATTCCCGGCGGATGGCGGAGATGGGCCTCAACCCCTGAGTCACTCCTGAGTCCTCGCTGAGTCCTGAGCGGGACCGGGCGCGGCCGTCCGTCAGGAGATGCGGAGGCGCAGCTGTTCCTCCGCGTCGTGCGTGTTGCGCGCACGGGTGAGGGCCAGGAGCGTCAGCGGGACGACGACGATGGGGGCGCCGAGCGCGGCGACCCAGAGCCACGGGTTGTCGGCGGTCACACCCGCCCAGGTGAGCACCAGGTAGACGAGACCGCCCACGACGGCGCCGAGCATCGGCGCGAGGAGTGCGCCGCGGGTCGTCCGTCCCGGCATGAGGTAGTGCAGGACGGCGCCGAGGGTGGCGCCGAAGATCAGCGCGAGGAGGATCTGCACGAGGGTCCGATCGGAGGGAGACCTAGGCGACGAAGCCGACGCGGCGGGACTCTTCGGTGCCCACCTCGATGAAGGCGATGCCCGCCGTCGGGACGATGTAGGTGTTCCCCTTGACGTCGACGAAGCTGACGGCGCTCTGGCCGGACTCGAGCGCCGTCGTGACGGCCTGGGCGACGGCATCCGCCGACTGGGCGGACTCGAAGTTGAGCTCACGAGCAGTGTTCGCGATGCCGATGCGGATCTCCACGATGATGCCTGGCCTTTCCGAAGTCGTCGCGCCCCGGCGGGCGCATCTCGACTCTACGACACGGCAGGCGGGTCGGGACCCCGCCGCGGGCGGCTCGCCGCTCGCTCTGCGCGAACGCCGGAACACCGGAACGCCCGCGGCGGTGTCGGCGGTGGCGATTAGCGTGGAGGGCATGCCCCTCGATCCCGCTCAGCGCGCCGTCGTCGATCTCCCGGCGGATGCCTCGGGGGTCGTGGTGGGTGCACCCGGGTCGGGCAAGACGACCGCGATCGTGGAGCGTGTGGCTGCGCTGCTCACCGCGGGTCTCGACGCCGACGAGGTGCTCGTGCTCACGCCGACGCGGCAGGGCGCGACGGAGCTGCGGGATCGCCTCGCCCTCGCCGTGCGGATCGCGACGCCCGGGCCCCTCGCGCGGTCGGTGGCGGCGTTCGCCTACCAGCTCGTCCGGGCGCACGCGGTGCACTCCGGGCTCGAGCCGCCGCAGCTGCTCACCGGCCCCGATGAGGACCGCATCGTGCAAGAGCTGCTCGACGGCGACGCGGAGGACGAGGTGTCCGGCATCCGGCGCTGGCCGTCGTGGCTGGGCGCCGAGATCCGGGCGACCCGGGGATTCCGGGCAGAGCTGCGCGCCTTCCTCGCCGAGTGCACCGACCTCGGCATCGACCCGCCGAGCCTCGCGGAGCTCGCGTACCACGACGGGCCGGAGGCGTGGGCGGCGCTCGCGTCGTTCGCCGACGACTACCTCGCGGTGCGCGCGCGCATGCGCGGAGCGCACCGCGACGCGGCGGGCCTCGTGCGGGAAGCGATCGGCCTGGCGCGGACCCTGCCCCTCGACTCGCCTGCGCGCGGCGGAACCGGGCGGGTGCGTGCGCTTCTCGTCGACGATGCGCAGGAACTCACCCTCGGCGGCGTCGAGCTGATGGAGGCGTACCGCGCGAGCGGCGTCGCGGTGCTCGCGTTCGGCGACCCGGACGTCGCGTCGGGAGCGTTCCGCGGCGCGCGGCCGGAGAACTTCGCCCGCCTGGCCGCGGGAGGGCAGCTGCACGTGCTCGACGGCGCGCATCGCGGATCGGACGCCCTGCGTGACCTCGCCGCCGAGGTCACGGCGCGCATCGGCGCGGCGGGAGTCGTCGCGCACCGGCGTCCGCCGCAGTCGCGGGGTGCACATGCCCTGCCCGATGACTTACCCGATCAGGAGAGCGCCGACCCGTCCACCCGCTCGGTGCGCGCGTTCGCCCTCCGCTCGGCCGGCGAGGAGTACGACACGATCGCGCGGCTCCTCCGCGAGAGGCACGTGCACGACGGCATCCCGTGGGACCAGTGCGGCGTCATCGCGCACGACAGTCGACAGGTCGCCGCCCTCGAAGCGGAGCTCGCCGCGCGCGACGTGCCGACCGCGAGCGGTCAGGGCCGCACCCTCGGCGAGACGCGGGCCGTGCGCGACCTCCTGCTGCTGGTCGACCTCGCCGCGCGCGACGACTGGGAGCGCGACGATGCGGAGAGCGCCCTGCGCGCGGGCGGGCTGGATGCCGTGGAGGTGCGGCGCCTGCGTACGACGCTTCGTCACGAAGCGGTCCGCGCCGCGTCGGCGGCGGCGGAGGAGACGGACGGAGAAGCCGCGGCGACAGTTCCGAGTGGGCGGGAGCTGGTCGCGTCGGGGCTTCGGCATCCCCTCGAGTTCGAGCTGCTCGACACGCGCGAGGGTCGCCGCGCCGCGCGGATCTCGCACACCCTCGCGCAGCTGCGCGCGCAGGTGGAGGAGGGGGCGACCGCGCACGAACTGCTGTGGACCGCGTGGGAGAGATCGGGATGGGAGAAGTCGTGGCGGGAAGCCGCGAGCGGTCACGGACCCCTCGCCGATCAGGCGCGGCGCGACCTCGACGCCGTCGTCGCGCTGTTCCAGGCCGCGAAACGTCACGGCGAGCGCGCCGACGGCACGTCGCCCCTGGCGTTCATCCGGTCGGTGCTGCTCTCCGACGTCGCCGAGGACCGGCTCGCAGCGCCGTCGCCCACGGGCGTCGTCCGTGTGCTGACCCCCGCCGCGGCCCTCGGGACCGAGTTCGACACCGTCGTCATCGCGGGTGTCCAGGACGGTGTCTGGCCGAACCTCCGCACCCGCGGGGGCCTCTTCGACACGTGGCGACTCGCGACGATCGGCGAGGGCCGTGCCCCCGATGCGCTCGACCTGCGTCGCGGGGTGCTGCACGATGAGCTGCGTCTCTTCGTGCGCGCGCTCACGCGGGCGCGGACGCGCCTCATCGTCACGGCCGTCGACGACGACGACACGGGGCCGAGTGTGCTGTACGAGTTCCTCCCGCCCGCCGAGCCGGCACCGGCGAACGCGGAGCACCCGCTGTCGCTGCGCGGTCTCGTCGCCCGCTACCGCCGCACGCTGACCGACGGGCGATCCGGTTCCGCCGCGCGCGCCGAGGCATCCGGTCAGCTCGCGCTCCTCGCCGCGGCGGGCGTCGCGGGCGCCGACCCCGCCGAGTGGTACGGGGTGGCCGCGCCGACGAGCACGGGGCCGCTCTACGACCTCGAGACCGAACAGGTGCGGGTGTCGCCGTCGAAACTCGAGGCGATCGACGAGTGCCAGCTCAACTGGGTCATCGGCGACCTCGGCGGTGACGCCGGGAGCGTGGGCGCGGGCCTCGGCACGCTCATCCACGCGGCGCTCGAGCACGCAGAGGGCGACGGCGATGCGCCGACCGCGGACGACCTCTGGGCGGAGGTCGAGCGTCGCTGGGGCGAGCTGGAGTTCGAGGCCGCCTGGATCGAACGCACCGAACGGGCCCGTGCCCGAGACCTCGTCGCCCGGCTCGGCCGCTACCTCCGTGACGTGCACGCCGCCGGCACGACGCTCCTCGGGGCCGAGCCGCACTTCGAGCTCGAACTCCCCGTTCCCGGCGCCGCGCAGCCGGCCCTCATCAGCGGCACGATCGACCGCGTCGAACTCACCGCGGAGGGGACCGTCGTCATCGTCGACCTGAAGACGGGGCGCGCGCAGGCGACCGGCCCCGGGGCGGCGGTCGACAACCCGCAGCTGAGCGCCTACCAGCTCGCCTTCGAGAACGGTGCGATCCCGGCGGCGGGCGGCCATCCCTCCGGGGGCGCCAAGCTCCTCGTCCTCAAGCCCACCCGCGGAGCGCCCTACGCGACGCCCGCGCAGCCCCCGTTCGACGATGAGACGCGCGCCGCGTTCACCGGGCGCATCGGCGCGGCGGTCGAGGTGATGGGCGGGCGCGAGTTCCTCGCGCCGTACGAGGCGCACTGCCGCGACGACCACACGCATGGGCTCTGCCGCATCCACACGATCGGGCCGGTGAGCGAATGAGCGTGATCTCGACGCCGTCGTCGCCGGGCACGTTCGCCGCGCCGGCGACGCTGTCTCCGCAGGCGATCGCCGCGGCGCTCGGCCAGTTCCCGCCGACGCCCGAGCAGGCTGCCGTCATCGCCGCCCCGCTCGAGCCCGCGCTCGTGGTCGCCGGCGCCGGCAGCGGCAAGACCGAGACGATGGCGGGACGGGTGGTGTGGCTCGTCGCGAACGGCCTCGTCCGCCGCGACGAGGTGCTGGGACTCACCTTCACGCGGAAGGCCGCGGGCGAGCTCGCCGAGCGCATCCAACGGCGCCTCGCCCGGCTGGGCGAGTTCGAGCGGCGCGGACTCCTCCCGCACCTCGAGGATCTGCACCGGCGCGGTGCGCTCGAGGTCTTCGGGTCCATCGAGCGAGGTCAGATCGAGCGAGGGGGCGACGCGCGCACGGCCGAGGCCAGGCGGCGCGCGGCTCTCGACGCCCTCGCCGCCGACGTCGCCCTTGCCTCCGAGACGGCGGACGCGCCGCCGACGGATGCCGACGACACCCTCCTGCACCGCCCGGTCGTCGCGACGTACAACAGCTTCGCCGACCAGCTCGTCCGCGAGAACGCTGTGCGGATCGGCCATGACCCCGAGTCCGCGGTGCTCAGCGAGTCGGCGGCGTGGCTGCTCATGCGCAGCGTCGTGCACGCCTCCGACGACCCGGGCCTCGAGCAGATCGAGCGACGCCCGTCGACGATCATCGACGCCGCCCTGCAGTTCGCCCGCGACGCCGTCGACAATCGCGCCGACCTCGACGAGATCGCGCGCTTCGCCGGAGAGCTCACCGAGGTGCTGGATCGGCCGTCCCAGCGCGGATCGGGTCCGCTCGCCCCCGTGCGCGACGCCGTCGCGCCCGTCGCGTGGCTACCGCAGCTCACCGCGCTCGCCCGGGACTATGACACCCAGAAGCGCCGCCGCGGACTCATCGACTTCGCCGACCAGGTCGCGGGGGCGCTGCAGATCGTCGAGGCGCACCCGGCTGTCGCCGCAGAGATGCGCGCGCGATACCGCGTCGTGCTCCTCGACGAGTACCAGGACACGTCGGTCGTGCAGAGCGACCTGCTGGCAACGCTGTTCCGGGGCACCGCGGTCATGGCCGTGGGTGATCCGCACCAGTCGATCTATGGGTGGCGCGGCGCGAGCGCCGGGAACCTCGGCGGGTTCGCCGCGGCGTTCGGCGGGACGGCCGACGACGGTGCGGCGCGACCGGTGCGCACCTACTCGCTCCTCACGAGCTGGCGGAACTCGGCGCGGGTGCTGGACGCAGCGAACGCCGTGCTCGCCCCGCTCGCGGACCGCACGCCCGTCCCCGTCGGCGAGCTGACTGCGCGTCCCGGCGCGCCCGGCGGCCTTGTGGACATCGCCTACGAGAACGATGCGGACGCGGAGGCGGAGCGTGTCGCCGCGTGGTTCGGCGACGTCCGCGCGGAGCGCCGGCGGGAGGGCCTCGAGACGACCGGCGCCATCCTCTTCCGGGCGAAGAAGCACATGATCCGTTTCGCTGACGCGCTCGCGCGCCGCGGCATCCCGCATCGCATCCTCGGCCTCGGTGGACTGCTGTCGACCCCCGAGGTGGTCGATGTCGTCGCAACGATCCGCGTGATCAGCGATCCGCGGGCGGGGTCGGCGCTGCTCCGCCTCCTGGCGGGACCGCGCTGGTCGATCGGTCTCCCCGATCTCCGCGCCCTCGCGGCGCTGGCGCGGCGCCTCGGCCGCCACGACGCCGGACTCCAGGCGCTCGACGCCGACACGCTCGCCCGGCTGCGCCGCTCCGGCGACGAAGGGGCATCGCTCATCGACGCGCTCGACTTCGTCGGTCGTGTGCCGGACGACCACGGCTGGCTGGCGGCGTTCACCCCCGCTGCACGGGGGCGCCTGCGGGAGGCGGCCGCGGTGTTCGGGGGCCTCCGGCGCGCCGCCGGGCTGCCCGTCCCCGAGCTCGTCCGCCTCATCGAGGTCGAGCTGCGCCTGGACGTCGAGCTGGCCGCGAACGAGGCCCGCGGTCCCGCGCGCATCGCGGGGGAGCAGCTGCGGGCGTTCGTCGATGAACTGCACGGCTTCCTCGCGACCGACGACAGCGGTTCGCTGACGGCGCTCCTGGCGTGGCTCGACCGCGCCGAGCGCGCGGACGAGTTCGCGCCGCGCACCGAGCCACCCGAGGACGATGTCGTCCAGCTGCTCACGGTGCACGGGTCGAAGGGGCTGGAGTGGGATGCCGTCGCCGTCGTGCGCCTCGTGGAGGACGAGCTTCCGGCGAAGCCCCGCGACGGGCTCGGCTGGCTGCGGTTCGGCGTTCTGCCCTACCCGTTCCGCGGTGACCGGCACTGGCTGCCCCAGCTCGCCTGGAGCATCGACGACGCACCGACGCAGCAGGATCTCCGCGGTGCGCTCGAGCGCTTCAAGGCGGCGCTGAAGGACCGCCACCTCGACGAGGAGCGCCGCCTGGCGTATGTCGCGGTCACGCGCGCCCGTGATCGGCTGCTGCTGACGGGATCGGCGTGGTCGGGCACGGCGTCGCCCCGCCCGCCGAGCCGCTTCCTCGGCGAGATCGCCGCGAGCCTGGCGCTGCCGCTGGACGTGCCCGAGGATGCCGGAGAGAACCCGTACCTCGATCAGGAGCGACTGCTGTCGTGGCCGATCGACGCGCTCGGCGCCCGACGGGGCACCGTCGAGCGCGCCGCCGCGCAGGTGCGCGCCGCGCAGACGGCGCCGCCGGCGACGCCGTCGCGCGACCTCGCACTCCTTCTCGCTGAACGTGCGGAACGTTCGACGCGGACGGCGGGGAGCGCTCCGACGCGCGTGCCCGCGTCGCGCTACAAGGACTTCGTCTCCGACTACGCCGGCACCGTCGCGTCCCTTGCGCTCCCGATGCCCGAGCGCCCCTACCGACAGACGCGGCTCGGCACCCTCTTCCACGCCTGGGTCGAGCAGCGCTCGGGTCTCACCGGCTCCGGCACCTCGCTCGATGAAACGCTGTGGGAGAGCGACGAGGACAGCGGGGTCTCACCCGCCGACGCCCGCGCGCTCGATGACCTCATCGCGCGCTTCCTCGCCTCCGAGTGGGCGGACCTGCAGCCCGTCGAGGTCGAGGTCGAGATCGACGTCGCCCTCGACGACCTCCTCCCCGACGGCCGCCCCCACATCGCGATCTGCAAGCTCGACGCCGTCTACCGTCGCGGGGAGAGGATCGAGATCGTCGACTGGAAGACGGGCGCCCCGCCGCGGACGACCCGCGAGCGCGAGGAACGGCTGCTGCAGCTGCGGCTGTATCGTCGCGCCTACCACGCGCGCACGGGCATCCCCGAGAGCGCGATCGACGTCGCGCTGTACTACGTGGCGGACGACCTCGTGATCCGCGACTGAGGCGACTGAGGCGGCCGAGGTGACAGACCTGACCGACGTGACCGACGCGACGGGGCGCTCAGTCGGTGCCGGTCCAGCGACGCATCGCGTTCCGCGCAGCCGCGCCCGGATCGTCGTCGTCGGCATCCTCGTCATCGCGGGGCTCGGCCGCGGCGTTCGTCGGAACGCGGGCGTCCGTGGCGGGCACACCCCCGGTTCCGAAGACGTCGTCCTCGCGCAGACCCGCCCACGCGGAGAGCTCGACGGGCGCAGTCGCGTCGGGGTCGACCTCCGTCGCGGCGCGCGCGGCTTCGTCCTCGAGGAACCCGGCGAGAGTGTCGGCGTCGTAGGTGTCGGTGTGCATCGACGTGTCGACGGGCCCGGCGACCCCGGCGGGCACCCGCGCGCTCGCGGCGATCGCGTCGTCGGCGGTGACCGCACCGTGGATGACGGCGGGCTGGTCGCGCACGTTCTCGTCGAGAGCCTCGAGCAGGGCGACCGCGTCGGCGACGACGTCGCCCGCGCCGCTCGCGTGCCCGTGGACGAGCCAGCGCGCGAACTCCAGTTCGGCGTGCAGCCGGGCGCGCTCGGCGAGCTGCGGGTCCGGAGCGCGGTGCGACGCGTGGGCGTAGGCATCCAGCACGTCGTCGCGGGCGGAGGGCGCCGACGCCGTCCAACGCAGGTCGACGGCCGGGTCGCCGACACCCAGCGCGCCCCAGGCGAGCAGGCCCGTCACGACCGGGACGCCGTCGGCGTCGTCCTCGAAGACGAAGGATGCCGGGTCGACGCCGCCGAGGATGACGGTCGTCTCGAACCGCCACAGGGCGTCGGCGGCGAGCGCCGTGCTCCACCGGCGGAGCAGGCCGAAGGGGAGCAGCCCGGTCGCCTCGGCGGCATCGAGGAGGTTCTCGGCCTCCTGACGCACCTGCGCCGTCGTCAGGACGGGAAGGCCCGCGTCGCGGACGACCGTGACGGGAAGATCGTGCACCTGTGCCGTCGCCGCGCCCAGCGCGGTCGCGATGCCGCGGCCGGCGGGCACGTGGCCGGCGTCGACACGGTACCCGGGCAGGAGCGTCTGCACGAGGGTGTGCCGCCCGTCGACGCGGGTCTGACCGAGCACGTCGGGGGCGCCGAAGGGGAGCACGCGGCGCACGCCCGCGGTCAGCGCGGTCAGCGCGCGGGCCTCGGCGACGAGGTCGGCGTCGGCCGCATCGTCGACGGGCACGCGGACGACGACGCGCCGTCCGTCGTCGAGGTCCGCGATCGCGCTGTCGTACCGTCCCGATGTTCCTTCGCTCAGCGGTCCCACACCGACCACCTGCGCGTGGGGCAGGGCCGAGGTCACCGACGCGGCTAGAGTGAGAGGAGAGCGTGCCATGCCCCCAGGGTAGGTCTGCGGTGCCCCGTCAGAGTGCGCGCCACGCCCGGCAAGGAAGGTCCCGCATGACTGGATCCGACGCCCCGCCGCCGCCCGCTCTGGCGCGCGCGGGCATCGATCGCTCCGCCGACGAACGCGCCGAGCCGGACCTGCTGGATCGTCTTCGCGCCGATGCCTCGTCCCGGGTCGTGCCCGTGCACGGCGACCGGGGGCTCGTCGTGGCGGAGGGCACGAGAGTGCACACCGTGGCGGTGGGCGACATCGCGGGCGATGCCGAGTGGGCCTTCCTCGGACGGGCGCACGGCGGCGCCGCGGTGCTCCTGGCTGCCACGGCGGCCGACGCGCCGGCGCCGGTCCAGGCGATGGGGGGAGCGGTGTGGACGCCGCTGCGCGTCGTCGGGGGCGACCTCGACGCGGTCGATGCGGGCACGCTCGTCGAAGCGGTGGCCCTCGGGCGGTGGCTCGTCGAGGCGCCGTTCTGCTCCGCCTGCGGAACACGCACCGGCGTCCGCGAAGCCGGCTGGTCGCGGCTGTGCCCGCACTGCGGCCGCACCCACTTCCCGCGCACCGATCCCGCGGTGATCGTCGCCGTCCACTCGCACGACGGCGAACGACTGCTCCTCGGGCAGAACGCGCTGTGGCGCAGCCGCAACGTGTACTCGACGTTCGCCGGGTTCGTCGAGGCGGGGGAGTCGCTCGAGGGCGCGATCGTCCGCGAGATCCGCGAGGAAGCGGCGGTGACGGTGGTCGAGAGCCGCTATCGCGCGTCGCAGTCGTGGCCGTACCCGCGCTCGCTCATGCTCGGATTCCACGCCCGCGTCGCGGCGGATGCGGCGCCCGCGCCCGACGGCGTGGAGATCGTCGACGTACGGTGGTTCACGCGCGACGAGCTCGTCGCGGCGCTCGCGGGGCACGGTGAGGTCGCTCTCCCCGGCTCCGCCTCCATCGCGCGCCGTCTCATCGTCGACTGGGTGGAGCGCACCCCATGAGCGATGCCCTCGCCGGGCTCGACGAGCAGCAGCGCGTCGCGGCATCGGCCCTCCGCGGCCCGGTGTGCGTGCTCGCCGGCGCCGGCACCGGCAAGACGCGCGTCATCACGCACCGCATCGCGCACGGCGTGGACACCGGCGCCTACTCGCCGGGCCGGGTCATGGCCGTGACGTTCACGGCGAAGGCGGCGGGCGAGATGCGCGGACGCCTGCGCGCGCTCGGCGTCGACGGCGTCGCGGCCCGGACGTTCCACGCGACGGCGCTCGCCCAGCTGAACTTCTTCTGGCCGCAGCTCGTCGGCGACGTCGCGCCCTCGATCATCGACAAGAAGGTGCGCATTCTCGGGCAGGCCGCCGACGCGCTCCGCCTCCGCCTCGACGCGGCCACCCTCCGCGACGTGGCGAGCCGCATCGAGTGGCGGAAGGTCGCGATGCGGACGATCGACGAGGACGCGGCCGCGCATCCTTCGGGGCTCGGCGCGATGGATGCCGAAGCCCTCGCCGACCTCATGCGCATGTACGAGAAGGTCAAGGACGAGCGACGCCAACTCGACTTCGAAGACGTCCTGCTCGCCTGCGCCGGCATGCTCGAGTCGGAGCCCCGCGTCGCCGCGGCCGTGCATGAGCAGTACCGCCACCTCACGGTCGACGAGTACCAGGACGTCTCGCCCGTGCAGAACCGTCTTCTGGAGCTCTGGCTCGGCGACCGCCGGGATCTGTGCGTCGTCGGCGACGCGAGCCAGACCATCTACTCGTTCGCCGGCGCCGACCCGCGCTACCTTCTGGAGTTCGCGGGACGTTACCCGGATGCCCAGGTCGTGCGCCTCGAGCACAACTACCGCTCCGATCCGTCGATCCTGGGTGCGGCGAACGGGCTCATGCGCGGCCGGCCCGGGGCGCTCGCCCTGGCGTCGACACGGCCGGCCGGCCCGCTCCCCACGGTCACCGGCTACCCCGAGGATGCGGCCGAGGCCGAGGGGGTCGCGGCCGCCGTCGCGGCGCAGCTGGCCTCCGGCATCCTGCCCGACGACATCGCGATCCTGTACCGCGCCAACGCGCAGTCGGCACCGATCCTGGGCGCCCTCGCCGCGCGTGGCATCCCGGCGACGGTGCTCGGCGGGAAGCGCTTCTTCGACCTCCCCGAGGTGCGTCAGGCGGTCCTCGCGCTCCGCGGCGCATCGGTCGCGCCGGTCGAGACGACCTTCCTCGCCGCCGTCCGCGACGTGCTGCGCTCGCTGGGCCTCACCGATGATCCGCCGCCGGCGGGCGGAGCGCTCCGCGACGCGTGGGAGGCGAGGGCGGCCGTCCTCCGCCTCGCCGAAGAGGCGCCGGACGGCACCACGCTGCGCGCGTTCACCGACACGCTCATCGCACGCGGTCGCGATCAGCACGAGCCGGCGCTGCGCACCATCACCCTCGCGACGCTGCACGCGGCGAAGGGTCTCGAATGGGACCACGTGCACCTGGTCGGCCTCGCGGAGGGGTTGCTGCCGATCTCCTACGCGACGACGTTCGAGCAGATCGACGAGGAGCGCCGGCTGACCTACGTCGGCATCACGCGGGCCGCGCGTAGCCTGTCACTGTCGTGGTCGGAGCGTGGGGGGAACGTGAACGCGCGTCCGCGTGCGGCGTCGCGATTCCTTCGGGAGATCGGGCCGGCGCTTCAGGAGACCGGCAGAGGCACCGTGCGTGCGGGCGGTGGGAGTGCCAGACCCGCCGCACGTCCGCGCGGCTGAGGGTCACCGAGACCGAGCTCTCGCCTGTGGCCGACTCCGGCGCCGCGCGCAACATCCGTGCCGCGAGCACCGCGGCCTCGAGGATGAGCCCCGTGTCGGTCGGTGTGCGCTCCCGCCCGATCAGCTGCGCAGCGACCAGCGGCCATCCGGCGTCGTCGTCGGTACGGTGCGCGTGCAGACACGTCAGGCACGCGGTGGCCCCGGGCACGACGATCGGTCCCACGACGACGCGGTCACCGCACAGCGCCACGGGAAGATGGGTCACGTCCGCTGCCATGAGCGTCGACGCGCGCCGCGGATCGACCAGCAGATCCGCGACGAGGATCATCGGGACGTCCGGCTCGGGGTCCGTCGCGGGCCACCGTGTGACCGATGCCGGATCGAGGCCGGCGGCACGCCAGCCGTGATCGAAGGCATCCGCCTCGGCGAAGCCGATCTCGCTCGGCAGCTCGGCCTGCACGCGCACCGGCTCGGCCGAAACCGTCGTCAGCGCGCCGCTGATCTCGGCGACGAAGCGCTCCGCGTCCGTCGCCGAGGCGCCCAGGCTCCGCGCGAGGGGGAGGAGCATCGCATCCGGGATGCCGTCGCGCAGCGCGTCGAGGAGCCGCTCCTGCCACGGGGTGACCTCATCGAGACGGACCGCGCCGTCCGAGCCGAGCTGCATCGACGAGGGGGTGCGCCACAGCGGCGGGTGGGAGGGGGCGAGTCGCAGCATGAGGCGATCCTGCCGAGAACGCCCACGCACCGCCGAGGTTGTCCACAGGGGCGGTCACACAGGCCGCGGGTCGTCCGTCCCGGGGTCGTCCGTCCCGGGGTCGTCCGTCGCGGGGTCGTCGCCGGCCGCGGCGTCGCTGCTCCTCGAGCCCGTTTCGTCCGCCGCCGCGTCTCCCGCGGCGGCTTCGGCGAGGAGCTCTTCGAGCGCCTCGTCCATCGCGTCGCGCGGCGGCTCCTCGCCGGCCGCGCGCGCCTGCAGGCGCGCGATGAGGGCCTGCGGGTCGTCGATGTCCGACGCGTCGGGCATGAGGTCGGGATAGTCCCACAGGCTGTCGCGCTCGGCGACCCCCACCGCGTCGGTGACGGCGCGCCACATCGCGGATGCCTCGCGCAATCGTCGCGGTCGAAGTTCGAGGCCCACGAGCGAGGCCATCGCCTGCTCGGCGGGGCCGCCCACGGCGCGCCGCCGCCGCACGGCTTCGGCGATGCGTGCCGCCTCGGGCAGACGCGCCGTGGCGTCCTCGGTCACGACCTCGACCCAGCCCTCGATCGTCGCGAGGAGGTTCTCGAGGCGCGTGAGAGCGGCATCCTGCGCGGGTGTGCGCTGGGGGAGGAGCGCGCCGGACTCGAGCGCCGCGCGCAGCTCCTCGGGCGCCGACGGGTTGAAGCGCGAGGCGAGGTCTTCGAGCGCGCTCGTGTCGACGTGGATGCCGCGGGCGAACTCCGTCACCTGCGAGATGACATGCAGGCGCAACCACTTCGCGTGCCGGAAGAGGCGCGCGTGGGCGAGCTCGCGGGTCGCGAGGTACAGCGCGAGCTGGTCGTCGGTGACCTCGAGATCCCGCCCGAAGTCGTCGAAGTTCTGCGGGAGGATCGCGGCCACGCCGTCGGGCATGACGGGGATGCCGACGTCGCCGCCCGAGACCACCTCGAGCGAGAGACGACCGATGACACCGCCCAGCTGCGAGGCGAACAGCGACCCTCCGATGCGGCGCATGAACGCGCCCGCTCCGGCGACGAGCTGCTTCATCTCCTCGGGCGTCTGTTCGTCGATCACCGAGGTGAGGGCGCCCGCGATCGAATCGGCGACCGGTTCGGCGAGCTCTTGCCACACCGGGAGGGTCTCCTCGACCCACTGACCGCGCGTGATCGCGACGGGCGGGGCGGCCAGTTCCGAGATCGTGGTCGTCTCACTCAGCCACAGGGTCGCCAGCGCGAACGCCTGCTCGAACTCCGCGCGGTCGCCCGAGCTGATGCTCAGGCCGTCCTTGTTCGACAGGTGGAGGGCCTGGGTCTTCGCCGCGCTCCAGTCGATGCCGTCGTCGCTGCCCCGCGTGAACGCCGCCTGCATCTGCGCCATGATCTGCTGCAGCATCGCCGGGTCGACGCCCATGCGCGAGAGCCCTTCGAGCTGCGCGGGATCGATCGACGCGCCGCCACCGCCGCCGAGGAGGTTCCGCAGCAGCTCCTGGAAGTCGGCGGGGAAGTCGTCGGGCTCGAAGCGGGAAGCCTCGTCGTCGTCAGCCATGTCAGGCGCCTTTCAGCAGAGGGTTCTCGTCTCGCTCTACGCTAGTCGCACGACTTCCGCCGCGGCGCGTTTCGCAGGTGCGGTGAGGGCGTCGTCTGTACGCCGATCGCGAACGACCGGCCGGGAAGGGTGGCCGTGGCACTGTTCGACGAGGGGACGACGATCGTGCCCACCCCGCGCCGACGGTTCTCGCGGGGCACGACCCTCGGCATCTGGGCGCTCACGATCGCCCTCGTGTGCCTGCTCGCCCTCACGGTGCTGCCGACCTCGTTCGTCATCCAGCAGCCGGGGCCCGTCTTCAACACGCTCGGCACCGCGAAGAACGCCGACGGCGACGAGGTGCCCCTCATCTCGGTCTCGGGTGCCCAGACCTATGAGACCGCGGGAGCGCTCGACCTGCTGACCGTGCAGGTCGTCGGCTCGCGCGAGCGCACCCCCTCGTGGTTCGAGCTGGCCGCCGCATGGTTCGATCCGTCGCGGGCCGTGCTCCCCATCGACCAGGTCTTTCCGGCGGGCAAGACCACCGAGGAGCGCAATCAGGAGAGCGCCGTCATGATGGTCGACTCGCAGAAGGAGGCGACCGCGGCCGCGCTCACGCACCTCGGCTACGACGTGAAGCCGATGGTGCGGGTGTACTCGCTCACGGACGACTCCGCCGCACAAGGCATCCTGCAGAAGGACGACATCATCCGCGCCGCCGACGGGGAGCCGATCACCCAGACCGACGAGCTCCGGGCGATCATCAATGCCGCCGACGGTGCTCCGGTCGAGCTCACGGTCGAGCGCGGCGGGGAGACCCTCACGGAGTCGGTCACCCCCAAGCGGGTGACCTCGGGCGGCGAGAGCACCTGGCTCATCGGCGTCTCGACGACCCACGACTACGACTTCCCGATCGACGTGACGATCCAGCTCGACAACGTCGGCGGGCCGAGCGCCGGCATGATGTTCGCGCTCGGCATCATCGACACGCTCACTCCCGGCGAGCTCAACGGCGGAGAGATCGTCGCCGGCACGGGAACGATCGACGCGGCGGGGACTGTGGGGCCGATCGGCGGCATCCGCCAGAAGATGTACGGAGCGGTCGGCGAGGGCGCCGACTGGTTCCTCGCGCCGGCCGACAACTGCGACGAGGTCGTCGGGCACATCCCGGACGGGCTGCGCGTCTTCTCGGTCGCGAAGCTCGACGACGCGCTCGCGGTGCTCGACGCCATCCGTTCCGGCGGCGACCTCGGTGCGCTGCCTACCTGTTCCTGACGGTTCCGGGCAACCAGGCTCTCCTCAGATCGGGGCCGCCTAGGATGGAGGGGTGACCACGACCTCAGCGCCGAACCAGGCCACGCCCAATCCGCTCCGCCGCGCGATCGGCATCACCCTCGCCGTGATCGCGGTGGTCGTGGTGGGATTCTTCGTCTTCGCGAGCCTCTACGCGGACTGGCTGTGGTTCGATCAGCTCGGCTTCTCGAGCGTGCTGTGGACGCAGTGGGTCGGCCGCGTCACGATGTTCGCCGTCGGGTTCTTCTCGATGGCGATTCCCGTGTTCGTCGCGATCCAGCTCGCGTACCGGCTCCGCCCCGTCTACGCGCGGTTGAGCTCGCAGCTCGACCACTACCAGGAGGTCGTCGAGCCGCTGCGCCGGCTGGCGATGTGGGGCATCCCCGTCTTCTTCGGGTTCTTCGCCGGGTTCGCCGCGTCGGCGCAGTGGGAGACCGTCTGGCTGTGGTTCAACCGTGTCTCGACGGGCGTCACCGACCCCCAGTTCGGGATGGACACCGGGTTCTACCTCTTCTCGCTGCCGTTCTTCAGCGCGCTCCTCGGCTTCTCGTCGGCGGTGCTGCTCGTCTCCCTGGCGGTGACCGTCGTCGTCGCCTACTTGTACGGTTCGGTGCGGGTGGGTCAGCGCGAGCTCCGCATCTCGAAGGCCGCGCGCATCCAGCTCGCCGTCATCGCCGGTCTCTACCTCCTCGTCCAGGCGGCGAGCCTCTACCTCGACCGCTTCAAGACGCTCACCTCGCAGAGCGATCGCATCACCGGCGCGAGCTACGTCGACGTGCATGCGGTCATCCCGGGCCTGACGATCCTCTCGATCGCCGCCGTCATCGTGGCGCTGCTCTTCTTCGTGACCGCCGTCATCGGACGTTGGCGTTTCCCGCTCATCGGCACCGCCCTGCTGATCGTGACGTCGCTCATCGTCGGCATCGCCTATCCGGCGCTCGTCAACCAGTTCCAGGTCGTCCCCAACCAGGAGACGCTCGAGTCCCCGTACTACCAGCGCAACATCGACGCGACGAAGGCGGCGTACGGCATCGACGGCCTCGAGAAGATCGACTTCAAAGCCGTCACCGACGCCGAGCCGGGGCAGCTGCGCGAGGATGCCGACACGACGGCATCCATTCGCATCATGGACCCGGCCATCATCCCGCCCACCGTGCGTCAGCTCGAGCAGTACCGCCCGTACTACAAGTTCTCCGACCCGCTCGACGTCGATCGCTACCAGATCGACGGCAAGTCGCAGGACACCGTCGTCTCGGTGCGCGAGCTCAACCTCGATCAGCTGGGCGCGGCGGCCTCGTGGTACAACACGACGCTCGTCTACACGCACGGCTACGGCATGGTGGCGGCGAAGGGCAACGACCGCACCTCCGACGGCAACCCGGTGTTCGTCGAGCGCGGCATCCCCGTGTCGGGTGCCCTGACCGACGGCGAGAAGTACGAGCCCCGCATCTACTTCGGCGAGTCGTCGCCGGCGTACTCGATCGTCGGAGCCCCCGAGGGCACCAATGACATCGAGCTCGACTACCCCCGCGGCGCGGACGGCTCGGACCGTACCCGCACGACGTTCACCGGCGACGGCGGACCGGGCGTCGGGAACCTCTTCAGCCGCCTGATCTACGCGCTGAAGTTCCAGTCGACCGACATTCTCCTCTCCGACGCGATCAACGAGAAGTCGCAGATCCTCTACGATCGCGACCCGGCCACGCGCGTCGAGAAGGTGGCGCCTTACCTCGAGCTCGACAACGACCCCTACCCCTCCGTCGTGGACGGGCGGATCGTCTGGATCATCGACGGCTACACGTTGAGCAACCAGTACCCGTACTCGTCGATCGTGAGCCTGCGCGACGCGATCAGCGACACCACCAACAGCAACCCGCGGGTCGCTCTCGACGACGTCAACTACGTCCGCAACTCCGTGAAGGCGACCGTCGACGCCTACGACGGCAAGGTGACGCTGTACGCGTGGGACGAGACCGACCCGTTGCTGCAGGCCTGGCAGAAGGTCTACCCGTCGACCCTCAAGCCCATCTCCGAGATGAGCGGCGACCTCATGAGCCACGTCCGTTACCCCACGGACCTCTTCAAGGTGCAGCGCGCCATGCTGGGCACCTACCACGTCGACGACGCTGCGTCGTTCTACTCACGCGACAACGCGTGGCGCACGCCGGATGACCCGGTCAACAAGACCTACCTCCAGCCGCCGTACTACCTGACGATGAAGATGCCCGGTCAGGACAACCCCGCGTTCTCGATGTTCACGTCGTTCATCCCCGCCGCCGAGGGCGACAACGCCCGGAACGTGCTGATGGGCTACCTCGCCGTCGATTCCGACGCCGGCGCGACGGACGGGACGAAATCCGAGGGCTACGGCAAGCTCCGCATGCTGGAGATCAACGCGGACACCCCGGTGCCCGGACCCGGACAGGTGCAGAACACCTTCAATGCGGCCCCGAGCGTCTCGTCCTTCATCAACATCCTGAAGCAGGGTCAGTCCGAGGTGCTCCCCGGAAACCTGCTGACCCTCCCGGTCGGTGGCGGTCTGCTCTACGTGCAGCCGGTGTTCGTGCAGTCGTCCGGCGGCACGCAGCTGCCGACGCTGCAGAAGATCCTGGTCGCCTTCGGCGACGAGATCGCGTTCGAGGACACGTTGCAGGATGCCTTGGACTCGCTCTTCAAGGGCACCTCCGGCGCCGACACCGGCGACAACGACGTGACGCCCTCGCCGGAGCCGACCGAACCGGGCGACACCGGGGGCGACGAGGGCTCGACCGGCGGCACCGGCACCGATGTGCAGTTCCAGGCCGCTCTCCAGGAAGCGCGGCAGGCGATGCTCGACCGCGACGCGGCGCTCAAGGCCGGCGACCTGACGAAGTTCGCCGAGGCCGACGCCCGCCTCACCGCCGCGGTGCAGAAGCTCCTCTCCCTGAGCGGCGACTGACCCCGCGCCGGTTCCGTCGGCCGCGAGACACCGGTTCTGCCCCGAGACGCGGGCGCGGAGCCGGCGTCTCGGAGCGAGAACGATGTCTCGCTGCGGGTGAGGGGCACGCGGGGTCAGGCGGTGAGGAGCGCCCACCAGATGAGGAGCAGCGTCACCGCGAACCCGGTGAACTGGTTCAGCCAGAGGAACCGGTCCCAGCCGCGCGTCGCGGTCGCCGCGGTCTCGTCGGTGATGTTCCGGTACGGCCACACGGTCGCGAGGTAGGGGAGTGCGAGAAGCGCGGCGAGAGGTCCGGGCCACGACACGAAGAGCATCGCGACGCCCGCGAGCGCGTAGCAGGCGAGGGCGAACCAGACGGTCCGCCGTGCTCCGAACGCCGTCGCGATCGATGAGATCCCGGCCGCGCGGTCGGCGACGACGTCCTGCACGGCACCGAACGCGTGCGACGCGACGCCCCAGAGCGCGAACCCGATGATGAGGGCGACGAGCGGCCAGGTCCAGACGGCGCCCGCGAGGACGAGTCCGTACACGGCGGGGGAGAAGAAGTGGATGCTGCTCGTGATCGAATCGGCGACCGGGCGCTCCTTCAGCCGCAGCGGCGGCGCGGAGTAGAAGACCACGAAGAACATCGACAGGGCGAGCACGAGCCAGGATGCCGGGGATCCGACGATCACGAGATAGACGAGGAACGGCAGGCACGACAGCGCCGCCGCCCACAGCGTCGTCCGATGGAAGCTCCGGTCGAGGACGGCACCGTGCGCACCGCCCTTGCGGGGATTGCGGAGGTCGGACTCGTAGTCGAAGACATCGTTGATGCCGTACATCGCCAGGTTGTACGGCACGAGGAAGAAGATCGTCCCGACGACGAGTGTGACGTCGATCTGCCGCGTCGTCAGCAGGTACGCCGCCGCGAACGGGTACGCGGTGTTGATCCAGCTCACCGGGCGCGACGCCACGAACAGCTGCCGGAGCGTCCCGCCCGGGGTGCGCGCCCCCGCGGCACCCGAGCCGCCGCCGGAAGCGCCGCCGCCCGAGCCCTCGGCGCCGGACGCCTCGGCGCTCACGCTGCGCCCTCCGCGGCATCCTCACGCGTACTGCGCGGTGTCAGGAGGCACCGGATCGCCGGGACGAGGAACGCCGCGGCCACCGGGTAGGAGAAGTCCTCGATGGGGGCGAGCCCGATGCGGATGCCGCTGATGAGGTCCTCCGGGTAGGTGAAGAGGTCGGCTGCGATCATGAGGTTGTCGAAGATCGCGGTGAGGACGACGAGCACGACGGCGGCGATCGCCGACACCCCCATCCGCTGCGCGAACCGCGGCCGCGTCGCGGTCGCGAGCGTCACGATCGCGGCCACGATGAGAAACGGGATGACGATGAGACCGTACATCAGCCGGCATCCTCCGCGGGCGCCGCACGCCGATCCGCCGCGAGACGGTCGAGGCGGCGGCGCCTGCGGGCCCCGAGCCGCATCGCCGCCGCGTGCGTGACGAGGGCGAGGTGGCAGAGGAACGCGAGGAAGACCGGCTCCTCGAGCGGCAGGTGCGGGGCGAGGTCGATGCCGAGCAGCAGCGGGCTGTCGCCGCGCACGAAGACGCCGGTCGCGATGCCGACGGCATCCCACACGACGAAGAACAGGGTGCCGAGAACCAGCGCGAGCCCCGACGGCACGGGCGCCGCCCACAGCGCCAGGCGGTAGCGCCAGTCGAGCACGAGCATGCCGGCGAACGATACCAGCAGGAACGCCAGGTAGAGACCGGCCATGTCAGCGGGGGCCGGACGGCTCGGGGGCGGGCTCGGGGGCGCGGGAGGCGTCCGGCTCGGGCAGGCGCGCCGCGCTCGTGTCGCCCCGTACCGTCTTCACGGCGAGCTCGGCGGAGATGAGGCACATCGGCAGCCCGATGCCGGGGAGGACGTTCGTGCCGACGTAGGTGAGGCCGTCGATGCGCGACGCGTTCCGCGCGCGGAACAGGGCGCTCTGCCCGAGCGTGTGCGCGAGGCCCAGGGCGCTGCCGCGCCAGGCGCCGAGGTCGCGTTCGAAATCGGCCGGCGCGATCGTCCGGCGCACCCGGATGCGGGAAGCGAGGTCGGGGATGCCGGCCCAGTCGGCGATCTGCGCGATGGCGCGGTCGGCGGCGGCCTCGATCGCCGCGTCGCCCGCGCCGTCTTCGCCGCCGTGACCGAGCGAGGGGTCGGCGGGGATCGGGACGAGCACGAAGAGGTTCTCCGCCCCCGCCGGCGCGACGGTGTCGTCGGTCGCCGACGGGCGGCAGACGTACAGCGACGCGGGGTCGGGGATCTTGCCGTCCGCCCCGAAGACGTCGGAGAAGTTCTGCTCCCAGTCGCGGCTGAACAGCAGCGTGTGGTGGGCGAGCTCGGGAAGCTCGCCGTCGACGCCGAGGAGCACGAGCAGTGCGCCGAGGCCGGGGTCGCGCCTGCGCCACCACCGCTCGGAATAGGTCCGCTCACCGGGACCGAGGAGGTTCTGCTCCGTGTGGTGGAGGTCGGCGGAGGAGATGACGAGGTCGGCGCGGTGCTCGGTGCCGTCCGCGAGGCGGATGCCTCGGGCCCGGCCGCCCTCCACGAGGATGCGGGCGACGGCGGCATCCGTCTGCAGCGTCGCGTCGCGCTCGCGCGCGAGCCGGGCGATCGCCTCGATGACGGCGGTGAACCCGCCCCGGGGGTAGAGCACGCCGTCGTCGAGGTCGAGCGAGCTCATCAAGTGGTAGAGGCTCGGCGCGGCGTAGGGAGAGGTGCCGAGGAAGACGGCGGGGTAGGCGAGGATCTGCCGGAGCACCGGGTCGTCGAACCGCGCCGACACGTGGCGGTGGAGCGAGCGCGTGAGAAGCGGGGCGAGGCGGGGGAGCTGGCGCACGAGGTCCCGGTCGCGCAGGCCCGCGAGCGACGCGTACGGGTCGTACAGGAACTTCGAGACCGCGAGGTCGTAGGCCTCGGACGCGGAGTCGAGGTAGGCATCCAGTGCCGCGCCGGCTCCGGGCTCGCGGCCCTCGAAGAGGGCGCGCGCCTCGTCGCGACCCGAGACGACGTCGACCGGCTCGGTGGGGCCCGCCGAGCCGCGATCCGGCTCCGGGTACACGCGGTAGGCGGGGGTGAGGGGCACCAGGTCGAGCTCCGCCTCGGCGGTGGTGCCGAGCAGGCGGAAGAAGTGGTCGAAGACCTCCGGCATGAGGTACCAGCTCGGCCCCGTGTCGAATCGGAACCCGTCCTTCTCCCACGATCCGGCGCGCCCGCCGAGCTGGTCGCGCGCCTCGAAGAGCGACACGTCCCACCCGTCTTCTGCGAGGAGGGCCGCCGTCGCGAGCCCGGAGATGCCGCCGCCGACGATCGCGGCGGTGGGCCTGCGGCCGTCGGCGGGAGAGCGGTGGTCGGCGGGGGTCGGGCGGTGGTCGTCTGCGGCGGTCATGCGTCGGTCCTTCGCGGGGGGAAGCCCGCCATCGCCTTGACGGCGATCGTGGCCTTGACGGGGGTGGGCACCGAGACGCGCTGCGCCCCGTCGTCGTCGTGCAGGCGACGGGCGAGCTCGGCGAACAGCCCGTGCGCGGTCGTGACCGCCCGGCGGCAGTCGGAAGGCAGCCGCGGGATGGCGAGGGCCGCGACGTCGAGGTCATGATCGATGCGCGCGAGCACCTCGGCGCGGGTCGCGCCGTCACCGATGCCGAGGTAGTCGCGGCCGAGGCGCCCCCGATCGTCGGCGAGGTCGCGGAGGAAGTTGACATCCTGGAACGCGGCGCCGAGCCTGCGCGCCCCCTCGACGAGCTCGGCGTCGGGGGAGACAGGCGCGGGCCGCCCCGCGTTGACGAAGACCTGCAGGCACATGAGTCCCACGACCTCGGCGGAGCCGTACACGTAGGTGTCGTGGGATGCCGCATCGTGCGACGTCTCGGTGAGGTCGGTGCGCATCGAGGCGAAGAACGGTCGGATCAGGTCTTCGCCGATGCCGCACTCGCGCGCCGCCAAGGCGAACGCGTGGACGATCAGGTTCGTACTGAACCCGCGGTCGATCGCGCGGAACGTCTCGTCCTCGAACTCGTCGAGCAGACGCCGCTGCGCGTCGGCGGGAAGTCCCGCGCGCTCCGCCTCGCCGTCGACGATCTCGTCGGCCAGCCGCACGAGCGCGTAGACGTTCCGCACGTGCCCGCGCACGCGCGTGCCGAGCAGCCGCGTCGCGAGGGAGAACGACGTGGAGTAGTTCGCGATCACCGAGGCGGCGGCATCCTGTGCGCTGCGGTCGTAGAGGGCGGAGGTGGTCACGGGACGCGGCCCTCGATCGCGGCGGCTATGTCGCCGATCAGCGCCGCGGCGGCGGGAGACAGATCGGGCGAAGCCGCCTGCGCGCGGGCATTCTCGAGCGACGAGCGCACGAGCGCCACGAGGTCCTCCCGCGCACCGCTCGCCTCGAGCTCCTCCTGCGCACGGCGGACGGCGACGGGACCCGTGTACGCCAGCGCGATCGCCGAACTGACCCGCGGCCACGCACCCGTCCGCCGGGCCAGGCCGATGAGTGGCGTCCGCTTCGATTCACGAAGGTCGGCGCCGGGTTCGCGTCCGGCCTGGCTCCGGCTTCCGAACGTGCCGATGAGGTCGTCGACGAGCTGGAAGGCGAGGCCGAGGTCGGCGGCGGCGGCCGCCAAGGCATCCCTCGTGCCCACGGACGCGCCGGCGAGCGCCGCCCCGGCCACGAGCGGCGCCTCGAACGAGTACGCGGCTGTCTTGTCGTGGGCGGCGACCAGGAGGGCGTCGGTGTCGGGGACGTCGGCGCGTGCCGCGTTCTCGACATCGGCCAGCTCGCCGGCGGCCGAGACGAGGATGGCGTCGTCGAGGATCTCGAACAGCGTCGCGCGGACGCTCGCCGACGCATCCGCCGTGGCGATGAGGCGGGTCGCCTCGAACAGCAGCAGGTCTCCGGCGAGCACGGCGGCGGCATCCCCCACGATGACGATCTCGTCGGGGCTCGCGCCGTACGCCGCCGCCCGGGCGCGGAACCGGCCGGCGACGTTCGGGGCGCCGCGGCGCTCCACGTCGCGGTCGATGAGATCGTCGTGCACGACGAAGCCGGTGTGCAAGAGCTCGAAGGCGGCCCCGACCTGCCACAGCGCCTCGTCGGCGGCGCTCGGGGCGGCGGCGTTGGGTTCCTCGCCGTCGACGGGCGCGAAGGCGCGGTAGGCGGCGACGACGAGCGCCGGGCGCAGACGTTTGCCCTTCTCGCCCGCGGCGGCGGCGGCCTCGGCGAGTGCGACGGCACCCTCCCCGAGGGGACCGCTGCGTTCCTGCAGTCGTTCGAGCGACGCGGCGATCGCGGCGTCGACGCCCGCTCGATCCTGCTCGGACAGCGCGATCATCAGGCAGCGCCGACGACGGGCGCGTCGAAGATGTGCATCTGCTCCGACTGGAGGACGAGCCACGGGCTGAACGCCCACGGCGCGGCCCGGAGCGAGACGGCGAGGTCCGCAGGGTCAACCCACCGCGTCTCGACGACCTCGCGCGGGTTGGGGCGCGGCTCGTCGTCGACGATCGCCGTGTAGACGGGGCAGATCTCGTGCTCGACGATGCCGCTCGCATCGACGGCCCGATAGCGGAAGAGGGGGAGGACCAGTTCGACGTCGCGCAGACGCAGGCCGAGTTCGTGCTCGGCGTGCCGGTGCACGGCGGCGATGACGGGTTCTGCGGGTCGGGGGTGGCCGCAGAAGGAGTTCGTCCACACGCCCGGCCACGTCTTCTTCTCCAGAGCGCGACGCGTGAGCAGCGTCTGACCGTCGGTGTTGTAGACATGACAGGAGAATGCGAGGTGCAGGGCGGTATCGGTACCGTGGACGCTCGCCTTGGGCGCGACCCCGATCTCGCTCCCGTCTTCGTCGAGCAGGACGACGAGGTCGGCAGCGGATGTCGATGGGTCGGCGGTCACGCGAATCTCTCCTAACGCTAGTTTAGCTAGCGATTTTCAGCAATACTACCTGTGGGACCGGGAGGTGTCCACATTGACAGAACGATGGGTGCCGCGTACAGCGCGCGACAGGCTTCTCATGTCCGCGCTCGAGTCGGTCCGCGCGCTCGGCGACACGATGGACCGCATGCACGGCGGCATCCGCGGTGAGATGGAGATGAACGCGACCGACCTCGCAGCGCTCCGGATGCTCATCGTGCGCGAGCAGCGGGGGGAGTGGGTCTCGCCTCATGAGATCGCGAGCCACCTGTCCATCTCGACCGCGTCGACCACCAAGCTGCTGGATCGTCTGACCGAGAGCGGGCACCTCGAGCGCCGGCCGCATCCCGCCGACAAGCGGGCGCGTGTCGTGGTCATTACCGACCACGCCCGCGCGGAGTTCTACCGGCACTTCGGCGTCCGGATGCGGCGTATGCGCGACGCGATGGACGAGTTCAGCGACGACGAGCTCGACGCGATCGTGCGCTTCCTGCAGAAGACGAGTGCGGCCCTGGAGTGAACGGCCGACCGCCCTCCCGACGCGAAGAAAGCGCCTGCCGATCTGTTCGGATCGGCAGGCGCCTTCTTCGTTTTCGTTGCGGGGACAGGATTTGAACCTGCGACCTCTGGGTTATGAGCCCAGCGAGCTACCGAACTGCTCCACCCCGCGGCGCAAGAAGATAGCCTAGCACGGTCCTGGAGCATCCGCGAACCGGAGGTGCCACGCGGGCCCGGCCGAACCTTGCGACCCGCGAGACGGTCGGGGGAGGATGAGTCGCATGGAGTCCGAATCCGTCGAGCACGCCGCCGCTCGCGACGCTCGCCCGGGCGAGGGCGACGATCGGGTCGATGGCCGTGACGAGACGCCGAACGAGCGCGCCGACCGAAACTGGTCGGAGGTGCTGCAGGAGCTCCGGGTGATGCAGACCGGCACACAGATCCTCACAGGCTTCCTTCTCGCTCTCGCCTTCCAGCCGGCGTTCGCTGATCTCGACGCCCGGCAGCGGGTGTTCTATCTCGGGCTCGTGCTGCTCGCGACCCTCAGTGCGGTCGTCGCCCTCGCTCCGGTCGCGCTGCACCGGATGGTCTTCGGCCGGCGTGAGAAGAGGACCGTCGTCGCGTATGGGCACGCGGCCCTCGTGACGTCGCTGGCGACGGTGTCGCTCCTGCTGGTCGGCGTGGTGACGTTCGTCTTCGATGTGGTGGCGGGCGTGCCCGCCGTGTGGGCGGCCGCGCTCGCCGCCGCCGTGGCGGTCCTCGTCCTCTGGATCGTGATTCCGCTGGTGCTGAGAGCAAGAGGACAGAACGGATGACGACCGCCACCCGCATCGACGACGGCGTCGGCGTCGCCGTCGCGCAGTTCGCGCCGACCGCCGACGAGACGGCGAACCTCGCCGCCATCGAGGAACTCGCGGCGCGCGCCGCCGGTCGCGGCGCGGATGTCGTGCTCTTCCCCGAGTACGCGAGCTACTTCGTCGACCCGTTCGACGACTCGCTCGTCGCGCACGCGCAGGAGGTCGACGGCGCCTTCGCCGCGGCGCTGCGCGAGATCGCGGCGCGGCACGACGTGACCCTCGTCGCCGGGCTCCTCGAGCGCGGCACGGCAGAGCGCGTCCGCAACACCGTCATCGCGGTGGATGCCTCCGGCATCCGCGCCGTCTACCGGAAGCTCCATCTCTACGACGCCTTCGGTCAGCGGGAGTCGGACTGGGTCGAGCCCGGTGGGATCGGCGAGGAGGCATTCGCGCCCGAGACGTTCGAGGTCCGCGGCATCCGCTTCGCGCTCATGACCTGCTACGACCTGCGGTTCCCGGAGGTCGCGCGCGTGCTCGCCGACGCGGGGGCGCACGCGGTGCTCGTCGCGGCCGAGTGGGTGCGCGGGCCGCTCAAGGAGTTCCACTGGCGGACGCTCCTGCACGCGCGGGCGATCGAGAACACGCTGTACGTCGCGGGCGCCGACCACCCGCCGCCCCTCGGCGTCGGGGCTTCGGTCGTCGTCGACCCGCAGGGTGTCGAGATCGCGGGCGTCGGCACCGCGACCGACGTCGCCGTCGCGTTCGTCGACGCCGCCGTCGTCGAGCGAGTGCGCCGCGTGAACCCCGCTCTCGCCCTCCGCCGCTTCCGCGTCGTCCCGCGCTGACCCGCGCCCCGCTGACGTACGTGCGGGCTCGCGAATCACCGGGCGATTCCCGAGTCACCGCCGCTTTCGCGCGCAATCGGCGGTGATTCGCGAAAGGGGCGGTGATTCGCGAGCGGGGGGCGTGTGCGAGGAGGCGACGTCAGGCGAGGGTGCGCAGGCGCGCGGATGCCTCGGCGATGACCTCGAGGCGCTTGCACGCCGCGAAGCGGACGAGGCTCCGGTACTGCTCGCGGTGCGGCTCCGAGACGAACGCCGTCAGGGGGATCGCGACGACCCCGGCGCGCGCGGGGAGCGTGCGGCAGAAATCCGCGGCATCCTCTGCGCCCTGCAGGAACGGCGCCGCATCCGCGACCGTGAAGTACGAGCCCGCGGCGACCGACACCTCGAATCCGGCGGCGCTGAGCCCGTCGCCGAGGAGGTCGCGCTTGTCGCGGAGCGCCGCCGCGATGCCGGTGAAGAAGGCGGCCGGCAGCGCCAGCCCCGCCGCGATCGCCGGCTGGAACGGGGTGCCGTTCGTGTAGGTGAGGAACTGCTTCACCGCGAGCACGGCGTCGACGAGGTCGGCCGGGCCGGAGACCCAGCCGATCTTCCAGCCGGTCGTCGAGAACGTCTTGCCGGCCGAGGAGATCGTGAGTGTGCGTTCGGTCGCTCCCGGAAGCGTCGCGATCGGCACGTGCGGCTCGTCGAACACGAGGTGCTCGTACACCTCGTCGGTCACGATGATCGCGTCGTGCTGATCGGCGAGGCGCACGATCTCGGCACGGACCTCGGCGGAGAAGACGGCGCCGGTGGGATTGTGCGGGTCGTTGACGAGGATGAGGCGTGTACGGTCCGTGACGGCGGTGGCGAGACGATCCAGGTCGGGCTGGAAATCGGGGAAGCGCAGCGGTACCGGCACGAGGCGCGCGCCCGCGAGCGCCGCGCTGGCGGCGTACGCGTCGTAGTACGGCTCGAACACGACGATCTCGTCGTCCGGACCGTCGATCAGGGCGAGGATCGTCGCCGCGAGCGCCTCGGTGGCGCCCGCCGTCACGAGCACCTCGCGGGCGGGATCGAGGGTCAGTCCGTAGAAGCGCTGCTGGTGCGCCGCGATCGCGTCGAGCAGCGCCGGCACCCCGCGCCCCGGCGCGTACTGGTTCGCCCCACCCGCGATCGCGGCCCGCGCGGCCCGCAAGACCTCTTCCGGTCCGTCCTCGTCGGTGAACCCCTGCCCGAGGTTGATCGCGCCCGTGCGCACGGCGAGAGCGGTCATCTCGGCGAAGATCGTCGGGGCCGGCGCGCCGCCCGCATCGAGAAGTCCGGCGCCCTGCGCCGTGCGTCGCCACGCTCCGGGAATGTCTCGCACCCGCTCACGCTACACACATAGCGTCGCATAGGCTCGCCCCGGCGGTGCCATATGCAACGCACAGAAATGCGGGTCATGCTGGACGAGTCCGTGAGAGTGCGGACCTGGGAAGAAGGATGTACCGATGAGCGAGAACGCCCCCTCCGCGAACGACCCGCAGCAGCCGGATGCCGCGAACGCGCAGCGACCGCCGCTTCCCGCGCAGCCGGCCGCCGACGCCGCCGCGAACCCCCAGACCTCTCCGGGCGCGTACCCCACCTCCGCGGCGCCGGTGAACCCCTACGCGGCGCAGGCCCCGTATTCGCCGCCCCGCGTCCCGACGTATGCCGAGGCGACGGCCGCCTATGGGGCCTCCGCCTACGCGACCGCGCCCCAGTCGACGGCTCCGCAGTCGACCGCGCCGGACGGTGCCGCGCCTTCCGCGCCCGCGGATGAGTCCGCGACGCCCGAGCACGAGGCATCCACCGGCAAGGTCGGGGCCGGCAAGATCGTCGGCATCATGGTGGCCGCCGCTCTCGTCGGGGGCGCCGCGGGCATCGGCGGCGCGGCGGCAGGTGCGTCGCTGTTCCCGCAGTCGCAGACGGTCGTGACGACCTCACCCCAGACCGTCACCGTCAACAACACCGAGTCGGTCAACCAGACCACCGCGATCGCCGACAAGGTCGTCCCGAGCGTCGTGACGATCTCCGCCTCGGCGGGATCGAGCGGAGGCACGGGTTCGGGCGTCATCCTGACCGAGGACGGCTACGTCGTCACCAACACCCACGTCGTGACCCTCGACGGCGAAACCGGCGACGCTCAGCTCAGCGTCACGACCTCCGACGGCAAGGTCTACGCGGCCACGATCGTCGGCACCGACCCGACGTACGACCTCGCGGTCATCAAGCTGACGGATGCCTCGGGGCTCACGCCAATCGACTTCGCCGACTCGACGAAGCTGAACGTGGGCGACCCGACCGTCGCCGTGGGAGCGCCCCTCGGTCTGTCGAACACCGTCACGACGGGCATCGTCAGCGCGCTCAACCGTTCGATCCAGATCGCCTCGTCGGCCGCCCCCGAGGGCGGCGACACCCAGGAGGACACGCCCGGTCAGGGCGAGTCGCCCTTCCAGTTCGACTTTGGCCAGGGTCAGCAGCAGTCGGCGACCAGCTCGATCTCGATCGCGGTCATCCAGACCGATGCCGCGATCAACCCCGGCAACTCCGGCGGCGCGCTGGTCGACGGTGAGGGCAAGCTCATCGGCGTCAACGTCGCGATCGCCTCCACCGGCTCGACGAACGCGTCGAGCCAGGCGGGCTCCATCGGCGTGGGCTTCTCCATCCCCTCGAACATCGTCAAGCGCATCACCGACGAGCTCATCCAGAACGGCGAGGCGACCCACGGTCTCCTCGGCGCGGGCGTGCGGGATGCGGCCAGCCAGCAGGGCGCGACGGTCGCCGGGGCGTACATCGCCGAGGTCACCGGCGGAGGCGCGGCATCGGCCGCGGGACTGAAGAAGGGTGACGTGGTCACGTCCTTCAACGGGTTCCCGATCACCGATGCGACCGACCTCACGGCGCAGGTGCGCGCTCTCGCAGGCGGCTCGAGCGCGCCCCTCGTCTACCAGCGCGACGGCAAGAGCGTCTCGGTGGACGTCACGCTCGGCACGCTCGACGACTGACCCACGCTTCTGAACCCACGCTTCTGAAGCCACGCTTCTGAACCCACGTCGCGCCCCACCGGCGCGGCACGGACGCCACCCCGCGATAGGCTCGCGGGGTGGCGTCCTTCTCGTTCGGCGCCGGCAACGCCGGGAAGCTTCTGCGCATCCCGCTGTACGTCGCCGGCCGGGCGGTGACCGCCGTCGTGCCACGGTCGCGCGAGCTGTGGGTGTTCGGCTCGGCGGTCGGTCTCGCCGATGGGGCCTGGGCCCTCTGGCAGCACGCGTCGGCCGCGGGGGAGCGCGCGGTGTGGCTCACAGGGACCGCCGATGAGGCGCAGGATGCCGCAGCCCGCGGCATCCTGCACGCGCCGAAGACGTCGCTCCGCGGCTTCTGGCTGACTGCGCGCGCGGCGGTCACGGTGATCACGCACGGTTTCGGCGACGTCAACCGGTATGCGGCGACGGGCGGTGTGATCGTGCAGCTGTGGCACGGCATCCCGCTCAAGCGCATCGGCCTCGATGCGCCGGTGACGACCGCGAGTCCGCTGCCGTTCGCCGCGCCGCTCCTCCGCCGCGCGCTCGCGGCGCTGTACCGGCGCACACAGGCACGCATCCGCGTCCTGCCGGCCGCGTCCGACCTCGTGCGGGGCCGCCTCGAGTCGGCGTTCGGACTGCCGAGCGCGCACGTGCCCGTCACGGGCGACCCGCGCGACGACGTCCTCTCGACCGGAACCGCTGCGGGCCGGCGCGCCGCCGCACGCGCGCGGCTCGCCGCGCTCATCGGACCCATCGACGCGCAGACGCCCGTCGTCCTGTACGCGCCGACGTGGCGCGACGGGGCGGCGGACCCCGGGCTTCCGGCATCCGCTGATCTGGCCGCGCTGCGCGCCGTGCTGGCCGACACGGGCGCGGTCTTCCTCGTCCGCGCCCACCACCTCGGCGCCGGCGACTACGCCGCGCTCGCGGGGGGCTCGGTGCGCCTCCTCGGCAGCGACGTCGTCGCCGATGTGACACCGCTTCTCCCGGGCGTCGACACGCTCGTCACCGACTACTCCTCGCTCGCCTACGACGCCGCCCTCGCGCGACTGGCCACGGTCTTCTTCGCTCCCGACCTCGACGGGTACGCGCGCTCGCGTGGCTTCTACGGCACCTACGCCGAGGTGGCGGGCGACGACCCTGCGACGACGTGGCCCGCGCTCCTCGCGCAGCTGCGCGCCGTGCTGACCGACCCCGCCGAGCGCGCCGCCCGCGTCGCACGGGCAGGCGCCCTCAGCGCCCGCGTGCACCGCTTCGCGGACGGACGCAACACCGCGCGGGTGTACCGTGCGATTCGCGCACGGATCCCGGCGACCCCGGGACGGCCCTCCAGGAGGATGCCATGACGATCACCGCCCGCATCGACACGGATGCCGCCGCCGCGCCCGCACTCGTTCTCACCGGGTCCGGAACCCGCCCGCGCGCGGTGACCGTCTCGGGGCGTCGGGCCTCGAGCGAAGGACGACTCACCGGTCGGGGCGTCTCGTGGACGGCGCGGGTGCCGCTCCATGCCGCACGGTGGGGCGGTGGTGCGCTGCCGCTGCCGACCGGCGCGTACGCGGTCGAGATCACCGGGGCTGACGGCGCGCCGATCGATCTCGGTGCGGAACTCGCCGACGACGTCCCGGCGACGATGACCCCCACGATGCGCGTGTCGCTGTCGGGCGCGACCCTCGAGGTCCGTCCGCCGATCGATCCGGCGTACGAGAGCGCCGAGGGTCAGGCGGCGCTGGAACGCCGCTACGCGACGCGGCCGAAAAGCGGGCGGGCGGGGCTCGAGAACGCCGTCTTCTTCGAGAGCTTCTATGGGCGCAACGCGAGCTGCAACCCGCGCGCCATCGACCGCGAGCTCGCGCGCGTCGCCCCGGGCGTCACGCGCTACTGGAGCGTCGTGGACCTCTCGGTCGCCGTCCCCGACGGCGGCATCCCCGTCGTCGAGGGGAGCCCCGCGTGGTGGCGGGCGCGCGGGTCGGCGCGTCTGCTCGTCGTCAACGACTGGCTGCGCCGCCGGTACGAAAGGCGCCCGGGCCAAGTGGTGCTCCAGACCTGGCACGGCACGCCGCTCAAGCGCCTCGCGCTGCACCGCCCGGGCTTCGACCCGCGCCGTGCGCTCGCGGTCGTGCGCGAGAGCCTCCGCTGGAACGTGCTGCTCGCGCAGAACCCGTACGGGGAGCGTGTCATGCGGAAGGCGTACGCGTTCCTCCGCCGCCCCGTGTGGGTCGAGGGCTACCCGCGCAACGACGCGCTCCGCCGCGGCGGGGGCGGCGACCGCACCCGCCGTGCGCTCGGCATCGGCGAGGACGAGCGGGTCGTCCTCTACGCCCCGACGTGGCGCGACGATCGCGACGAGATCGTCGACTTCCTCGATCTCGAGCGTCTGGCCGGGGACACCGGCGCCGTCGTGCTCGTCCGCGGTCATTCGCGCACGATCCCGGCGGGGTCCGACGCCCACGGCGCGCGCATCGTCGACGTCACCGCGTACCCCGACGTGTCCGACCTCCTCGTCGCCGCCGACGCCCTCGTCACCGACTACTCGTCGGTGATGTTCGACTACACCGCGACCGGGAAGCCGATCCTCTTCTTCACTCCCGACCTCGCCGACTACCGCGAGCGGCTCCGCGGGTTCTACTTCGACCTCGGCGCGCACGCGCCCGGACCGATGACGACCTCGCAGGCCGACCTGACGGCGGCGCTGACGGCGGCGCTCGAGGAGGGTGTCCTCCCGGCGTTCGTCGACCGCTACGCGCAGTGGCAGGACATGTTCAACGCCCGCGACGACGGCCATGCCGCCGAGCGGGTCGTCGCGCGCATCCTCGACCAGCGATTCGTCGACCGCGCCTGAGCGCTGCGGGCGCTCTCGTCAGGGGAGCGGCGTGTTGCGCCGCAGGCGCGACGTGTCGACGTTCTCGCGCGCCCCGCGGGCCACGCCGATGAGAAAGCCGACGCCCCACGCGAGGTGCATCGAGGGGATCACGACGAGGGCCCACAGTCGCTCCCGCCACCCGGGACCGGCGTGCCGGCCGAGCGCGTATGCGGCGACGAGCGCGAGGTAGGCGATGAGCGGGAGATTGACGATGGATGCCGCGAGCGCCCAGCCCCCCCACAGGACGCCGGTCGCCTGGAGCACGGCCACGACGAGCGCGAGCGCGACCAGGACGACGAGCGCGGGCGGGGCGAAGAAGCGCACGGAGTTGCGGCGTCCGTAACGGCGGACGAGCTCGCCGCGCCACGTCCCCGTCGAGCGGAACTGGCGGACGAGCCGCGTCCAGCGCTCCCGCGGCCAGTAGGCGACGGCGAGCTGCGGGTCGAACCACACGCGATACCCCGCGCGGCGGATGCGGAGGTTCAGCTCCCAATCCTCGCCGCGCCGGATCGACTCGTCGAAGAGGCCCACCTCGTCGAGCACCGCACGGCGGAGCACACCCAGGTACGCCGACTCGGCCGGTCCGTCGGCGCCGCCGGAGTGGTACGCACCTCCGCCGAGGCCGATGGGGGAGTTGTACGCCCGCGCGACGGCGCGCTGGAAGGGGGTGCGGCCTTGGGCGCGCATGACTCCGCCGACGTTCGCGGCGCGGGTACGCGCGAGTGTCGCCATCGCCTCCGCGGTGTAGCCGGGTTCGAGAGCGGAATGCGCGTCGACCCGCACGATCGTCGGGTGGGCGGCGGCGCGGATCGCGGCGTTGAGGCCGACGGGGATGTCGGCGGCGGGGTTCGCGATGAGACGGATCCGCGGATCGGCGTCGGCGAGGCGCTGCGCGATCGCGTCGGTTTCGTCCGTCGACGGCCCGAGCGCGAGGATCAGCTCGGTGGGCTCGGCCACCTCTTGGGCGAGGACGCTCGCCACCGCCGCCTCGAGGTAGCGCTCCTCGTTGAGGACGGGCATGACGAAGCTCACCCCTGATCCCGGCGGCGGGACGGGGGCGTCGCGCTGTCCGGGGGCGACCTCGTGCATCCGTCGATCATGTCACGCCGGCGCCCTCCCGACGCAGGCGGCCGGCGGCCGGCTCGTTAGGCTGGAGGGATGCCGGTGATCTCTGACGCACGCAAAGCGGTCGCGCTCCTGCGGAAGGCGCTGCGCACGCGCACGGCGGTCCGCGAGGTGCGCCGCGGCGTCGCGGAGCAGGGAGCTCTTCCCGCCGGGCGGTTCCGCGTGGCGGTGTACTTCGCCGACGGCGACGTCAACATGTACCAGATCCGCCAGTGGTACAAGCCGCTCGCCCATCTCGCCGCCCGGTGGCCGGTTCTCGTGCTTGCGCGCGCGGCGACCGGTGCTCGGGCGCTTCTGGCCGACGGCGAGCTGCCGATCGCGTTCGTCCCGACCATCCGCGACCTCGAGGACGCGATCGCCGAGCAGGACATCCGCGTTGTGCTGTACGTCAACCAGAACACCCGGAACTTCCAGATGTTCCGCTACGGGCGCCGCTGGCACGTGTTCATCAACCACGGCGAGTCCGACAAGATGTACATGACGACGAACCAGTTCAAGGCGTACGACTACGCCTTGATCGCGGGCGACGCGGCGCGCGATCGGCTCTCGCGGGTGCTGTGGGATTACGACCTCGACGCCCGAACGATCGAGATCGGCCGTCCGCAGGCCGACTACTACTCGGGCACACTGCCGTACACGCCCGACGAGCGCACCGTCGTGCTCTACGCCCCGACGTGGGAGGGCGACCGGCCGTCGGCGCACTACGGGTCGATCCGAACCCACGGCGAGGCGCTGACCGCGGCGGTGCTCGCATCGCCTTCCCACCGCCTGATCTACCGTCCGCACCCGCGGTCGGGCGTCGTCGACGAGGAGTACGGCGCCGCCAACGACCGGATCGTCGCCGCGATCGCCGCGGCCAACGCGGCCGATCCCACCGCGCAGCACGTCCACGACACGGGCGCGGAGCTCGGATGGCAACTCGCGGCGGCCGACGTCGCGGTCGTCGACATCTCCGCGATGGTCTACGACCGACTCGCGGCCGACAAACCCCTCATGGTGACGCGCCCCGTCGACCCCGAGGCGATCGTCGACACGCACGGTTACCTGTCGGATGCCGAGTGGCTGAGCGCCGAGGCATCCGTCACCTTCCTCGACGAGGCCACGCGGGTCCTCTCCGACCCCGGCGCGGTCGGCAAACTCGACGGCTGGGTGCGCCACTACTTCGGAGACACGGCGCCGGGAGCGGCGACCGCGCGCTTCGAGGCCGCGGTGGAGACGCTCATGGAACGGTGGGATGCCTGGCATGCCCGCTCCGCGACGGTGGACGGCGACGAGGCTCTCGACGACGAGGCCGAGCTCGACGACGAGTGAGACCCGCGCCCGCACCGCCGTGCGCGCCGACGGCGTCTCAGGCAGTGACGAGCCGTTCGATAGCGGCGAGGGGGATCGTGAGCCACCCCGGGCGGTGTCGGGCTTCGTAGATGGCCTCGTAAACGGCCTTGTCGAGCTCGAGCGCGTCGAGGACCGGCCCTGCCGGCTCGGTGCCCGAGGCGCCCGCGTAGCCCGCGAGGAACGCGGCGCGTGCCTCCGCCGCCCACGCGCCCGCGCGACGCGCCCGGTCGACGTCGCCGTCCTGCGCGAGCGAGCCGGCGACGTAATCGAAGGAGCGGAGCATTCCCGCGATGTCGCGGAGGGCGAGGTCGGGTTCGCGGCGCTCGTGCATGGGGCGCATCGGCTCGCCCTCGAAGTCGATGATCACCCAACCGCGTTCGGGCACGCGCAGCACCTGACCGAGGTGGTAATCGCCGTGGATGCGCTGCAGTGCGGGCCACGGCTCGGCGGCGGCCGCCCGGTACACGGCGCGGATGGCGTCCTGGTGCGTCGCGAGCTGCGGCACCTCGGTCAGCGCGATCGACAGCCGCCGCTCCCACGCCTCGGTGATTGCGCGGCGCGCGGCCGCGTCGGCGTCGGGCGTCGGGAAGAGCCGTGCGAGGTCGAGGTGCACGTGCGCGGTGGTGACTCCGAGGTCGGCGGCCGGGCCGGCGAAGTCCTCGCCCGCGGCGGCCGCAGAGAGCGCGACCGGCCAGGCATCCGGAGCGTCGGGGAAGAACTCCTGTGCGAACACGAGCGAGCCCGTCGCGGTCGTGCCCTGATCGCGGGGGTCCGCCCACGCGCCCTCGATGACGCCGACGACGGAGGGCACGCGCTGCGAGCCGACGGCGGAGAGCCGCGTCAGCAGCTCGATGTCGGGGTTGAGGCCGGCACTCAGCTGCCGGTACACCTTCGCGATGATCGGGTGACCGGCGGCCGGTCGATACACGATAGACGTGTTCGACTGCTCGCCGGCGAGGACCTGGGCGTCGGCCGGTGCGGACGCGGGGGCGATCCGGGCGAGGAGCGCGGCCTGGAAGGCCGGGTCGTGCGGCCCGTCGAGGAGGACCTCGCCGTCTGCCGTCGTCCCGATCGCGCCGGGGGAGGCGTCGGCCTCCTGCTCGCGGCGGACGACGATCGGAATCTGCAGCACGACGGGGGACGGTGCGGCGTCGTCCGAGACAACGAGGACCCGGATGCGCGCGGTCGGGTCGAGGGCGGGGCGCGCGTCGTCGGCGAGGAGACGCAGGCGAGGCGGACGCGCCGATCGCGTGTACCAGCGCTGACGCGGCAGCCACTCGGCCAGGAGCGTCAGTGCGGTGTCCATACGTCGAGGCTAGCCCGGTCCCGGTCCGCGTGCCGTGTCGGTGCGGGGGCTCAGGCGCCCGTGGCCAGCGCGACGATCGCGGTGATCGCCGAGACGGCGGCGAGAAGCAGCGCCACACCGATGAGCACGGCGTGCACGATCAGGAAGCGCGTCGGCTTGCCCTCGGCATCCCGTGCCCGCGGGTCCTTCGCCACACGTCCGTAGAAGCGCGGCCAGACGAGCGCGTTGAACGCCGCGTTGACGAGGAGGAGGGTGATGAGGAGCGCGGTCACGTCTCGAGCCTACGTGGCGCGAGCGTCAATCCCTGTCGGGCTCGGCCTGGTCGTCGGGCTCGGTCAGGTCGTCGGGGATCGGGGCCTCGACGTCGATCTCGATGGTGGTGTACTCCGTCGGCACGCTCAGCGAGATGCCCGCCGGAGAGAGGATGCCGAGGTCACCGGCATCCGGCGGCAGGACTTCGCCGGGCACACGCGGCTCCCACGGCTCGGCCGGCAGGCCCGCCCATTCGCTCGGTTCCTCGGGGCGACTCTGGAAGATACCCATACGCCTATTGTGCTCCGGCGGCGTCGTCGGCGGTGTCGTCGTCGGGCGCCTCGGCGTCCGGGTCTTCGGCGGCGGACGCCGACTTCTTGCGCCGGGACGGCTTCGCCGTCTGCACCGCCGTGCCCACCGCCGAACCGACGGCGCCGGCCGCGCGCCGCGTTCCGGCACCGATCGCGGAGCCCGCGCGGCGCACGGTGCCGAACGCCGTCGCCTCGAGGCGGCTCGCCCCCGGGCGGGGTTCGAGTTCGGCCGGGTAGGCGAGCGGGGCGGGGCCGAACGCGCGACGGGAGCCGGCCAGCACGCGACGGCCGAGGAGGTGGTTGCCCGCACCGCCGATCGCAGCGCCGATGCCGAACGGCAGGGCCTTACCGACGACGGAGGCGCCGCCCTTCGCGGCGAACTGATGGATGAACGCCGACTTCAACCGGTCGACGAGCGGACCCATCGCGGCACGGGGCAGCGATTTCGTGATCATCTCGCCCCAGTACGCCGATCGGGGGGCGCCCTTCCCGGACATCTGCTTGCCGAACTGCGCGACGAGGTCCACCCCCTCCTTGCCGAGCATGAGGGTGAGCACGAGCGCCCGTGCACGGTCGGGGTTCTCCACGGGGATGCCGTGCAACTCCGCCAGCGACTGCGCGAACAGGGCCGTCGCGTCGAGGAATCCGAGCGTCTCGACGCCCGACAGTGCGAGGGTCATGCCGGTGCCGATGCCCGGGATGACGGCAGTGGCGCCGACCGTCGCACCCGTCGTCGTCACCGCGGCGAGGTAGCGGCGCTCCAGCATGCGGACGATCTCCGCGTTCGTCGCGTGAGGGTGGCGCAGACGGATGCTCCGCAGATGCGCGACGACCGCGGGGCGCTGCACACGCAGCACGCCGTCGAGCGCTCGGATCGTGCGTGGGTGTTCGGACGATCCGGGCGGCGGAAGGCCCCCGTCCCACGAAGAATCGTCGGACATCGAGTGGATGCGGGGGACCTTTGCCATGTCGCGCTCGATCCTATGGATGACCCCTGAGCGCGCGCTGGACGTTCACGAGCGCTGCCGAGAGCGGATCAGACGAACTGGTTGGCGCGCTCGAGGTCTTCCGCGAAGTCGACCTCGACGGCGTAGAGGTCGGAGATGTCGAGCGGCGCGAGCAGCAGACCGTTCTCGACGATCGCGAGCTCCAGTCCGCGCTCGAAGTAGTCCTGGTCGTCGACCCGGCCCAGCTGCGCGATGAGCGCGCGCTTGTCGGTGCTCGAGATGTAGTTGATGCCCACGGCCTCGCCGATGCCGCCCTTGACGGTCTTCGACAGCTCCTTGATGAAGCCCTCGGCGTCGACCGTGTACTTGACCTCTTCGTCGCTCACCTTGGCGGTGTTGACCGTCACGAACGACTGGTCGCGCTCGATGAGGGCGATCGCGCGGCCGAGGACCCGCGGGTCGAACACGACGTCGCCGTTCATCCAGAGCACGCCGCCCTTACCGGTGGCCTTCAGTGCGCGCAGCAGGCTCTTCGAGGTGTTGGTCTGGTCGTAGCGCTCGTTGTGCACGTAGTCGACGTGGGGGAAGGCGTCGATGATCGTCTCGGCGCGGTAGCCGACGACGGTGGTGATCCGCGCGCTCGACCCGAACGCTGCAGCGATGTTGTCGTGCTGCTGACGCATGATCGTGCGGCCGTCGCTCAGCTCGGTGAGCGGCTTGGGCAGGCTGCGGCCAAGGCGTGAGCCCATGCCGGCGGCGAGGATCACGGTCTGAAGGGTCGCGCTTTTGTGCGTCACGGGGTACTCCTGGAGGTTCTGTTCACTGTCCGTTCGACAGTCGGACACTCCTTCGTGCCATCCGCAATGGTAGCGAAGGCGCCTGGGAGGGCGCAGGAAGTGCCCGGTCCGTTGCCTTTTCGTGACATTCGCGGTAAGGATCGTCACGCGCCGGAACCACCCGGGCGAGGATGGGAAGCCCTTGCTAGGTTGGACGGGTGACCGCCTCACTGCCGCTGCCCGAGGACCTCGGGAACGATGCCGGGGGCGACGTCCGTCCGGATTCCTCGGCGCCGGCGAAGAAGGCATCCCGGCAGGCGTCCCGCCCCCGTGCGATCCGCGCGCCGCGGGGAGCGACGCCTCCCGTCGCCCAGGTCGTCCCCCCGCCCCCGGCGCTCTCGGCTGCAGAAGCGGCCGCCGAACGCGAGGCGCGCGCCTCCCAGGCGTCCCTCGACGACATCGTCGTCGCGCCCGACCTCGTCGTGCCCCCGCGCCCGCCCCTGCCGGAGCCCGAGGCAGAGACCGAGGTCGATTCCGAGACCCCGGCCGCCGAAGACTCCGTCCCGCCCCTCGACGACCCCGCCCCGGCCCTCGACGATCCCGCGCCGGCCGTCGATGACCTCGCGTCACTTGAGATCGACGTCGATGAGGCGGTCCCCGCGCTGCGTGTGCGGGGCGTCACGAAATCCTTCGGTCAGAATCGCGCCGTCGACGGTCTCGACCTCACGATCCCCGCCGGCACGTTCTACGGGATCGTCGGCCCCAACGGCGCCGGCAAGACGACCGCCCTGTCGATGATCGCGGGCCTCCTCCGGCCCGACGCGGGCTCGATCGAGGTCGCGGGTGTCGACCTCGGCGCGGACACGGCGCGCGCGAAGCGCCAGATGGGCATCCTGCCCGACCGGCTCCGCACGTTCGACCGGCTCACGGGACGGCAGCTGCTGTACTACTACGGCGTCCTCCGGGGCCTCCGCTCCGCCGTCGTGGAGTCGCGGACCGCCGACCTCGCGCGCGCGTTCGATCTCACCGACGCGCTCGGGCGTCAGGTCTCCGACTTCTCCACGGGTATGACGAAGAAGATCATGCTCGCGGGCGCCATGATCCACTCGCCGCGCGTCCTCGTGCTGGACGAGCCCTTCGAGTCGGTCGACCCGGTCTCGTCCGCGGTGATCCTCGACATCCTCTCCGCCTACGTCGCGCACGGCGGCACGGTCATCCTCTCCAGTCACGGCATGGAGCTCGTCGAGCGCGTCTGCAGCGGCGTCGCCGTCATCGTGGCGGGGCGCGTGCTCGCCGCGGGCACGGTCGACGAGGTCCGGTCGGGCCGGACCTTGACCGAGCGATTCATCGAGCTCTCCGGCGGTCCGAACGACGCGGAGGGCCTGGAGTGGTTGCACACGTTCTCCGACTGAGACTCGACCTCTTGATCGGCGCGCTCCGCGGGGATCGCCGTGCCGTCGTCCGCCGTCTGATCGGTGCGCTCGCGGTGATCGCCGCCGTCGTCGCGGTCTTCGTCGCCGCCCGGAGGCTGAGTGCGGTGGATGCCGAGGCGGCGCAGGCGGTCACGGTCATCGCGGGCTCGGCGCTCGTCCTCGGCGCTTTCGTCGCGGCGCTCATCGGCAGCACCGACGACCAGCTCGACCCGCGGCGTTTCGCCGTCTTCGGGGTGAGCCCCGGGCGCACGGCGGCGGTGATCCTCCTCGCGAGTCTCCTCAGCGTCCCCGTCCTCGCGCTCATCGCCATCGGCGTGGCGGTCTTCCTCCTCTGGACCGCGCAGGGCGCCGCGGCGCCGCTCACCGCCGTCGCGGTGATACTGGGCATCGTCACCGTCATCCTCGCCGCGAAGACCGGGCACGCACTGGCCGGCCTGATCCTCCCCGCGCGACGCACGCGAGAACTGACCGGGCTGCTGCTCGTCGGCGTGATCGTGATCGCCGTCCCGCTCGCGGTCTTCCTCGTCTCGCTCAACTGGCGCCGCGGCGAGGTCCCGGCCGAACTCGCCGAGGCCGTCCGCGTCCTGGCCGTCTCGCCTCTCGGCGCGGCGTGGGCGGTGCCGGGAGCGTCGGTCCTCGGATCGGCGACCGGTTCGCTCGTCGTCGCGGCGGGCACCGTCGTCGTGCTCGCCGGAGTGTGGGCACTTCTCGTGCGGAGGATCCTGACGACCACGACCCGCCCCGACGCCGGACGCGAGCGCGCCGGGCTCGGATGGTTCGCCCTCACCCCGGGCACCCCCGTCGGGGGCGTGGCCGCGCGCAGCCTCCTGTACTGGTTCCGCGACCCGCGCCACCTCGTGAACCTCCTCGTCGTGCCGATCGCCGCGATCGTCGTCGTGCTGCCGCTCCTTCTCGTCGGCGTGCCGATCGCGTACATCGCGCTCGTCCCCGCGCCGCTCATGGCGTTGCTCTTCGGCTGGCTGCCGCACAACGACCTCGCCTACGACTCGACGGCGGTGTGGATGCACGTCGCCTCTGCGGTCCGGGGAGCCGCCGACCGCCTCGGCCGACTCGTGCCCGTCTTCCTGGTCGGTGCCGCTGCCCTCGCCGTCGCCGTGCCGGTGACGGGATCTCTCCACGGCGACGTCGCGATGCTGCCCGCGCTCGCGGGTGTGTGCGCGAGCCTGTTCCTGTGCGCGCTCGGCCTGTCATCGCTGTCGTCGGTCATCGCGCCGTACCCCGTCTCGCGTCCGGGCGACAGCCCGTTCGAGCAGCCCCAGCGCACCGGCGGGGGCCTCGCCCAGGGCGTCGTGCTCGTCGGCGCGCTCGGCCTCAGCCTCCCCGCGCTCTGGTACGGCTGGCGGGCGCTCGCGGGCGATACGGATGCCGCCCTCACAACCCTTTGGATGGGACTCGGGGTCGGCCTCGTCGTGCTGCTCATCGGCATCCTCGCCGGCGGTGCCGTCTTCGACCGCAGCGGCGGGCGGCTGATGGAGTTCGCCGAGTCGACGTGACCGGCCCGCGCGTCGGTGCCCGCCGGTAGACTCGAGTGCCATGAGCACACCCCTCGATCGCCCTGACGAGGGCGGCACGCTGACCCTCGACCGCGAGCTCGAAGAGCTCCTGCGCGAAGAGAACATCGAGCCGGGCGATCACGAGCGGTTCTCGCACTATGTCAAGAAGGACAAGATCCTCGAGTCGGCGATCACCGGAAAGCCGGTGCGCGCGCTGTGCGGCAAGAAGTGGACCCCGGGCCGCGACCCGGAGAAGTTCCCCGTCTGCCCCACGTGCAAGGAGATCTACGAATCCCTGATGGGCTGAGGGCGCTTCAGGCGTCGATGTAGACCGTCGGCAGCGCCGGGTCGGAGCGGCTGAGGGCGAGCGCCTTCACGGGCAGCTCCTCCCGCACGCGGGCGTGGTGCGCGCGTGCCGCCTGCACTCCGTCGGGCCCTTCGTATGCGGTGTCGATCTCACCGTTCTCGACGAGGGTCACCTGCAGCGCGCGGGCGTCGGGGTGGTCGGAGGCGGTCTGGACGGCCTCGAACCCGTCGGAGACGGCGATCAGCTCGCTCGTCGCCGTGCCCTCATCGAGAGTGCGGAAGGCGGCCTTGCGCCCGCCCTTCGACGCTTTGTCGGTGGATGCCTTCGCCACCGCGACCCAACCTCCTGCGGCATCCTGCCGCGCGACGAGCTTGTAGACCATCCCCGCGGTGGGAGCTCCCGACCCCGTGACGACGGACGTGCCCACGCCGTACGCGTCGACGGGGGAGGCGGCGAGGGCCGCGATCGCGAACTCGTCGAGATCGCTCGTGACGGTGATCTTCGTGCCGGTCGCGCCGAGCGCGTCGAGCTGTGCGCGCACCTCGGCGGCGACCGTCGGGAGGTCGCCCGAGTCGATGCGCACCCCGCCGAGCTCGGTCCCCGCCACACGGACGGCGGTCGCGACGCCCTCGCGGATGTCGTACGTGTCGATGAGGAGCGTGGTCTTCACCCCGAGCGCCTCGATCTGGCTTCGGAACGCCTCTTCCTCGGTGTCGTGCAGGAGTGTCCAGGCGTGGGCGGCGGTGCCCATCGTCGGGATGCCCCAGGTGCGCCCCGCTTCGAGGTTGCTCGTCGCGCCGAACCCGGTGATGTAGGCGGCCCGCGCGGCGGCGACCGCCGAGTACTCCGCAGCGCGGCGCGATCCCATTTCGGAGAGCGGCCGGTCGCCGGCGGCGATGCTCATGCGCGCGGCGGCGTTCGCGACGGCGGAGTCGTGGTTGAGGATCGACAGGGCGAGCGTCTCGAGGACGACGGCCTCGGCGAAGGTCCCCTCGACCGTGAGGATGGGCGAGCCCGGGAAGTAGAGCTCGCCCTCGCGATAGCCGCGGATCGTCCCGGTGAACCGGTAGCCCTCGAGGAACGCGACGGTCTCGGGGCTCACGACCTTCTCGTCGCGGAGGTAGCGCAGCTCGTCGTCATCGAACCGGAAGTCGCGCAGGGCCGCGAGAAGCCGTCCGGTGCCCGCGACGACCCCGAAGCGGCGCGCACCGGGCAGGCGCCGACCGAACAGTTCGAACACCGAGCGTCGCGATCCGGTTCCGTCGCGGAGGGCCCCGTCGATCATCGTGAGCTCGTAGCGGTCGGTCAGCAGCGCCGTGGATCGCGTCATGACGTCACTCTATCGACGGCCCGGTAGGCTGGGGGATCGTGACGGATGCGCCGATCGGGATCTTCGACTCCGGGGTCGGCGGGCTCACCGTCGCCCGCGCGATCTCGCAGCTTCTCCCACGGGAGTCGACCCTCTACATCGGCGACACCGCGCATTCCCCGTACGGGCCGAAGCCCATCGCCGACGTCCGCCGCTACAGCCTGGAAGTCCTCGACACGCTCGTCGACGACGGCGTGAAGATGCTCGTGATCGCGTGCAACACGGCATCCGCCGCCATGCTCCGCGACGCGCGTGAGCGCTACGACGTCCCGGTGGTCGAGGTCATCGGGCCCGCGGTCCGCACCGCGATCTCGACAACACGGAACGGCCGGATCGGCGTCATCGGCACCGCCGGCACGATCGGGTCGGGTGTCTACCAGGACATGCTCGGCGTCAACGCGAACCTCTCCGTCTTCGCCCAGGCGTGCCCGCGCTTCGTGGAGTTCGTCGAGGCGGGCGTCACCGACTCGCCCGAGGTCCTCGCCGTCGCGGAGGAGTACCTCGCGCCGCTCCGCCACGCCGGCGTCGACACACTCGTCCTCGGCTGCACGCACTACCCGTTCCTCGAGGGGGCGATCAGCTACGTCATGGGCGAGGGTGTCTCGCTCGTCTCGAGCGATACCGAGACCGCCAAGGACGTGTACCGCCAGTTGGTGTCGCGTGATCTTCTCGCCGGGCCGGATGCGGTGGTCACGCACGACTACGAAGCCACCGGCGACTCCGCCGACGACTTCCTCCGCCTCGCCGACCGGCTGATGGGGCGCGGTGTCTCCGCCGTCCGCCTCGTCCAGACCGGCGCGATCGACCTTCCGAAGGGAACCCCATGACCGATTCCACCTCCGCAGTCACCGTCCGCGCCGACGGTCGCGCCGTCGACGAGCTGCGCCCCGTCACCGTCGAGCGCGGGTGGAGCGCGCACGCCGAAGGGTCGGCGCTGATCTCCTTCGGCGGCACGAAGGTGCTCTGCACGGCATCCTTCACCGGCGGCGTCCCGCGCTGGCTCACCGGCAAGGGCAAGGGCTGGGTCACCGCCGAGTACGCCATGCTCCCGCGCGCCACGAACAGCCGCAACGACCGCGAGTCGATCAAGGGCAAGGTCGGCGGCCGCACGCACGAGATCTCGCGCCTGATCGGCCGCGCCCTCCGCGCCGTCGTCGACACGAAGGCGCTCGGCGAGAACACCATCGTCATCGACTGCGACGTGCTACAGGCCGACGGAGGCACCCGCACCGCCGCGATCACGGGGGCCTACATCGCCCTCGCCGACGCGATCGAGTGGGGCCGGGCGAAGGGGCTCGTCGGCAAGAACGCGAAGCCGCTCCTCGACTCCGTCGCCGCCGTCTCGGTCGGGATCATCGACGGCGAGCCGATGCTCGACCTCGCCTACGTCGAAGACGTCCGCGCCGAGTCCGACATGAACGTCGTCGTCACCGGCCGAGGCCTGTTCGTCGAGGTCCAGGGGACGGCCGAGGGGGCGCCGTTCGACAAGCGCGAGCTCGACGCGCTGCTCGAGCTCGGCCTCGCCGGGTGCGCGGAGCTCCGCGACATCCAGGCGGGCGCGCTCGGCGAGAAGGCACCTGTCGGTGAGGGAGTACCGAACGGGTAGGCTCGTCGGCGACCGGAGGTACTGATGGCACGGCAGATCGTCCTCGCGACGCACAACCCGCACAAGGTCGAGGAGTTCGCGGCGATCGTCGCGGCGACCCGCCCCGACATCGAGGTCGTCGGCTATGACGGCCCTGAACCCGTCGAAGACGGGGTGACCTTCGCCGAGAACGCGCTGATCAAGGCGCGCGCCGCCGCGGCGCACACCGGGCTCCCCGCGCTCGCGGACGACTCCGGCATCTGCGTCGACGTGCTCGGCGGCTCGCCGGGCGTGTTCTCGGCGTACTGGGCGGGCCACCGGAAGGATGCCGCCGCGAACGTCGACCTCCTCCTCGACCAGCTCTGGGACATCGCCGACCCGCGCCGCGCGGCGCAGTTCGTGTCGAGCATCGCGCTCGTCGTGCCGAGCGGCGAGGCGGCGGAGCCGCGTGAGCACGTCGTCGAGGGCGTGTGGCCGGGGAGGGTCGCGACCGTGCGCGCGGGCGCGGGCGGGTTCGGCTACGACCCGATCTTCATCCCCGATGATCAGCCGGACGGTGCCGCGCGGACTGCGGGCGAGTTCACTGCGGAGGAGAAGAACGCGGCGTCGCACCGCGCTCGCGCGTTCGGCGCGCTCGCGCCTCTCCTGTCCGAGCTGTGAGGCGGCACGCTCCCGCGACCGCACGCGGCGCGACTGAGAATCGGACTCATTCCCGACTGGCGGCGAACACGGCACGAACGCGGCGCGCGGACGTTCATCCGCTCTAGCCTCGAGGTATGCACGATCACGCGCACGGCGCTGCGGCGGTCTCGGGGGTGCGCGGGCAGGCGAACCACCGCCTCCTCGCGATCTCGCTGTCCCTGACCGCGACCGTCATGATCGTCCAGGTCGTCGGCGCCGTCCTGACCGGATCGCTCGCGCTGCTCGCCGACGCGGCGCACATGTTCGCGGATGCCTCGGCGCTCGTCATCGCCCTGGTTGCGAGCCTCGTCGCGCGGCGGCCCGCCGACGAGAGGAACACCTACGGCTATCAGCGTGCCGAGGTGTTCGGGGCGCTCATCAACGCGGTCATCCTCATCGTCCTGTGCGTCTGGATCGCCGTCGAGGCGATCGAGCGGCTCCTGAACCCGAGCGGCATCGAGATCGCCGGCCCCCTCATGATCGCGGTGGCGGTCGTGGGTCTCGTTGCGAACGCGATCTCGATGTGGCTCCTCTCCGCCGCGCAGCGCACGTCGATCAACGTGCGCGGCGCGTACCTCGAGGTCCTCGGCGACCTCATCGGCTCGGCCGTCGTGATCATCGCGGCGATCGTCATCACGCTCACCGGCTGGATGCCGGCGGATGCCCTGGCATCCCTCCTCATCTCCGTCATGATCGTGCCGCGCGCCGTGTCGCTCCTGCGCGAGGTGTTCGCGGTGCTCGCCGAGCGGGCACCAGAGGGAACCGATGTCGGCACGATCCGCGAGCACATCCTGGGCACCGAGGGCGTCGCGGACGTGCACGACATCCACGTCTGGCAGCTCACGCGCGGCGCGCCGGTGTTCACCGCGCACGTCGTGGTGGAACCGCAGGTGCTCGCCGAGGGGCGCGCCCCCGCGCTCCTCTCGCGGCTGCAGACCTGCCTCGCCGAGCACTTCGACGTCGAGCACTCGACGTTCCAGCTCGAGCCTGTCGGGCATCGCGAGCACGACGCCCACTGACTGCGTCATGCTGCCTCCTGTGGCACGATGCAGGGGATGAGTACCCCGGCAGACGAGCTCGCGGCGCTCCGTTCGCGCGCCTACGGGCCGCGCGCCGACATCGACGACGATCCGGCGGCGCTGGCGCGGCTGCGCGAGCTGGAGGCGATGCAGAGGCGCGGACGCACCGTGACCGACGACGCCCCGCAGACGGTGCCGGCGCCCGCTGCCGTCGGTTCGGCCGCACCCGCCCCGGACGCGGGCGCCGACGCGTCCGACGCGGAGCGGGAGGACGCCACCGATCGCGATGCCGGGTCCGATGGTTTCGCCTCGGACGCGCCACCGCCTCCGCGCCCGATCGCGCGCGGCTGGATGATCGCCTGGGCGGCCTCGATCCTCGTCGTCGCCGTCACCGTCGGGGCCGTCGTGTTCGGTCTCGCGTCGATCCGCCCCGTGGATCCATCGAGCGGCGCCGCGCAGGTCGACACCCTCACGCCGAACGAGGCGACTCTCGACGGGATGGAGTGGATCAAGCGGTGGTACGGCACCGATGACAGCGTCCGCGGGTGGATCTACGACGGCCTCGCGGTCGTGCGGACGCCGATCGGCATGTTCGGGACGGGCTCGGACTGCCTCACCGTCGTCCCGGTGGATGCCTACAGCTCCGCCGACCAGTCCATCTCGGGGCCGATCTACTCAGGCTGCTCGGCCGGCTCATTTCCCGCGACGGTCGAGTTCGTGATCGATCGGGAGATGCCCGAGGAGCTGCGCGAACGGTTCGGGGAGGGCACGGCGCTGAGCTTCGTGCTCCGTGGCGACGCGGTGGGCGTCTTCCACGACGACCGGCCCGCGGTCACGCCGACGCCGACGATCCGTCCCCTGGCGCCGTGACCTCGTGCGGGGACATGTCACCCCGCACTCCGCGCCACCGTGCGTGACGGAGCGTCCCACCGGGCGTGAACTCCGCGAACTCGACCTCGCCGACGACCTCGGGCCGCAGCCACAGCGCGTCCGAAGCATCGGCCGCGGGAACCCCGACGAACGGATTCTCGTCGCTCCGAAGCGGCGTGAGCAGCGCGTCGAGACGCGCGAGCTCGCGTTCGGTGAACCCCGAGCCGACGCGTCCGACGTACCGGATCCCCTCCGGTGAGGGGATGCCGACGAGAAGCGACCCGATCGACCCCGCGCGCCCACCCTTGCCCGGGCGGATGCCGCCGATGACGACATCCTGTGTGTCGGTGAGTTTGACCTTGAGCCACTCCTCCGACCGCGTTCCGCGCCGGTACGGCGATCGCGGGTCCTTCACGACGACACCCTCGAGGTGGAGCTCCCGCGCCGCGGCGAGGGCGGCGTCGACGTCGTCGGCGACCGGGGGGACCACGATCGCGGGGATCGCTCCCGCGGCGAGAGTCTCCAGGCGCGCGCGACGATCTCGGAGCGACAGTGCGGCGATGTCGTCGCGGCCGATGCGCAGCGCGTCGAACAGCAGCAGGGAGACGGGGGTGCGCGCGCTCTCCCGCTCGATCTCACGGGGCTTCGTCAGGTGCATGCGCGCCTGAAGGCGCGAGAAGCTCGGGCGTCCCGCGGCATCCATCGCCACGATCTCGCCGTCGACGACGGCGGGTTCCTCGCCGAGTCCGGCATCGACGGAGGTGAGTTCGGGGTAGCGCGCCGTGATGTCGGTGCCGCTGCGTGCGCGCAGGCTGAGGCGACGACCGTCCCACGTCGCGATCGCGCGGATGCCGTCCCATTTGAACTCCACCCATGGGGCGCAGGGGTTGACCGAGACACCGTGGTCGCCCGCGTCGCCCCAGCGCGCCGCGGCAGCGGCCGCGACACCGGGCGTGGCGGGCACCGCGAGCATCGGCGCGTCGCCGCGCGATCGGTCCTGCGCCGGGCGAGGGCGAAGAGCGGGCGGAGCGGACGCCGCTCCTGACCGCGGGTCGTCGGCGAGCGCCATCCGGTGCAGAAGCCACTGCGACTTCTCTCCCGCCGGGTCCTCGCCGGCGCGGGAGGTGCGGATGAGGGCGAAGCGCCCCGTCCCGAGCGGGCCGCCCGCGCGCCCGTGCGCGGTGAAGATCACCTCGTCGTCGCGCCACTTCTCCGCCGTGTAGGTGCCTGTGTCCCAGACGGTCATCGTGCCGGCGCCGTACTGGCCCGCGGGGATGGTGCCGGCGAAGTCGAGGTAGGCGAGCGGATGGGGCTCGGTCATGACGGCGAGGTGGTTCCGTTCGCCGTCGGCGGGGATGCCGCGGGGCACCGCCCAGCTCACGAGCACGCCGTCTCTTTCGAGTCGGAGGTCGTAGTGGAGCCGGCGGGCATGGTGCTCCTGGACGACGAACCGCGGGGCGCCGGGCGGCGCCCCGCGACCGGGCGCGCTTTCCGTCGTCCCGGACGGGAAGGGCTCGGGCGTCTTCCCCTCGGTGCGCTTGTCGACGTAGGCGCGGAGCGCGAGCGCGGCGTCGCTCGCCAGCGGGGCGAGGAGGTCGCCGTCCTGCTCGACGCGCGCGAGCACCTCGTCCGCCAGGAGGTGGCGGAGGGCGGGATCGTCGAGCTCTTCCCACGTGCGCGGTGCCGCGACCCAGGGCCGATCGCGTCCTCGCAGCGAGTACGGGGCGATCGTCGTCTTCGCCGCATTGTTCTGGCTCCAGTCGACGAAGACCCGCCCCGGGCGGATCGCCTTCGCCATGGCGCTGACGACGAGGTCGGGGTGATCGGCTTCGAGCGCGCGGGCGAGTTCGCGAGCGAACGCGGAGATGTCCTCGCTCGAGCGGGTGCCGTCGAGGGGCGCGTACAGGTGGATGCCTTTCGACCCGCTCGTCACCGGCCGCGGCACCATTCCGACGCCGTCCAGGATCTCCCGCGCCCACCGGGCGACCGCGGCGCACTCGGCGAGCCCGACGCCGTCGCCCGGGTCGAGGTCGAGGACGAGGCGATCGGGCATCCCGCGCCCTCCGGTCTCGTCGCCCGCGCCGTCGAAGCGCCACTGCGGCGTATGGAGCTCGAGGCTCGCGACCTGCGCGAGGTAGACGAGCCCGGCGGTGTCGTCGACGAGCGGGTAATCCTTCGCGCCGCCGGAGTGATCGATCGGCGCGCGGCGCAGCCAGTCGGGGGCGCCCGCCTCGAGGTCCTTCGCGAAGAACCGGTCGCCACCGGTGCCGTCCGGCCAGCGGATGCGGGTCACCGGCCGCCCGCGCAGGTGCGGCAGCATGACGTGCGCGACCCGGGCGTAGTAGTCGATCACCTCGCCCTTCGTGGTGCCCGAGGTGGGGTAGAGCACCTTGTCGAGGTTCGTCAGGCGCAGCCGTCGCCCGTCGATCTCGACGAGCTGTCCGCGGTCTGGCATGCGGCCAGGCTAGCCGCAACCCCTGGCGCCGGCCCGCGCAGCCGGTGTTCACTGGGAGCATGAGAACGATCTGGAAGGGTGCGCTCACGTTCGGACTCGTCAACGTGCCGGTGAAGGTGTACTCGGCAACTGAAGACCACGATGTTCCGCTGCATCAGGTGCACGCAGCCGACGGCGGGCGCATCCGCTACCAGCGCATCTGCGAGCTCGACGGTGAGGTCGTGCCCTACGCCGAGATCGACAAGGCGTACGACGACGGTGAGCGCACCGTCGTGCTCACCGCCGAGGACATCGCTTCGCTGCCCGCAGAGAAGAGTCGCGAGATCGAGGTGGTCGAGTTCGTCCCGAGCGACCAGATCGATCTGCTCACGCTCGACAAGGCGTACTACCTCGAGCCCGATTCGACGTCGCCGAAGGCATACGTCCTCCTGCGGAAGACGCTCGAGCAGACCGACCGCACGGCGATCGTGCGGTTCTCGCTCCGCCAGAAGACGCGCCTCGCCGCCCTCCGCGTGCGCGGCGACGTCCTCGTGCTCCAGACGCTCCTGTGGGCCGACGAGGTGCGTGAGGCATCCTTCCCCTCGCTCGACGAACCGGTGAAGATCTCCGCCAAGGAGCTGGAGCTGTCGGCATCCCTCGTGGAGAGCTTCTCGAGCGATTTCGATCCGGACGAGTTCGTCGACGAGTACCAGCAGGAGCTCAGGACCCTCATCGACGCGAAGCTCGACAAGGGCGACGCGCTCGACACGTCCGAGACGTTCGGTGACCAGGCGGAGAAGAAGGATGCCGGGGAAGAGGTCATCGACCTCATGGCGGCGCTCAAGGCGAGCGTCGAGCGCAGTCGCGCGGCGCGGGAGGGCGCGGCGTCCTGATCAGCGGTCGTCGCCCTGCGGGGCCGGTCGTGGGGCGTCATCTTGTTCGGCGAACATGTCCTGTTCCGTGAAGACCTCGGGAGCGACGCGGTGGACCTCCGGCGCTGCCTCGAATGCTTCGGGGTCGAGCGCGAGCGCGGCGACGGCCTCGGCGTCGTCCGCGATCGCTTCGCCTTCCGCGACCTCGTTCTTCACCTTGCGGCGCTCGGAGAGGTAGTGCCAGAGCGTGATGAGCGCGGTGCCGCCGACGGCGGCGAGGAGGATCAGGTCGATGTACTTCGTCACGAGGTCGGCAACCCACGGGATGTAGGCGATGAGGTAGCCGATCATGGTGAGCCCGAAGCCCCACAGGAATGCGCCGATGAGGTTGTAGAGCGAGTAGCGGCGCCACGGCATGTGCCCGACGCCCGCGGCGACCGGCGCGAACGTTCGGACGATCGGGACGAAGCGGGCGAGGATGACCGTCAGGCCTCCGTAACGCTCGAAGAACGCGTTCGTGCGCTCGACGTTCTTGCGGCTGAACAGACCCGATTCCTTGCGTTCGAACACCGCCGGCCCGCCCTTGTGCCCGATGAGGTAGCCGACCTCGCCTCCCGCGAACGCGGCGAGGGCGATGAGCGTGCACACGACCCAGATGTTGACGCCGAAGATGTCGTTCGTGTGGGTGAGCAGGCCCGAGATGATGAGGAGCGTGTCGCCCGGGAGGAGGAACCCGACGAGCAGGCCCGTCTCGGCGAAGATGATGAAACACACCACGGCGAGCGCCCAGGGACCGGCGGCGCTAATGATGTTCTCGGGATCGAGCCACGGGATGAGGGCCAGAGAGTGCACGAGGGTCCCATCGGTCTGCAGGGGTAGGGTCTGCGACGCAGACGCTTCGAGCGTAGCCTGAGCGGCCCCGATTCATCCCTGTGCGAGCGCCGTGACCGTCCGTGATATTCACAGGGGTCACGCCGTGCGGAAGGTGGGACTTGAACCCACACGCCCGAAGGCACAGGAACCTAAATCCTGCGTGTCTGCCGATTTCACCACTCCCGCGAGGAGTGCTCAGTCTACCGGGGCGCTGTCGCGCATCTCGGTCGCGGTCGTGCTCGCGGTCGTGCTCGTCGCCGCGGCGGCGCGGGCGCGGCGCGGCGATCCGCCGATGATCCAGTATCCGAGGCCCACGAAGACGGCTCCGCCCACGAGGTTTCCGAGTCCGACCCAGAGGAGGTTGGTGCCGAACAGTGCCCACGTGGCATTCGGGTCGCCGGAGAAGAGCCCGACTCCGTAGGTCGTCATATTGGCGACGACGTGCTCGAAGCCCGACGAGATGAACGCGAGGATCGCGGCGAAGATGAGGAGGATCTTCGCGACGTCGGAACGCACGCGCGCGCACATCCAGATGGCGAGGCAAACGAGCAGGTTGCAGAGGATGCCGCGGACGAACAGCTCGACGGGGCCCTCCTGCGCCTTTGCGGCGAGCATGTCGGAGAGCATCTTCCCGGCGGGGGCGTTGGAGTGCAGCACGCCCGACGCGACGATGAGTCCGGCGAAGACGAGGGCGCCGAGGAGGTTCGCGACGAAGGTCGCGGCGATCGTCCCCGCCGCGCGCCACGGCGTGACGGCGCGCATGAGCGCGCCCTGGGGGAGCGTCATCATCGCCGAGGTGACGAGGTCGGCGCCCGCGAACACCACGAGAGTCAGCGCGACGCCGAAGACGAGACCGCTCACGAGTTTTGCGAGACCGTCGCCCGCAGCGATCAGGGGGCCTGCGGTGGAGACCATGAGGATCACGCCGACGCCGATGTAGGCTCCGGCGAGCATGCCCGACAGCAGGAAGCGCCCCGGCGAGCGCAGCGCGTCGGCCTTGTGCACGGCGGCATCCGCCTGCACGTCGAGGGTCTCGGGTATCGTCAGCACGATCCGTCAGTCTACCTGTGGTCAGACCACAGCGTCAAGGGCCGCCGGGCGTCCAGGCTGTGGATAACTCCGGCGCGGCGGGCGGCGACATTGTCAGGATGCCGGGGTGAGCCTCACCGTCCCCCCGCCCGCATCTGCCGCCGCGGCATCCGCCGTCCAGGCCGTCGCCGAGCGCGTGCGCGAGCGTCTGCGCGGCGAAGAGGCCGACCCGCTGCGCACGCCCGAACGGGCCCGCCAGATCGCGCTCGCCGAGGTGCGCCGCCACAACGACTTCGCCCTCGCGCGGGGTCTCGAGGTCATCGATGACGAGTCGGGATGCGTACGCGACGTCCTCGCCCGCGTGTCCGGGTACGGACCGCTCCAGGCGCTCCTCGACGACCCCGAGGTCGAGGAGATCTGGATCAACGATCCCGCGACCGTCTTCGTCGCCCGGGCGGGACGCAGCGAGCGCGTCGCCCTGCGATTGACCGAGGACACGGTGCGCGACCTCGTCGAGCGGATGCTCCACGCCACCGGACGGCGCATCGACTTGAGCCAGCCGTTCGTCGACGCGTCGCTGCCGGACGGGTCCCGTCTTCACGTCGCGATCCCCGATACTGGCAGAGTTCCATATTCGATCGGGCACAGTTCGTGGCCGTCCCCGTCCTGGAGCGTTCATCGTGAGCGCCTTGCGGGTGGGCTACGCGCGTTGTTCGACGGCTGAGCAAGACCTTGAAGTTCAGCGTCGCGAGCTTGCCACCCTTGGCGTGGATCCTGATCGGATCTATGTCGATCACGGCCTATCGGGGGCGACGCGTGACCGCCCAGGACTAAGGGAGGCGCTTGCTGCCGTTCGTGACGGGGACGTCCTAGTTGTGACGAAACTTGATCGTCTTGCCCGATCGGTTCGGGACGCCTCGGAGATCGTTGAGGATCTGACGGTTCGAGGCGTCGTGCTTCAGATAGGAACCAGTGTGCACAACCCGCACGATCCGATCGGTCGTCTGTTGTTCAACGTCCTCGCGATGGTGGCTGAGTTCGAATCCGACCTGATCCGGGCACGGACGCGCGAAGGCATGGCGGTTGCTCGGGCGAAGGGGCGCTTACGTGGTCGAGCGCCGAAACTAACGCGAAGTCAGCGAGCCTTGCTGGTGGACTTACACGCGAAGCAAACTCACTCAGTGCAGGAGATCTGCGAGCTGTTCGGCATCTCGCGTGCGACGGTCTATCGCGAGCTCGAGCGGGCGAGGACGACGGAGGGCGTCACTGATCGGGATTCCGCTCGGGAGCGGGCATGAGGTGGGCGGGTTCGATCCCGAGCGCGTTCGCGAGATCGTATAGACGCTCGAAGCTGATCCCGCGGTCACCGTGCTCAAGGTGAATCAGCATGTTTCTTGTCACGCCGGATTCCAGCGCGAGTGCCTCCTGCGTGAGTCCTGCACTCAGCCGCGCGGTGCGCACTGCGTGACCGACCAGAGTTCGCGCCTCCTTCCACGCGGAGCGCTGCTCAGGAGTCGTTTGAGAGGCGGGGACCGGCACCAGACCATTCCCATGCAATAGTGCACTAAAGTCAGCCCTACTAGTTATGCATCGTGAATTCTTGCGTCGGAGAGTGAGGCTGATGCGTCCGATGACGCAAGAGAACGGATCGAGCCCAGCAGTGATCACGGTCGCCGCTGACCAAGCCGGCGCGGTGCGTATCTGCCTAGGTGACAAGGTGCTGGTCGAGCTTTGCGCGAGTGTCGCGGGCGTAGCCCCACCGCCCTCGGGCGCAGGCGAGCGTCAGTTGAATCCAATGCCGCAGCCGCCCCCGCGCGCTAGACGCCCAAACCGGCGGACGCAGGGATCGGTGCGAGACGATACCGACGTCGGCTCGTGCGCAGCGGATCCGCCGGTGACAGCACGAGTGGTGTTCGATGTCGCTCAGCCGCTGTACGACTACTTGGCGCGGTACGCCGACGAGGTTGCCAACCAAGTTGGCGTTGCGCGGGTGCCGCGAACCGATGTCATGCGCGCGCTGGTGCTTGCCCTGGCCAGCTCAAGGGATGTGCAGGCAACGGTAGGTGTCATCCTTGCCGGAGGGCGCGGAGTGCGTAGACCGCCGTCAGCATGGAGCGTGTGAAAGCTAGGCCGCACGAAGCATCCGGGCTCAACGCGCGTGGCCGTGCGACCTGTGCGCGCTTCAGTCGTCCGGTTGTGTCATGCATCGGGGAGTGCCACGTGAGCTTCGCGAGGCTCCAGGTCGAGCGCGGCCGTCGCAGTTCGGTCGGTCGGGTCCACGGCGTCGACGCGTCGAAGGACGGCCACGGCGTGGTGCGGCGAGGGTTCCCCAGAGCGCCGTAGCACGTGGCTGGATCGGGCGAAAAGCCGCTCGTTTTCGCCGGGTCGGGCCTCAGAAAGAGCAACTGGCCCACCAGCGTTGGTCGCGAGTTTCTTCAGTACTTGCTTGTGTCAAGGCCGCTACACTCAGCGCCATCTGCTGATTGGGAAACGGGGAGAAGATGACGGTCGTTCCTGTCGCCTATGAGATTCCAGACGACATCCTCGCGGGGCTCCTATCGGGCGAGTACATGCGCTTTGGAAGCGTGGTGCGAGATGGAACGAAAATCATCATGCACCTCAAGGAGGTCGCACCTCCTATCAAGGAGCTTGGTCCAGAGGGCGGCGCCACGCTCGCCATCGGGGCGGCGCTCAAGAACCCGAAGGTGCTCATCGGACTCGGAACCGCCACGGTGATTGCCGTTGGCTCTGTTGCGATATGGGCTGTCGCAAAGAGCAAGAAGCCAGCTGAGCCCGAGGTGCCGGCCTCTGTCGTGGAGTACAACGAGGCGCTAGCTGCTTACCTTGGAGCGATCCAGGAGGGCACCTTGACCGCGGCCGTCCTTGACCGCCTAATTGCAGCCCTGGACGCTATCAAGGATGACTCCGTTGAGGGCGGCATAAGAGTCGAGTTCTCGGTCGAGCAGTCCGCCGCACTGGTGGACTTGGCTGTGGACTTCACCAAACGACTCGCCGACGCCAACTCGGTACGGCTCGACGACTGGCAGTTGAGCATCGTGCCGGAGTCGAACCCGATCATCGACCTGCGCCAGTGGCTGGAGCTTCAGAAGCGCATTGTCGAGCCTGATGACGAGCTTGGCAGCTCCCACAGTGTCGCCTGACTCGCGTAAGCGGACGCGGCCCGACCCCACGTTGGTTCGGGCACTGCCACGACCCGACGATCTCCCAGTCGGGAATCAGTACGAGTACGCGAATCGGCTGTCTGTCTTCGAAGACCTTCCGATGGCGTGGGGTCAGTGCGGCATTGCGATGGCTCAAGGTGTCTCCTGAAATAGATCGGTGGCCGGCCGCGTTTGCGGCCGGCCACCGATGAATGGGGGTGGGGAGGGTGCTCTACTTGGCGTCTTGCGCTTCGTGGAAGGAGAGTGCCGGCTCGAGCCAGGCATCGAGCCCGGCCCCCTGGAGGGCAGCCTGCTCAACGCTGATCCAGCCGTCGCCCATGGGGCGGTCTGTCCCCATCAGCGCGGGGTGGCAGCCGGGGCGCGCGAGCAGATCCTTCGCGGCCGTGGGATCAATGCGTAGCAGGAGCGCTCCATCCCGGCGCGCGGCGACGACCATGCGTCCCTCGACCATGAAGGACACGCCGCCGAACATCGGCACCTCGCGAGGGTCGCGGTCACTTAGCGCTTCACGTACCCGCTCGACAAGGTCCTTCTGGGCCGTCATCGCCCGCCCTTTTCGATGTACTCGGGTCCGCTGTAGTGCAGGTTCAAGGACGTGATGCGCCCGCCGTCGAAGGTGAAGAACTCCGCGAAGGTCATCGGGCCGCCGGGCATGGTTGCGGTGTAGAGCACGGCCGATCCGTGAGGACTGTGCACGTCATGGATGATCTCGATCTCCTGGACCGTCCCGATGAAGCCGGCTACGCCGATCAGGAAGCCCTCGGTCGCATCGGGGAGATGTCCAGCGAGGGAGCCGGTGAAGTCGAGGTGGTCGCCAAGCAGGGGCCGCAGGGTGGCCCCGTCCTGGTAGTCATCGGTGCCGGACTCGAGGATCCGGTAGTAGTCCTTGAGGACCTGTGGCGCTTCGGAAGACAGCGTGGCAGGCATGACTCTCCTTGGTGTGACAATGGTGCTTGATACTTTCAAGCAGATACTTGAGAAAGTCAAGGGGGTCACGTGAAGTCCTACGGTCAGCTCTGCTCGATCGCCCGCGCGCTGGATGTCGTCGGCGACCGGTGGACTCTCCTGATCGTGAGGGAGCTCCTGATCGGGGGTGAACTGCGCTTTGGTGAAGTGCAGCGCGGCCTGCCTGGCATTGCGACGAACCTGCTCACCCAACGCCTGCGGGACCTCGAGACGAACGGTGTCGTGATTCGCGAGCCCTCATCAGGCACCTCGGGCACGCCGACATACCAGCTCACCGACCGCGGCCGGGCCTTGGACGGAGTGCTGCGTGAGCTTTTGAGGTGGGGTGCCCCGACAGTTCCGGATGCGCCGAGCGACGCGATCTTCCAAATGCATTGGCTCAGCCAGCCAGCTCGCTTCCTCCTCAAGGATCACCGACCGGATGATCCCGCGGTCGTCATCCGGTTCGGCACCTTCGACGACGGCTTCGACCTCACCGCAGCCGGAGGCACCATCACGGTGGCCCCCTGTCGGCGCGACGCCAGCCCCCTGGCGGCGATAACAGGGCCGGGGCCGATCCTGGTTGCCCTCCTGCAAGGCGCAATGCCCCTACCCATTGCTATCGCCCAAGGTGTGCATGTCGCTGGTGATGCCGCAACCTTGACGCGAGTGCTCCCACCGCCCCCGCCCGCGTCAACTAATGTCTCCGGTCAGTACATCTAGACCAGGTCGGCGCCTGACCACGGCTCAAGTGTTGATCTGAACCTCCGGCCGGTGCGACGAAAACGCTCAGGCGCGGTTCTCTTGCGGGATGGAAGCTCCTCGCGCGATCGCTCCGCTTGCTGACCTGCGCACTGGGTCGCCAACTGTTGGTGAAGGCTTCACGCTCGAGAACTTCCTGCGGCCAAAGGCCAACCACGGAAGGGCGTTGTCACATGACGGGTCGACGCCGTCTGCCGTAGGCGCTGTCTCACTTGCCGCTCCCTCATCCGGATATCTGTTGAGACGGGTTTGCGAGACGGTTGGATCCGCGACGCGTCGCGAGCGCTCCCCGCAACGGCCACCGTCGCAATGGGGGAACGCCAATTGAGGCAGCAATGTCTGTTGGCGCCAGTAACGTAGAGCTTTGCGGAAAGGCGCGCGATCGGCACGCCTGCCTTCGATAAGGGAGATTCATGGCGCTCACAGGCCCCGAGCATCTGCAGGTGCGCTTGCCCGTAGCGGAGGCGCTGCGCGTACTCGGCTGGGACGAGCGGCAGATTCAGTGGCAGCCGGAGTGGCGCGTCCCCCAAAGCCCTAGCGACGCGGCGCGAAGGGAAGGCGGGCATGGCTTCTCGGGCTGGCCCGTCGATCTCGTGCTCTTCGAGGACACAGAGGCGCCGACCGACTGGCAGAACGTGCTGGGCCTGTTCGAATTCAAGAAGCCGACTCTCTCCGAAGGTGTCTCACAGCTCGAGATCTATCTCGCCCGTGAACCGCGTGCGAGATTCGGCGTATGGACGAACGGCACGAAGTCGGCAACCGTTTGGAAGCTGCCCGATGGCAAGTTCAAGACCACGAAGCACGACGAACTTCGACTCCCGACGCCGGGAGATGACTTCGAACAGGCAAGTGGTCGCGCTCTGACATGGCGCGACCTCACCGTACCTACAGAGTCCGACCTGAGGGTCTCGTTCAAGGCACTTCTTGACCTGGTTGTCGCGCGCGACTCCGTCGTTACTCGGTCTGAGATGCAACTCGACCAGCTGTGCAACCTTCTGCTTCTCAAGCTCGAGTCGGACACCAACGGAAAGCTCGTCAGGAGCAAGCCGCTGATGTTTCAGCTTCGTGCTACCGAAGCAGAAACCGCTTCGCACATCCGGGACGAGTTTGATCAGCTTGTCGAACGTCGCCAGGAGGTGTTCCGCGAGGAGCAGGCGCCGCAACTGCTCCTCGACGACCACACGATCAAGGAAATCGTGTACGCGTGGTCAGGCTGGAACATGCTCGAGGTCGGAGCCGAAGCCGTCAGCTCGGCATTTCAAGTCTTCCGTCGGGCGAACCTGAAGGCCGGCGAGGGCCAGTACTTCACTCCCGACAGGGTTGTTCGAGCGGCCGTCCGAATCTTGGACATCCAGCCGGATGATCAGATCATTGACCCTGCTTGCGGCACAGGCGGCTTTCTGATCGAGGCATTCCGGGACGTCTCGACCCGAATCGGCTCAGATGCTGACGTGCGAACGTGGGCGCACCGACAGGTGTATGGCGTGGACAAGGACAGCATCAACATCAAGCTCACCCGCGCAATGATGATGGTCCTCGGCGACGGCTCGGTCAATATCCACATCGGTGACTCTCTGCGGGAGGATCGATGGGCGACCGACTATCCCCACCTCCGCACCGCAATGCGCGATGGGGCATTTACGGTCGTGCTAACCAACCCCCCGTTCGGCGAGAACCTCAAGATTGCGGCCAAGGACTGCGAAGTCAACAAGTACACCCTCTCAAAGGCCGCCGGAGGCGATAAGTACAAGGACCTCGAGCTGGGGCTCGTGTTTCTCGAGCGTTCGTATCGCCTGCTTCGTCACGGGGGGCGCCTCGGCATCATTCTCCCTGAGACGTACTTCTTCTCATCCAGCTACGCCTACCTCCGCGACTGGATCAACGCCCGATTCGCCCTGCGAGGGGTGGTTAACATTCCGATGGAGGCGTTCCAAGGTTTCTGCCGCGCCAAGACCAACCTCTACGTGATGGAAAAGGTCGCATGATGGTTCACAAGCCAAGCTGGTTCCGAGATGGAGAAGTCTTCGTATCCTTCGCCGACACTGTCGGTATCAACAAGGATGGCAACACGTTGTTCGCGATCGACTCCACCACTGGCAAGCGCACTGCGACTGTCGACGACAAGGTCGCTGCAGACGTGGAGGCTTTGCTGGGTGAACGTACCGGGGCTACTTCACGGTGGATCCCGAACGACGACTTCTCGCTCGCTGTTCCCAGCTACTACAACGATCGGCACACAGCAGAGCTAAGTGATCTGCTTCGTAAGCCCGGCTATGACGGCTTCGAAGTGCGCTCGCTTGGCAGCTTGATCGAGGACAAGCTCATTCTCGCGCGCCCCGGTCACGGATCACCCTCAGCAGATGTACGCGACGGAACCTTCCCATACATCAAAGTCTCGGATATTCGCGCCGGCCAGGTGAACATCAACCCGACCAACATGGTTCCTCTAGTCGTCGCGGAGCGATTCTGGCGAGGCGAGAGTTCGGGCTTGCGTCCGTTCGATCTGATCACCCCGGTTCGCGCGAGTAAGAACATCGGTGACTTCGCCATGCTGATGCCCGGCCAGCAGGACATCGTCGTGACAAAGGAGGTCCTGATCCTCCGGGCCGCAGATCTCGCGCCGGCGGACAACTTCTTCCTGATGTGGGCGCTCTCTCTGAACTCAGTTCGGTCACAGTGGGACCGGGTGGTGTTCATGCAGACCAACCGCGAGGACGTCGGGCGGCGCTATCTGGAGATCAATATTCCCTGGCCTACAGACTCAAAGGCGGCAGGCCGGGTGTCGAAGGCATTCCGTGACTACTACCAGGGCATCGAAAAGCTGCGGACCGAGTTCACCCGTGAACTCGCGCGCGACGGAATCCATCATGTATATCTCGGCGTTGTCGACGACGACTAGTTAGCCAACGTCATCGTTGGTTCCTCACCCTCAGTACTCCAAATGACAACTCTGGACGACTGATCCTCTAGGTGGCAGCTCGCATGGCGGGGTAGCTGCTCCATGTGCGTCCGGAGACCTGCGCCCACCGCTCTGCTGAGCCCGGGGAGAGACCAAGTAGGTCCGCAATGACGCGCGCGGGGACCTCTTGAGCGAAGTCTCGGAGTGCGGCATTTCGGGCTTGAGTAGCGTTGATGCCGACGCGATTGAGCGCCGAGCCGAGTGCTCCCGAGGTCAAGTGTTGGCCCGGTGCGTACCCGACGAAGAGCCATGGCTCCGTGCCCACGCGCGTTTCGTGCGCTCGTCGGATTTGGGTTGCCAGCAGGGCACTCATTCCGGCGGGGATGGTCAGCTGCTCGCGGCCAAATGTGACCTTCCAGTTGCCGTCCGTGCGCGCGAGAGCGGTGGTCCGCAGGGCCACGGTGCGCGCGAGCGTTTGGCCCAGCGCGATGACGAATAGTCCGCCGACTCGGGTCGCGAGCGGAATCGCCTGGTCGTTCAGAAGGCGTGCAATATGCCTCGACCGCTCGCTGGCGCTCATGTTCGCGTGCGGCGCATTGCGGCGCGGGAATGACGGTTTCTCGTAGGTCACGGGAGTGTTCTCGTGTGCCCACCGGAGGAACCCGACAAGTAGCCGACGCGGGTAGGGCCGGCCGGCGAGGAGCTCGTCGACGTCGTGTTGAGTCGCCTGCTGGAGGGACTTCCCGGCGTTCCTGAGAGTTCCAACCGCCTCTGTTGCGCGGATGAGTTCGTCGCGGGCGCGGCGGTAGCGACCGTTGTCGGCGCCGCGCGTCCGGGGTGCGTATTCCTCGAGTCTTCGCTCCAGATGCCATCGAGAAAAGGTCTGCAGTAGTAGACGATCGCTCGTGCTCGCGATTTCCTGCAGGTGGATCTGTGACCATCGGCGGTACTGGCCGAGGTCCGGGTTGTCGTCTTCGTCCAGTCCGGATTCGATGAGGAGCGCGCGGATTTGGCGGGTTGCACGTGATGCGCGCATAGCGTCGAGTGCTTCGAGTGTCGCGGGGATCTCGCCGTGGGTCATGCGTCGGAGGATGTCGGCGGCTTGGCTTGCCTCGCACCATTCGACGACGGCTCTCGCGTGGATTCCGGGGCGATCGATGAGTCGCCGGAGCGGCTCGAATCGCTCGAGGTCTGGCCCGAGGATTCGGTCGATCGCTGCGGGCTTCTTACACTTGAAGCAGCGCTTGCCTTGCCTCCCGGCGTCTTCGTGTCCGCAGCCTGCGCAGGCGAACGGCTTGCCGAATCCGACGCACGACGCGCACAGCCACTCAGGGAATCGGCCGAACAAGCACACGGCGGGGCGGTTGCATCGATCGCACTTCTTTGGGTAGCGGATCGCCATTTGCACGCAGGACTCGCACACCGTCCGGGTCGGGAGCAGCCGGATGTGCTTCTTCTCCATGTTGCACATCTCGCAGTAGCCGCTGGGTCGCTTGTTGCAGGCCGGGCAGAGTTCGCCGGAGCGCGTGGTTGCTCCGCACTTGCGGCACGGTCGCGGGATACGCTGCGACAGCTTCGTGAACGCTGCGCGAGTCCAGCAGTCCTCGCAGTAGGGGATCCGGCCGAGCCGGGCGTGCACGCGCCGACGATCGCCGCAGGCGAAGCAGGTTTCTGGAGCCCTCCCGCGCTTGCACGCGACGCAGAGTCTCGCTTCGCTTCCGCGAACCCCTGAGACTAGCCCGCGGTCCCCACAGCCGGGGCATCGTGGCAGGAGCGCCATCGTTGAGTGCCCGTACTTGCAGATCGCGATCGCAAGGCGTTGAACGCAGGGCTCGGCCTCGACGTTGTCGAAGATGCGATTGGGAGGCAGCGCGGTGAGGGACTTCTTGAGCTTCTGCGCGCTGTAGAGACTGGTGCTAGTGACTTCGAGGCATGCGTGGAACAGCTGTTGCTCGGTCACGTCCGTGACCACCGGTTCGAGTAGCGAGACGCATTCGAGTATCAGCGCCCGCCACGGTGGGTTGGGATCCGTCATGAGGCGCCGGGATCGCGCAGCTCCGCTCGTGGGGGCCGGAGGCTGCCGATCGGAGTTCGTGTCTGCTCGCCGTCATTTACAGCGACGAGCGCTTCCTTCGCCCGGACGCTGATGAGATCTGCGGGGGAGCAGTTGAGGATGTCGCATAGCGCGCCGAGCACTTCGATGTTGAGACGCTGCGGAGTGTGGGCGACGAGCCGGTACACCTGTTCACGTGAGAGCCGTACTCCACGCTCCGCGAGCAGCGGCTGCAGCGCTGTCGTCTGAAACATGCGTTGCTGTGACATCAACTCACGAAGGTGCCAGGTGGTCTCGATTGTGCGCATCGCTTCTAGCTTCCCTCCCCGTCGGGCGTTGCCGGGAGCACCCTTGCCATGGCGCTCTGGAACACCCGGTTCTTAAAGTCGTTGCTCACCGACGTGTAGATCGCCGTCGTGGAGGCGTAGGCGTGCCCCACCTGCTCCTGCACGAACCGCTCTGCATAGCCAAACTCGATGCAATGGGTGACGAACGAGTGTCGGAGACTGTGAAGGGTGAGCTCTTCCGGTAGCCCGGCTTGATCACGGATGGTGGCGAACCGTCTATCGAGGTAATGCGCCGAGATGCGCGTCTTTCTCTCAGTTACCCACAACGCGGACAGATCCCCGGGTGCGAACCGGGGACGTGCCTCCTCGACCCACTGTCGCATCCCAGAAATGATCCAGTCGAACTCTGGGATGAGCAAGACCGTGCGTCGCTTCGGGCCGCCGCCCGCCGATGCCTTTCCCCATCGGACACTCACCGAACCGTACGGCCCCCAGCTGGGCATGAGGTGGTTCGGATGCAGATCCACTAGATCGAGCCCGACGACCTCCCGCCGCCTCAGCCCGAACGCATACGTGGTCTTGAGCAACTGTGCATCGCGTAGCGCGCCGAGAGCGCCCTTGCGCTGGTCGCGGATCAGGGCGCTGACGCGCTCATCTGCGCAGTCGAATAGGCGCTGAAGTTCCGGAACGGAGAAGGGACGTCGCTCGCCGCCGGACTCGAACTCGGACAGATGCCTGGTGGTATTCCAGCTGTAGCAAATCTGCGTAGGCGCGCTCCCGAACTCGGCGATGCAGCGGGACACCCACTCGTAGTGAGGGTCGATCAGATACCCACAGAACATGCGGATCGTCTCGTGATCGTGACGCAGAGTCGTACGGCGCAGGTTCTTGCGAGAGGCGCGATGTGCGGTGTACTCCTCGACGTCCTGTGGGCGCCAAGTCCAGGGGTACTCACCCGACCACTCCTGAAAGCGCCTAATGCTCTGGACCCGCTGCCGAATCGTCTCTGATCTCAACCCGCGCGATCGCTGCTGGAGCTCCCAGCCGCGCACCATCTCCGTCCACGCTACATGCTCGGGATTAATGCGCGGAAGCGCTCCTTGAACGCTGTTGACGGGTCCGCGCACCGGTGTCCTTCCTTGCATCATTGTCTGGTTAGATGCATCATTGCGTTGAGCGGTCCAGAATGCAAGCCTGGAGCTCGGGAACGGGCCACCGAATTGGGACTCACTGCAGGCCCTCTGGTACCTCGAACGGATGCGTCAGATGCAACTGGCTACGGTTTACAGCGACGTCGGCTTCACGGGCAAGAACGCGCAGCGGGAGGGGCTACGCCAGGCGCTTGCGGCGGTGCGTGAGGGTGACACCCTCGTGGTGCCGAAGATGGACCGGCTGGCCCGCAACGTTGAGGACACCCTGCAGATCGTGCGTGAGCTCACCGAGCGGGGCGTGATCTTCCAGATGGGGCAAACCGTGTACGACCCGCACGACCCGTGGTCGAAACTGTTCCTCACCTTCCTCGCGGCGATCGCTGAGGCTGAGGGCGGGTGGATCAGTCTGCGTACACAGGAGGGGATGGCGCGGCCGAGCGTGCGGAAGAAGCTCAAGGGCCGGCAGCCGTCGATCCCTGCCGAGACGGATGCGGCGATCGCGAAGGCACTCGATGAGGGTGCGCAGAGCGCCGCGGATCTCGCCCGTGTTTTCCGGATCTCGCGCAGCGGGGTCTACCGAGCAGCCGCCAGGCACCGAGCAAAGGTTGAGCAGTGATTCATCTGATTCCCGTCCCGGACGCCAATGGAGTGCCGCAGCTGTGGGTGAATGTGACCCACCTGGTGAGCGTGATGCCGGTGTACAAGGGCGGCGCGACGGGCATCGTTGTCGAGGCAGAGTTGAAGATGGAAGGGATACCGCTGCAGCGGGTGCGGCTGGGAGAACACTTCGACAAGGCCACGGCGGAGGATGCCTTCCGCCGCTGGCTTGAGCTGCTGCAGAGACCGGAGGAGTGATGCCCGGCAACTCGTGGCCGGCGCTCTTGATTGCCGCGATTGCTCTCGTCCTCGCGGCATGGCTTCTACTGCGCGCCCAGAACTCACCTTCTCTGCCCGCTGATGTTGCCGGCATCCGGCTGGAGGTGACCGCACCGCTGGTGGTGGAGGATCGCGTGCTGGAACAGCTGTGGGAGGTGCCCGTCGTCCTCACCAACACGACCCGGCGGCCGCGACCACGCTCCGCGCGTGCACATCCAGCCCGACACTCGTACGCTCAGATATCAACTGGGGCCTCCCTCACGTATGTGGATAGGCGAAGCCGGAAGACCGGCTCGCAACCCACGGTCTACGCGAGCGGAGGCCTCAGGCTCAACCACTCATAGCGTCTAGGAGCGCCGTGGGGAGTGGTCTGGCCCGGACTTCGTCAGGGAGCCGAGTGCAGTCATCGCGGAGGTCTCGATCGTCGCGATGTCATCGAGCAGTTGACTCGCCTTGGCGAGATGGTCCGGGCTACCCGAGGCACCTGCCTTCTCGATGAGTTCGGCAACGCTCGTCCAGAGCAGCGCGGATTCGGCGAAGAGATCCCTTCCCTGCTCTACGAGGTCCGCGCCCGGCCTGCCTTCGAGTAGTCCGTGGCACTCGGTCAGGAAGTCTCGGTACAGGTTGCGAAACAGTGCGCCTCCGGTGCCCGCGCGTTCCATCAGGGTGGCGATGACTGTGAGGTTGCGGCCGGGGTCCTCGACTCGATCGAACCACGAGTGCACGCGCTTGGCTGCTGTGCGGATTCCTCGGTTGCCGAGGTTGGCGATCGCCGGCGTCAGGAAGTCCTCAGCGCACGCGGTGATCGCGGAGATGATCGCTGGGATGAGGTGCCCGCCATCCATGTTCGGCACCGCCACCTTCACGGTGAAGGACCGGTGGCGGGCCGACATCGGCCCGCGTGCGGCTCGCGCTCTGGCCAGGCTCTCCAGGCTCGTGGACACGGCTCCGCCCTGCTGCGCGGTGTCGACCAAATAGGCCCGCTCGGCGTCGTAGCCGTACACGGCGACGACGTGACCGGCGAAGTGCACGCGGGATCCGAAGTACTCCAGGTCATGGCTGTCGAGCTGTAGCCCTACGGGGATCCCATCGTCGATCGAGGAGCGGACCTGGTCCCACGCCTTACGTGCGGAGGTGGTCTCCTGCACGCGCAGCTCGAGCCCCAGCCGTTGGGTCAGGTTCTGGGCGAGCACGAAGGGCTTCACCCTGCCGCCCAGGAAGGGCAGCTCCTGTTGCTTCGAGTCCCAGTAGATGAAGGACAGCCCGCTCCCCAACCCAAAGAGCATCGGTTCGGAGAGGTCGAGTCCGGCATGTCGCAGGAGCACGCCGAGCGCCGTCGTCTCGCAGTGCGAGCCGCCGGCCGTGGAGACTCCGTCGATGATCGTCCTGTCGGGCGGTTTGAGCTCGGCCTTGTCACTCATCGGATACCTGGACTCGTTCGGCGAGCCACGACCTTTCCGCCTCCAGGAGGCTGAGGGAGTAGGAGAAGACCTCCCGTGCGGGGCGTGGGAGGGGAGCTTGCGACCGCTCGGCTTCCATGACTGATGCGATCCTGGCCTCGAGCTGAATCAGCCTGCTGCGCAGCGCCTCGTCGTAGGCGCGCTCCGAGACCAGCGGCAAGTTGGCCAGTCCGACGAGGACCGGATGTGGGACCGCCCGAAGATCGGCGATGAACGCAACGGCTTCATCTGCGGCGATCTGCCACCCCTCCGCAGTGGCCTGGAACACCCGCCGAGACTTCACGCCAGAACGGCCCTCGGCGGCCTCGATGAGGCCGCGCTTCTCCAGCTTGGCGAGCACGTAGTAGATCGATGAGAAGCCGATGTCCGTCCACTGTCGGATGCCGCGCCGCTCGATCACCTGTTCCAGGTCGTAGCCGTGCCGGGGGTGCTCAACGATCAGGCCCAGCACGGTCAGTTCGGCAGGAGTCAATTCCACCCAACTATTCTAGCACTAGAATAGTTGGCCATCGGAGACCCACCTGGAGACCGGGCCGGGCGCATTCGCCCCCAGCTGAGGCCCCCGGGACGGTGGTGTCAGATCTCGTCGACACTCGACCCGACGGCGGTGCCAAATGGTGCTCACGGCCGCCGACAATCGGTGTCCGATGAGACCGACAGAATCACAACTATCCTGCCCGCATGGCAGCGGCTATATTTCTTTCTCGGCATTGCTGGCGTTCGTGCCGGTGAGCTTGCTGATCGTCGCCGTTCCCGGGCCTAGCGTTGTGTTCACCGTCGGCCGAGCCCTCAGCGCAGGGCGCGCAGCGCATTGGCGACCGTGCTCGGCAACGGCGTCGGTGTGTTCGCCCAAGATGTCGTGATCGCCGTCGGGCTCGGCACCGTACTCGCTTCGGTCACCTGGGCGTTCATCGCCATCAAGGTCACCGGCGGCTGCTACCTGATCTGGTTGGGCATCGAGGCGATCCGCCACCGTCACGTCACCATGGAGGCTGCCGATACCCCACAGCAGTTCCTGCTGACCGACTTCCGCACCGGTGTCACGGTCGGGCTGACCAACCCCAAAACGCTGATCTTCCTGTACGCGCTGCTACCTGCGTTCGTTCCATCCGGAGCATCCACCGTCCCCCAAATGCTGCTGCTTGGAACGATTTTCGCGGCGGTAGCGGTCGCGGGTGACAGCGCGTGGGTCATAGCAGCAGGTACCGCCCGAGCCTGGTTCACTCAAAGCCCTCGGCGCATCGGACGGCTCCGCACAGCCGGTGGAGCCATTCAGATCGGGCTCGGCACCTACACGGTCGCCACCGGCGCCAAGCTCTAAACCGAAGGCCGCAGTGCCAGCGTCATGAACACGCTGTTCGGATCGGCACCGTAACTGCCGAACGGTGGGCAATCGGTGAAGCCAGCCTTGCGGTAGAACGCACGCGCGGGGGCGAAGAAGTCCATGCTCCCGGTTTCCAGCGACACCCGGTTCACCCCACGACCTTGGGCGTCCTGCAGCACATGGTTCAGCATCCGGGACGCGATCCCTGCACCACGGCGGGCTGGCGCGGTGCGCATGCTTTTCAGTTCCTCATGTCCTTCAGCCAAGGCAGCCAGTGCGACCGTGCCGACCGTCACGTCGCCGTCACGGGCTACCCACAGCCGCACCCCGGGGCCTCGTAGCGCACCGACATCCAGGGCGTGCTGGCTCTCCTGCGGGCCCGTCGGGGCAATGTCATCCAAGTGCTCCTGCAAGAACACCGTCAGACCCGGATCATCGAAGTCAGCCTCAGCAATCTCGATCACCTCAAACAGTCAACCAGACCCGACAGGCGAGGCACACGGGGGGTCCGTCTTAAGTCGTCGCAAGAGGGTTCACTTCAACCCGCCGTTGACACCTCCTGGCGCATAGGCTCGCACTATGGCGCGTGTGAGGGTGCTCGGGGCAGGTGTCGTTGGATCGGTCTACGCGGCGCTGCTGGCCGACGCCGGTCACGAGGTCACCTTGACCGCACGAGGATCGAGACTCGTCGACCTGCGCCGCCATGGACTGCTCGTGGGCCTCGACGGCCGGATCCTTGCGCCCGACGTGGCCGTGACGAAGTCACCGGAAGTGACAGACTGCGACGTCCTGCTGGTCGCCGTTCGCGGTGACCAGTTGGCTGCGGCCCTGGACGACATCGCAGCCAGCCCGGCTGGGTGGGTCTGGATGTTCACCAACCCCCTCGAGCTGCGCAGTGACGTGGAGGATCGCCTGGGCCGCGACCGGCTGGTCTGGTGCTTCTCCGGTGTGGGCGGCGGCGTGAAGGACGGGCAGGTGACCGCCCACCGGGTGGGGCAGCAGCCCACCGTGGTCGAGGGCGGGGCAGCCGGCTCCAAGTTCGCGTCGCAGCTGCTCGGCGCGATCGACCCCCACCTGCGGACCGAGCCGGACATGCACGCCTGGTTGGACACCCACACGGTGTTCGTGGCCGCCATGGCCGCCCTGGTCCTGGAGCAGCCCTTGGAGACGCGATCACAGCGAGTGCGCGGCGCTGTCCTGCTGGTTCGGGCCATGCGACAGGCCTTCGACTCCCTCGAAGCGCAGGGGGCTCGCATCACACCGCGCAACCTGCGGATGATCTTCGGCCGGGTGCCCCTGCCGATCGCCGCCCTGTACTGGGCTGCGCAGCTGTCACGACCCGTCGTGCAGGTGTCCATGCTCCCCCATGCCACCGCGACCCGAACCACCGAACAGCGGGCCGTGGCCGCTCACGCCCTGGACCTCGCGGGCCACGGCCCCGGCCTCTACCGCCAGCTGCTCGCTCCTTTGGCCGGCACCTGAGCGGGTGCTCGGAACGCACTACTTTGCCGCGAATGGCATGGCAGGTCCACGCGGGCTAGGCAAAACTCTGGTGTGTGATCACCGACGAGCGACTCCAGCAGATGGCCGATGCTCTCGCATCAGTTCCCGGCATCGTGGCCATCGTCCTGGGAGGCAGCCGAGCTCGCCGCACCCACCACGAGGCCTCGGACGTCGACCTCGGCCTGTACTACCGCGCCGAAGGACTCGACCTCGACGCCCTGGCCCGTGCGTCACGCGCTTTCAGTGACACCGGGCAGGTCGAGATCGTCGGGCCCGGCGGCTGGGGGCCCTGGGTGAACGGAGGTGGCTGGCTAACCGTCAACGGCACCCCCGTCGACTGGATCCTGCGCGACCTCGACCGCGTGCACGAACAGGCCGACCGCGCCCGCCGCGGCGAGTTCGCCTTCCACCCCCAACCCGGTCACCCCCTGGGCTTCCTCGACGTCAGCTACGCCGGCGAGGTCGCCACGTGCCGTCCCCTCGCCGACCCCGACGGCGCCGTCGCCGGGCTGGCAGCCGATCTCAACCCGTATCCCGATGCCCTGCGCGTCGCGTTCATCGACAACCTGTGGCAGGCCGGTTTCTTGGTAGATGCCGCCCGCAAGGGCCTGCCCAAGGACGACAGCGCGTACGTGATGCTGTGCTGCTCGACCGCGCTCATGCTCTGCGCCCACGCCTGGCATGCCAATGCCGGGTCGTGGGTGACCAACGAGAAGGGCATCATCGTCGACGTGGCGCGACTCGACCTGGACACCCACGATTTCGCGACCAGAGCCAACACCGTCTTGCAGTCGTCCGGGCACATGGGACTCAGTGAAGTCGTCACCAAGACTGCATCTGTCGTGGAGGACACTCGCGCCGCTCTCCGGCGCGAACCGTAAGCGACGCTCGCTCATGCCGCTGGGCTCGCGCAAGGTGGGTCCACTTCTGGCCGTCAGCCAGGGGCCAAGTGGGGTTGACATAGCCAGCTTCGCGCGTCGTGAGCCTGCCCGACCTCGCTGGCACGCACGCTCCTCGGCTGCGCGACCGTGTACGGATGGGCGCATGGGGGTCTCTCTGGATGCTCGTCGCGCTCAAGAATCCCTCGGTGGGCGGAATGGCCATCGCACTGTTCTCCTGGCTCGCTGTCCCGATCGCGCTTGTAGGCGAGGCCACGATCGTGCTCGGGAAGCCGGTGTGGTGGCTCCTGCCCCCCGCGATCATCGTGTGGGCGCTCGTGATGGTCGCCGTCATGGCTGCAACGCATAGGCAAACCCCGCAGCAGCGCAGCTACCTGTCTGACGATGACACGACGATCTTCCGCATCCGTCAGAAGCGCGACAACCGGCGCGAACCCGACCAGGGCTCCACGTTCATCGTCGACAACTTCTGCCGCAGCCTGCGAGCTCCCAAGGGAGGCGCCCTGCAACTCATCGAGTCGCTGCATCCACAGCTCGCGGAAGCGGTCGACGCGCGCGACGCGGCCACGGAGATCACCGCGGCCCACCCCGCCCTCGCGAAGCGCTACCGACAGATCGACCCGCTGCTCGAGTCGCGTGGCATCGCCGGAGCGGCGGCGCCGTTCTCGTGGCTGCGCGCCCGGGGGCGGCGACTTCGCAAGTCGCGGCGCGCCCTGTGGTCGGATGTCTGCGATCTGCTCGTGTCCGCGGTGCGCGCGGGCATGTCGCTCCCTGACGCGCTGGCCGCCCTCGCGGTGAGCGGTCCGCCCGCCCTGCGTCCTGCGTTCGCGCGGTTCGCCGACGACATGGCCGCGTCGGGGCACTTCGACTCGAGCGCGCTGCGGCTGAAGGCGGGGCTCGCCGACCCGGTCGCCGACCGGATCCTCGAGACGCTCCGGATGGCGCGTCAGGTCGGCGGCACCGAACTCACGAGCGTGCTGCGCGCGCTGTCGGCGTCGGTGCGTGCGGACGCGACGCTGCGCGCCGAGGTCGAAGCCCGGCAGTCGTGGGTGCGCGGAGCCGCGGTCGTCGGCGTCGTCGCACCCTGGATCGTGCTGGGTCTTCTCGCCCTGCGACCCGAGGGCGCCGCAGCGTACTCGAGTGGGGCGGGGGTCGTGGTCGTCCTCGTCGGGGCGGCGGTCTCTGTGCTCGCCTACCGCCTCACGATCCGCCTCGGTCGCCTACCCGAATCACAGAGGTGGTTCGGATGAGCGCCGTCACCGCTCTCGCGAGCGCCGTCGTCCTCGGGGCGGCGCTGGCTTCCGGCATCCTGCTGGTGGCGCAGCGCGCGCCGCGCTGGGCCGCCCCCACTCTCAGTCGCCGCGTGGCGCCGTACCTGCGTGACATCGCCGATCCGGCCGGCATCACGCCTCTCGAGCCGACCGGGCTCGGGCTGGGCTGGCGCGCCGTCCGCGATCGTCTCGCCGCGAGCTGGGGCGGGGGAGAGGCCCTCGCACAGCGGCTGCGGCAGGCCGGCGCGCCCGTCGACGTGATCGCGTTCCGCGCGACCCAGCTCGGTTGGACGGTCGGCGGGCTCGCCGTCGGCGGCGTCCTCGCGGTGCTCGCGACCCTCGCCGGACGCGGCGGCATCCTCACAGCCCTTCTGCCGCTCATCCTCGCGGCGGTCGGCGCGATCCTGTGCGAGCAGCGTCTCGCGCAGGCGGCCCGTCGCCGCGTCGCGCGGATCGAGGAGGAGCTCCCCACGGTGCTCGAGTTCCTCGCGCTGTGCCTCGCCGCCGGTGAAGGCCTGCGCGACGCCCTCCGCCGCGTGGGGGAGGTCGGTTCGGGCGTCCTCACGGCAGAGCTCCGCGCCGCCGTGCTGGCGAGCGGCACCGGGTCGAGCCTCTCCGACGCGCTCCTCGCGGTCGCCCGGACCTCGGAGGTGCCGGCGCTCTCGCGTGCCGTCGAGCACCTCGTCGCCGCGATGGACCGGGGCGCTCCGCTCGCCCACGTGCTGCAGGAGCAGGCCGTGGACGCGCGTGAGGAGGCCAAGCGCGCACTCATCGAATCGGCCGGGCGCAAGGAGATTTGGATGCTCCTTCCGCTCGTTTTCCTGATCCTGCCCCTCTCGGTGCTGTTCGCCGTGTTCCCCGGGATCGTCATGTTGAAGCTCGGAATCGGATGACCGGTCACGGTCGGAAGGAGGCGGACATGATCCGCTCGGTATGGGGGCGACTGCGCTCCTCGCTGCAGAACACAGTGCAGAACACAGTGCAGAACACGGTGCAGGACACGATCGACGACGAACGCGGCGACGTTCCCGGATGGGTCCTCGTCACGCTGATGACCGCCGGACTGGTGGTCGCGATCTGGACGCTCGCGGGGCCCGCGCTCGCGGACCTGTTCCAGCAGGCACTCGAGCGCGTGTCGGGGATCTGACGCCGTGCGGCGCCTGCGAGACGACGAGGCCGGGTCGGCCCCGGTCGAGTTCGTGCTCGTCGGCACGCTCCTCACGGTCCTGACTCTCGCCGTCGTCCAGCTCGCGCTCGTCGTGTACGTGAGGAACGTCCTCCACGACGCGGCGGTCGAAGGCGCCTATCACGGCGCGCTGGCCGACACCTCTCCCGCCGAGGGCGCAGCCCGCACGGAACGGCTCATCCGCACGGCCGTTGGCGACGGACTGGATGCCGAGGCGCGCGCGTCGGCGACCGACGGCGCGGCGGGCCCGCAGGTCGAGGTGACCGTGACGGCGACGATGCCCCTCGTGGGGCTCATCGGCATCCCCGCCGCCCTGGAGGTGACCGCGCATGCCCCGCGTGAGAGCTTCGACTGATCGGGACCGGGCGGACGACGACGGCTCGGCCGCGCTCGAGTTCATCCTCGTCGGCCTCATCCTCCTCGTCCCGATCGTGTACCTCGTGATCGCGCTCGGCGCGATCCAGGGGCAGGCCCTCGGGGTCGAGACGGGAGCGCGCCAGCTCGCCCGCACGATCGCGGAGTCGCCCGACGCGGCGACCGCCGACGCACGTGCCGACCGGGTGCTCGACGCGATCGTCACGGAGTACGGGATGGATGCCGAAGCCGTCGATATCTCCGTCGCGTGCGCGTCGGCATCCCCCGGATCGTGCCCGGAAGCAGGCTCTCTACTCACCGTGACCGTGAGGACCTCGGTTCCGCTCCCGCTGATCCCGGCGATCTTCGGGCTCGACGAGTTCGCCCGCGTGCCGGTCGAGGCGGCGTCGGTGCAGAAGGTGTCGCGGTACTGGACGGGGGAGCGGTAATGCGCCCGCGGCGCCCGCAGGAACAGTCCGACGAGGAGGGGTCTGTCCTTCTCCTGACGCTCGGCTACGCGGTGCTCGCGCTCGTCCTGGTGCTCGTGTGCGTCGACGCGACGAGCCTCTACCTCACGCAGAAGCGCGCGGATGCCGCCGCCGACGCGGCCGCCCTCGCCGGCGCCGACGGGTTCGCGCTCACCGTCGACGGCGGCACGCCGACCCCGACCCTCACCGACGACGGCGTCTACGACCAGGCCGAGGAGCTCCTGTCGGCGCTCGGCACGGCGACACTCGTCGAGGCATCCACGCCGGATGGGGTCTCGGCGCGCGTGAGCGTCGAGACGGTGTGGCATCCGCCGGTCCTGACGCTCTTCGTCCCCGACGGGTTCACGATCTCATCCACCGCGACCAGCCGCACGGCGCTGCGCTGAGTCGAGCACCGACTGCTCGTTGCGCGCCGCGACCTCTACTCGCGAGCGCGCCGAGGCACGAACCGCGGCACCCAGCGGGCGAACGCCGCCGCGCCGGCGAGCCCCACAAGCCCGATGGCTCCCGTCGCGACCGACAGTGAGAACGCGGCGGTGAGGCCGGATACGACGAGGGGCGCGACGGCGCCGCCCAGGTCGGTGAGCGTCCGCCACGAGCCGAGGAACGGGGCGGGGTCGGCGGCCGGGGCGACGTCGGCGCCCAGGGTCAGAAGGATGCCGCTCGACAGCCCGTTGCCGACCCCGAGGATCGCGGCGCACGCGACGAACCACCCGGTCGCCTCGGGCAGGTCGTGGGTGAACGACAGGACGACGAACCCGAGCCCCATGATGACTATCGCCGGGAGCGCGGCCCACAGCCGCCCGAAGCGGTCCATGACCTGGCCCGAGGCGTAGAACAGGGCGAAGTCGATCGCTCCGGAGATGCCGACGACGATCGCGATGGTCTGCGCGTCGAGGCCGAGGGACACGCCCCACAGCGGCAGGATCACCTGGCGCGCCGAGCGCACCGCCGACAGCGCCGCGGCGGCGACGCCGAGCCGCGCGAGCACGCCGCGGTGGCGCCACATCGTGCGGAAGACGCCCACGCGCTCGATCAACGGGATCGCGCCCGTGACCGCCTCGCCGGAGTCTTCGAAGGCGGTGTCTTCGAAGGCGGTGTCTTCGACGGCGCGCGCGTCGAAGCTCGCCGCCGCCTCGGTCTCGGGGTCGGGTCCGACGAGGACCAGGACGATCGCCGCCACGAGGCACACGGCGAAGAACCACACCGCCGCGTGCTCGTCGCCGGTCAGCGCCAACAGCGCCGCGGCGATGAACGGTCCGACGAACAGCCCCAGGCGGAACGTGCCGCCGAGCAGCGACAGGGCGCGGGCGCGGAACGCGAGCGGCACGCGCGTCGTCATGAACGCGTGCCGCGCGAGCCCGAACGCCGCCGCACTCAGCCCGATGACGAAGACGGATGCCGTGAGCACGCCCAGGTTCGGGGAGAGGGCGAGCCCGACCACGCCGAGCAGGGCGAACCCGCCGCCGAGCGCCATCGTGACGCGTTCGCCCAGGCGCGCGACGGCCGCGCCAGCGGGGAGATTCCCGCACAGCTGCCCGACGACGAGCGCCGAGGCGACGAGCGCTGCGGTCGGAAGGTCGGCGCCGAGGCGGGCAGCAAAGATCGGCAGGAGCGGGATGACGGCGCCCTCGCCGAGGGCGAACAGGAGCGTAGGACCGTAGATGACGGGGGCGAGGCGCCACAGGAACGCCCGGATGCCTCCGGGCGGGCCCGGGGAAGAGGCATCCGTCATCCCATCCACGTTAGTCTGGAGTGTCATGCTTGAATTCGATCCCTCTGCCGACATCCAGGCCCTGCGCGCCACCTTCTCCGACATCGCGGCGGTGGTCGACGTCGAGGCGCTCCGTGCCGAGATCGACCGACTCTCCGAAGAGGCCGGCGCCCCCGATCTCTGGGACGACGTGGAGAAGGCGCAGAAGGTGACGAGCGCGCTCAGCCACCGCCAGTCCGAGCTCAAGCGCGTGACCGACGTCGAGCGTCGCCTCGACGACCTCGACGTGCTCGTCGAGCTCGCCCAGGAGATGGACGACGAAGACACGGCCGCCGAGGCCCGCCGCGAGATCTCCGACCTCCAGGACGTCATCGGCCAGCTCGAGGTTCAGACCCTCCTCGACGGCGAGTACGACGACCGCTCCGCCGTCGTCACGATCCGCTCAGGTGCTGGCGGCGACGACGCGACCGACTTCGCCGAGATGCTCCTGCGCATGTACCTTCGCTGGGCCGAGCGCCACAAGTACCCCGTGAAGGTGATGGACACGTCCTACGCGGAGGGGGCGGGCATCAAGTCGGCGACGTTCGAAGTGGATGCCCCGTACGCCTACGGCACCCTGTCGGTCGAGGCCGGGACCCACCGTCTCGCGCGCATCAGCCCGTTCGGGGGCGCCGACAAGCGGCAGACCTCGTTCGCGGCGGTCGAAGTCATCCCCGTCATGGAGGAGGCCGTCGAGGTCGACGTCCCCGAGGGCGACATCCGCGTCGACGTGTTCCGCTCGTCCGGCCCCGGCGGGCAGTCGGTCAACACGACCGACTCCGCCGTCCGCATCACGCACCTTCCCACCGGCCTCGTCGTCTCGATGCAGAACGAGAAGAGCCAGATCCAGAACCGCGCCGCGGCGATGCGGGTGCTCCAGACGCGCCTGCTCCTGCTCAAGCGCGAGGAAGAGGCGGCGAAGAAGAAGGAGCTCGCCGGCACGATCACGGCGAGCTGGGGCGACCAGATGCGCTCGTACTTCCTCTACGGGCAGCAGCTCGTCAAGGACCTTCGCACCGGTTACGAAGTCGGAAACCCGGCGGTCGTCTTCGACGGCGACCTCGACGGCCTCATCGCCGCCGGCATCCGCTGGCGTAAGCGCAAGGACGACGACGACTGATCCCCGCGCGGGGTGTCGCGACCGGCATCCATCCGTGGCGCGCTTAGGCTCGTCGGGTCATGATCCGGTTCGAACACGTCACCAAGAAGTACCGCGGGACGAGCAGACCGGCGCTGAGCGACGTCGACTTCGACGTGCAGCGCGGGGAGTTCGTCTTCCTCGTGGGCGCATCGGGGTCGGGAAAGTCCTCGTGCCTGCGGCTCATCCTGCGGGAGGACACCCCGACGGAGGGTCGCGTGGTCGTGCTCGGACGCGACCTGCGCACCCTGTCCACGAGCAAGGTGCCCTACTTCCGGCGTCACATCGGATCGGTATTCCAGGACTTCCGCCTGCTGCCGAACAAGACGGTGTTCCAGAACGTCGCCTTCACCCTCCAGGTGATCGGGTCCTCGCGCGCGTTCATCCAGCAGGCCGTACCCGAGGTGCTTCACCTCGTCGGTCTCGACGGCAAGCAGAAGCGCCTGCCTCACGAACTCTCCGGCGGTGAGCAGCAGCGCGTGGCGATCGCCCGCGCTCTCGTCAACCGCCCGCAGATCCTCCTCGCCGACGAGCCCACCGGAAATCTCGACCCGGCGACCTCCGTCGACATCATGCAGCTGCTCGCTCGCATCAACGAGGGCGGCACGACCGTCGTCATGGCCACGCACGAGGCCGGCTTCGTCGATCAGATGAAGCGCCGCGTGATCGAGCTGCAGAACGGTGTGATGGTGCGCGACGACCGGCATGGCGGCTACGGCGACACCTCGGCGATCCCGAGGCTCGCCCCGCCGCAGGAGCGCGGGGCCGCGGCGACGGCGGCGCTCACCGCCGTCCTCGAACTGCAGCGCGAGATCGCCACGTCGCGCACGGAGCCGGTGCCGCCCGTCGTGAGCGAGGCGGCGGCGGATGCCGTCGCCGCCTCCGCCGTGGCCGCCGCCGTCGCCGCTACTCCGGCGCTCGCCTCCGACACGACGGCGCCCGTCGAGACCGCGGCGGGCACGGACCGGGGCATCGGCGCCGAGGCCCACGACGCGCGGCCCGCCACGCGCCCGATCCACATCGATGCGCCCGTCGTCCAGCTCGACGGCCTCGATCTCGACGACCTGGGTGTCGCGGAGCGGCTCGGTCTGGCATCCGACGAGGACGAAGTGGGGCCGACCTCGTGAGGGCCGGTCTGATCCTCGGCGAAGCACTCACGGGTCTTCGTCGGAACGCGTCGATGGTCGTTTCGGTCATCCTCGTCACCTTCGTCTCTCTCACGTTCGTCGGCGCCGCGATGCTCATGCAGATGCAGATCGGCGAGATGCGCGACTACTGGGTCGACCGTGCGCAGGTGTCGATCGTGATGTGCCGCGAGGATTCCACCGTCACGACCTGCGTCGACGGTGCCGCGAACGACGACCAGCTGGCCGAGGTCGCCGAGCGGCTCGAGAGTCCCGCGCTCAAAGACCTCGTCCGCGACGTGCGTTTCGAGTCGCAGGACGAGGCGTACGCGAACCTCATCGCGCTCTACGGCGACGAGTACAAGGCGTACGTGACGCCCGCGCAGCTCGGCAACACCTACTGGGTCGGCCTCGTCGATCCCTCGACCTCCGATGTCATCGCAGAGGCATTCGGGGGGATGAACGGCGTCGAGGCGGTGAAGAACCAGATGCAATACCTCGAACCGCTCTTCTCCGCCCTCACCGTCGCGACCTACATCGCGGTCGGCATCGCCGTGCTGATGCTGATCGCGGCCGTCCTCCTCATCGCCACGACCATCCGGCTCTCCGCGTATGCGCGAAGACGCGAGGTCGGCATCATGCGCCTGGTCGGTGCCTCGAACCGGTTCATCCAGACCCCGTTCATCCTCGAGGGCGTCTTCGCGGCGTTCATCGGATCGCTCCTCGCCGGAGGCGCGATCATCGCCGGCATCCACTTCGGCGTGGGCGCGTACCTGCGCGAACGGGTGACGTTCATCACCGACTGGGTGGACATGAAGGATGCCGCGATCGTCATCCCCGTGATCATCGTGATCGGTCTCGTGCTCGCGGCGCTGTCGGCGGGCTTCGCCATCCGGCGATGGCTGCGCACCTGACGCGTTCGGCGGCCGGGGCGCGGCTGCGGTAGGCTGTCAGGCTGGCCGCAGGTCGCGGTCGTCGTCAGGAGAGTCATCATGCCCAGGGAACGCGGGGAGAAGGTCGTCGCGACCAACCGTCGCGCGCGCCACGAGTACGCGATCGAGAAGACGTACGAGGCGGGCATCGTGCTCACCGGCACCGAGGTGAAGTCGCTCCGTGAGGGGCGCGCGAACCTCAGCGACGGCTACGCCTACATCGACGGGGGAGAGGCGTACCTCGACGCCGTGCACATCCCCGAGTACTCGCAGGGGCATTGGACGAACCATGCCTCGAAGCGGACGCGCAAGCTCCTGCTGCACAAGGCGGAGATCATCAAGCTCTCGCACGCGATCAGCGCGGGCGGCTACACGCTCATCCCGTTGAAGCTGTACTTCTCGGACGGCCGCGCGAAGGTCGAGATCGCGGTCGCGAAGGGTATGCGCGAGTACGAGAAGCGTCAGACGATCCGCGAGCGCGAGGACAAGCGCGAGGCGGAGCGCGCCATGCGCAGCCGCAACCGCCTCGGCGACTGAGCGAGCGTCCGGCGCCGCGCCGCCGATCAGGTGGCGCTGAAGCGCGCCTCGACGGCCGCGGAGACGACGATCTCATCGGGGCGGAAGTCGACCGTCGCGGGCGGTGCGGCATCCATCGCCATGGCGGCGCGTGCGAACATGCGCGGCTGGCCCTCGGGCGAGCTGCCGTCGAGGAGCCCGAGATCGGCGATCTGCACGGGTGTGACGGTGGTGCGACCGATGGCGGCCGCATACGCCGTCGCCCGCTCCACCGCGACCCCGACCGCCTCGGTCGCGACCTCGCGCTCGACGCGTGCGCGGGTCTCGGGGGTCAGCTGCCACTCGACGTTCCCGGCCTGCAGGCCCTCGGTCGCCGCGACGCCGTTCAACCAGTCCGACAGGGCGAGGACGTCGGTGAAGGTCGCCGTGAGCTCGACCGAGGCGTGGTGGATGGGGTCGAGCTGACGGCCCTCGTTGTTGCAGGGGCGATCGGACCACACCGAGACCCGCTGGCTCGACCAGTCGGCGATCGTGCCGGCGGCTTTGCGTGCGTCGAGGTCGGCGCGGACCGGTTCGGCGAGCGCGGCGATGCGCTCAACGACGGGTCCGCGTTCGGGACCGTCGGCGGCGGCGACGATGTGCGCGACGGCGCGCTCGGGAAGGACGCGCGCCTCGCTGCGCCCCCGGACGGTGATGATGACCTCGCTCATGGGGTAAACTGTAATGCTCGGATGCCAACGGCACCCGAGCAGCACTCCTTCACAACTCCACAGCGTGACAGTGGCTCTCTGGCCACGTGGCTCACGGGGCTGATCGGTTTCGACAGCGCCTGCGAAGCTGCGGGAAGCGGGCCGAGGATGCAGGGTTATCTCGTAAACGATCTCTGCGAACCAATAGTTGCCGATGCAAAGCGCAACGACTTCGCCCTCGCTGCCTAAGCGAGCCTGAAGTCCGTCAGACCGTAGGCGATCCCGCTACGGACCCTGGCGTCATCTAGGGATCTTGCCGTGTGACGGGGCCTCGACGTCACGCGGGACTCTTCTGAGGCTGGGCTCGTCGACCTAGGTGTCTGTGACAAAGGTCGGAGCCGAGCAGAACGCCTCTACAGACTGCGCCCGGAGAAGACGCAGTATCTCAGCGTTGGACGGGGGTTCGATTCCCCCCAGCTCCACGACGCCGCTGTCACGCAGGTCGTGCACGGAGATGTGCGAAGGCTGGAACCATCGATCGTCGAGATCCGTCTCGAGATCGGGGTTCCGGCCTTCGTCGTTCGTGGGGAGGTGCTGGGGGCGCCGGGCGCCGCCGTCAGCTCGCGGGGCGCGAGATGAGCAGGAGGTTCTGCTTCGTGTCGGAGACGGTGACCCACCCGTCGCCGAACTCGTACGTCATGCCGTAGCCGTTCTCGTCGATCGTGGGGGCCTGCATGGGGTCTTCGGTGATGTACAACGTCTCGGAGCCCTCTTCGCGCAGCCAGCCTTCGGCCTCGAGGCCCTTCTGCATGCGCGTCGCCTGGTCGGCGGTGATCGGAGCCCAACCGAAGAGCATGAGGTTCCCCGACGGCACGTCGTAGTCCGCCCACGTGCACTGAAGTCCACCGTCGACGGTGACGCCGCCGGCGGCGAACGGGGTCTCTTTCGCGGTCCATCCCTGCGCCGTGAGTTCGTCGAGGAGGTCGCCGACGATGAGCGTCTCGCACGTCGCAGCGGCGTCTGTCGCGGTGGGGCGAGCGGTGGGCTCGGGCGCCGGTGCTGACGGATCGGCCGACGGGGCGTCGGTGCCGACGGTGGCCGTCGGGGTGGGCTCGGGCGAAGAGGCGCATCCGGACAGCATCGCGAGCGCGAGCCCGAGCGCGGACAGAGTGAGCAGGGAGCGGCGGTGTGCGGGCATCGGTCGATTCACGTCAGGTGGCGGAGGTGAGCAGGGACAGGAAGGGCGTGTGCAGGATGCCGTTGGTCGCGAGTGACGAGCGTGAGGCGATCGAGTCGGCCCCGTCGATGTCGGTGAACCGGCCGCCCGCCTCGGTGATGATCGGAACGAGCGCGGCGATGTCGTACTCCTTGACGCCGAACTCGGCGACGAACTCGAGCCGGCCCTCGGCGAGCAGCATGTACGGCCAGGTGTCGCCGTAGCCGCGGTCGCGCCACACCGCGCGGGAGAGGCGGAGAAGATCGTCGGAGCGACCGACCTCGTCCCACTGCTCGATGGACTGGAAGCTGACACTCGCGTCTTCGATGCGGTCGACGCCGGAGACCTGGAGGCGGCGCGCCTCGGCGCCGGGGACGTTCGTCCACGCGCCGAGGCCCGTCGCCGCCCACCAGCGACGTCCCAGCGCGGGCTGGCTCGCGACGCCGACGCGCGGCACGCCGTCGATCGCGAGCGCGATCAGCGTGGTCCACATCGGGATGCCCTTGAGGTAGTTCGCCGTCCCATCGATCGGGTCGACGATCCACTGCCTCGTCACGTCGCCCGACGTTCCGAACTCTTCCCCCAGGATGCCGTCGCTCGGCCGTTCGGCCGCGAGGATGCCGCGAATCGCCCGCTCGGTCGCGAGGTCCGCCTCCGTGACGTGCGACGCGTCGGCTTTGAGGCTCACTTCGAGGTCGGCTGCATCGAAGCGAGCCATCGAAACGGCATCCGCCGCGTCCGCCAGCCGCAGGGCGAGGGCCAGATCGTCACCCAGGTCGCCGTCGAAAGGCGCGCTCCACGAGACGGAGTCGGCGGGGGAGGTCACCCCTCAACGATAGCGGCCGGCACATGCTCGATTCGCGATGAACGGCATCGGGATGGTAACGTTGACCCTCGGTTCGCCCCGCTTCTCACAGAGCGATGTCGGGCGGATCACGGAACGCACCTCTAGCTCAATCGGCAGAGCAACTGACTCTTAATCAGTGGGTTCTGGGTTCGAGTCCCAGGGGGTGCACCACAAGAAAAGGCCCCGGTTCGCACGCGAGTGCACCGGGGTCTTCTTCGTCGTCGAACGTTTCCCCACCGTCTGTCGGGCATAGTGGGCGCGTGGATTCTTCGTCTCAGCTGTCCCCCCAGGAGAAGATCTGGATCGGCATGATCGGCCTCTATCTCCTCGCCCTGCGGCGCAGCCGGCAGAGGGCGGCGACGCCGGGTACTGACCTCGCCCGACGGATGGAGAAGCGCCCGGGCCGGACCATAAGGTCCGGCCCGGGCGCTCCTCCGTGAGGCTCAGGCGGCGTCGCCGACGAGGACGGCGACCGCCTCCTCCGCGGCATCCGCCTCATGTGCGTCGATGCGTGCCAGCGCCCTCCGCCCGAACAGGATCTTCGCGGTCGAGATGAGGATCGCCACGGCGGCGAAGAGGAACGGCACCGAGGCGTTGGTGGCGTGCCACAGGGCTGCGGCCACCGGCGGGGCGATGGCGCCCCCGAGGAAGCGGACCGACGAGTACGCCGACGAGGCGACCGAGCGCGGCATGTCGGTGGCCTCCATGACCGACTCGGTGAGGATCGTGTTCATGAGACCGAGCAGCAGGCCGCCGACGATGATGCATGCGACGAGGGCCGCGGGGGTCTCCACGAAGATCGCGGCGACGATCAGGTCGATCGCGAGCAACGGCAGCACGATGATCATCGCCGTCGACCGGCGGAGGCGGCGCAGCATGATCGGGGCGACCCACACGCTCGTGATCGCGAGCGCGACACCCCATCCGAAGAACGTCAGCCCGATGCCCATCGCGCCGAACCCGAGAGGGAAGGGGGAGAAGGCCAGGAGAACGAAGAACCCGATGTTGTAGAAGAACGCCGCGATGGCGAGCACCATGAGGGCCGGCTGACGCAGCGCGCGGAACGGTGCCGACAGCGGGATCTTGGTGCGCTTCTCGTCGCCGCTGCGCAGCAGCACGAGGACCGCGACGAATCCGATCACCATGAGCGCGACCACCCCGAAGAAGGGTCCTCGCCAGCTGACTTCGCCCAGGATGCCTCCGACGAGCGGCCCGATCGCGATGCCGAGGCCGAGTGCCGCCTCGTACAGGATGATCGCCGCGGCCGAGCCTCCCGACGCGGCGCCGACGATCGTGGCGAGCGCGGTGGAGATGAACAGGGCGTTGCCGAGGCCCCAGCCGGCACGGAAGCCGATGATCGCATCGACGCTGTTCGACAGCGCGCACAGGAGCGCGAAGACGACGATCAGGCCGAGCCCGATGAGGAGAGTCGCCTTCGTGCCGATACGCGAAGAGATCCAGCTGGTGATGAGCATCGCGAGTCCGGTGACGACGAGGTAGCTCGTGAAGAGCAGCTCGGTCTCCACCGGCGTCGCCTCGAGCGATTCGGCGATCGCGGGGAGGATGGGATCGACGAGTCCGATGCCCATGAAGGCGATGACGCAGGCGAAGGCGACGGCCCAGACCTGCGCAGGCTGGCGCCAGATGTTGACCTTCTCGGCGGGAGCGTGGGCGCTCATCGGCTCACCTCCGCGACGCGCGTGCGCTGCTCGACGATGTCGGCGGCGCGGCGAACGGCCGCCCAGTCATCCTCGTCGAGGTCGGCGAAGCGCGGAGCGAGCGCGTCGCTGAGCGCCTGCATCCACTCGGCGAACGCCGCGCGCCCGGCGGGGGTGATCGTGACCACGGTCGCCCGAGAGTCGTGTTCGTCGGGGTGCCGCTCCAGCAGCCCGGCGTCGGCCATCTGCGCGACCAGGCGCGTCATTCCCGGCTGCGTCACGCGGCTCAGGGCGGCGAGGTCGCCCACGCGTTGGGGGCCGTGGTCGCGAAGCAAGGAGAGCGTGCGCCACTGGGCGGCGGGCGCTTCGTTTCGGGTCTCGAGAGACGCGACGCGCGTGAGGGCGTGGGCGCCGGTGACGAGACGGAGGATGTCATCACCCATTTGCATACCAACAGTATATATCGAAGGTATGTAATCGGCATGGTTACCGGATCGTGATCGCGACGCGTCCCGCCGAATTTGACAGCGACCGCGAACCTGAACAGACTCTCAGTACCTGAATCATGTTTCAGGTACCCCTTCCAATGGTGAAAGGCACGCACATGCGGGTTACAAAGAAGTTGCTCCTGGGGACCGTGATCGCTACGGCCGCCCTCACCCTGGCGGCCTGCGCGCCGTCCACGGGCACGACCAGCCCGACGGAGTCCGGCGAGGCCGGCCCCGCTGAGATCACGGTCGGCGTCATCACGAGCGAGACCGGACCACTCGCCAGCTACGGCAAGCAGTACCTCGACGGCTTCAAGGCCGGGCTCGAGTGGGCGACCGACGGCACCGATGAGGTCAATGGGACGAAGATCACGGTCGAGTACCGCGACGACGCCGGTGACCCCGACACCGCGGTCGGCGTCGCGAAGGAGCTCATCGGCGACGGCGTCAACATCCTCGCCGGCAGCGCCTCGTCGGGCGTCGCCGCGGCCCTCGCCGAACAGGCGGGCCAGAACAAGGTCCTCTTCCTCTCCGGCCCCGCGGCCGCCGACGCGATTACCGGCATCAACGACTACACGTTCCGCACGGGCCGACAGTCCGCGCAGGACGTCGCGACCGCCGGAACGTTCCTCGGAGACCTCGAGGGCAAGACCGTCACGGTCTTCGCGCAGAACAACGCGTTCGGTCAGGGCAACGAGGCCGCCGTCAAGGCGATCCTCGGCGGCAAGGGTGCGACGGTGAACAGCGTGCTGGTCGCAGAGGACGTGACCGAGTTCACGCCGTTCGCGCAGCAGGTGCTCGCCGGCAGCCCCGACCTAGTCTTCGTGGCGTGGGCCGGTGCGACCTCGGGCGCCATGTGGCAGGCGATGAGCCAGCAGGGCGTCTTTGACGCGGTGCCGGTCGTCACCGGTCTCGGCGACTCGGCGACCTTCGGCGCATACGGCGAGGCATCCGAGAAGATCAGCTTCCTGAACCACTACTTTCCGGGCGCTCCCGACAATGAGGTCAACGACACCATGATCGAGGCGGTCGAGAAGGCCGGCGGCACCCCCGACCTGTTCACCCCCGACGGCTTCAACGCGGCGATCATGCTCGTTCAGGCCATCAAGGAGGGCAAGGGCGACGTCGACGCGATGGTCGCAGCGCTCGAAGGCTTCGAGTTCGACGGCCCCAAGGGGAAGCTCACGGTCCGCGCCAGCGACCACGCGCTCATCCAGGAGATGTACCAGGTGAAGCTCGTCTCCGACGGCGGCGCCTTCACGCCCGAGCTCGTCGACACCGTCCCCGCGGACGAGGTCGCCCCCGCCGAGAAGCAGTGACGCCGAACGGCTGAGGAACACACATCATGACGACCCCAATCGCGCCCGCGCTCTCGGTCGAAGGCCTCGGCCTGCAGATCGGTGGAGCGACCATCCTCCAGGACGTGAACCTCGAGATCGCACCCGGCAGCCTCGTCGGTGTGATCGGGCCCAACGGCGCCGGGAAGACCACGCTCTTCAACGTGATCTCCGGCATCTCCCGGCCCACCGCAGGTCGCATCCTGATGGACGGAGAGGACATCACCCGTACCTCCGTGCCCCTGCGGGCGCGGGCGGGGCTGGGTCGCACCTTCCAGACGTCGAGTCTCTTCCCGAGACTCAGCGTCCTGGAGAACGTCCGGATCGCCGCTCAGGTCGGTCTCGGCGGCAACTACTCCCTGCTGCGCTTCCCGCGGGCCTCGGATGCCGCCACCCAGATCGCCCTCGAGCAGCTGATCAAGCTCGGTCTCACCCACAAGCTCGACACGGCGGCCGGCGACATCTCGCACGGCGACAAGCGCAAGCTCGAGATCGCGGTGCTGCTGGCGACCGACGCGAAGCTCGTCCTCCTCGACGAGCCGATGGCCGGCGTCGCCTCGGGCGATGTGCCCGGGCTCGTCGAGAACATCCGCGAGATGCAGCGCGACAAGCAGTGCACCGTCCTCATGGTCGAACACCACATCGACGTCCTCATGGGCCTCGTCGACCACGTCGCCGTGATGTACTCCGGCTCGATCATCGCGTTCGACACGCCCCAGAAGATCATGGAGAACCCGCTCGTGCAGAGCGCCTACCTCGGGACTGCGGCATGAGCACGCCGGCCACGCTCCCCGACCCCATCCTCACCGTCACGCACCTGTCGGCATCCATCGCCGGGCAACAGGTCGTCGAAGACGTCACCTTCCAGGTGCCTCCCACCGGCATCACCGCCGTCCTCGGACGCAACGGCGTCGGCAAGACGTCGACGATCCGCGGCATCCTGGGCCTCATCAGCCGCCGCGGCGACATCGTCCTGGCCGGCGAGCGGATCGACGGCCTCCAGACCCACCAGATCGTCCAGCGCGGCGTGGGGTACGTCCCCGAGGACCGCGAGGTGTTCGCGGGTCTCACCGTCGCCGAGAACCTCTCCCTCGCCGAGCGCGACAAGAACCCGCGCCGTGAATTCGTCGCCGAGCTCTTCCCCGACCTCGTCAAGCGTCGCGGGCAGCTCGCCGGCACACTCTCGGGCGGCCAGCAGCAGATGGTCTCGGTCGCGCGCGCCCTCCTCAACGAGAACCGGATCCTCCTCGTCGACGAGCCCACGAAGGGGCTCGCGCCGAAGATCGTCGCCGAAGTGGCGGATGCCTTGGAGGAGGCCTCGAAGATCGTCCCCATCCTCCTCGTCGAGCAGAACCTCGAGGTCGTCCGTCGCCTCGCCGACGACGCGATCGTCATCGCGAGCGGACGGGTCGTCCACACCGGCACGGCGCGCGAGATCCTCGACGACGTCGCCCTCACCACCCGCCTTCTGGGCGTCAGCGCGGAGGCCCACGCATGAGCAGCATCGTCCTCATCCTCCTGACCGGCATCGGCCTCGGGGCCCTGTACTTCCTCGTCGCCTCGGGCCTCAGCCTCATCTACGGCCTCATGCACGTGCTGAACTTCGCGCACGGCGCGTTCCTCACCCTCAGCGCCTTCATCGGCTGGTGGGTCGCGCAGAGCCTCGGCACCGCCTCGTGGGGGTCGTTCCTCGTCTCGATCCTGGTCGGTGCGATCGTCGGCGCGATCTTCGCGACGCTCACGGAACTCTTCCTCATCCGGCCCCTCTACGAGCGTCACATCGAACAGGTGCTCGTGACGGTCGGTCTCTCCTTCGCCGCCGTGGCCCTCTTCGAGGGCATCTGGGGCACCGACGCGATCAACATCGCGGGGCCGCCGTGGCTGAAGGGCACGACCGAGGTGCTCGGCGCCCGCATCCCGAACACCTATTGGGTGCTCATGATCGCCGCCGCCCTCGTGCTCGCCGGTCTCGTGCTCTTCCTCCGCAAGACCCGCTACGGCATGATCATCCGCGCGGGCGTCGAGAACCGCTCGATGGTCACCGCGCTCGGCATCGACGTGCGCAAGAGCTTCACCCTCGTGTTCGCGATCGGTGGAGCGGCGGCCGGTATCGGCGGCGTGCTCGCGATGCACTGGTACACGTACGTGTCGGCGCACATGGGCGCGACGCTCCTGATCTTCGCGTTCATCGTCACCGTCATCGGCGGGCTCGGCTCGCTCACGGGAGCGGCGATCGCCTCGGTGCTCGTCGCCGTGCTGCAGCAGTTCGCGAACGTCTATCTCAACGGCACGGGAGACTTCATCGTCGTCGCCCTCCTCGCCGTCGTCCTGCTGGTGCGTCCCACCGGCCTCATGGGGAGGAAAGCCGCATGACCGTCACCACCGGAGTCCCGACGCTGGTCGCGGGACGCAAGGGCCAGTACGCTCCCTTCATCGTGGGCGCGGTGCTCGTCGTCGTGATGGCGATCCTGCCGCTGCTGAACGTCTCCCTCCCCGGCATCCTCCCCGGCCCCACCTACACCCCGGGAAGCCTCGCCCTGCTGTCGCTGTGCATGGTGTTCGCGGCGCTCGCGCTGTCGTACAACCTGCTGCTGGGCACATCCGGCATGCTCTCGTTCGGCCACGCGCTCTACTTCGGAGCCGGGGCGTACGGACTCGGCCTCGTCCTGAAGCTCCTGCAGGTTCCGCTCATCGTCGGCATCCCGCTCGCCCTCCTCGGCGGACTCCTGCTCGCCGCCTTTACCGGATCGATCGCGATGCGCGTCTCCGGCATCCCGTTCGCGATGGTGACCCTCGCCTTCGCTCAGGCCGGCTCCGTGCTCGTCCGACGCAACCAGCAAGTGACCGGCGGCGAGGAGGGACTGCGCCTTCCCGTCGAGTTCGTCCCCGACTGGCTCGTCGGCGTGGTCAACACCCGGAACCTCTACTGGGTGACCCTCGCGGTCCTCGTCATCGTCTACCTGATCGTCCTGTGGGTCGACCGATCGCGTCTCGGGCACCTCGCCCAGGCGACGCGCGAGAACGAGCTGCGCGTGCAGGTGCTCGGCCTTCGCCCCTACGTCGCGAAGCTCATCGTGTTCGTCGTCGCGGGAGTCTGCGCCGCCCTCGCCGGCGTCGCCTACATGCTCCTGCAATCCGGCACGCAGCCGAGCGCGGTCGGCGCCGACCTCACCATCACCGTGCTCGTCATGGTGGTCCTCGGTGGCGTCGGGTTCCGCTGGGGTGCGATCGTGGGAGGCGTGCTCTACACGATGCTCGACCAGCGCCTCACGGTACTCGCCCGATCCGCGTGGATCGACGAGCTGCCCGCGTGGCTGGACATCCCGCTGTCCGAGCCGCTGTTCATCCTCGGCGTGCTGTTCATCCTCGTCGTCATGTTCCTGCCCGGCGGCATCGCCGGCACCCTCGATGCGTGGGTGCGGCGTCGTCGCGGCGAGCGGACCCGTTCGCAGCTGCGCCAGCTGGACGACGAGGTCCAGCAGGTCGATGACACGGTGGAGGTGAAGGTATGACGGGCCGCGGCGCGGCGTGGACGGCGGATGCCGAGCCCACGACCGACGGAGCACACACGATCGGTCGCTGGCTGACCGACCGCGCCGCGTCCTCACCCGATCGCACCGCGATCGACGACCGGGGGGTGCGGATCGGGTACGCGGACCTCGAGGCGCGGGCGTTCGGCCTCGCGGCGTCGCTGCGCGCCGCCGGCTACGGCCCGGGCGACCGGATCGGGACGGTGTCGGGCAACTCGATCGAGCACGTCGTCGCGTTCTTCGCCTGTGCGAAGGCGGGCATCGCGTTCATGCCGCTGTCGTGGCGCCTCGCCCCGCGCGAACTGGCCGAGGTCGTCGGCACGTCGGCGCCCGCGCTGCTGCTCATCGAGGACGAGTACGTGGGGCTCGCCGCCGACGCCCTCCGCGCCGTCGCCGACGCGCCGCCGGTGAGCGCGCTCGGTACCACCGGGATCGAGGCGTCGGTCCCCGCGCGCCGCGGAGAACCGGCCCCTGCACGCGCCGTCCGCGATGACGACGCGCTCCTGGTCATCCACACATCCGGCAGCGAGGCGGCGCCTAAGGGCGTCGTCCTCACGCACGCCAACTGCTTCTGGAACAACCTCGCCCTCGCCGGCGCCCTTTCGATCACGGCCGACGACGTGGTGCTCGCGGTCCTCCCGCAGTTCCACATCGCGGCGTGGAACTGCCAGCCGCTGCTCGCCTGGTGGGTGGGCGCGACGGTCGTGCTCGAGCGCTCGTTCCAACCCCGCCGCATCCTGCACCTGCTCGCGGAGCGGGGCGTCACGACGATGATGGGCGTGCCGACGCAGTACCGCCTGCTCGCCGACGACCCGGACTTCTCCGAGGTGATCGCGGGGCCCCTCCGCCGGGCGCTCGTGGGCGGCGCGACCGTTCCCGTCGACCTCGCGCGGCGGTGGGCGGATGCCGGTGTCCCGCTCACCCAGGGATACGGGCTGACCGAGGCATCCCCGAACGTCCTGTGCCTTCCCGCGGGAGACACCGCACGGTACCCCGGCGCGGTCGGGCGCCCCTACCGCTACGTCGACGTCTGCATCGCCGACCCCGCGACGGGGCTCGTGCTCGACGGCGAAGCCACCGGCGAGCTGTGGGTGCGCGGGCCGAGCGTCTTCGCGGGCTACCTGCACGACGAGGCCGCGACGGCGCGCGCGATGGCGGGGGAGTGGCTGCGATCGGGCGACATCGCCCACCGCGACGCGTCGGGGGTCTTCCGGATCGTCGACCGGCTGAAGGACATCTTCATCTCCGGCGGTGAGAACGTCGCGCCCGCCGAGGTCGAACGCGCACTGTGCCTGCACCCGGCTGTCGCCGAGGCCGCCGTCGTCGGCGTCCCCGACCCGGTCTGGGGGGAGCGCGGCGTGGCGTTCGTCGTCCGCGCCGAGGGCGCGACCCTCGGCGAGGACGAGCTGCTCATGCACGCCCGCGCCGAGCTCGCCGGATTCAAGGTGCCGGTGCGCATCGCGTTCGTCGACACGCTCCCGCGTTCGACGATCGAGAAGCTCGCCCGCGCGCGGCTGCGCGACCGCGCCGTCGCACTCGTGGAGGAGGGGACCCATGACCACCGCTGATCCGTACGCTCCCACCGAGGCGGTCCTCTCCGCGACCGGAAAGCCCCTCACCAAGCGTGGTGAGGCCACCCGCCGGAAGCTCCTCGAGGCCGCGGAGCAGGTGTTCGCCGACCTCGGCTACCACGAGGCATCCATCGTGAAGATCACCGAGCGCGCCGGCATCGGTCTCGGCACGTTCTATCTGTACTTCGACAGCAAGCAGCAGATCTTCGAAGAGCTCGTCATCGACCTCAACCGCCGCGTGCGGCACTCGATGAGCGAGGCGATGGCGGGCACCACGAGCCGCATCGACGCCGAGCGCGCCGGCTTCGAGGGGTTCTTCCGCTTCACCGCCGCGCATCCGGCGCTGTACCGGGTCGTGCGCGAGGCGGAGTTCGTCTCGCCCGACATGCTGCGCCTGCACTACACGCGCATCGTCGACGGCTACGAGGCGGGCCTGCGCGCCGCGCAGCAGGACGGTGACGTCGACGAGGCCCTCGATCCCGAGGTCACCGCGTGGGCGCTGATGGGCGCGGGCGAGCTCATCGGCATGCGCTACCTGCTCTGGGAGCAGGACGACGAGGGCGCCGCGCCGGCGGCGATGCCCACGGAGATCATCGACCACATGATGCGGTTCATCCGCAACGCGCTGGCGGCGCGCAGCGCGTCGCCGCAGAACGAAGGGGGCACGGATGCCTGAACAGGACCTCGCGGGAAGGCGCGCGCTCGTCACGGGCGGCGCGAGCGGGATCGGTCTGGCGTGCGTGGAGGAGTTCGCCTCCCGCGGAGCGCACGTGATCGTCGCCGATTTCAACGGCGACGCAGCACAGGAGGTCGCCGAGCGGGTCGGCGGCGAGGCCTGGGTCGTCGATCTCTCCGACACCGACGCGCAGATCGACCTCACCCTCGAGGCGGACATCCTCGTCAACAACGCCGGCATCCAGACGGTGTCGCCCATCCAGGAGTTCGACCCGGAGCGCTGGCGCTTCATGCACCGCCTCATGGTGGAGTCGCCCTTCCTTCTCATCCGCGCGTCGCTGCCGTACATGTACGAGCGGGGCTGGGGCCGGGTCATCAACATCTCGAGCGCGCACGGCCTGCGCGCGAGCGCCTTCAAGTCTGCCTACGTCGCCGCAAAGCACGCGCTGGAGGGTCTGTCGAAGGTGACGGCCCTCGAGGGCGGACCGCACGGCGTGACGAGCAACTGCATCAACCCCGCGTACGTGCGCACCCCACTGGTCGAGAAGCAGATCGCCGACCAGGCGAAGGTCCACGGCATCCCCGAGAGCGAGGTCGTCGAGAAGATCATGCTGACCGAGAGCGTCGTGAAGCGTCTCGTCGAGGCCGACGAGGTCGCCTCGCTGGCCGGCTGGCTCGCCTCGGACCGCGCCGGTATGGTCACCGGCGCCAGCTACACGATCGACGGCGGGTGGACGGCGCGATGACCGACGTGCCGAGCGCGCGGCCGGTCCGCGCCGTCGAGATCCCCGTCGCGGGGGGAGACCTGCACGTCGGCGTGTGGGATGCCGCGAGCTCCGACGCCCCGACGATCCTCGCGATCCACGGGGTCACGTCGTCGCACCTCGCCTGGGAGTTCCTCGCCGAGGCCCTCCCCGGCGTCCGCATCGTCGCGCCCGATCTCCGCGGCCGCGGCCGCAGCAACACGCTCGAGGGTCCCGCGGGCATGGCGAACCACGCCGACGACCTCGCCGCCGTGTCGGAGGCGCTGGGCCTCGGCCCCGTCGTCGTCGTCGCCCACTCGATGGGTGCGTTCGTTGCGGGAGTGTTCGCCGTCCGGCATCCCGCGCTCGTCTCCCGTCTCGTCTTCGTCGACGGAGGCCTTCCGCTCGACGCGCCCGCGGGGCTCACGCCGGATGAGCTCGTCGCCGCGATCCTCGGGCCGACGGCCGCACGGCTGAACCTGCGTTTCGACAGCCCGGCCGACTATCTCGACTTCTGGCGCGATCACCCCGCCTTCGCGGCGGACTGGACGCCCCAGCTCGAGCGCTACCTGTCGTACGACCTCGTCCCGGACGGGGACCGGCTCCGCCCGGCGACGTCGTATGCGACGACGGTCGAGGACACGATCGACATGAACACCACGTCGACGATCTCCGACGCCCTCGCCGCGCTGACGCATCCGACGGTGCTCATCACGGTGCCCCGGGGCCTGCAGGACGAGGAGCCGGGACTCTACGCGGAGGCGCACCTGCCCCGTCTGCTCGCCGGCACGCCGACGATCGAGCACGAACGGTGGCCGGAGTTCAACCACTACACCGTCGTCCTCAGCCGCGCGGGCGCGGAGCGGCTCGCGGGCCTCGTGACGGCGCAGCTCGCGCTCGCGGCGGCGACGCCCGTCGCCTGAGTGCGCAACGTCCGCACCCGGCGCAGACGCGGCGCGGTCAGCGCGCGGCCGCGGCGACGCGTGTCGAGAGCTGGTGGGCGTGCGCGAGGAGCGTGCGCCCGAGCTCGGGGATGCGCTCGGGCGTGAAGCGGAACTCGACTCCCGTGAGGCTGAGTGCCCACTGCGGGTGCCCGGATCGCGTGAAGACCGCGGCGCCGAGTCCGTAGCTGCCCTCGACGATGAGCCCGGGGTTGAGCGCGAATCCGCGCTCCTGCGTCTCACGCAGGCGTGTGCGCAGGCGCGATTCCGCGTGTGCGCTGCCGTGACGATCGCCGAGCTCCGGATGCCGTTCGAAATAGGCGTCCACATCGTGGGGCGGCAGAAAGGCCAGGATCGCGAGGCCCGCGGAGGCGACGCCGAGGGGGAAGCGCGTCCCCTCGGAGAGGACGAACGAGCGGATCGGGAAGCTGCCGTCCTCGCGGATGAGGCAGACCGTCTCGTCGCCGCGCCGCACCGAGAGGAACGCGCTCTCCTCGGTGCGGACGGCGAGCGACCGTACGATGTCGCGCGCGATCGCAGTGATGTCATAGCGCGAGGCGGCGACGGTCCCCATGAGGTAGAGCTCGGGTCCCGGCATCCAGCGATGCGTCGTCTCGTCGTGATCGACGAGGCCCTCTTGGCGCAGGGCCGCGAGGAGTCGGTGGGTCGTGGGTCGCGTGAGGTCGGCGCGCCGGGCGAGGTCCGCGATCGTGACGCCCGCGTCGCCGGCGCCGGTGACGAGTCGGAGGAGTGCGGCGGCCCGCGCGATCGCTTGGGCTCCGGGAACGCTGGTTCCGACCACGCTGTCCATGATGTGGACACTACTGCGCCGATCGTTCACATGGCAAACAGCCGCGTGCGTGAGCCGCGCGGCGGGGCGCACGATGGTCGTGCACGGAACACGAAGGAGTACACGTGATCGACAAGACCTACGCGACGGCTGCGGAGGCCGTCGCCGACATCCCCGACGGGGCCTCGCTCGCCGTCGGCGGCTTCGGACTCTCGGGCAACCCCATCGCCCTCATCGAGGCGATCCTCGCCCAGGGCACGAGCGACCTGTCCATCGTCTCCAACAACTGCGGCGTCGACGACTGGGGCCTGGGCGTCCTCCTGAACGCGAAGCGCATCCGCAAGATGACCTCGTCCTACGTGGGGGAGAACAAGGAGTTCGAGCGGCAGTTCCTCTCCGGCGAGCTCGAGCTCGAACTGACCCCGCAGGGGACGCTCGCCGAGAAGCTCCGCGCCGGGGGATCGGGCATCGCCGCGTTCTTCACGCAGACCGGCGTCGGAACGCAGGTCGCTGAGGGGGGCCTGCCGCGGAAGTACGACGGGCAGGGCGGCATCGCCGTCGCCTCGCCCCAGAAGGATGTCCGCACCTTCGCCCCGGGTGGGACGGAGGGGGAGTACGTCCTCGAAGAGGCGATCGTGACCGACTATGCGCTCGTGCACGCCCTGAAGGGCGACACGCACGGCAACCTCGTCTTCAACAAGGCGGCGCGGAACTTCAACCCGCTCGCGGCGATGGCCGGCAAGGTGTGCATCGCGCAGGTCGAGGAGCTCGTCCCCGCCGGCGACCTCGAGCCTGACAGCATCCACCTCCCGGGCATCTACGTCCACCGTGTCGTCGAGGTCGGCACGGGCATCGAGAAGCGCATCGAGCGTCGCACCGTGTCCGTCGACGAAGCCCTCCGCCGTCCCGTCCCTGAAGGAGCCTGATCATGGCACTCACCCGCAACGAGATGGCCGCGCGCGCGGCCGCCGAACTCGCCGACGGCTCGTACGTCAACCTCGGCATCGGCCTGCCGACGCTCGTGCCGAACTACGTCCCCGAAGGCGTCACGGTCGTCCTGCAGTCGGAGAACGGCATCCTGGGCGTCGGCCCGTACCCCACCGAGGAGAACGTCGACCCCGACCTCATCAACGCCGGCAAGGAGACCGTGACGGTCCTGCCCGGAGCCTCGTTCTTCGACTCGGCGACGAGCTTCGGCATGATCCGCGGCGGCAAGATCGACGCGGCGATCCTCGGCGCCATGCAGGTGTCGGCGACCGGTGACCTCGCCAACTGGATGATCCCCGGCAAGATGGTGAAGGGCCCGGGCGGTGCGATGGACCTCGTCCACGGCGCGGCGCGCGTCATCGTTCTCATGGAGCACGTCGCCCGCGACGGCTCGGCGAAGATCGTCGACGCCTGCTCGCTGCCACTCACCGGCCGAGGCGTGGTTGATCGGATCATCACGGACCTCGCGGTCATCGATGTGACCGATGATGGACTGGTGCTGGTCGAGCTCGCCCCCGGCGTCACCGTCGACGAGGTGGTCGCCGCGACCGAACCGGCACTCACCATCTCCGACGATCTGAAGGAACACGTATGAGCACCGACGACATCGTGATCGTGGCCGCCGCCCGCACTCCGCAGGGGCGGCTGAAGGGCCAGCTCGGCTCGTTCACCGCGCCGCAGTTGGGCGGCTTCGCCATCGCCGGCGCGCTCGAGAAGGCGCAGATCCCGGCGGAGGAGGTCGACGCGGTCATCCTCGGTCAGGTGCTCCCGGCCGGCTCCGGCCAGAACCCGGCGCGCCAGGCTGCGCTCGCGGCCGGTCTCGGATGGGACGTCCCGGCATCCGCCGTCAACAAGGTGTGCCTGTCGGGTCTCACCGCGATCATCGACGCGAAGCGCATGATCGCCGCGGGAGACGCGACCGTCGTCGTCGCGGGCGGTATGGAATCGATGACCCGCGCCCCGCACCTGCTCATGGGCTCGCGCGAGGGCTGGTCGTACGGCTCGGTCGAGGTGCTCGACCACATGGCGTACGACGGGCTGACGGATGCCTACGACAAGGAGTCGATGGGAGCGTCGACCGAGCGGCTCAACCCGACGTTCCACATCACGCGCGAAGCGCAGGACCGGGTCGCGGCGCTGTCGCACCAGCGGGCCGCCGCGGCGCAGCAGGACGGCCTGTTCGACGCGGAGATCGTCACGGTCGAGGTGCCGCAGCGCAAGGGCGACCCCGTGCGCGTCACGGCCGACGAGGGCATCCGTCCGGAGACGACCGAGGAGACCCTGGCGAAGCTCCGTCCGGCTTTCGCGAAGGACGGCACGATCACCGCAGGCAACGCGTCGCAGATCTCGGACGGTGCCTCGGCGGTCGTCCTCACGACCCGCGCGCACGCCGACGAGAAAGGTTGGCCGGTGCTCGCCGTCGTCGGGGCGGCCGGTCAGGTCGCAGGACCTGACAACTCTCTTCACGCCCAGCCGGCGCGCGCCATCGCGCAGGCGCTCGAGCGTCAGGGCCTGGAGGTGTCCGATCTCGACTTCGTCGAGATCAACGAGGCCTTCGGCGCTGTTGTCGTGCGTTCGGAGGAGGAACTCGGCCTCGGCGAGGACGTCGTGAACATTCACGGCGGCGGCATCGCCCTCGGCCACCCCATCGGCGCCTCCGGCGGGCGTCTCGTCGTCCACGCGGTGCACGAGCTCGTCCGCCGAGGCTCGGGCACGGCGGCCGTCGGACTCTGCGGCGGCGGCGGTCAGGGCGAGGCCCTCATCCTCACGCGCTGAGGGGCCGCGCACCTCGGAATGGGGTCGGCAGGCAGCTAGGCTCGGGATCGTGACCACGATCTCGCCCCTCGCCGTCTCCGATCGCTCCGAATGGGACGCCCTCTGGGCCGATTACCTCGTCTTCTACCGCCGCGAGCTCGCCCCCGAGGTCACCGACGACGTCTTCGCGCGCCTGACCTCTGAGGACGGTCTGCACGGCGCGATCGCCCGCGACGAGACGGGGCGCGCCGTCGGGTTCGTGCACTGGCTCTTCCACCCCTCGACGTGGACCACGTCGTCCTCCTGCTACCTCGAAGACCTCTTCGTCGCCCCCGACGTCCGCGGCGGCGGGGTCGGCGGCGCGCTCATCGCGCACGTTCGGGATGCGGCTGAGGCCGCAGGCGCCGAGAAGGTCTACTGGCTCACCGAGGAGTCGAACGAGACGGCGCGGCGCCTCTACGACCGCGTCGCGACGCGCACGGGATTCATCCACTACGAGATCGAGCTCTGACCGGGACTCCCGGCCCGCTCGCGGCCGGAGCGCGCGTCAGTCCTTGAGGCGCCGGGCGAGGAGCTTCTGCTCCTTGCCGTGCACGGGCGAGTCGGTCGCGACGAGCTTCCCCTGCGACGCGCGCCGCGTGTCGACGATCGTGCCGATCGCGAGGGCGAGGGTGATGCCCCAGCTGATCCACGCGAGCGCCTGACGCCACGTGAAGGGGACGTCGCCGCGCGCGCCGCGCAGAAGCGTGAGACCGGTGGTCAGCGAGGAGAGGAGTCCGGAGCCGAGGAGCATGCGCATGCGTCCACGTTAGCCTGGAGCATCATGGACACCACCCCCGCGGCCGACTTCGTCGTCGTCTCCAACCGCTTACCCGTCGACCGCTCTGCCGACGACGACGAGTGGCGCCGCTCACCCGGTGGCCTCGTCGCCGCGCTCGAGCCCGTCCTGCAGTCCACGGGCGGCGCGTGGGTGGGGTGGCCGGGGCAGCCCGGCCTCGAAATCGATCCGTTCGAGTTCGACGGCATGAGCCTCGTGCCCGTCGTGCTGTCCGCGGAGGACGTGGAGCTGTTCTACGAGGGCTTCTCCAACGACACGATCTGGCCGCTCTACCACGACGTCATCTCCCCGCCCGCGTATCACCGTCTCTGGTGGGAGGCGTACGTCCGCGTCAATGAGAGGTTCGCGCGGGCTGCGGCATCCGTCGCCGCGCCGGACGCGACAGTCTGGGTCCACGACTACCAGCTCCAGCTCGTCCCGCGCATGCTGCGGGAACTCCGCCCCGACCTCGTGATCGGCTATTTCCATCACATTCCGTTCCCCGCATACGGGATCTATGCGCAGCTGCCGTGGCGCAAGCAGGTGCTCGAGGGCCTCGTCGGGGCCGACGTGATCGGCTTCCAGCGCGTGGCGGATGCCGGGAACTTCGCACGCGCCGTGCGTCGGCAGCTCGGGTTCGAGACGAAGGCCGGGTCGATCCGCGTCCCCGACAAGGACGGCACCGTCCGCACCGCGATCGCGAAGGCCTACCCCATCTCGATCGACGCCGCCGTCTACGACGAGCTGGCGCGCCGGCCCGACGTCCAGGCACGTGCGCGCGAGATCCGCGAGAGTCTCGGCAACCCGAAGACCGTGCTCTTCGGCGTCGACCGCCTCGACTACACGAAGGGCATCGGGCATCGGCTCAAGGCGTTCGGCGAACTCCTGGCCGATCACCGGCTCGACGTCGAGGACGTGACCCTCGTGCAGGTCGCGAGCCCGAGCCGCGAGCGCGTGGCGGCGTACATGCAGCTGCGCGACGAGATCGAGCTGACGGTGGGGCGGATCAACGGCGACCATGACACGGTGGGGCACTCCGCGATCCGCTACCTCCATCACTCCTATCCGCGGGAGGAGATGGTCGCCCTCTACCTTGCCGCCGACGTCATGCTCGTCACGGCGCTCCGCGACGGCATGAACCTCGTCGCGAAGGAGTACGTCGCGAGCCGCGTCGACGGGCGCGGGGTCCTCGTTCTCAGTGAGTTCACCGGCGCGGCCGACGAGCTCACTCAGGCGATCCGGGTCAATCCCCACGACATCGACGGACTGAAGGACGCGATCGAGACGGCTATCGACATGCCCGTGGACGAACAGCGCAAGCGCATGCGGGCGCTCCGCCGCCGCGTGCGCGACCACGACGTCGCGGACTGGTCGCGCACCTTTCTCGCCGACCTCGCATCGATCCGGGAGCGCCGCTCGTGAGCGCGGTCGGACCCGAGGATCCGTCGGCGATCGCCGCGATCTCCGCACTGGCGCGCACCCCGCGGCTGCTCGTGGCGCTCGACTTCGACGGCACGCTCGCCCCGCTCGTCGATGAGCCCATGAACGCGCGCATGACGCCCGACGCAGCCGACGCCGTGGACGCCCTCCTCGACGCACCCGACACGGCGGTCGCCTTCGTGTCGGGTCGCACGCTGCACGACCTCCGCATCATCGCCGAGCACGACGACGACTCGCCCGTCCTGCTCGCCGGATCGCACGGCGCCGAGCAGTGGCCGCCCGTCGAGGCGTCGCCGGACGACGCCGCCGACCGGGCGCTCCGCGATGAGCTGCGCGCCCGGGCGGAGGAGATCGCAGGCCGCGCCGAGGGCGCGTGGATCGAGCCGAAGGAGTTCGGCTTCGCGCTGCACACGCGCCTCGCGGGCGACGGTGCGCCGGACGTGCAGGATGCCGTGGACGCGCTCGTCGCCGACCGGGCGCCCGCCTGGCGCCGCCGCGCCGGGCGCGACATCCTCGAGTTCGCCTTCCGTCAGGAGGGGAAGGATGCCGCGGTGGAGCGGCTCCGCGCCGAGACAGGGGCCACCGCGGTGCTCTTCGCGGGTGATGACGTGACCGACGAGGACGCGCTCCGGAGCCTCCGCCCGGGAGACGTGGGCGTGCGTGTCGGGGCGGGGGAGACCGCGGCATCCGTCCGCGTCGCGGACATCGCCGAGCTTGCGGCGCTCCTCGCCCGCCTCGCGCACGAGCGGGGCGCCGCGCGGGAATAGACTTCGAGAATGCCTGAGCCCGAGGACACCGTTTCACCGTCGATCGACATCAAACCCCGTAGCCGCGCCGTCACCGACGGCATCGAGGCGACGACCTCCCGCGGCATGCTCCGCGCCGTCGGCATGGGTGACGAGGACTGGGACAAGCCCCAGATCGGCATCGCGTCCAGCTGGAACGAGATCACCCCCTGCAACCTCAGTCTCGACCGGCTCGCGCAGGGGGCGAAGGAGGGTGTGCACTCGGGCGGGGGATACCCGCTGCAGTTCGGCACGATCTCGGTCTCCGACGGGATCTCGATGGGGCACGAGGGCATGCACTTCTCGCTCGTGAGCCGAGAGGTCATCGCCGACTCGGTCGAGACGGTCGTCATGGCCGAGCGACTCGACGGCACGGTGCTCCTGGCCGGCTGCGACAAGTCGATCCCCGGCATGCTCATGGCCTCCGCGCGTCTCGACCTCTCGAGCGTCTTCCTGTACGCGGGCTCCATCGCTCCCGGCTGGGTGAAGCTCTCGGACGGGACCGAGAAGGACATCACCATCATCGACTCCTTCGAGGGCGTCGGCGCGTGCCTGGCGGGCAAGATGACCGAGGCCGACCTGAAGCGCATCGAGTGCGCGTTCGCGCCGGGTGAGGGCGCGTGCGGCGGCATGTACACCGCGAACACGATGGCCTCGGTCGCCGAAGCCCTCGGACTCTCGCTGCCGGGTTCGGCGGCGCCGCCGTCGGCCGACCGTCGCCGCGACTACTTCGCGCACCGCTCCGGTGAGGCTGTCGTGAACCTGCTGCGCCAGGGCATCACGACGCGTGACATCCTGACCCCCGAGGCGTTCGAGAACGCGATCGCCCTCGCGATGGCCCTGGGCGGCTCGACGAACGTCGTGCTGCACCTGCTCGCCATCGCGCGCGAGGCCGAGGTCGACCTGACCCTCGCCGACTTCAACCGCATCGGCGACAAGGTGCCGCACATCGCCGACATGAAGCCGTTCGGCAAGTACGTCATGAACGATGTCGACCGTCACGGCGGCATCCCGGTCATTATGAAGGCGATGCTCGACGAAGGGCTCCTCCACGGCGACGCGCTCACGGTGACCGGCAAGACGCTCGCCGAGAACCTCGCCGACCTCGCCCCCGACCCCGTCGACGGCACCGTCATCCACACCTTCGACGACCCGATCCACGCGACCGGCGGCATCACGATCCTGCACGGCTCGCTCGCCCCCGAGGGCGCGGTCGTGAAGACCGCCGGGTTCGACGCCGCCGTCTTCGAGGGCCCCGCGCGCGTCTTCGAGCGCGAACGCGCCGCGATGGACGCCCTCGAGGCGGGGGAGATCTCCGCGGGCGATGTCGTCGTCATCCGTTACGAGGGCCCCAAGGGCGGCCCCGGCATGCGCGAGATGCTCGCCATCACCGCGGCCATCAAGGGCGCGGGCCTCGGAAAAGATGTACTACTCTTGACGGACGGCAGATTCTCAGGCGGCACAACCGGCCTGTGCATCGGCCACATAGCACCCGAAGCGGTGGACTCAGGTCCCATCGCCTTCGTGCGCGATGGTGATCTGATACGGGTCGATATCGCGGCTCGCACTCTCGATCTACTCGTCGACGAGGCCGAGCTGAGCTCCCGCCGCGAGGGCTGGGAGCCCCTTCCCCCGCGCTATACCCGTGGCGTTCTGGCCAAGTACTCGAAGCTCGTGCGCTCCGCCGCGGAGGGCGCGACGACGGGCTAGGCCCCGCTTTCCACGCACATCAGACACCCTGCTCGATAGGTCCCTCATGTCACTCGACACCGCTGCGGCCGTTCCTCGGCCGCCCGCACGCAGCGCCTCCGCTCCGATCCTGACCGGCGCGGAAGCCGTCGTCCGCTCGCTCGAACTCCTGGGAGTGACCGACGTGTTCGGTCTTCCCGGCGGGGCGATCCTGCCCGTCTACGACCCGCTCATGGACTCGACGGCGCTCCGCCACATCCTCGTCCGTCACGAGCAGGGCGCGGGGCACGCTGCCGAAGGCTACGCCGCGGCATCCGGCAAGGTCGGCGTCGCGATCGCGACGAGCGGCCCGGGCGCGACGAACCTCGTCACCGCGATCGCCGACGCATACATGGACTCCGTCCCGATGCTCGCGATCACCGGCCAGGTCTTCTCGACGCTCATGGGCACCGATGCCTTCCAGGAGGCCGACATCGTGGGCATCACGATGCCCGTCACGAAGCACTCGTTCCTCGTGAAGGATGCCTCAGAGATCCCCGGTGCCATCGCCGCCGCGTACGAGATCGCCTCGACCGGCCGCCCCGGTCCCGTCCTCGTCGACATCACGAAGGACGCGCAGCAGGCCGAGGCGCCCTTCGTCTGGCCGCCGCGCTACGACCTTCCCGGCTACCGCCCCGTGACGAAGGCCCACGGCAAGCAGATCCAGGCCGCCGCGACGCTCCTCGCGAACGCGCAGAAGCCGGTCCTGTACGTCGGCGGCGGCGTCATCCGCGCCGGCGCGTCGAAGGAGCTCCTGAGCCTCGCCGAGACGACCGGTGCCCCCGTCGTCACGACCCTCATGGCTCGCGGCGCGTTCCCCGACTCGCACCCGCAGCACCTCGGCATGCCCGGCATGCACGGCACGGTGCCCGCTGTGCTCGCCCTCCAGGAGGCCGATCTCATCGTCGCCCTCGGCGCGCGGTTCGACGACCGTGTGACGGGCAAGGCGGCGCTGTTTGCCCCGAACGCGCAGGTCGTCCACGTCGACATCGACCCGGCCGAGATTTCGAAGATCCGCACCGCCGACGTTCCGATCGTCGGTGACGTGCGCGAGGTGCTCATCGACCTCGACGCTGCCTATCGCGGCGTCGCGGAGGGCCGGGAGCCCGACACCGAGGAGTGGTGGTCGTACCTCGACGGGCTGCGGAGCGAATTCCCGCTCGGTTACACGGCGCCCACCGACGGTCTCATGTCACCGCAGTACGTCATCAGCCGCATCGGCGCGCTCACCGGCCCCGAGGGCATCTACGCCGCGGGCGTCGGCCAGCACCAGATGTGGGCGGCGCAGTTCATCGGCTACGAGCGCCCGAACTCCTGGCTGAACTCCGGCGGCGCCGGCACGATGGGCTACTCGGTCCCCGCCGCGATGGGCGCGAAGGTCGCCGAGCCCGAGCGCACCGTGTGGGCGATCGACGGCGACGGCTGCTTCCAGATGACGAACCAGGAGCTCGCCACCTGCGTCATCAACAACATCCCGATCAAGGTCGCGATCATCAACAACTCCTCGCTCGGCATGGTGCGCCAGTGGCAGACGCTGTTCTACAACGGCCGCTACTCGCACACCGACCTCAACACCGGGCACGACACCATCCGCATCCCCGACTTCATCAAGCTCGCCGAAGCCTATGGGTGCCTGGCGCTGCGCGTCGAGAAGGAGGAGGACGTGGATGCCGCGATCCAGACCGCGCTCGCGACGAACGACCGCCCCGTGGTGATCGACTTCGTCGTCTCCGCCGACGCGATGGTGTGGCCGATGGTCCCACAGGGCGTCAGCAACAGCTACATCCAGTACGCCCGCGACCACGCGCCGAGCTTCGATCAGGAGGTGTGAGATGAGCCGTCACGTCCTGAGCCTGCTCGTCGAGGACAAGCCGGGCCTGCTCACCCGCGTCGCGGGCCTGTTCGCCCGCCGGGGCTTCAACATCGAGTCGCTCGCCGTGGGCGTCACCGAGGTGCCGGGCCTGTCCCGCATCACGGTCGTCGTCGACGTCGAGGGCCTCCCGCTCGAGCAGGTGACCAAGCAGCTCAACAAGCTCGTCAACGTCATCAAGATCGTCGAGCTCGAGCCGGCGGCATCCGTCCAGCGCGAGCACATGCTCATCAAGGTCCGCGCCGACAACCAGACGCGCTCGAACGTCATCGAGGTCGTGAACCTCTTCCGCGCGTCGATCGTCGACTATGCGACCGACGCGCTGGTCGTCGAGGTGACCGGCGACCGCGGCAAGGTCGACGCGTTCCTGCGCGCCCTCGAGCCCTTCGGCGTGAAGGAGCTCGCCCAGTCCGGCATGGTCGCCATCGGCCGCGGCGGAAAGTCCATCACCGAACGCGTCCTGCGCGGCTAGACCACCCGATACAAGGAGAAACACAACACCATGGCCGAGATCTTCTACGACTCCGACGCCGACCTGTCGCTCATCCAGGGCAAGAAGGTCGCGATCGTCGGCTACGGCTCGCAGGGCCACGCCCACGCGCAGAACCTCCGCGACTCCGGCGTCGAGGTCGTCATCGCGCTCAAGGAGGGCTCGAAGTCCAAGGCGAAGGCCGAGGAGGACGGCTTCACCGTCATGTCGGTCGCCGACGCGACCGCGTGGGCCGACATCATCATGATCCTCGCGCCCGACCAGCACCAGCGCGGCATCTTCACCGACGAGATCCTGCCGAACCTGACGCCCGGCAAGACCCTCGCCTTCGCGCACGGCTTCAACATCCGTTTCGGCTACATCGACGCGCCCGAGGGCGTCGACGTCATCCTCGTCGCCCCCAAGGCCCCCGGCCACACGGTGCGCCGCGAGTTCGTGGCCGGCCGCGGCATCCCCGACATCATCGCGGTCGAGAAGGATGCCTCCGGCAACGCCTGGGGTACCGCCCTCGCGTACGCGAAGGCGATCGGCGGCACCCGTGCCGGCGTGATCAAGACGACCTTCACCGAAGAGACCGAGACCGACCTCTTCGGCGAGCAGGCCGTCCTCTGCGGCGGTGTGTCGCAGCTCGTGCAGTACGGCTTCGAGACGCTCACCGAGGCGGGCTACCAGCCGCAGATCGCCTACTTCGAGGTGCTGCACGAGCTGAAGCTCATCGTCGACCTCATGTGGGAGGGCGGCATCGCCAAGCAGCGCTGGTCGGTCTCCGACACGGCGGAATACGGCGACTACGTGTCGGGCCCGCGCGTCATCGACCCGCGTGTCAAGGAGAACATGCAGGGCGTCCTCGCCGACATCCAGTCCGGCGCCTTCGCCGAGCGGTTCATCGGCGATCAGGATGCCGGGGCGCCCGAGTTCCAGGCGCTGCGCGCCGCGGCCGCCGAGCACCCGATCGAGGCCGTCGGCAAGGACCTGCGCGCCCTGTTCGCGTGGAAGCAGCAGGACGAGGGTTACGTCGAGGGTTCGGCCGCGCGCTGATCCTCGCTGAGATTCCCGGCCACCCGCCGGGTACGGCTTGATCCAAGCCACCGGGCCCGGCCCCCACACCAGGGGGCCGGGCCCTTCTCGTTCACTAGAGTGAACGCATGACCGCAGCCCTCGAGATCGCCGTCCAAGACCCTGCCGGAGCGCGCGACGCGATCGCCGCCGGCGCCGACCGGCTGGAGCTCTGCCAGGCCCTGGGCGTCGGTGGGGTCACCCCTTCGATCGGCCTCATCGAGGCGACCGTCGCCGCCGTCGGCGGTGCGCGCGTCAATGTGCTGGTCCGGCCGCGTGCGGGCGGTTTCGTCTACGACCGGAGCGAGATCGCCCTCGTCTCCGCCGACATCTCGGCGGCCGTCCGCGCCGGCGTCGGGGGAGTGGTGATCGGTGCGCTCACCTCCGACGGCCGCGCCGACGTCCCGACGGTGCGTCGGTGGCGGGATGCCGCAGGACAGGCGACCCTCGTCTTCCATCGCGCGATCGACGCCGCGGCCGACCCCGTCGCGGTGCTCGAGCAGCTGCGCGGCGCGGGCGTCGACCGCGTGCTCACCTCCGGCGGGGCGACGCGGGCGATCGACGGGCTCGAGACGCTCGCCCGCCTCGTCGAGATCGCCGAGGGCGGCGCGGAGATCATGGCGGGCGGCGGTGTGCGCGTCGAGGACATCCCCGCCATCGTCGCGACCGGCGTCGGCGCGGTGCACCTCTCAGCGCGGGCTCTCGCCGGCGAGGACGAGCCCTCGGGGCCGGGCGGGGGGACCGCCGGGCACGATGTCACCGACATCACCGTCGTGCGAGCGGCGGAGGCCGCGTGCCACACCGATGACGCTACGCTGAGCGCGTGAGCACAGGACGCGACGACGACGCCCTCCGTTGGGACGGCGACGACGATCCGACGCTCGACGTCGGCTCCCTGCCGGAGGCGGACCCCGAGCGCGGCGCCGCCGACACGTCGGAACCCCTGGCCCTGCCCGACGGGTACCAGGCGGTCGGCAAGGGGAGCGAGAAGGTCGGGCACATCGAGTCGGACGGCACCGTCACGATGCCCGGGGACGCGCAGCCGATGTCGAACGGAACGCTCGTGACCCTCGGCATCCTCGCGGGCGCCTATCTTCTCTTCACGATCGGCTGGATCATCGGCGGCATCCGCCTGCAGGGTACGGCCCAGTTCCTCGTGAGCCCCGTGGGCTACCAGGTGTCGTTCTGGCTGGCCGTGGCCGCTCCGGCGCTGTGGTTCCTGACGACCTACCTGCTCACGCGGGCGTCGAAGAGCTGGGTGCGGATCGTGTGGCTCATCGCGGGACTGGTCGTCCTCATCCCGTGGCCGTTCGTGATGGTGGGGGCGGTGGGTCAGTGAACGCGCGCAAGGAGCACAAGGGCCGGGCGGAGACTGTGTCCGTGTCCCCGACGCCCGAGAAGACCGCCAAGCCGCGCATCATGCCGACGTGGCTCATCGTCACGCTCTCGGTGTTCTTCGGGCTTTTCTACGCCTACTTCGTCTGGAACGCGGTCGAGTTCCTCATCGCGCAGGCGAGCGGCACGGTGCCCCTCAACGCATACGGCTGGTTCGTGCTGCTGTTCGCCGTCGTCTTCCCGCTGATCGCGTTCGGCACGGCGTTCGCGATCGGCTGGCGCCGCACGTGGTGGGAGTTCTCGCTCGTCCTCCTGACCGGTCTCGCCGTCACCGCGGTCTTCTGGCTCGACGTCATCGCGTACAGCGCGACGTCGGGCTCGTCGATGCTCGGCTGACAGCGCGCCGTCCGCCCGGCGGCGACGAGTCGTCACACGGTCATCGACGCCTCCGCGCGGCGAGTAGGCTGGCGGTCGATCCCACCCGAACGCGTCGTCCGCGCGAACACCGAAGGTCTGCCCTGTGTCCCAGTCAGTGTCCCAGTCAGCGTCCAAGCCTGTCGTCCTCCTCGCCGAAGAACTCTCTCCCGCCACGATCGACGCACTCGGTCCCGACTTCGACGTCCGGAACGTCGACGGCACCGACCGGCCGGCGCTGCTCGCCGCGATCGCCGACGCGGACGCGATCCTCGTCCGCTCGGCGACGAAGGTGGATGCCGAGGCGATCGCCGCAGCTCCCAAGCTCAAGGTCGTCGCACGCGCGGGCGTCGGGCTCGACAACGTCGACATCAAGGCGGCGACGGCCGCCGGCGTCATGGTCGTGAACGCCCCGACCTCGAACATCATCTCCGCCGCCGAGCTCACCGTCGGCCACATTCTGAGCCTCGCGCGCCACATCCCCGCCGCGCACGCGTCGCTCGCGGGCGGCGCGTGGAAGCGCAGCTCGTTCACCGGCACCGAGCTCTTCGAGAAGACCGTCGGCATCATCGGCCTCGGGCGCATCGGCGCGCTCATCGCGGCGCGCCTCCAGGGCTTCGGCGTCTCGGTCGTCGCCTACGACCCGTACGTCACCCCCGCCCGCGCCCAGCAGCTCGGCGTGACCCTCCTGTCGCTCGACGATCTGCTCGCGCAGAGCGACTTCGTGACGATCCACATGCCAAAGACGCCCGAGACGACCGGCATGATCGGCACTGCGCAGTTCGCGCTCATGAAGCCGACCGCCTACATCGTGAACGTCGCCCGCGGCGGTCTCATCGACGAGGAGGCGCTCTACACGGCGCTCACGACCGGCGAGATCGCCGGTGCGGGCCTCGACGTCTTCACCTCCGAGCCCCCCAAGGAGGACGGCACCGCCTTTCCGCTGCTGTCGCTCCCGAACGTCGTCGTCACGCCGCACCTGGGTGCCTCGACCGACGAAGCGCAGGAGAAGGCGGGCATCTCGGTCGCCCGCTCGGTGAAGCTCGCCCTCGAGGGCGATCTCGTCCCCGACGCGGTGAACGTCGCGGGCGGGGTCATCGACCCGTTCGTCCGCCCCGGCATCGCCCTCGTCGAGCAGCTCGGCCAGGTGTTCTCCGGCCTCGCGACGAGCGCGCTCACGAGCCTCGACATCGAGGTGCGCGGCGAGCTCGCGGCGTACGACGTGAGCGTCTACCGCCTCGCGGCGCTCAAGGGCATCTTCACGAAGATCGTGAGCGAGAACGTCTCGTACGTCAACGCGCCCCTGTTCGCCGAGCAGCGCGGCATCGAGACGCGCCTGATCGTCGAGGCCGAGAGCCCGCTCTACCGCAATATCACGATCCTCCGCGGCGCCCTCGCCGACGGCACCGTGCTGACGGTCGCGGGGACGCTCGCGGGTACCCGCATGGTGCCGAAGATCGTCGGCATCAACGGCTACGAGATCGAGGTGCCGATCGAGCAGCACCACGTCGTCATGCGCTACGCCGACCGCCCCGGCATCGTCGCGATCTACGGGCAGAAGCTCGGCGAGGCGGGCATCAACATCGCCGGCTTGTTCGTCGCCCAGCCCGACGCATCGGGCCGTGCGCTGTCGGTGCTGACGGTCGATCAGCCGGTGCCCGAGGAGATCCTCGACGACATGCGCGACGCCGTCGGCGCCGACCTCTTCCGCGAGATCGACATCACCGAGGACTGACGCTGCGCTCCACGAGGGCCACGAGCGCGTCGAGCGCCTCACCGCGGGGCACGGGGCCGGAAGCCCCGGCGGCTTCGCCGAGCGCGTTGTTGTAATAGAGTCCGTCGCTGACGAGCAGCACGAGATCGAGCGCGGTCTCGTCGCGCACGTGCCCACGCAGGGCGTCAGCCCAGCGCTGGCGCACGGCGCGGAGGGCATCGGATGCCGCGGCGCTGCCGCCCTGCGCGAGTCGCGCGACGGCGATGAGGGCGCGGTCGAGCGGGTCGTCGTCCATGACGGACGTGCGCAGGAAGAAGGCGACGGCGCCATCGGGGGAGGCGATCATCTCGTCGAGGTCGTCATCGGCGAGCACCACCAGGCGTTCGATGAGGGCGAGTTCGAGCGCCTCCTTCGAGGCGAAGTGGTACAGAAGACCGCCCTTGGACACTCCCGCCGCGCGGGCTGCGGCATCCATCGTCGCCGCGCGTTCGCCCTCGTCGATGAGGAGCGCCTCGAACGCGTCGAGGACGAGGTCGCGGGCGCGCGGGGGTCTGCTCATGGTCCGATCCTTCCATTTGAGCGCGAGGCATCCGGGCGCGGGCAGCTTCCGGCATACGCCGTCTTCTGATACTATACCGGCTAGACGGTAAACAAATGACTTCTCAGAACACACTCACCCTCACGGAACAGATCCGGATCGCCGACGGCAACGGCGTGCGCGTCGGCTGGCGCGGCTGGGCCGCGCTCGTCGTGCTGATGCTGCCCGTGCTGCTCGTCTCGGTCGACAACACCGTGCTGAGCTTCGCGCTGCCCGAGATCGCCGCGGACCTCGGCCCGACGAGCGCGCAGCAGCTCTGGATCATCGACTCGTATCCGCTCGTGCTCGCGGCGCTCCTGGTGACCATGGGAACCCTCGGTGACCGGTTCGGCCGCCGCCGCATGCTGCTCATCGGCGCCACGGGGGTCGCGGTCGTCTCGGCCCTGGCCGCATTCGCGCCGGCCGCGGGCTGGCTCATCGCCGGCCGCGCCGCGATGGGCGTCTTCGGCGCCATGCTCATGCCCTCGACGCTGTCGCTCCTGCGCTCGATCTTCACCGACCGCGAGCAGCGCCGCATCGCCATCGCCGTCTGGGCTGCGATGTTCTCCGCGGGCGCCGCGCTCGGCCCCATCGTCGGCGGATTCCTGCTCGAGCACTTCTCGTGGGGATCGGTCTTCCTCATGGCCGTGCCGGTCCTCGTGCCGTTGCTCGTCCTCGCGCCGATCCTCGTGCCCGAGAGCCGCGACCCGAACCCGGGCCGCATCGACCCGAAGAGCATCGTGCTGTCGGTGCTCACGATGGTGCCGATCGTCTTCGCGATCAAGGAGTTCGCGGTCTACGGCTGGAGCCTGCAGGTTCCGGCGCTCGTCGTGATCGGCCTCGCGTTCGGCGCGCTGTTCGTGCGCCGTCAGCTGCGGCTGCGCGAGCCCATGCTCGACATGCGCCTGTTCGCGCGCGGCACGTTCACCGGAGCGCTCCTCGTGAACCTCCTGAGCGTGATCGCCCTGGTCGGCTTCCTCTTCTTCGTCGCGCAGCACCTGCAGCTCATCGTCGGACTGTCGCCGATGGAGGCGGGCTTCGCGCTCGTCCCCGGCATGGCCGCGATGATCGTCGCAGGTCTCGGCATCGTGCCGATCGCCTCGCGCGTCGACGCACGCATCATCGTGCCGGTAGCCCTCGCGTTCTCCGTCGCGGGCTACATCATGGTGGCGCTATCGGCCACCGACGCCGACCTCGGCCTCCTCATCGCGGCCTTCGCGCTCCTCGGGCTCGGGATCGGAGCGGCCGAGACCGTGTCGAACGACCTCATCCTCTCGAGCGCCCCGCCGGAGAAGGCGGGCGCGGCGAGCGCGGTCTCCGAGACCGCGTACGAGCTGGGCGCCGTGCTCGGCACTGCCGTCCTCGGCGGCATCCTCACCTCGCTCTTCCGCACCGGGATCGTCCTCCCGGCGGGCCTCGACGCGACGCTCGCCGGCGCCGCGCGCGAGACGCTCGCCGGCGCGATGACGATCGCCGACCGGATCGGCGGCGAGGTGGGCGCGCAACTGCGCCTCGCGGCGGCCCACGCGTTCGACTCGGGCGTCGTCGTGACCTCGCTCGTCGGGGCGGGTCTGGTCGTCGTGGCCGCCGTCATCGCGGCCACTACGCTGAAGACCACACCCCACCGTAAGGAGAGCGATGTCGCGCGTGGTCAGATTGGCAGTCATACCCGGTGACGGGATCGGCCCCGAGGTCGTCGCCGAGGCGGAGAAGGTGCTGGATGCCGTCACTTCCGGTTCCGACACGGTCTTCGAGAAGACGCGCTTCTCGCTCGGTGCGGCGCGCTACCTCGACACGGGTGACACTCTGCCTGACGAGGACCTCGCGGCGATCGCCTCGCACGATGCGATCCTCCTCGGCGCGGTCGGCGGCGTGCCCGGCGACCCGCGCCTGAAGGATGCCAACATCGAGCGAGGGCTGCTGCTGAAGCTCCGCTTCGCGCTCGACCACTACGCCAACCTCCGCCCCGCGACGCTGTACCCGGGCGCGGCCGGTCCCCTCGCGGAGCCGGGCGAGATCGACTTCGTGGTCGTCCGCGAAGGCACCGAGGGCCCCTACGTCGGTAACGGCGGGTCGATCCGCACCGGCACGCCGCACGAGGTCGCCAACGAGACGAGCGTCAACACCGCCTACGGCATCGAGCGCGTCGTCCGCTACGCCTTCGCGCAGGCCGAGCGGCGGCGGAAGAAGCTGACCCTCGTGCACAAGACCAACGTGCTCGTCCACGCGGGCGGGATGTGGCAGCGGATCGTGAACGCCGTGGCATCGGAGCACCCCGAGGTCGCCGTAGACTACATGCACGTCGACGCGGCCACGATCCACCTGGTCACGAGCCCCAGCCGCTTCGATGTGATCGTCACCGACAACCTCTTCGGCGACATCCTCACCGACCTGGCCGGCGCCGTCACCGGAGGCATCGGCCTCGCCGCCTCGGGGAACATCAATCCCGACGGCGCGTTCCCCTCGATGTTCGAGCCCGTGCACGGTTCGGCGCCCGATATCGCGGGGCAGCAGAAGGCCGATCCCACGGCCGCGATCCTCTCCGTCGCCCTCATGCTCGACCACCTCGGGCTCGAGGACGAGGCGCGACGCGTCACCCGCGCGGTCGAAGCGGACATCGCGGGTCGGGGGAGCGCGCCCCGCAGCACCGCCGAGGTCGGCGACGCCATCGCTCGTGCCATGCAGGCATAGGCTGGCACCGCGACGCACGAAAGAAGAGAACGCATGAGCCTCACCTACGACCCCGACGCCGGACTCGCCCCGCTGGAGTTCGCCGTTTCGAAGAACCTCGCCGCGAAGACGGATGCCGAACGCTCCGAGCTGCTCGCCGATCCGGCCTTCGGCACGACGTTCACCGACCACATGGTCGACATCTGCTGGTCGGTGCGCGGAGGCTGGCATCGCCCCCGCGTGCAGCCGTACGGACCGCTCTCACTCGACCCGGCGGCCGCTGTGCTGCACTACGGTCAGGAGATCTTCGAGGGCATCAAGGCCTACCGGCACGCCGACGGCTCGATCCACACGTTCCGCCCCGCCGAGAACGGCAAGCGGCTGCAGCGCAGCGCACGCCGCCTGGCGCTGCCCGAGCTGCCCGTCGAGTACTTCATCGAATCGCTGAAGGCGCTCATCGCCGTCGACGGCGCCTGGGTGCCTGCCGGCGACGACCAGAGTCTGTACCTCCGCCCGTTCATGATCGCCAAGGAGGCGTTCCTCGGCGTCCGTCCCGCGAACAAGGTCGGCTACTACGTCATCGCCTCTCCCGTCGGCGCCTACTTCAAGGGCGGCGCGAAGCCGGTCTCGATCTGGCTCAGCGAGGACTACGCGCGCGCAGGCAAGGGCGGCACGGGCGCAGCGAAGACCGGCGGCAACTACGCGGCCAGCCTGCTGCCGCAGGCAGAAGCCTACGAACAGGGGTGCGATCAGGTCGTCTTCCTCGACCAGGAGCGCAACGTCGAGGAACTGGGCGGCATGAATGTCGTGTTCGTCTACAAGGACGGCACGATCGTGACCCCGCAGTCCGACTCGATCCTCGAGGGCATCACGCGCGACTCGATCCTGCAGCTCGCGGCCGACCGCGGGCACCGGGTCGAGGGACGCGCCGTCTCGATCGACGAGTGGCGCCTGGGCGTTGCGTCCGGCGACATCGTCGAGGTGTTCGCCTGCGGTACGGCGGCCGTCGTCGCGCCGATCGGCGTGCTCAAGGGGCGCGACTTCATCGACGAGCAGCCCCTCGGAGAGCTCGCGCTGTCGCTGCGCCAGGAGCTCACCGACATCCAGTACGGGCGCCGCGAGGACGTGCACAGCTGGCTCGTGCGTCTGGACGCGTGAGATGCGGATCGCGCGCTTCAGCCACCAGGACGCCATCCGCTACGGCATCGTCGACGAGGGCGAGATCGTCGTTCTCGCCGGCGACCCGATGTTCGCGGGATTCGAGACGACGGGGGAGCGCATCCCGCTCGGCGAGATCGCGTTGCTCGCACCCGTCATCCCGCGCTCGAAGATCATCGGCATCGCCCGGAACTATCGCGATCACGCCGCCGAGCTCGGCAACGCCGTGCCCGAGGCGCCGATGATGTTCCTGAAGCCCAACACGTCGGTCATCGGCCCGGGTGACGCCATCGTGCGACCCAGCGAGTCGGAGCGCACTGATTACGAGGGCGAGCTCGCCGCCGTCATCGGCCGCGTCGCGAAGAACGTTTCGGCCGAGGATGCCTTGGACTACGTCTTCGGCTACACCATCGGCAACGACGTGACGGCGCGCGATCTTCAGAAGACCGACGGTCAGTGGGCGCGCGCGAAGGGCTTCGACACGTTCTGCCCGCTGGGACCCGCGATCGAGACCGAGTTCGACCCCGCACCCGAGGTACGGATCGTCACGCGGGTGAACGATGAGGTGCGCCAGGACGGCACGCTCGGCGAGATGGTGCACGACGTGGCGTCGTTCATCTCGTACGCGTCGCACGCGTTCACGCTCCTCCCAGGTGACGTGATCCTCGCCGGTACGCCCGCGGGCGTCGGGCCGTTCGTCGCCGGCGACGTGGTTGAGGTGGAGATCACGGGCCTCGGCATCCTCCGCAACACCGTCCGCGACGCGTGAGCGTCACCACCGCCGACGAGGTCGCCGCCCTCCAACGCCGCACCGTCGGGGTGCTCGCGGCCGGTCAGGTGCTCGGCGGGATCGCGTTCGGGGCCACCGTGTCGCTCGGGGCGTTGCTCGCGGCCGACCTGTCGGGGCAGGACGCGCTGTCGGGCCTCGCGACGGCATCCGTCACGCTCGGCGCGTCGTTCTGCGCCATTCCGCTCGCCCGCCTCGCCGCGCGCCGCGGACGGCGGGTGGCGCTCACGCTGGGGAACCTCTTCGCGCTCGTCGGCATCGCTGTCGTCATCACGGCGGCGGCGCTGCGTGTCTTCCCGCTGCTCCTCGTCGGCGTCATCCTCATCGGGGCGGGGAACGCGGGCAACCTGCAGTCGCGCTTCGCCGCGACCGACCTCGCGGTCTCGAACCGCCGCGCCCGCGACCTCGGCGTCGTCGTCTGGGCCACGACGGTCGGCGGTGTGCTGGGGCCGCTCCTGCTGACGCCCGGCGAGGCGCTCGGGCAGGCGATCGGCATGCCGCCGCTCACCGGCGCCTACGCCTACTCGATCGTGGCGCAGGTCGCTGCGTTCGTGCTCTACGTCATCGCGCTCCGGCCCGACCCGCTGCTCGTGGCGCAGCGCCTCGCGCGGGGCGGCGAAGCGCGCCGGGAGCACATCGTCGAAACCGACCGCCCGTTGACGGCGCGCTACGCGATCTTCGCCGTCGCCGGGTCGCACGTTGTGATGGCATCCGTCATGGCGATGACGCCCGTGCACCTCGCGCATCTCGCGCCCGACCACGTGACACTCGTCGTCGGGACGACGATCGCCCTGCACGTCTTCGGTATGTACGGCCTCTCACCGCTGTTCGGCATGCTCGCCGACCGGTGGGGGCGCATCGCGACGATCCTGCTCGGGCAGGCTCTGCTCGCCGCGGCCCTCGTCCTCGCGGCGGTCGCCCCCGACTCGCAGTGGACGGTGCTCGTCGCGCTGTTCCTGCTGGGAGCGGGCTGGAGTGCGGCTACGGTGTCGGGAGCGGCTCTTCTCACCGAGAGCACGCTGACCGCGCTCCGCCCGAAACGGCAGGGCCTCAGCGACACGATCATGACCTTCAGCGCCGCCGTCGGGTCAGTGCTCGCGGGCGTCGTCCTCGCGTGGATCGGCTACGGGGGACTCGCCCTCGTCGCGCTCCTCGTCGTCGTCGCGGTGTCGGTGCTCGCGCCGTACGCACGGGTGCTGGCCGTGCGCGAGGCGTAGGCCGCGCGAGGCGGAGCGGGCGGTCAGAACCGCGTCTCGACGAGCCCGACGACCACGGGGTCTGCTGCGGACAGGTCATCGACCACGGGGATGAGGCGCCACTTGTCGAACATCGTGCACGGGTGCGAGAGTCCGAGAAGCACCCGGTCGCCGACGGCGACGGCGGGGCCGGCCGCGCCGGGGTCCGTCGTGCGGAGGAACGCGTGCTGGTCGTTGACGGCGTCGATCTCGCCCTCGAGGGGTTGCCAGGGGCCTCCGGAGCGGCTGAGCGCGAGCGGGACGGGCAGATCGAGGTCGTACGGCACGTCGCGCTTTCCGGCGTCGAGGAGGGCGAGGCCCGGCTCGGGCGCCGACACCACGCGGGCGACGGCGCGCGCGGCGGGGCGGAGCCCGGCGCCCTCGAAGGGCGACACCGACCGGTAGTAGCCCTCGTCGTGGATGAGGGATGCGCCCGAGCGGATGACGAACCGGCCGGGGAGCCGCGCGGCGGCCTCCGCGAGCACGTCGGCGACGACGTCGGGGAAGGCGCTGCCCCCGGCGGTCACGATCGCGTCGTCGGCATCGTCGTAGGCGGGCAGGAGCGATTCGTGCAGCGCGACGAGGTCGCGGACGAACTCTCCGGCATCCGTCAGCGCGTCGTCCGACCGTCCGTGGGCGATCGCGCCCTCGTACCCGGCGACGCCGGCGAGGCGGACGCAGGGGGTGTTGAGCACGCGCGCCGCGAGGGCGAGGGCGGCGTCGACGCTCCGCGCTCCGGTGCGCCCGCCGGGCCGTCCGAGCTCGACGAGCACGTCGAACGTCGTGTAGCCGCCGAGCTCGGGCTGCGCGGCGACATCGGCGAGCAGGTCGACGGCGGCCGGGTCGTCGACCCACGTCCAGAGGCGCCCGCCGTTCTCCTGCAGGTCGTGGGCCAGGGCGGTTGCCGCGGCCTCGTCGATGAGCTGGTTCGCGAGCATGATGTCGTGGATGCCGGCGGCGCGCGCGGTCCGCACCTGCCAAGGTGTCGCGAGGGTGATCGCGGTGGCTCCGGCATCTAGCTGCCAGCGCCACAGCTGCGGCGCCATCGTCGTCTTGCCGTGCGGCATGAGTTCGAGGCCGCGCCCGGCGATCCAGTCGGCGAGGAACGCGACGTTCCCGGCCAGAGCCGATTCGTCGAGGACGAGTGCGGGGGTCCAGAGATCGGACAGGCGCGGGCGGCGGGCGAGGAAGTCCTCGGCCGCCGTGCCCGCAGCCCACGCGGGCAGCGCCTTGTCCTCGGCGCGGAGGATGCGGCCGGTGGGCGTGCGCTGCCAGGTCATGCTCAGGCGCCGGTGGTCGTCTCGCCGGACTGCTCGGGGAGCTTCGCGACGACGTCGATCTCGACAAGGATGTCCGCGAGGCGCGAGCCGACCGTCGTCCGCACCGGGTAGGGCGCCGTGAAGAACTCGGCGTAGGCGCGGTTGTACTCCGCGAAGTCGCGGTCGAGGTGCTCGAGGTGCGCCGTCACCTTGACGACATCGTCCATCGTCGCGCCGCTCGTGGCGAGGACGTTCTGGATGTTCCGGAGCACCTGCTGCGTCTGCTCGTAGACGCCGCCGGGAACGACCTGGCCGGTCGCCGGGTCCTGCGGACCGAAACCGGCGGTGAACAGGAAGCCGCCGGCGACGACGCCGTGGCTGTAGGGACCCGCCGGGACGGGGGCGTTCGGGATGGTGACGGCGGTGCGGGGCATGGGATGTTCCTTTCGGTGGGTGGTCAGAGCGGGGCGGGGCGGGCCGCCCGGCCGGGGGAGGCGTCGGTGAGGGCGCCGCCGGCGAGCACGGGGAAGCCCGCGACGAGCACGTCGTCGATGCCGACGGCGAGGGAGGTCGGCTCGGCGTAGGTGGCGGTGTCGGCGACGGTGTCGGGGTCGACGAGCACGACGTCGGCGCGGCGGCCCGGGACCAGGATGCCGCGATCGTGCAGTCCGAACCGCGCGGCGGGACGCGCGGCGAGGTGCTGCGCCGCACCGGCCCACGAGAAGGCTCGTGTCTCACGCACGAAGGTCCCGAGAAGCCGCGCGAACGTGCCCCACGCGCGTGGGTGCGGAACGTCACCGATGAAGATGCCGTCCGAGCCGCCCGTGTGCGCGGGGTGCGCGAACAGGTGCGCGAGGTTCTCGACGGGGCGCTCGTCGCGCACCGCCATCACCGCGCTCACCTCGAGACGGGTCTCGATCAGGAGATCGAGGGTCGCGTCTTCGACGTCGACGCCGCGGCGCTCGGCGAGCGCGGCGAGCGTGAGCCCCGGGGCGTCGGGGGTCGCGGGCGCGTGGGCGACCGTGACCATCGTCGGCCACTCCGGGCCGAGGCTCGGCTTCAGCGCGACGAGGGGAAACCAGCCGGTGCGCAGGCGCCGACGTTCGAGGGGGTCGGCGAGGAGCGTGGTCGCCTCATCGACCGAGTGGGCGCTGTACTCCGGCGGGAGGAGCGCCATCGCGACGAGGGTGCACCCGCGCGTGTACGGGTACATGTCGAAGCTGATGTCGGCGCCCGTCGCGGCGAGGTCGTCGAGCAGCCGCCGTCCGGCCGCGGCTTCTACGTGGTAGTGCGATACGTGCGCCCGGACGCCGCTGCGGCGGCAGATCTCGGCGATCTCCGCGAGGCCGGCGGCGGTGTTCGTCTCGTAGCCGCCGCGCATGTGCGTGACGTGGAGTCCGCCTGCCGCCGCGACCGGCTCGCACAGGGCGGCGAGCTCGGTCGCGTCGGCGAAGAGGCCGGGAACGTAGTCGAGGCCTGTCGACAGACCCAGCGCCCCCTCGCGCAGACCCGCCTCGACGAGGTCGACCATCGCGGCGAGCTGTTCGCGGTTCGGCCGTCCGGCATCCATCCCCATGACGGCGTGCCGGACGGTGCCGGCGGGCACGAGGTAGCCGACGTCGAGGGGCGTGGCATCGTCGTACGTCGCGAGGAGGTCGGCGACGGACCCGCCGCGGAAGGTCGGGTGCGGTCCGTTGATCGCGGCGAAATAGCGGGATGCCCAGACGCCGTCGCCGGGAGCGTACGACACGCCGTCTTGGCCGGCGATGACGGTCGTGACGCCCTGTCGGAGGAGCGCGAGCTGCACGTCGGGCCGGAAGACGGCTCCGTCGGCGTGGGAGTGCGCGTCGATGAGCCCCGGGAAGACGAGCCGTCCCGTGGCATCGAGGATGTCGTCGCCGGATGCGGCGCTGACGTGCCCCGCCTCGACGATGCGGCCGCCCTCGATCGCGAGATCGGCGGGTCGCGGGTCGGCGCCGGTGCCGTCCACGAGCACGCCGCCGCGGACGACGAGGCGGGGGGAGGAGGTCACGGCGGCGCTTTCGAAGGGTTTCGCGGGGCGTGGTCCCGCTGCACCTCGCCCGCGATGCGGACATCGCACGCGGGACGCCCGTGCGATCCCCTCGATCCTAGCGAGCGGCGCGCGCCGTCGGGCCGGAGGACGCGCTCAGTAGCGGGCCGAGAACCCGCCGTCGGCGTGGATCAGCTGCCCCGACACCCAACGACCTCCGGGGGAGATGAGGAACGACACGAGTGCAGCGATGTCGTCGGGCCTGCCGAGGCGTCCGAGCGGCTGCGCGACCGTGAGGGCGTCGCGCGTGCGGACAGCGCGTCAGAACGGAGGTGGCGACTCGCTGACGAAGCCTGTCGGTGTGCGTACCTCGACCGATCCGTCGGGTCTCGATCGGAACCAGATCCGCGTGCCGTGTCGCAAGCTGTGTTCGGGCGGGCAGAGCGGCCGGAGCTGTCGGAGGTCGGTCGGACCGCCCCGCGCCCATTCGATGATGTGGTCGACGTCGCAGTCCGCGGCGAGTCGGTCGCAGCCGTCGCGCGCGCACGTGCCGTGCCGCAGCACCAGGAGATCGCGCTGTGCGCGGCTCGGCCGATAGCTGCGACGGTCGAGGTCGACGGGCACGCTCCGTACGGGGTCGACGATGAGCCGGTGGTACGCGTCGGCGTCGAGGAAGAGCTGTGCCGCCGTGAACGGGTCGAGGTCGGGTCCGCCGACGATGCGCGCGTGCTCTGCGAGTCCCGATCCGCCGCACAGCGCGCAGTGCCCGTGCGCGTCGCCCCTTCTCCCGCCGAGCAGTCCCACGGGCACCGTCACGAACACCTTCACCTTCGTCGCTGCCGGCGTTCCTTCGCCGCGCAGCCACGCCGAGGCGAGGTCGGCGCGGATCTGATCGCGCGAGCGCCCGTCGCGCCCATCCTTCTGCACGTTCTTCGCCGTGCTCCTGAGGCGCCGCTTGATCGCGATCGCCTCGATCGCGGGGACGAGCACGTGCACCCACGCCATCCCGTCCTCGGGGTCGTCGACGATCACCCGACGACTCACGCGGGCATCGGCATGCCGTTCCGTCATCGTGTGCGGGTCGAGGCGGTCGACGAGCGTCCGGAGCCTCCGTCGGAACGCCCCTGCCGTGAGCGAGAGTACCCAGTCGGACGTCTGCTGATCGACGAGCGCGATCGCCGCGCGCGAGGCCGTGAGTTCCGCCTCGTCGGCGCCGTATCGCGGACGCAACCGCAGCAGGGCGTCGGTCGTCGCCTCGACCAGCGCGAACGGGGCGAACCCGTCACGTGCCCGCTGCCACAGCAGCGGAAGCGACGCGTCGGCCGTGCGAGCGACGTGCGCGAGATCGCGGAGTCGGCCCTCGGCGATGCGCAGGCGCAGCGTGATCTCGAGCAACGCCGCGCGCTCGGCCGCGCGCTCTCCGTCGTCGCCGTCGTCCGTCGTGTAGATGTGCGGATTGCGCGTCGCGAAATCGAGCGCGCCCGCGATGCCCGACGCCAGGCGAGCGGCCGCCTGGTTCTCGGTCATGCGGCTCGGCGTGAGCGCATCGAGAACGTACCCCATCGCCTCTTCGGCGGTGACCGTCTCGACCTGATCCATACCCCCGACGCTACTCGGGGGGTCCGACATCGCCTTCCGCGACTCCGGAACCTAACTGCCGAGCGCTCGCGCCGCCCGGTCGACGTCGTCCGCGTCGTTGAAGACGTGGAACGCCACCCGTGCGCGCCCGTTGCGCCCCGACGCGACGATTCCCGCCGCGGTGAGGCGCGCGAGGTCGCAGCCCGAGGCATCCGGCCAGGTCACGATCGCGCTCGGCAGCGCGGGGACGGGAAGGCCCAGGCGGGCGCGGAAGGATGCCGCGAGCTCCGTCACGTGCGCGTGCACCGTGTGGAGGTCGGCGGCGGCGAACGCCGCGAGCGCCGGCCGCGCCCCGACGAACGCCTGCCAGGCCGGTGACACGTCGAAGCGGCGCGCGCACCCCGCGAGGTCGGCGTCGCCGCCGTAGCACGACGACCAGGGGTCATCGCCCGCGTACCAGCCGGCCTGCACGGGGCGGAGCGATCGGGCGTAGTCCTCGCGGAGGGTCAGGAACGCGACCCCGCGCGGGCAGCACAGCCACTTGTACGCGTGGCAGAGCAGCGCGTCGACGCGCGTGGCATCCACCGGCATCCAACCGACGGCCTGCGTCGCATCGCACACCGTGCGCGCCCCGACGCGGGCGGCCGCCGCGCAGATCGCGCCCAGGTGGGCGACCTCTCCCGACCCCGACTGTACGAGCGAGAACGCCACGAGTGCGGTGTCGGGGGTCACGGCTGCTGCGAGCGAAGCGAGGGGAGCGGTCCGCACCCGGATGCCGCGTCCCGCGTGCACGAACGGCAGCACGAGCGACGAGAACTCGTCCTCGGGCACGAGCACTTCGGAGCCGTCGGGAAGCGCCGCCGCGAGCAGACCGACCTGCACGGAGGTCTGCGACCCGATCGCGACACGCGCGGCGTCGACGCCGACGAGCGACGCGAAGGACGCGCGCGACGCCTCGACGGCGCGCGAGTACGCCGTGACGTCCGGGCGACCGGCCAGGTCCGCGGCGACCGCGGCGCGCGTGCCAGCCATCGGCAGACCGACCGTGCAGGCGGCGAGGTAGCCGGCCGCGTCCGCGAACTCGGCGCGGAGGTCGAGCAGGGGATCGGGGGCGAGGGTGGTGATCACGGCATCCACGGTCGCTGATGGACACTCATACGTCTACGGCAGGTATCGCATGAAACACATGCGGTGCGATGATGAATGGATGCCGGATGCCTCGCACGACCTCCCTCTCGATCTCGACCTGCAGAGCCTCCGCATCGTCCGCGCGATCGCCGACACGGGGTCCATCACGGGCGCTGCCGACAGCCTCGGCTACAGCCAGCCCGCGATCAGTCAGCACGTGCGGCGGCTCGAGCAGCGTCTCGGTGTGGCCGTCGTCGAGCGCGTCGGGCGCGGCGTGCGCTTGACCGAAGCGGGGCGCGTGCTCGCGAAGCACGCTCCGACCGTCGCGCTCGCGGTCGACGCGGCGGCGGAGGAGCTCGCGCAGCTGCGGGGCCTGCGGACGGGCGTCGTGCGCCTCGTCGCGTTCCCGTCCGCGTCTCCCGTGATCGTGCCGCGCCTGATCGCCGCCCTCGCGGCCTCTCATCCTGGGCTGACGCTGACCTTCGTCGAGGCCGAGCCGCCCGAGGCCGTCGAGGCGATCCGCGAGGACCGCGCAGACATCGCCCTGACCTTCAGCTACCCCGGTGACCGCGACGACCCGCACCGGTCGAGCGCACGCGGTCTCTCGGTGCGCAGTGCCGGTCGCGACGACCTCATGCTCGTCCTCCCGAGCGGGCACGGGGCGGTGGGCGATCTCGCCGAGCTGGCGGACGAAACCTGGATCGCCGGCTGCCCGCGCTGCCGCGGACACCTCCTAGAGCTCTGCGAACGCGCGGGATTCGCCCCGCGCATCGGCTTCGAGACCGACAACGTCGCCGCCGTCGAGGGTCTCGTCGCTCAGGGCATCGGCGTCGCGACGCTGCCGCGCATGGCGGTGGAGTCGTTCCCGCTGCTGCCCGGCATCGTCACCGCACCGCTCCCCGCCGCCGAGGCCCGACGCCTCCACGTCGTCACGGCGCAGGGCGCGGAGCGCGTGCCGTCGCTGGGCGCGGCGCTCGACGCGCTCGGGGCGGTGCTCGCGGCATCCCGATAGTCCGCCCCGATAGTCCCTCCCGATAGTCTCAGCCCGTGTCGGAATGGGATGGGACGGGCCAGGCGTACGCCGTGTCGTTCGCGCAGCTGACGGCGGGCGCGGTCGCGCCGCTTCTGGATGCCGTCGCGCGCGCGTCGCCGGGGGAGCGTTCCTCGATGTCGGCGCCGGATCCGGCGTGCTGACCGACGCGGCGCGTGCCCGCGGCTACGACGTGCGGGCCACGGAGCCCGAGGCATCCATGCGCGCGGTCCTGCGCGCCGCCCATCCCGACCTCGAGGTCGCGGCGGCATCGGTACCGCACCTCCCATACGACGACGGCTCGTTCGACGTCGTCGCGGCGAACTTCGTCGTGAACCACGTCGCCGACCCGCGCGCCTCGGTGCGGGAACTCGCCCGCGTGACGCGGGCGGGCGGTGTGGTCGCGGTCACGATCTGGCCGACCGGCGCGAGCCCCCTCCGTCCCGTCTGGGAGGCGATGGCGGGTGCCGCGGGCGCGCCGCCCTTCGCGAACGCGCTGCCTCCCGAGCACGACTTCCCGCGGACGGAGGAGGGCCTCGCGGCGCTCCTCGCCGCGGCATCGCTCACAGACGTGCAGACGACCAGGCCCGCGTGGATGTGGGAGGTCGCGCCCGGCGTCCTGTGGCACGCGGTCGAGGGCGGCATCGCGACGATCGGCAACCTCTACCGGCGCGTCGACCCCGCCGCGCAGGAGCGCATGCGCGCCGCGTTCGAGCGCGAGACCGACGCGCGCGTCGAGGCATCCGGCCTTCTCGCCCTTCCGCACGACGCGATCCTCGCGATCGGCACACGGTGAACACGCGCGCATCGACATCGCCGCGCCCCGTGCGGCGGCGGCCCGAGAACTAGACTGGTGAGGATGTCTGCAGCGATCGATCCCCGAACCACCACCGCCTCCGGCAGCGACGTCCGCGTGCGCTTCTGCCCCTCGCCGACGGGGCTGCCGCACGTCGGGATGGTGCGCACCGCCCTCTACAACTGGGGGTACGCGCGGCACACCGGCGGCAAGCTGATCTTCCGCGTCGAAGACACCGACGCCGCCCGTGACAGCGAGGAGAGCTACCGCCAGCTCGTCGACGCGCTCACCTGGCTCGAGATCGACTGGGACGAGGGCGTCGAAAAGGGCGGGCCGCACGAGCCGTACCGGCAGTCGCAGCGCGGCCCCATCTACGCCGAGGTGCTCGAGAAGCTCATCGCCTCGGGTGCGGTCTACGAGTCGTACTCAACGGGCGAAGAGATCGACGCGCGCAACGACGCGGCCGGCCGCGCCCGCCAGCTCGGCTACGACAACTACGACCGCGACCTCACCGACGAGCAGGAAGCCGCCTTCCGCGCGGAGGGGCGTGAGCCCGCGTGGCGCCTGCGCGTGCCCGATCACGACCTCACCTACGTCGACCTCATCCGCGGCGAGGTGACCTTCCCCGCGGGATCGTTCCCCGACTTCGTCGTCGTGCGCGCGGGCGGGCAGCCGCTCTACACGTTCACGAACCCGGTCGATGACGCGCTCATGGGCATCACGCATGTGATCCGCGGCGAGGACCTCATGCCCTCCACCGCGCGTCAGCTCGCGCTGTATACGGCGCTCATCGACGCGGGCGTCACCGACTTCCTGCCGCGCTTCGGGCACATGCCCCTCGTGCTGGGCGAGACGGGGACCAAGAAGCTCTCCAAGCGCGACCCGAAGGCTGACCTCTTCCTGCAGCGCGAGAAGGGCTTCATCCACGAGGGGCTCCTCAACTACCTGGCCCTCCTCGGCTGGTCGATCGCGCCCGACCGTGACGTGTTCACCCTCGAGGAGTTCATCGCGGCGTTCGACATCGCCGACGTGAACCCCAACCCGGCCCGCTTCGACCAGAAGAAGGCCGAGTCGATCAACGGCGACCACATCCGCATGCTCGAGGCATCCGACTTCGCCTCACGCCTCGTTCCCTATCTCGCCGCCGCGGCCCTCGTCGAGACGCCGCCGACGCCCGATCAGCAGAAGACGCTGGATGCCGCAGCCCCTCTCGTTCAGGAGCGCATGCAGCTGCTGGGGGAGTCGGTCGGGCTCCTCGGGTTCCTCTTCCGCGACGAGGTCGTCTACGAGGAGGATGCCCTCGCGAGCCTGCCGGAGAACGCAGGACCGATCCTCGTCGCCTCCGCCGGCGCGCTGGAGCTGGTACCCGCGCAGGACTTCACGGCCGCCGCGATCCAAGCTGAGCTGCAGAAGGCGCTCATCGACGATCTGAAGCTCAAGCCGCGGGTCGCGTACGGGCCGCTCCGGGTCGCCATCAGCGGTCGGCGCGTCTCGCCGCCGCTGTTCGAGTCGATGGAACTGCTCGGCAAGGAGGAGTCGATCCGGCGGGTCGGCGCGCTCGTCCAGAAGATCGGCTGATCTCGGTGCGGTGCCGCACCTCTCGCTTGCCGGGGGTCGGCGTCGCGCCTTACTGGGTTGCCCAGGTCATCCAGACGACGGGCTCGCCGCCGATATCGGTGGGCCCGGCGCCCACCGCGTAGGTGGCAGTGGTCGGGCCGTCGCCGCCGAGCCACCAGACGTAGGCGCCGTACGCGTCGGACTGCGCGTATCCCGCGGCGTCGAGGGTCTCGCGGATCGAGGCCATCGCCGCGTCGGTGTCGCCGGTGTAGATCGCGCCCTTACGCACGGCGCCGCCGATGTCGTCGGCGACGTAGCAGGCCGGCTCGACGGATGTCGGACCCGCCTCGGGCAGGGAGAAGTCGGCGACGTCGGCCGGTGTCGGGTCGGCGTACCCGTTCTGGTCCATGAACGACAGCATCGCGTCGGTGCAGCCGGAGTCGGCGGCGGCGTCGCCATCCTCTCCGGTGGGCGTCGACTCGGTCGCGGGAGCGGCGGGCGTCTCGCTCGGCGACGCATCGACGGGCGCGGACGTTCCGTCGCACGCGCTCAGGCTCAGCGTCGCCGCGACGACGACGGCGGCGATGGCGAGAGAACGGGCGACGGTCACCCGTTCAGTGTGGTCGAGCCGCGTGCGGGGGCGCAAGGCGTCCGCCGCATGCCGGTACCGGCAGGGGCATGGATGCCGACGCGCCCGGACCGGGCCGGTTTGGCGACCTCTGACGGGTGGGCTAAGCTTGACCCTCGGTACGACTTCGGTCTGACCCCCTTGGGGTATGGTGTAATTGGCAACACGGCTGATTCTGGTTCAGTTGTTCTTGGTTCGAGTCCAGGTACCCCAGCGAGATGAAACCCCCGCCTGAGCGGGGGTTTTCTCGTTCCCGGAAGCGCTCAGAGCACGCTGTCGTCGAGGTCGACCAGCAGCCGCGAGCGCGCCGCGACGACATCGAACAGCGGAGCGATCTTCGGCACCTCGTAGGCGAAGAAGTAGGAGCACGCCGCGCGTTTGCCCTCGGCGAAGGCATCCTCTCGGCCGTCCAGGGTCGTGATGAGGTCGAGCCACAGCCAGGCGACGACGAGGTGCCCCATCGCCTCGAGGTAAGCCGCGGAGTCGGCGAGCCTCGCCTCCGGGTCGTCGACCGCGAGCACCTCCGCCGTCACGACCTCGGCGCGCGCGACGAGCTCCTCGAGCCGCGCCGCGTCGGCGGCATGCTCGCGCGCGGCGCGGGAGAGGGTGGCCCGGATCGCGGACGTGATCGCCCCGGAGGCCCGCCCCGCCGCCCTGCGCGACCTTGCGGCCCAGCAGGTCGCGGGCCTGGATGCCGAACGTGCCCTCGTGGATGGGGTTCAGCCGGTTGTCGCGGTAGAACTGCTCGACGGGGAACTCCCTGGTGTATCCGTAGCCGCCGTGCACCTGGATCGCGAGGTCGTTGGCGACGAGGCACCACTGCGAGGGCCAGCTCTTGATGATCGGGGTGAGGGCGTCGAGCAGCAGCGCCGCGGCGGCGCGCTCCTCCGACGTTTCGGCGGTCAGCTCGTCATCGAGCAGGCGCGCTCCGTACATCACCAGGGCGACCGCACCTTCGGCGTACGCCTTCGACGCGAGCAGCATGCGCCGCACGTCGGCATGGCGGATGAGCGGCACCATCGCGCTCGCGGGGTCCTGGCCGGCCAGCCGACCCTGCGTGCGTTCGCGAGCGTACGCGACCGCGTGCAGGTGGCTCGTCATCCCGAGAGCGGCCGCACCCGCGCCGACGCCGACGCGCGCCTCGTTCATCATGTGGAACATGTAGGCGAGCCCCTTGCCCTCCTCGCCGATCAGGTAACCGACGGCGCCCGGCGCGCCGCCGGGACGGTGGACGTCGCCGCCGAACTGCAGCACCGTGTTGACGGTGCCGCGGTAGCCCATCTTGTGGTTGACGCCCACAAGCTCGATGGCGTTCCGCTCGGACGGGTCGCCGCCGGCATCCAGCAGATACTTCGGCACGACGTACAGCGAAAGTCCGCGCACCCCGCGGGGGCCGCCGTCGTAGCGGGCGAGGACGAGCGAAACGATGTTCTCGGCCATGTCGTGCTCGCCGCCCGAGATCCACATCTTCGTGCCGAAGACGCGGTGGGTGCCGTCGCCCTGGGGCACGGCGCGTGTCGTCACGTCGCCGAGCGACGAGCCGACATCCGGCTCCGACAGACACATGACGCCGAAGAAACGTCCCTCGGCGAGCGCCGGGACATACCGGTCGACGAGTTCCGGCGACGCGTGCGCCACGAGCAGGTTCGCCGCGCCGACCGTCAGCAGCGGGTAGGCGGCCGTTGCGGTGTTGGCCGCCTGGAACCACATCTGGCAGGCGCGCTCGACCGTCTTCGGCAGCTGCAGCCCGCCGACGCGCTCGTCGAGCGCCGCGCCGATGAGACCCGCGTCCGCGTACGCGTCCAGCGCGCGCTTGACCTCGGGGATGATCGTCACCCGCTCGCCGTCGAACGTCGGCTCGTTGCGGTCGCTGAGCGCGTTGTGCGGCGCGAACTCGCGCTCCGCGAGCTGCTCCGACACCGTGAGGAACTCGTCGAAGGTCTCCCGCGAGTGCTCGGCGAAGCGCGGACGGGACGTCAACGACGTGACATCGAGCCAGTCGAACAGGAGGAAGTCGAGGTCATCGCGGGAGAGGATGGTGCCCACTGCCTCATGGTGTCAGGCATCCCCTCCGCGCCGCGCGGCTCGTGCAGGCGCGTCTTCGGGCGTGTCTTCTGGTAGACGTGGAGGATGCCGAATGCCGCCGCACCGCCGCGTCGCGCCGTGGTGGTCGGCGCGGTGGCCGCAGCGCTGTTCACCGTGATCCTCGTCGCGGTCGTGACCGACTGGACGCCGCTGCGCTCGGTCGACCTCACGGTGTCGGTCTGGGGTGCCGAGCGGGGCCTCGCGTACCCGTGGTGGACGCCGCTGTGGGTGACGATCTCGCTCGTCCTCGGACCGGGAGCCTTCCGCATCGTGGCGCTGGGCGTGCTGCTGTGGGCGACGATTTCCTGGGCGGTGAGGTCCCGGGCGCGGCGCACCGCGACGCTCGCCCCCTCCCGGCCATCCGCCGACCTCGTCGTCGCCGCGGCAGCTGTCCTCGTCGGCGGGCTCGTGCCCGTCGCCGTCAAGGCCATCGTCGATCGGCCCCGCCCTACCGGGGCTCTCGTCGATGCGCTGCAGTCGTCGTTCCCGTCGTCGCACGCGTTCGCCGTCACGGCGGCCGCAGGCTTCGCGATCGCCCTCGCCGCCGCCGGGTCGGAGCGCGTGCGAGGGGTCGTCGCCGTCGTGGCCGTCGCCGCGGTCGTCCTCGTCTGCACGGCGCGTGTCGCGCTCGCGGTGCACTATCTGAGCGACGTCGCCGCCGGCGCGAGTCTCGGCGTCGTGTGGGTGACGGTCGTATGGAGCCTCTGGCGCCGGGTCAGCGCTTCTTCCGACGCGCCGGCGTGATGACGGTGAGGGCGCGGGGGAGGACCTTCGCGCTCAGATGATCGATCTCCTCGCCGAGCTCTCCGTCGCGCGCGATCCGGTACGGCCCGTCGGGCAGTTCCATCTCGTACTCGGCATCCGAGAACTGCTGGTAGCGCTTGTTGCGGGCGACGCGTCCCGTGAACATGTCGAGGATCACCCGGGCGCGGGACGCCAACCGAGTCACGCCCAGTACGCGGAGGTCGAGACGGCTGTCGTCGAGGGTCGCGCGGTGCACCGGCGCGAAGCCGCGCGGCTCGTAGCGCCCGTTGCCGATGAACATGAGGCTGAAGCGCGCGTCGACCGGCTGACCGTCGAGGTCCTTGACGCGCACGTGCACGGCCTTCGCCCGGCCGAGGGTCTTCATGGCGGCGTAGACGGCGGCGAGCGGCTTGCCGATGCGGTGCTCGTACTTCTCGCGGATCGCGACGAAGTCGGTATATGCCCCGACGGACGCCGTATTGACGAAGATCTTGCCGTTGACCTCGCCGAGGTCGACCTTGGCGACCGTTCCCGCGTGGATCGCCTCGATGGCCGTCTTGAGCGGGTACATCCCGAGGTCCTTCGCGAAGTGGTTGAAGGTTCCCGCGGGGAAGACCGCGAGCGGGATGCCTTGGCTCATCGCGGCCGACGCGGCGCGCTGCACCGTGCCGTCGCCGCCCGCGACGGCGAGCACGTCGCAGGTCGTCGCCGCCTCGTCGATCGTCTCGCCGTAGTCGCGGCCCGAGCCTTCGCCGCCGAGTTCGACGATGCGCATCTTCGGGAACGCCTTGCGGACCTCGGGAAGGATCTTCCCCGCCCGGCCGGAGCCGGACTGCGGGTTGATGACGAGCGTGATGCCCTCGCCGTCGGCGGTGGGCTTTCCGGCGCGGACGGTGAGGTCGTCGAGGGTGGCGTCGACGTGCTCGACGGGGACGACCTTCGTCGTGAGCCACGCGATGGTCTCGCCGAGCGCGAAGCCCGCGAGGACGTCGGAGGGATAGTGCGCTCCCGTGGCGACGCGGGAGAAGCCGACGAGACTCGCGAGCACCCGCAGCGGCACCGACAGCACCGGCCACTCCGCCGACGCGCCCGCCGCGAACGCCATCGCGCTCGCGGAGTGACCGCTCGGGAACGAGGTGGACGTCGGGATGCGGTGCGCGAGTCGCTGGACCGGGACCTGCGTGATCGGTGGCCGGGGGCGACGGTGGATGCGCTTGGAGACCTGGTTCGCGACGAGGCTCGTGATCGCGATCGAGATGAGCCCGCGGACGGCGCCGCGCTGCGCGCGTGGACGACCGGTGAGGGCGAGGATGCCGGCGATCACGATCCACAGCTTCGACTTGTCCGCCGCACGCGTCAGCACCGGCATCGTCGCGTCGAGGAGGGGGCTCTTCGTGTTCGCCACGGCATCGTAGATCGCCGTGTCGAGGGCATTCACCTGGCGCCGAACCCCTCGCCAGCGTCGCGCGTCTTCGGGTGACAGGGTGGAGACGGAGCGTTTCGCCGATGCGCGGGCCATGTGCTCCGTTCTATCCGCGTGCGGCGGTACCGGGCAAGCGCGCCGCACCGTTACGCCATCGCGTCGCCGATGTAGCTGTACTTGAGGAAGACCTCGGAATCCCAGCCCGCTTCGCGGAGCACGCCCTGCACGGCCGAGAGCATGTAGCGCGAATCCCAGCCGAGGTAGAGGTACCGACCGGGTGCGATCTCGTCCCAATGACCGTTCCACGCCATCTCCGGGTAGACCGGTCCGCCGCGGCGCGCGCTGAAGTCGACGACGGCCTGACGGGATGCCTCCGATTCCGCCCACAGCCGCTGGAAGATGCGGTGGAAGAGGTACCGGATGTCCTTCACCTCCCAGTGCTCGCCGCGGAACTCGACGTAGTCGAACTCGCGCTCCCAGCCGCGCGGCCACCCGCGGCGCACGCGCGCGTCGAGGATCGGGGTGAGGTTGTCGTCGTCGATGCTGACGACCGCCGGCCGCGGCCAGACCGACAGGAACAAGGTCGTGAGCTCGGCGGTGCGCGCGGCGATCGCGGCGGTGCTCCACCGGTCGGCATCCGCGATCTCCCGCGTCATCGCGAGCGGGCTCTGCGCGTACGCGGCCCGCTTGGCGGGATACGACGCCTCGAACACGCGGTCGGCGGTGGGCTCGTCGAGCAGCGTGAGGTTGCCGAGGGTCGCTGCGAGGGCGCGGAAGCTGTTCTGCTCATCGTCGGAGAGGTCGGCCCAGCGTTCGCCGCCGCCGGGCGACCAGTCGTCCGAGGGCGCGAGGGGAACGACGTGCTCGACGACGAGATCGGCACCGGTCGGTGCGTCGGGTGCGACGTCCGCCAGGCGTCCGAGCACGTACGCCGTGTGGGGGAGTGCTCCGTACTTGAGCCCCACGCGCGTGCGCTCATCCGACGGGGTGATGCGGGCGATCGCGCGCACGAGGTCGTCGCGGCCTCCATCGGCCGCGCGGCACAGGCGCGCCACGAGGCGCTCGGTCGACAGCCCCAGCACCGTCCGGCGCAGCAGCAGCGACTGCAGGTGGTCGAGCGAGGTCAGCAGTTCGGCGCGGTCGAGGACGCCGTGCCGCTGGTCGCGGTACAGGCGCATGACGAGGGGGTACATTCCGCGGCCGAAAGTGCCGAGCTGGGCGAAGGCGCGGGCGATGCCGGCATCCTCCACCGTCGTCGGGTCTAGGAGCGCCCCGTAGATCTCGGCGTACTCGCGCCACTGCGCCGCCTGCGTCTGCAGCGTGTCGAAGCCGAGGCGCGGGAACTGCTCGCGGAACGCGTCGTACACGCCGCGGGCACCGGGGATCGTGACTTCGCGACCGGTCAGCATCACGAGGTAGTGCCGCCAGAACGAGCCGATCTGCTCGCCCGTCGCGCGCTCGATCGGCATCCAGTAGTCGTGTTCGATCGCCGTCTGCTGCGCGTGCGTGAGGCCCATCAGCACGTAGTTGTGGATGAGTTCATGATCTCGCAGCGGCGCCCCGGTGGAGTTCAGGCTCTCGAAGGTCTGCTGGGCGTTCGCGCCGCGCCCGAGAGTGATGGAGACGTGCTCGAGGCGTTGGAGGCCCTGCCAGATGAGTGCGGCCTCGTCGGGGCGGATCTGACTGCGGAAAAACGCGTAGTTGTCGTCGAAGCGCGACTCGCGAGGACCCCCGTCGGCCGGGCGCCGGTCGAGGACGACGTCCTCGAAGACCTCCGCCCACGCCTCGTGCGGGCGCAGCTTCGTGCGCGTCGGGTCGTCGGCGCGCACCAGCACGCGCTGGAGCTCTCTCGCGAGCGCCGGATCGTCGATGCGGAGCGTGTGGTGGAGGGCGGCGACGAGCAGCATCAGAGTCGTGATGCGCTGCTGGCCGTCGATGAGGACGAGCTGCGCGTCGTCGCTGTCGTCGGCGGATGCCGTGGACAGGATCGAGCCGAGGAAGTGCGTGTCGCCGGGCTCGGCCGACGAGACCGCGCGCACGTCCTTGAGAAGCTGTTCGCAGGCCCCGATGTCCCATCGGTACTGGCGCTGGTAGACGGGGACGACGATCGTCGTGTCGGATGCCGAGAGCCACCCGATCGTGCCCACTGCGGTCGCGTCGACGTTCGTGGCGTTGCTCATACTCGTTGGAATCACTCCTCGAAAACCCCGCACGAGTCTATCGGCGCCACGAGAACGCCTAGGTAGGCTGGCCTAAGTCGGGCCTGTAAAAACTTCGCTCGCCCGACGGAAAGGTCAACCCCCATGGGCTACATCAAGAGCGCCGCTCTGGAGGAGACGGGTTACGTCGTCCTCGACATGTACAACAAGCCGATCGATCCGAAGGAGTGGCTCGACGTCGAGTACGTCGACTGGAAGTCCTCCGGCGACACGCGTTTCGCTCCGCTCGCGTCCGCCAAGGGCGAGATCGAGTGCAACGGCTTCTGGAACCACAAACCGCCGCGCACCGACAAGGACGGCGTCTGGATCGACTCGCAGACCGCCATCGCCCCGACCCTCACCGAGCGCGCGCTCGAGCCGGGTGCGAACGTCGGCCGCTGCCGCATCATCGAGCTGCAGCCGAACACGTACGCCGACTGCCTCTACAACCTGCACCAGGACGACAACAACCGTCTGAACCCCGACGGCACCGGCTGGGTCGTGCGCGGCTTCTTCAACCTCACCGACGACAAGACGAGCTACTTCGTGCTGCGCGAGAACCGCACCGACCCGAGCGAGGAGACGCGCATCGCGCTGCCGGCCGGCGCCCAGCTGATCGTCGACACGCAGCGTCTGTGGCACGCCGCCACCCATCCGGGCGACGAGCCCCGCTACTGCCTGATCACCTCGTGGGAGTCGGGCCCGGAGCTGGATGCCTACATCGAGAAGTACCACGGTGTGAACCGTGTCGAGTCGTTCCCCGTCGACCAGGAGGTCCTCGACGCCGGCCAGGTCGAGCAGGAGCGTCGCATCGCCGCCCGCGCCGCCGCTCTCGCGGCGCGCGGTCAGCGCGAGGTCAACGTCATGAGCGAGGCCTGACGCCTCACCGTCGCGACGAAAGCACGACGAGGAAGAGGGTCCCGGCCGATCGGCGGGGACCCTCTTCTTCTTTTCTCTTGTGCGAGGCGCCTCGCTTACGCGGTCGCGTACGCGCGGTTGCGGCTCGACACGCGGTGCGCGGCCCAGGCGGCCCCGGCGATCAGCGCGACGATGAGCGTCCCGAAGATCCAGGGAAGGACCATCGGCGTGAGGCCGGACGTGCCCGACTTCAGCTCGGTCGTACCCGCGGCGATCTCGGAGTTGCCCGACGACAGGGTCTGGGCGCCCGCGAAGAGCTTGTCCGAACCGTCGGCCAGGAGCGTCGCGCCGTCGGAGAGGTCGGTCGACCCGGTCGACAGGTCGGTGAGACCCGTCTTCAGGGAGCCGGCGCCCTCGGCGAGCTTCTGCGTGCCCTCGGCGAGCGAGGTCGCGCCGGCCGAGAGGTTGCCCGCGCCGGTGGCGAGGTTCTGCGTCCCCGAGCTGAGCGACAGCGCGCCGGTCGAGAGGGTCTGCGTGCCCGTCGCGAGGCTGCCCGCACCTGCGGCGAGCTCGCTCGTGCCGCCCGCGAGCTTGGATGCTCCGGCGCTAAGGGTGTTCAGGCCCTGCGAGAGCTCCGAAGCCTTCGCGGCGAGATAAGGCGCACCCTTCTCCTTGTCGGCGAGAGCCACGGTCCCCGGCCACCCGAAGGCGGCGTCACCGTTGATGATGTTCGACACTCCGCCGGTCACCAGCGCCGCGCCGTCCGCGAGCTGCTCGGAACCGCCGATGGCCTGCTGGAGGCCCGCTGCGAGACCCGGAGCGGCCTTCGCATGACTCGACATGGCGTTCACCTGAGCCTGCAGGACAGTTGCCTGCCGCTGAAGGGTTGCCCAGTCGACCGTCGTGCTGGTCGACGCCGCGGTGAGGTCTGCCAGGAGGGTTGCGGCACCGGCCGTGGCCGCATTCGCATTCGCTGTCACTGCGGATGCCCCCGCCTCGGTCGCGAGCGGTGCGGCTTCGGCGGGGAACTTGCTCCTCAACAGCGCCTCGGCACCCTCGGCCTTCGCTTGGAAGCCCTTGACCTTCTCGAGTACGCCACGCGTGTACGTGTCGGCACCCACCACACCGGCGGCGAGGTTGCCCGCGCCGGTCGACAGCTGGCTGCCGCCCTCGGCCGCCTTGCTCGCGCCCGTGGCGAGGTCGCTCGCACCCGTCGCGGCGCTCTGCGCGCCTGCCGAGAGCTTTGAGGCGCCGGCGGCAGCGGATGCTGCGCCGTCGCGCACCTTGGCGGCGCCGGTGGCGGCCGTCTCGGCTCCGGTCGCGAGTGTGCCCGCGCCCGTCGCGAGGGTCTGCGCACCCGTCGCGGCGCTGTCGGCGCCGGTCGACAGGGTCGTCGCACCCGTCGACGCTGCGGCCGCGCCGGCTTCGAGTTTGTCGGCCCCGGCCGCGAGGTCGTCGGTGCCTCCGGCGAGGGTCTCGGCCCCGACGGCGAGCGACTTCGACCCGTCGGCGGCCTTGGCGGCGCCGTCGTTGAGACGCGTCGCGCCGTCGTCGAGCTTCGCCGCGGTGATCAGGAACAGTGCGGTCATCGCGGCCAGCAGCAGGCTGAGCACGATCACCGCGACGCGCATACCCACGCCGTGGGTGTGTGTGCCGGTACTCGTCATTGAGAACTCCGTTGTCTCGCGCCTGCGACAGTGCAGGCGTGCTGTGTGTGTTCCGGCGGGCGCCGGGCGACGGCGGACCTGGTGAAGTCCTCTCTGGCGCCGCGGTCGGATGGTCCGCGTCCCAGATGCGTCGGGAGAGCGTCATGACGGTAACAGCACCGCGCGTGATCCTCCGGGAACGCGTCAGGATCTTCCGGCTGACACCAAGTGTCATCCGCGATGAGTCTGGGTGTCTTGTAGGCATCCCACAACACAGTCGCTCAGGGTCTGGACACAGAGGCTACTGCCGGCCATCTGCGAATGCTTGTGCAGATGTTGAACTGTGTTGTAATGTGTGGATGTCTGAAGGAGGGCGTCATGTACGCGACGGAGCGACAGCAACTCATCGAGAGCCTCATCGCGGCCGAGGGTCGCGTGGTGGTCGTCGACCTGGCGCGCCGCTTCGGAGTGACCACCGAGACGGTCCGGCGCGACCTCGACCAGCTCGAGCAGACCGGAGCGATCCGCCGCGTGCACGGAGGTGCCGTCGCCCGCACCCGCACGAGCACCGCCGAGACTTCCCTCGCTGAGCGCGGCACTCGGCGGAGCGAAGCGAAGCTCGCCATCGCCTCCCGCGCACTCGACGCCCTGCCGGCGGGATTCGAGGGCTCGGTGTACCTCGACGCCGGTACGACGACCGCCGCCCTCGCGACGCTCCTCGGTCGCAGGTCGCAGGGCGCGGGCGTGCTCGAGGTCGTCACGCACTCCATGACCGTCGCGCACCTTCTCGCCGGCGCTCCCGGCCTGTCCCTGACCGCGATCGGCGGGCGTGTGCGCGGACTCACCGCCGCGGCGGTCGGCGCGCAGACCGTCGATGCGATCTCTCGCCTGCGCCCCGACATCGCCTTCATCGGCACGAACGGCCTGTCGGCATCCTTCGGGCTCAGCACCCCCGACCCCGACGAGGCAGCGGTCAAGAGGGCGATCATCGCGGCATCCCGCCGCACGATCGTGCTCGCCGACGCCGAGAAGCTCGATGCGGAACTGCTCGTCTCGTTCGGCGCCGTCGACGAGATCGACGTGCTCGTCTCCGACGCCGCGCCCGGCAGCGACCTCGACGACGCGCTCCGCCTCGCCGATGCGGAGGTGTGGCTCGCATGATCGTCACGCTCACCGCCAACCCCTCGCTCGATCGCACCGTGACCCTCGAGGCGTCGCTCCGGGCGGGAGAGGTGCAGCCCGCGGCGTCCGCACGCGAGGATGCCGGTGGCAAGGGCATCAACGTGACCCGCGTGATCCGCGCCGCTGGCGAGGAGAGCCTCGCCGTCCTGCCCCTCGCCGAGGACGACCCCTTCGCCCTCGTGCTGCGCGCGAGCGCGATCCCGTTCGCACCGGTGCCTCTGCGCGGCGCGGCCCGCGCGAACCTCACGATCGCCGACCCGGCTGGGGTCACCACGAAGATCAATCTCCCCGGCGTCCCTCGCGACGCATCCGACGGCGCCGCGCTCATCGACGCGGTCGTCGCCGCGGCGGCAGGGGCGCGGTGGCTCGTCCTCGCCGGGTCCCTCCCGCCCGGGCTGCCCGACGGCTTCTATGTCGACGTCATCTCGGCGGTCCGCGCCGCGAGCGCGCGAGCGGGTGAGGTCGCACCGCGGATCGCCGTGGACACGTCGGGTGCCGCGCTCGACGCCGTCGTCGCGCAGGGTACCCCCGACCTCATCAAGCCCAACGACGACGAACTGGCCGAGCTCAGCGGACGACGCCTCGATCCCGCCGTGCCGCTCGCAGGCGCCGTCGCGTCGATCGCGGCGGATCTCGTCCCGAGCCGGGTCGGCGCGGCCTTCGTGACGCTCGGTGGGGCCGGTGCCGTGCTCGTCACCGCCGCCGGGGCCTGGTTCGGCGAAGCCCCGCCCACCCGCGTCCGCAGCACCGTCGGCGCGGGCGACAGCGCCCTCGCCGGGTTCCTGCTCGCCGAGAGTCGCGGCGCAGGCCCCGAGGAATGCCTGCGCTCCGGCATCCGCTACGGCTCCGCCGCCGCGGCACTCCCGGGGACGCAGGCTCCCACTCGCGCCCAACTTCCCACCGGCGAGGTGCCCGTGCGCTCCCTTCTCCCGCAGTAGCGAGAACCACCGAGAACGACCACTGGAGGTCACCGTGTCCGACATCATCACGCCGGAGCTCGTCCGTCTCGACGAGCCGCTCGGCACCGACAAGAGAGCGGTCATCGACGCCCTCGCAGCCCGCGTGGCCGCGACCGGACGCGCGACCGACGCCGTCGCCCTCGCCGCCGATGCGTGGAAGCGCGAGGAGACCGACGAGACGGGACTGCCCGGCGGCATCGCGATCCCGCACGCCAAGAGCCCGGCGGTCCGCGAGGCGACCCTCGCCTTCGCGCGCCTGAAGCCGGGCGTCGACTTCGGCGCCCCCGACGGCCCCGCTGACCTCGTGTTCCTGATCGCGGCGCCCGACACCGCCGCGGAGGAGCACCTGGCCGTCCTCTCCCGCCTCGCCCGCGCCTTCATGCGTGACGACTTCACCGCGGGCCTTCGGGCCGCAGCGACGCCGGAGGAGGTCGTGGCCCTCGTGCAGGCCGCCGTCACCGACGCTCCCGCACCGTCGGCCGCACCGGCCGCGGCCGCTGCAGCCGCGGCATCCGCCGACGCCGGCCTCTCCGTCCACGGGCGCCCCGCCCGCATCGTCGCGGTCACCGCGTGTGCGACGGGCATCGCGCACACCTTCATGGCCGCCGACGCGCTGACGGCAGCCGGCCAGAAGGCGGGTGTCGATCTCGTCGTCGAGCCGCAGGGCTCGTCGGGGTACAAGGCACTCCCGCAGGCGGTCATCGACGACGCGGATGCCGTGATCTTCGCGGTCGACGTCGACGTGCGCGACCAGCAGCGGTTCGCGGGGAAGCCCGTGGTGTGCGTGCCGGTCAAGAAGGGTATCGAGGAGCCGCTGCGGCTCATCGAAGAGGCGGTCGCCGCGGTCGACGATCCGCTGGCCGCCCACGTCAGCGGCAACGCCGACACCGCCGCTGCCGCACGCTCCGAGGGTGGTTCGTCGTCGGTCGGAGGCGCGATCAAGCGGTCGCTCCTGACCGGCGTGAGCTACATGATCCCGTTCGTCGCGGGTGGCGGTCTGCTGATCGCCCTCGGGTTCCTGCTCGCCGGCTACGGCATCGCGCTCAGCAACGCCGACGGAGTCTCCAACGCGGTCGCCACCCTGCAGAACTACACGCTGTGGAACCTGCCGCCCGAGGGCCTCGGCTACTACCTCGGCGCCGCCGCGTTCCAGATCGGTGGACTGTCGTTCGGCTTCCTCGTCCCCGCCCTCGCCGGATACATCGCGTACGGTCTCGCCGATCGCCCCGGCATCGCACCGGGCTTCGCGGCGGGTGCGGTGGCCGCGTTCATGGGTGCGGGCTTCCTCGGCGGCATCGTCGGCGGTCTGCTCGCGGGTCTTGCCGCATGGTGGCTCAACAGCCTCGACGTGCCGCGCTGGCTGCGCGGCCTCATGCCGGTCGTGATCATCCCGCTCCTCGCCTCGATCTTCGCCGCGGGACTCATGCTGCTCGTCCTCGGCGGACCGATCGCGTGGCTCATGGGCGTCCTCAACGATTGGCTCTCGAGCCTCACCGGCGTCGGCGTCGTCATCCTCGGCATCGTCCTCGGCCTCATGATGTGCTTCGACCTCGGCGGGCCGGTCAACAAGGTGGCGTACGGCTTCGCGACCGCCAACCTCGCCGCCGGCATCGCGGGCGACGAGCGCTATCTGCAGATCATGGCCGCGGTCATGGCGGCCGGCATGGTCCCGCCGCTCGCTATGGCGCTCGCCTCGACGGTCATCGACCGGAAGATCTTCACCGAGCCCGAGCGGGAGAACGGCAAGGCGGCGTGGCTGCTGGGCGCCGCGTTCATCTCCGAGGGCGCGATCCCGTTCGCCGCCGCCGACGTCTTCCGCGTCATCCCCGCGATGATGGTCGGGGGAGCGGTGACCGGTGCGCTGTCGATGGCCTTCGCCGTGACGAGCAAGGCGCCGCACGGAGGCGTGTTCGTCTTCTTCGCGATCGACAATTTCTGGCTCTGGCTCGTCGCGATCGCCGCCGGCACCGTGGTCTCGGCCTTCACCGTCGTCGCCCTCAAGCGGTTCGCGCGGCGCCGCACGCCGGATGCCGTTACCTCCGGCGCCGAATCGCTATCGCCTGCGGTCGCGACGGCATAGTCTCGAACCGACGACCCTCGTCCCACGAAACACTCGTCTCTCATCAATGGAGGATGATCCCATGGCAGAACGCCAGGCCACCGTCGCCAGCAGCTCCGGACTGCACGCCCGCCCTGCGAAGCTCTTCGTCCAGGCGGTCCAGCAGACCGGCGTGCCGGTCACCATCGCCGTCGAGGGCGGCCCCGACCTCAACGCGGGCAGCATCCTCACGCTCATGGGTCTCGGCGCCACGCAGGGCACTGTCGTGACCCTCAAGGCCGAGGGCGACGGTGCCGACGAGGCCCTCGACACGCTCGTGCAGTTCCTCGAGACGGATCACGACGCCGAGGCCTGAGTCCTCTCGCGACACACGGATGCCGCGGCCGCCCGACACCGGGCGCCGCGGCATCCGTTGTTCCGGCCCGGGAACGGGCGCGGGGCTCAGACCTCGACCGACTGGCCCGGTTCGAGCACGACGAACTCGCCGCCGTGCTGCTCGGTCGCCCACTTCAGCCGCGCGCGGTGCATGTCGAGGCCGATGCGCGAGAGGGTCATGTCGTGCGTCCCGAACGCGCGGTGGGGCTTCGCAGCGAGGACGAAGTCCATCGCCTCGCCGATCTTCAGCCACGGCGCGCCGATCGGCGCGGCCAGCATGCGGATGTCGGCGTCCTTCGGCACGGCGTACGAATCGCCCGGGTAGTAGAAGTCGTCGTTGACGAGCACGCCCACGTTCGCGATCGTCGGGATCGACTCGTGGATGACGTTGTGCGTGCCGCCGTGGAAGGTCATCGTGAAAGGCCCGGCGGTCACCGTGTCTCCAGGGGCGACGGTGATGATGTCGTCGCCCGCCGCTGCCGTCCCCGCGGTGCCGTAGACGGGCACCTCGGGGTAGCGCTTGCGGATGCGCGCGAGGTGTTCGGGCGTCCAGTGGTCGGGATGCTCGTGGGTGATGACCACCGCGACGAGGCCGTGGATGTCTTCGAGGGGGAGGGTGAACGAGCCCGGATCGATCACGACGACGCGGTCCTCGAGCTCCAGTCGCAGGCAGGCGTGCTCGTGCTTCGTGATGCGCATGGCGACAGTCAACGCGCGGGGGGCCGCCCTCGCAAGCCCCGCGCGGTGCGCCGCCGCCTCGATTTGGCGCGGGCATGCACGCCATGGCATAATCGAACGGTTGCTTACGCAGCGAAAAAGTACGGCCCCATCGTATAGCGGCCTAGTACGCCGCCCTCTCACGGCGGTAACGCGGGTTCGAATCCCGCTGGGGTCACCACGGAAGAAGCCCGGTCCACTCGGACCGGGCTTCTTCGTTCGTCAGGCCTCTTCGGAGACCTCGACGCTCCGCGCGCGGCGGCGCCGCAGGGCGCGGCGGATGCCCCACACCACAGCGCCCAGCACGGCGATCACCGCGAGCCAGGGGAGCAGGAAGCCGAGCGCGATCACGAGGCCGTTGAGCGTCGCGACGAGACCGTGCCACCCGGCGGCGACCCCGTCGCCGAACCCGGCCGGATCGGCGGTGGCGGCAGGCTGTGGCTCGGTGAGCGAGACCGTGAGCGTCGACATGGCCACCTGGTCGTCGAGCAGGGTGAGCTGCTGACGCAGAGAGTCGAGCTCGGCCTGCCGCTCCGACAGCGCCGACTCCGCCGCGATCACATCGGAGGTCGACGACGCCTGCGCGACGAGCTCGGTGAGACGGGTGACGGATGCCTGGAGCGCATCGACCCGCGCACGCAGATCGACGGCCTCGGTCGTGACGTCCCGCCGGTCGACCTGCGAGGCGGTCACCTCGCCGAGCTTCGACAGCCCCGACAGGACATCGGTGAGGCGGTCGGCCGGGATCCGGACCGAGATCCAAGCGCCGGTGGGCGCCGGGTAGCTCGACGTGTCGACGAGGGCGCCCTCGGGTGTCACCGCCTGGCCGCCGCCGAGGCTGAGCGCCTCGACGTAGCCGCCCGCGGTCGTCGCCTCATCGGTGATCGCGTCGGCGGCATCCTTCGTGTCGTCCACCGTGAGACTCGCGCTCGCGGTCGCGACGATCTCACGTTTCGCGCCGGCGGCGGTCGCGGCCGCGCCGGTCGCCACGAGCGGCGCGTCCTCGCTCCCCACCTCGGGTACCGAGTACGCGTCGCCGCGCGCGCCGTTGAGGACGAGCGGCTCCGAGGCGGTGCCCACGACGGACCCGCCGCCCAGTTGGGGGGCGATGATCGCCGCGACGGCGACGACGGCCGCCGCAGCGGCGGCGCCCATCCAGATGCGGCCCCGGCGGGCGGCACGCGCCCGCGCCCTCTCGGCATCTGCGACGCGGCGCGCCGCCTCCTGCTCGGCGCGCGCGTCACGGCGCTCGTCGGCGATACGGGCGAACAGCTCCGTCTCGATCTCGTCGAGACGCAGGTCCGTCAGTTCGGGCAGGGTGATGTCGTCGATGTTCATGTCTCCTCCGGTCATGTCGACTCCGGTTCGATGGTGGTGCGCAGACGGGTGCGGATGCGGGACAGACGATTGCGGACGACGGCGTGCGAGACGCCGAGCTCATCGGCGGCAGCCTGGTAGGCATACCCCTCCGCCGCGCACAGGCGGAAGATCTGCTGGTCGAGTGGACTCAGCGTGCCGACCTCGGCGATCACGCGCTCGACGAGAGCGGCGTCGACGACCTGCTTCTCGACGTCGACGGTCGCGGGGATCGTCTCGTCCACCGCGGCCGCCGTGCGGGTGCGGTCGCGGTGCTGCCTGCGGATGCGGTTGGCGCTCTGGAAGCGGCAGATCGTCACGAGCCAGGGGAGGAGCGACTCCCCGGCGAGTTCGAGCCCGGGAAGCTTCCGCCAGGCGGCGAAGAAGGTCTCCTGCAGCACGTCCTCGGCATCCGCCGCCGTTCCCACGAGCGAGTGCGCGAGCCAGTACACGGGGCGCGCGTACGCGCGGTAGAGCGCACGGAACGCGTCGTCGCTGCCGCCGGCTGCGGCGGCGACGAGTTCGGCGTCGCTGGGCGCGGTCGTCTCCGTCATGCTCTCCTCGTCTGTTCCCACCCTGTCAGTGTCCCGCTCCCCGGCATCGTCTCAGGTGCGTGCGGGGCGGGTGCGGGGGAGCGAGGGCCGAGGGCGTGTCGGCGTCCTGTCCGGGGAGTACTCTTGTCGAGCGAGAGGGAGTATCCCGTATCGCGCATCCGTCAGGACGGGCTCCGTCGTCGCAGCCCCGGGTGCGCGCCGCGTCGGCCATCGTCGAGCGGGGGAGAGACTTTCGACCTGACCCGTCCCCTCCGAAAGGCCCGCATGGAGCTCCCTGTCTGGTTCGAAGTCGGATCGCTCATCGTGCTGGTGCTCATCCTCGCCGCCGACCTGCTGCTGATCCTCAAGCGCCCGCACATCCCCTCGACCAAGGAGTCGACCCTCTGGGTCGTGTTCTACGTCGCGTTGGCCCTGATCTTCGCGGGGCTCCTGTGGGTGTTCGCCGGCCACGAATTCGCCGGGCAGTTCATCGCCGGATGGCTCACCGAGTACAGCCTCTCGATCGACAACCTCTTCGTGTTCGTGCTCATCATGAACCAGTTCGCGGTGCCCCGCCGCTACCAGCAGGAAGTCCTGATGGTGGGCATCATCATCGCCCTCGTGCTCCGCGGCATCTTCATCCTCCTGGGTGCCGCGATCATCGAGCAGTTCAGCTGGGTGTTCTACATCTTCGGCGCCTTCCTCATCTGGACCGCGTGGCGTCAGGCGTTCCCCGGAGACGATCACGACGACGAAGTGAAGAAGGAGTCCTTCATCGTCCGGCAGCTGCGCCGCACGATCGACATCAGCGACGGCTACGACGGCTCGAAGATCCGCACCGTCGTGGGCGGCAAGAAGATGTTCACGCCCATGCTCATCGTCTTCGTCGCGATCGGCATGACCGACCTCCTCTTCGCGATCGACTCGATCCCGGCGATCTTCGGCATCACGCAGAACCCCTTCATCGTGTTCACCGCGAACCTGTTCGCGCTCATGGGCCTCCGCCAGCTGTACTTCCTCCTCGGCGACCTGCTCGACCGACTCAAGTACCTGCACTACGGCATCGCGTTCATCCTCGCCTTCATCGGCGTGAAGCTCTTCTTCCACGCGATGCACGTCAACGAGCTCGCGTTCATCAACGGCGGCGAGCACATCGAATGGGCGCCGGAGATCTCGACCTGGATGTCGCTCGGCGTCATCATCCTCTCGATGATCGTCGCGACCGTCGCGAGCCTCATCGCCGCGCGCCGCGAGCGCCGCGCCGCGCCTGCCGGGCAGGTGCCCTCGACTCCCGTCGAGGCCGCCGAAGCCGTCGCCGACGAGAAGGGCACGCCGCCCACCGTCGACGGCCCCTGACGATCCCCTCACACCTCACCTACGCACCGCGAGGGGTCGCGACACGCGGCCGAGCCGAGCGTGCGCGCCGCGTGTCGCGACCCTTCGCGTGATCTCGCGTGTGGGGGAGGGTGCGAGGGCGTGCGGGGGAAGGAGCCCCCCGGGACCGGTGGTAAGGTGACTGCCATGCGGATCGCTCGCCTCCTTCTTAGCGGCCGCGGCGAGATCTCGTTCTGAGCCCTCTCTCGTCGCGGAGTTCGCGCTGGGCTGATCCCCACTCCTGGAGAACGAGACCGACATGACTTCCACTTCTGATCGCCCGCACGAGCTTCCCGATCGCCCGCGCACCCTCGCCGAGAAGGTCTGGGACGACCACCTCGTGGTCAAAGGCGAGAACGGCGAGCCCGACCTCGTCTACATCGACCTGCACCTCGTGCACGAGGTCACGAGCCCGCAGGCGTTCGACGGCCTCCGGGCCGAAGGACGCCCCGTGCGCCGCCTCGACCTCACGATCGCGACCGAGGACCACAACACCCCGACGCTCGACATCGACAAGCCGATCGCCGACCTCACGAGCCGCACGCAGATCGAGACCCTGCGCCGCAACGCCGAGGAGTTCGGCGTGCGCCTGCACTCCCTCGGCGACAAGGAGCAGGGCATCGTCCACGTCGTCGGCCCCCAGCTCGGGCTCACGATGCCCGGCATCACCGTCGTCTGCGGCGACAGTCACACCTCGACCCACGGCGCGTTCGGGGCGATGGCGTTCGGCATCGGCACGAGCGAGGTCGAGCACGTCCTCGCGACGCAGACCCTGCCGCTCAAGCCCTTCAAGACGATGGCGATCACCGTCGAGGGAGAGCTCCGCCCGGGCCTGACGGCGAAGGACATCATCCTCGCGATCATCGCGAAGATCGGCGCCAACGGCGGCCAGGGGTACGTGCTCGAGTTCCGCGGCAGCGCGATCCGCTCCCTTTCCATGGAGGGCCGGATGACGATGTGCAACATGTCGATCGAGGCGGGCGCCCGCGCCGGCATGGTCGCCCCCGACGAGACCACGTTCGCCTACGTGAAGGGTCGCCCGCACGCGCCGACCGGTCAGGACTGGGACGACGCCGTCGCCTACTGGCGCACGCTCCCCTCCGACGAGGGCGCCGTCTACGACGCCGAGGTGTTCCTCGACGCGAACGAGCTCGAACCCTTCGTCACGTGGGGCACGAACCCCGGGCAGGGTGCGTCGCTGAGCGACGTCGTGCCCGACCCGGCATCCTTCGACGACGCGAACGAGCGCGCCGCCGCTGAGCGCGCGCTCGAGTACATGGACCTCGCCCCGGGTACGAAGCTGAAGGACGTGCCGGTGGATGCCGTCTTCATGGGCTCCTGCACCAACAGTCGCATCGAGGACCTCCGCGCGTTCGCGTCGGTGATCGAGGGGCGGACGAAGGCCGATGGTGTTCGCGTCATGGTGGTGCCGGGTTCCGCGCGCGTGCGCCTCGAGGCGGAGGCCGAGGGACTCGACAAGGTCTTCACCGACTTCGGCGCCGAGTGGCGATTCGCCGGGTGCTCGATGTGCCTCGGCATGAACCCCGACCAGCTCGCTCCCGGCGAGCGTTGCGCGTCGACGAGCAACCGGAACTTCGAAGGTCGCCAGGGGAAGGGCGGACGGACGCACCTCGTGTCGCCGCTCGTGGCCGCCGCGACCGCCGTCATGGGCCGGCTCGCGAGCCCCGCCGATCTGCCCGCCCGCGAGACGGTGGAGGCCTGACATGGAGAAGTTCACGACGCACACCGGTATTGCCGCCCCGCTGACCCGTTCGGCGGTCGACACCGACCAGATCATCCCCGCCGTCTACCTCAAGCGCGTGACGAAGACGGGCTTCGAGGACGCCCTGTTCGCCAACTGGCGACAGGACCCGGAGTTCGTCCTCAACCAGCCGGCGTACTCCTCGGCATCCATCCTCGTCGCCGGCCCCGACTTCGGCACCGGCTCGAGTCGCGAGCACGCCGTCTGGGCGCTTCGCGACTACGGTTTCCGGGTGGTGCTCAGCCCCAAGTTCGCCGACATCTTCCGCGGCAACGCCGGCAAGCAGGGGCTCGTCACGGGTGTCGTCTCCGAGAGCGACGTCGAGGCGCTGTGGGCGGCGATCGCGGCCGACCCGGGCGTGGAGATGACGGTCGACCTCGTCGAGCGCACCGCCGCGCTGGGTGACCTCCGCGTCCCGTTCGACATCGACGATTACACTAGATGGCGGCTCCTCGAAGGGCTCGATGACATCGGGCTCACGCTGCGCAGCGAAGACAAGATCGCGCAGTTCGAGGCGCGCCGAGAGGCGTGGCGGCCGCGAACGCTCCCCGTTCGCTAGCCCGAGCCCGGCAGCCCCGCACCCGGGGAAGAGCAGGCCCGCCCTCGATACACAATGTGAGGTCCCATCGAATGAACACCCTCCTCAGCGCTTCGGCAGCGTCTCAGCCCGGCGATAAGGACGACGCGGGACAGCTGCTCGTGATCCGTGGGGGGCGGCCGCTCGTCGGGCGTGTGGAGGTGAAGGGGGCGAAGAACCTCGCCACCAAGGCGATGGTCGCGTCTCTTCTCGGTGAGACCGAGAGTGTGTTGCGCGACGTGCCCGACATCAGCGATGTGAAGGTCGTGCGTTCGCTGCTGGAAGTCCACGGCGTCGCGATCCAGGACGACGGCGACGGCGTGCTGCGGCTCGACCCGCGCGGCGCCGTCTCGGCGCACATGGAGGAGATCGACGCCCACGCGGGCGCCTCGCGCATCCCGATCCTCTTCTGCGGGCCGTTGCTGCACCTGCTGGGGCAGGCGTTCATCCCGGACCTCGGCGGATGCCGGATCGGCGACCGACCCATCGACTTCCACCTCGACGCGCTGCGCGCCTTCGGCGCGACCGTCGACAAGCTGCCGAGCGGCATCCGGCTGTCGGCGCCGCCCGAGGGCCTGCACGGAGCGGACATCAGCCTTCCCTACCCGAGCGTCGGGGCGACCGAGCAGGTGCTGCTCACGGCCGTGCGCGCGAAGGGAACGACGGAGCTGCGCGGAGCGGCGATCGAGCCCGAGATCATGGACCTCATCGCGGTGCTCCAGAAAATGGGCGCGATCATCTCGTACGAGCCCAACCGCGTCATCTTCATCGAGGGCGTCGACTCCCTCCGCGGGTACGACCACCGCAGCATCTTCGACCGCAACGAGGCCGCGTCATGGGCGTGCGCCGCGCTCGCGACCGACGGCGACATCTTCGTCGGCGGCGCGAAGCAGCAGGAGATGCTCACCTTCCTCAACGTCTTCCGGAAGGTCGGGGGAGACTTCGACATCGAAGAGGACGGTATCCGCTTCCGCCGGGGCGGCGAGCTGAAGCCCGTCGTCGTCGAGACGGACGTCCACCCCGGATTCATGACCGACTGGCAGCAGCCGCTGATCGTCGCGCTGACGCAGGCGCATGGCACGTCCACCGTCCATGAGACGGTGTACGAGAACCGTCTCGGCTTCACACAGGCGCTTAACAAGATGGGCGCCGACATCGTCGTGCACCCCGAGGGCATCGCGAGCCCCGAGCGTCGCGTCGCCCGCCGCGCGCTCGAGCAGGCCGCCGTCATCAACGGCCCCACGCCGCTGCACGGCGCCGATGTCGTGGTGCCCGACCTCCGCGGCGGGTACAGCTACGTCATCGCCGCCCTCACCGCCGAGGGGGAGTCGACCGTTCGCAACGTCGAGATCATCCGCCGCGGCTACGAGAAGTTCCTGGACAAACTCACCGCCCTCGGCGCCGACTTCGATGTCGTCGGCTGACCCGGTGGACGAGAGCACCACGGTGGCGCCGCGTCCGCGCCGTCGCGCGTCGGCGGAGAAGCGCCGCCCCAGCGTCTTCTGGCCCCTCGCGGCCATCGTCGTCCCGCTGGCGGGATTCATCACGAAGATCGAGATCGAGGGCGCAGAGAACCTCCCGATCGAAGGCCCCTACGTCCTCGCCCCGAACCACTACAGCGAGTTCGACCCGATCATCGTCGCCGTCGCGACGTGGCGGATGGGGCGCGCGCCGCGGTTCATGGCGAAGGAGAGCCTGTTCCGCGTGCCGGTGCTGGGCGCCGCGTTGCGCGCGACCGGGATGGTGCCGGTGGCGCGCTCCGCGTCGGCCTCCTCCGCCAAGCAGACCATCACCCAGTCGGCCGACCTCGTCGCACACGGCCGCGGCGTCATCGTCTACCCCGAGGGCACGCTCACGCGCGACCCCGACCTCTGGCCCATGTGCGGCAAGACCGGGGCCGTCCGCCTGGCGCTGGCCGGCGGCATCCCGGTGATCCCCATGGCGACGTGGGGGGTGCAGCAGATCCTGCCGCGCTACGGCAAGCTGAGCCTCTGGCCGCCGCGCAAGCGCGTGCGGGTGAAGGTCGGGCCCGCAGTCGATCTCGACGCCTACCGCGCCCTACCTCACGGGAACGCCAACCTCACCGCCTCCACCGACATCGTGATGGCGGCGATCTCGGGGCTTCTCGGCGACCTGCGCCAGGAGCAGCCGCCCGCCGAGCGCTGGGACCCGGCCGTCCACGGCCAGAGCGAGACGGGGCGCCTTGAGTCGTAAGCACGAACCCGGGATGCCTCGCGTCGCCGTGATCGGCTCGGGAAGCTGGGGGACCACCTTCGGCAAGGTCCTCGCCGACGGCGGCGCGCACGTGGTCATGTGGGCGCGCCGCGCCGAGCTCGCGCAGGAGATCCAGGAGGGGCACCGCAACAGCGAGTACCTCCCGGGCGTGAACCTGCCCCGCAACATGTCGGCGACCAGTCACCTCGCCGAAGCGCTCGACGGCGCCTCGCAGGTCTACTTCGCGATCTCCAGTCAGGCGCTGCGACAGAACCTCAAAGCCGTCCGCCCGCTCATCTCGGCCACCGATGCCCCCATCGTCTCGCTGATGAAGGGCGTCGAGAAGCGTACGGGACTGCGCATGAGTCAGGTGCTCGAACAGGAGCTGCACTGCGACCCGGCCCGTATCGCCGTGGCATCCGGCCCCAACCTCGCCCTCGAGATCGCGCGCGAGCAGCCCACCGCCGCCGTCATCTCGTCGACGAGCCGCGAGACCGCCGAGGCCGTCGCGCGGCGCGCACGGAACGCCTACTTCCGCACGTTCGTGAACACCGACGTCATCGGCACCGAGTTCGGCGGCGTCCTGAAGAACCTCATCGCCGTCGCGATCGGGATCGTCGACGGCGTCGGCTACGGCGAGAACACCAAAGCGTCGATCATCACCCGCGGCCTCGTCGAGATGACCGACTTCGCCGTCGCCTACGGTGCCCAGTCCGAGACGCTCCAGGGGCTCGCCGGCCTCGGCGACCTCATCGCCACCTGCCAGTCGCCCCTCAGCCGCAACAACACCGCGGGGCGCCTCCTCGGGCAGGGCTACAGCTTCCAAGACGTCGTCAAGCAGATGAACCAGACCGCCGAGGGTCTCGCCTCCGTCGCGCCGGTTCTGAACCTCGCCCACGCCGCGGGGGTCAAGATGCCGATCGTCGAGCAGGTGAAGATGGTTCTCGACGGCACGATGAACCCGCGCGAGATCGCGCCGCACCTGACGACCGACGACGACAAGCCCACCGGTGAGAGGACCCAGGATGGACAGAACGGTGGTGGCGGTGCTCTTCGGCGGTCGCTCCAGCGAGCACTCGATAAGCTCCGCCACGGCGGGAGGCGTCCTGCGGGCGATTGACCGCGAGCGCTTCGACGTCATCCCGGTCGGGATCACCCGCGACGGTGCGTTCATCCTCGAGGAAGACGACCCCGACAAGTTCGCCCTCGACCCCGCGCGCCTGCCCGAAGTCGTCGACAACGGCACGCGCATCATCTGGCCCGATTCGGTCCTCACCCGAGAACTGAAGGTCGCGGATGCCGACGGCATCCGCTCGCTCGGCGACGTCGACGTCGTCTTCCCCATCCTGCACGGCCGGTTCGGCGAGGACGGGACGATCCAGGGATTCCTCGAGCTCCTCGACCTGCCGTACGTCGGCGCCGGTCTGCTCATGTCTGCGATCGGCATGGACAAGCACACCACCAAGAGCATCCTCACCTCGGCGGGCGTTCCGGTCGTGCCGTGGGTAACCCTCACGCGGCGGGCGCTCGAGCACGACCGTGCCCTGTGGGAGCGCCGCGTCCGCTCGCTCGGACTGCCTGTGTTCGTCAAGCCCGCACGCGCGGGGTCGAGCGTCGGCGTCTCGAAGGTGTCGGAGTGGAGCGAGCTCGACGGTGCCCTCGATGTCGCTTTCGCGGAGGATGAGACCGTGCTCGTCGAGCAGGCCGTCGTCGGCCGCGAAGTCGAGTGCGGTGTCCTGCAGGGCCGCGACGGCGCGCCGCCGCGGGTGAGTGTGGCCGGTGAGATCGTCGTCTCCGGCCGCGATTTCTACGACTTCGAGGCGAAGTACCTCGGCGCCGCCGGGGTGGAGCTGGTGTGCCCGGCGGAGCTCCGCGAGGGAGAACTCGCCGAGATGCAGCGCATCGCGGCGCGCGCCTTCGACGCGGTCGGCGGCGAGGGGCTCTCCCGCGTCGACTTCTTCTTCACCGGCACCGACTTCTTCGTCAACGAGGTCAACACGATGCCCGGCTTCACGCCGATCTCGATGTTCCCGTCGTGCTGGATCGCGTCGGGCCTGTCGTACCCGGACCTCATCAGCGAACTCATCGACCTCGCGATCGAACGCCGAGGCTGACGCGTCGTCAGGATCCGGGTCGCCGTCAGGACGCGGACCGCTCCGTGCAGACCGCGCCGGTCGGCGGCAGCTGCTGCACCGCAGAACCCAGCGCGTCGAGGGCGGCGCGTCCGCTCACGACGTCGGAGTCGAGGTAGACCTCGACGGCCGGCTCGCGACCGAAGGTCGTGAAGCGGTAGTTCGGCGCCTCGCTGTCGTCGATCAGCCAGTCGACGCCGCCGGCCGTCTGGCAGGGGAGCGTCGACGGCCCCGGGACCTCGACGCCGCAGCTCATGACGACCGTCACGCGGCCCGCGTCGTCGACCCACGCGGCCGTCGCCTGCGCGTCGGTCCAGCGGCGCTCGTTGCCGTCGATCGAACCGGGAAAGCCTGCGGCGGTCATGACCTCGGCGCACGCCGGATCGTTGGCGTCCTTCGCCGGCGTGAGGGACACCGTGCTGCTGCAGGATGTGAGAGACAGGGCGGCTGCGCCGAGGACGAGGAGAGCGGCGAGACGCGGGCGGATCACCTCTCCAGGCTACCGTGGAGGGATGGATGCCGAACGCGCGACGACCGTGGGAGACCTCGGGGAGAGAGCTCTTCTCGCGAGGATCTTCACCGCCCTCGAGGGAAGCTCGCGCGCCGACGTCGGTCCGGGCGACGATGCCGCGGTGCTCGCCGTACCGGGCGGTCGCGTGGTCGTCTCGACCGACACCCTCGTGCACGGGCCGGACTTCCGCCTCGCCTGGTCCCGAGGCTACGACCTCGGCTGGAAGGCCGCGGCCGTCAACCTCGCCGACATCGCCGCGATGGGAGCGGCGCCGACGGCGCTGTTCGTCGCGCTCGCCCTGCCCGACGACACCCGCGCCGACGTCGTCGACGACCTCGCCCGCGGGCTCCGCGACGCGTGCGACGCGCTGGCTCCCGGGTGCGCCGTCGAGGGCGGCGACCTCACGGCATCCGACACCCTCACGATCGCCGTGACTGCGCTCGGTGTCCTCGGAGACGATCCGCCCGTCCTCCGTTCGGGCGCCCGGCCCGGTGACGCTCTGGCGGTCGCAGGGACGCTCGGGGCGGCAGCGCGCGGGCTGCGGATCTTGTTCGACCGCTTCCGAGACGCATCCGGAACCCCCGTCGCGGTCGACGACGCGGTTCTGGGTGCCGCTGAGCGCGCGGACCTGGCGGCGCAGCTGCGCCCGTCGCCGCCCATCGACCTCGGCGTCATGGCCGCGCGCGCGGGCGCGACGGCGATGATGGACGTCTCCGACGGTCTGCTCCTCGACGCGACGCGGCTCGCCGACGCCTCCGGCGTCACCCTCGACCTGGACCCCGGCCTCGACGACGACGCGTTGCGCGGGGGAGAGGACCACGCGCTCCTCGCGGCGTTCCCGGCGGGCACGGAGCTACCGCCGGGCTTCCGCGCGATCGGGCTCACTCGCGCTCGCGGGGAGGCGCCCGTCACGATCGCGGGGGCACCGGTCACCGGCCATCTCGGGTGGGACCCGCACCGCGACTGGGATGCGGGGCGCGGCTGAGTCCGCCCGCGCTCACTCCTCGGACGGGGCGATCCACCAGAGCGTCGTGTCGCCGTACCGCTTGTCGCGCACCGGCTCGAGCCCGGGCGGCAGCGTCGGCGGCCCTGAGCGGGTGGCGCGCTCGACGATCACGAGCGCGTCGGGGCGCAGGCGCGCAGCGAGCAGCTCGAGCGCCGTGCCGAGGGCGGCATCGTCGAGGTCGTACGGCGGGTCGACGAACACGAGGTCGTAGGTCGCGCTGGCGGTGCGCAGGTAGGCATCCACCGCCGCACGGTGCACGCGGATCACCGCGCTCGGGACGGCGCGCGCGACGGCCCGTGCGTTCCGTTCGACGACGGATGCCGCGCGCGGGGACTTCTCGACGAGATCGGCCGACGCGGCGCCGCGGCTCGCGGCCTCGAGCCCGAGCGCCCCCGAGCCGGCGTAGAGGTCGAGAACCGCCGCGGCGCGCAGGCGATCGGCGGAGTCGAGGGCTCCGAACAGCGACTCGCGGACGCGGTCGCTCGTCGGGCGGGTGCCGGCATCCGGCACGGTCAGGGTCAACGAGCCCGCGGCCCCGGCGATGATGCGCGTCACACGGTCACCCTACCGATTCGTTTGCCCGGCGATTCGTTGGCGCGGCGATTCGTGCGGCCGGCGATCAGGCGCCCTCAGACGGTCGCGTCGCTCTCGTTCGCCAGGCGCGGCTCGGTGCGCCGCTCGGGGCGCAGCCCCGCCTTGTCGGCGTAGAACGCGCGGATGCGGTCCATGTCGGCCGAGACGTCGCCGGTGAGCTCGATCGTCGGGCCGAGGCCGGTCGTCATCGTCGTGCGGTCGACGTAGCCGAGGGTGACGGGCATGCCCGTCTCGCGGGCGATGCGGTAGAAGCCGCTCTTCCAGTGCGTGTTCCCGCCGCGCGTGCCGTCGGGGGTCACGACGAGGCCGAACACCTCGCCGGAGTGGACGCGCGCCACGACCTCGTCGACGACGCGGCTGGCATCATCGCGCTGCACCGGGATGCCGCCGAGCGCCCGCATGATCGGGCCGCGCCATCCGGAGAACAGGCTCGCCTTGCCGAGCCACCGCACGGGGATGCCGAGACGCCACGCGATCCCGAGCATGAGGACGAAGTCCCAGTTGGACGTGTGCGGGGCGCCGATGAGCACGGTGGGGCGCGTCGGTGCGGGTTCCGTGCGCAGCTCCCACCGGCTGAAGAACCAGAAGATGCGGGCGACGAGGCGGCGGATCACGCTGACAATGTATCCGGGCGCATATGCCGCGCCGGGCGTATGCCGGGCGTATGCACGCGCGCACCGGCACCGCTGTCCGAGGCGGTGCCTAGACTCGTCGCATGCCCTCGCTCACGCTCGACACGTCGCTCGACGACGCGCTCGGCACGAAGACGGCCGGCGTCTTCCACCGGGCGTTCGGCATGGAGAGCGTGAACGATCTCCTCACCCACTATCCGCGCCGCTACGCGCGTCGCGGCGAGCTGACGCCGATCGCGTCGCTCCCGCTGGGCGAGCAGGTGACGATCGTCGCCGAGGTGCGCTCGGTCGCCGAGCGTCCCATGCGTCAACGCAAGGGTTCGATCGTCGAGGTCGTGATCAGCGACGGCGTCGGGGCGTTGACGCTCACCTTCTTCAACCAGAAGTGGCGGGCGACCCAGCTGACCGTGGGCCGGCAGGGGATCTTCTCCGGCAAGGTCGGGCAGTTCAAGGGGGTGCAGCAGCTCGCGCACCCCGATTACGAGCTCTTCGACGATGAGGATGCCGCACGCCTGAACGCCTCCGAGCGCCAGCACACGCCCATCCCGATCTACCCCGCCACCAGCACCGTCGCGAGCTGGCAGGTGCAGAAGGCCGTGGGCGATGTGCTCGCTCGCCTCGCGCCGGTCGCCGATCCGCTCCCGGAGGGCTTCCGCCGTGAGCACGCGCTGCTCGATGCGAATGCGGCCCTCCGCCTCGTGCATGCGCCGCACGACTTCGGCGACGTGGAGCCGGCGCGCGACACCCTCCGCGCGCAGGAGGCGTTCGTCCTCCAGACCGCGCTGCTGCAGCAACGGCAGTTCGTGCGTGCGATGTCGGCGACCTCCCGCCCGGCGGGCGACCTCCTGGCGCGCTTCGACGCGCGGCTCCCGTTCACCCGCACCGACGACCAGGTCGCCGTCGGCGATGTCATCTCCCGCGATCTCGAGGGCGCGTGGCCGATGAATCGGCTGGTCCAGGGCGAGGTCGGGTCGGGGAAGACCCTGGTGGCCCTCCGCGCCATGCTGCAGGTCGCGCAGTCGGGCGGACAGTCCGCTCTCATCGCGCCGACCGAGGTGCTCGCCGCTCAGCACGTGCGTTCGATCGCGCGGATGCTCGGCCCCGAGCTCGCGCCCGAACTCATGCCGACGCTCCTCACCGGTCAGCTCCCCGCCGCCGAACGGCGGAAGGCCGCGCTCCGTGCCGCGTCGGGGCAGGCGCGCATCGTCGTCGGTACGCACGCGCTCCTCAGCGCAACGACCACGTTCGCCGATCTGGGCCTCGTCGTCGTCGACGAGCAACATCGTTTCGGGGTCGAGCAGCGCGAGACCCTCCGCGCGAAGGGCACCTCGCCCCACGTGCTCGTCCTCACTGCGACCCCGATCCCGCGCACGGTCGCGATGACCGTGTTCGGCGACCTCGACGTGTCCACCATCCGGACACTCCCGGCGGGGCGCGCGGGCATCACGACGTTCGTCGCTCCACTGGCCGAGAAGCCCGGATGGTTCGGTCGGGTCTGGGAACGCGTCGCCGAAGAGGTCGCGCAGAGCCATCAGGTCTTCGTCGTGTGCGCCGCCATCGACGCCGAGGCGACGAAGAAGGACGTCGACGCCCCCGACGACGCGCCCGTGCTCGAGGGCGAACAGCCGCGCACACGGTGGGGCGTCGTCCAGGTGCGCGAGCTTCTGGCATCCCACCCCGCCTTCGCCGACATCCGGGTCGAGATCCTCCACGGCAAGATGCCGGGCGAGCAGAAGGATGCCGTCATGCAGGCGTTCGCGCGGGGCGAGGTCGACGTCCTGGTGGCCACCACCGTGGTCGAGGTCGGCGTCGACGTGCCCAACGCCTCGGCGATGGTGATCCTCGAGGCCGATCGGTTCGGCGTCTCGCAGCTGCACCAGCTGCGCGGACGCGTCGGTCGCGGCGCGGTGCCGGGCCTGTGTCTGCTGGTGACGGAGGCGCCTGCTGGCACGCCCGCGCGCTCGCGCGTGGAGGCGGTCGCGTCCACCACCGACGGCTTCGCCCTCGCCGAGGTCGACGTCGAGCTGCGCGGCGAGGGAGATGTGCTCGGCGACGCCCAATCGGGCGCCCGCTCATCGCTCCGCCTCCTGCGGGTCGTCGCCGACGCCGACCTCATCCAGACGGCCCGCGAAGGCGCCGAACGGCTCCTCGCCGACGACCCCGCCCTCTCGCGGCATCCGGGTCTGTCCGACGCTCTGCGACGACGCCTCGGCCAGCAGGAGCGGGCCGCGCTCGCGAAGAACTGACCCGGAACCGACCGATAGGCTGGATGCCATGAACAACCGCATCGCGGTCGTCCCGGGTTCGTTCGACCCGCCGACGCTGGGTCACATCGACGTCATCCGCCGGGCGGCGGCGCTCTACGACGAGCTCCACGTCCTGGTCGTCCACAACCCCGGCAAAGAGGCCATGCTGCCGATCGCGCAGCGTCTGACGCTGCTCGAGCAGTCCATCGCCGAAGAGGGCGTCGTGGGGAACGTGATCGTGGCGTCGTGGAGCGTCGGTCTCCTCGTCGACTACGCGCAGGACGTGAACGCCGGCGTGCTCGTCAAGGGCATCCGCTCGCAGGTCGACGTCGCCTACGAGACGCCGATGGCGATCGTCAACCGCCACCTCGCCGAGATCGAGACCGTGTTCCTCCTGCCCGACCCCGCCCACGCCCTCGTGTCGAGCTCGCTCGTGCGTCAGGTCGCCGCGCTCGGTGGCGACGTCTCGCCGTTCGTCCCGGGTCCCGTCGCACGCTTCCTCGACACCGGCGCGGGAAGCGCACCGCGCGGCTGACGTCCGCGCGGGTGTGCCCGTGTCACCGCGCGCGCCGATGCCGCTCAGTCCGCCGGTACCATGGAAACGTGGTCAGAAAGCATGTGAGCGGTCCGTTCGCTTTCCCTGTGCGCGACATCGCGCACCGCGCGGGCGAGATGCGCGAGTTCGAAGTCGTCGCGCCGGCGCCGGAGAAGTGGGGCGAGGGTCTCGTCGCGGTCGCGGAGGGCGAACCCGTCGATCTGGACGTGCGCCTCGAGGCGGTGCATGAAGGCATCCTCGTCACGGCGGACGTCCGCTCCCGCTACACCGGCGTCTGCGGACGGTGCCTCACCGACATCGCCCAGAGCGTCGAAGTCGAGTTTCAGGAGCTCTTCGGGTATTCTGAGGGGGAAGCGATCGACTTCGAGGTTCAAGACGACCACGTGGATCTTGAAAATCTGGTCAGGGATTCGATCGTCCTGTCGCTTCCCTTCCAGCCGGTGTGCCAGCCGGATTGCCCCGGCCTCGATCCGGTGACGGGCGAGAAGCTGGCAGCAGGAACCGTGCGGGAAACCCCGATCGACGAGCGATGGAGTGCGCTGGCCGCACTGAACACCATCACCCCACCAGACCACGACGACGAGGGCGCGCGCCCCGACGTCTCCCACACAGAGAAGAGCTGATCATGGCAGGTAACCCCCCGAAGCGGAAGGTCTCCCGCTCCAACACGCGTTCGCGTCGCGCCCAGTGGAAGGCGGAGGCTCCCGCTCTCGTCAAGACCGTCGAGAACGGTAAGGTCGTCTACAGCCGCCCGCACCAGGCGAAGGTCGTCACCGACTCGCAGGGCACCGAGCTTTTCCTCGAGTACAAGGGCCGCAAGGTCGCCGACATCTGATCGACGCGGCCTCTTCGTGACGGACGCACAGATCGAGAGCGAGACGCCGATGGCGTCTCGCTCTGTCGTCGGCAAGCCCAGCCTCACCGGCAAGCCCAGCCTCACCGAGAAGCTCGGGGTCCATATCGACCCCGAGCTTCTGTCGCTGGCGCTGACCCACCGCTCGTTCGCCTACGAGGACGGCGGATCGCCGCACAACGAGCGCCTCGAGTTCCTCGGCGACTCGATCCTCGGCCAGGCCGTGACGGTCCACCTGTTCACGACGCACCCCGAGCTCGAAGAGGGTGCGCTCGCGAAGCGCCGCGCCAGCGTCGTCTCGACGGTCGCACTCGCCGAGGTGGCCCGCGGCATCGGTCTCGGCGAGCACATCCGGCTCGGTCGCGGTGAAGACCAGACCGGCGGCCGCGACAAGGACTCGATCCTCGCCGACACGATGGAGGCGGTCATCGGCGCGGCCTTCCTGTCGGCGGGACCCGAGGCATCCACCGCGCTCGTCCTGCGCCTGGTCGCGCCGCTCATGGCCGACCCCGAGCGGTACGGCGCAGCGATGGACCCGAAGACGAGCCTGCAGGAGCTCGCGGCGCGCCTCTCGCTCGCGCCGCCGACGTACACGGTCTCGTCCGAAGGCCCGGACCACCACCGCGTGTTCACGGCATCGGTGACCGTCGGCGACGTGTCGCGCACCGGCACCGGCTCGAGTAAGAAGCAGGCCGAGATGGCCGGCGCCCTCGCCGTGTGGAACGCGCTCTCCGAGCGCGGCTGAGCGCGCATGCCGGAGCTTCCCGAGGTCGAGGTCGTCCGCGCGGGCCTCGAGCCCGCCGTCGTCGGCGCTCGCATCGCGGCCGTCACGGTCGTGGACGACCGTGCCCTCACCCGGCATCCGGGCGACGCGGCATCCTTCGAAACAGCCCTGACGGGACGGACGATCGCGGCCGCGGCGCGCCGCGGGAAATTTCTGTGGCTGCCGCTCCGCCCGCGCCCCCAGGCGGATGCCGTGGCGGCGGGCGGAGATGCCGTCGTCGGGCACCTCGGCATGAGCGGGCAACTGCTGCTTCGGCCCTCCGGTGCGCCGCCCGAGCGCCACGAACGCATCCGGCTCGACATCGCCCACCCCGATCACGGCGATATCGCCGTCGTCTTCGCCGACCAGCGGACCTTCGGCTCCCTCGCCCTCGACCACCTCGTGCCGACGCCCGACGGTGCAGCCGCCGGATGGGGAGCGGATGCCGCGGAAGTGCCTTCCCAGGTCGCCCACATCGCCCGCGATCCGCTCGACCCCGCCTTCTCCGACCGCCGGTTCTCGGCTATCGTCCGTGCGAAGCGCTCCGCGATCAAACGCATCCTCCTCGACCAGACCGTGATCAGTGGAGTCGGCAACATCTACGCCGACGAGTCGCTGTGGGCGGCGCGGATCCATCCCGAGACCGCGGGGGAGGCGCTGTCTTCCCGCGCCGTGACGCGGCTGCTCGCGGAGATCCGCGCCGTGCTCGAGAAGGCCCTCGCCGAGGGCGGCACGAGCTTCGACGCGCAGTACGTCAACGTCAACGGGCAGGCGGGCTACTTTTCCCACTCCCTCAACGCCTACGGACGTGACGGGCAGCCCTGCCCTCGCTGCGGGCGGCCCCTCGTCCGCGCGTCGTTCATGAATCGCTCGAGCCACTACTGCCCGCACTGTCAGCGGCTGCGGCCGGGTTCGGCGATGGGCGACGTGCGGGTCGCACGCCGCCGATGACGTCGGCATCCTCCCCTCCATGGAAGGATGAAGCCGATGAGTTCGATCAAAGTCGTCCTGCGTGAACTGCGGCAAGCCACCCTCGACGGTATGGCCCACTCCAAGGAGAAGCTCCACCAGGTCGCCGACAACCTCGCAGATCACCTCGAAGACCTCATCCGGCGGGTCAGAGCGCAAGACGTCTTCCACGGCCACGGCGTGCCGGGGCCGGGGTCATCGTCTCGGCCGTACGTGCCGAATGCGACGCGCAAGCCGCCGGGGATGGACGACCAGGAGTACGTCGACATCCTCCAGGCGAGCGTGCACAACCCGGACGGCCTCGAGGCGATCCTGGGCAAATTCCGGGTTCCCGGAACCGCCAGCTACATCGACGTGGCTGAGGGCAAGGTGCCGCCGGCCACGTACTTCAGCCTCGGTGACGACTGGGAAACGATCGCCGACGCGCACCAGCTGACGGACCGCGACATGTTCGACTCCTTCAACGTGCCGTTCCTCGAGCGGGTCATCGCCGAAGGCAAGCCGATCACCTTCTCTCACAATCCACTGGACTACCCGGGAAGCGCGCTGGCGGATGAGCTCGACTTCCTGGAGAGCCACGGATACCGATTCGACGCCACGAAGATGCAGGCGATTCTGCGATCGCGCTAAGGAGCGAGAATGCCACACGATGATCTGACAGCGGATGACGTCCTCGACCTCATCGACGCTCACCTGCCCGCCGCGACGCAGGCGCGCAAGCGCTCGGATGTCGAGCTGGGTTTCGTGCTGTACGACGCGTTCGCCGTCCAGGGCGCGTTCGACGACTACGGGCGCGGCAGCTGGGGTTTCAGCATCGCTTTGGGAGGGGACGTGTCCGTGTCCCGGGTGCTCGGCAGGAAGCTGACGCTCTGCGGGACACGGGAGGAAGTGACGGCAGCCCTCGCGACGATCGACGACTACGTGCGGCTACGCCTCGGGTCCGACTACCTCGCTGCCTACGCGCGTGCTTACGAACTCTGAGCCGTCTGACGCGACCCTCTTCTGCCACATCCCCGAGTACTGCAGGGGTGCGAACCCCATCTCCTCGTTGATATCGAGCATGGGGCGGTTCTCCTCCGCGTTGTAGGTCTCGATGCGCGTGACAGCGGGGAAGAGATCGTGCAGGCGCAGGAGCGTCTCGCACTTCACGAGCATGCCGAGGCGGTGCCCGCGGTGCTCGCGGAGGACGAGCGTGTCATTCTGATGCGCCGTCGTCTCCTCGCCCCGCACCGACAGTTCGTTGAACGCGACCAGCCGGCCCGACGCGACATGGCGCGCAGCGCCGATGATCTTGCGATAACCGCTCGTCCGCGACATCTCCTCCCATCGCGCGACACGTGCGGCATCCCAGTCGGACGCGTCCTCCTCGACGCCGGCCGACGGGGCATCCGTCGACATGCGTGCGTGCAGCTCGGCGATGTCGTCCGCATTCTCGGGCGGGGTCGGGGTCTCCCACCATTCGTAGACGTACGCGTCACCTGCCGCCGCGCGCGCCGGCCCCGCGAGGCGTTCGACCTCGGCAAGGCTCTGCGCGTCGATCGTGAATCGGCTCTTGCGGTAGACCTGTTCGAGCGCGTAGCCCTGATCGCGCGCGAACATCGTGGTCGCGTCGCGGGGGACCGAACCCCACCCGCTGATCGCCGGCTCGCGGGCGAGGTCGGCGGGCGGATGCTCCGTCCAGCACTGCAGGACGGAGCGGCCCTCGTCCGCGGCGATCTGCTCGGCGGCCGCGAGCAGCAACCCGCCGATGCCGCGGCGACGCGCGTCCGCGCGCACACGGACGTTGAGCGAGACCGACGCGGCGCCGGCGTCGAGCGGGACGACGACGGCCGCGAAACCGAGCACGCGGCCGCCGTCCTCCGCGATGACGCCGCGCTGGCGCGCGTCCTCATCGTCGGTCCAGGCGATACGGATCTCCTCCGCCGACGAGTCGTAGTCGTGCGAACCGTGGACGACGCGCATGTCGGCGTTCCGGAGTTCGCGCACCGCATCGAGGTCGGAGGGACCGTCCGGTCCGTCCGCCCGGCGCAGCGGCCGAAGGGTGAGCGTCTCGCTCACGAAAGCACCTTCTTCCACGCGCCTTCGTATCCGACCGGGAAGAACCCGATGCGCTCGTTGATGTCGAGCATGGGGCGATTCTCCTCGGCGTTGTAGGTGATGACCTTCGGCGAGAGGGGAGCGATCTCCTCGTGCCAGCGCTTCAGGCCCGCGCACTTGACGAGCTGGCCGAGCCGGTGGCCGCGGTGCTCCTTCAGCACGAGCGTGTCCTCCTGGTGGCTCGGCTCCGCGGGGTCGGCGCCGCCGTGGTCGTCGATCGTCAATTCGTTGAAGGCGACGAGCCGTCCGGACGCTCTTTCGCGGGCGGCGGTCACGAGAGCGGTCGTCCCTCCGTCGACGTAGCGCTGATCGTGACGGGCGATGCGGTCGGCATCCCACACCTCCTCGTCGAAGACGAGGGCTGCGGCGGGAACATCGGTCGACATGCGCGACTTCACCCAGGCGTAGTCGTCGGCGAGCTCGGGCGGAGTCGGCAGCAACCACTGCACGACCTCGTAGCCCGCCGACGCGTCCTCAGCCTCGGCGAGCAGTTCACGGACGTGCTCGGCGGATGCCGCGAGGTCGAGGTTGCTCTGCCGCTCCACCTGCTCGAGGGTGTAGCCGTGCCGCAGGAAGAAGCGCGCGGCGCGGTCGAGCGGGATCGTGCCGAAGCCCGTCGGCGGGTCGAGCCGCTCGCCCGGTTCTTCGGGTTCGACGTGCTGCGCCCACGACTGCAGGACGGTCCGGCCGTGCTCCCGGGCCGTCTTCTCGACGAGCGGATAGGCGGCCGAGCCGATGCCGAGCCCGTGGTGGGCGCCGAGCAGTTCGACGAGCCAGAAGGCGTTCAGCGAGCCGTCCTCCTGCGGAAGATCGACGCCGACGCGTCCGATGATCTCCCCGTCCTTGACGATCACCCAGGCGTACCTGATCTCGTCGGGGTCGTCGTGGTAATGGGGGAGAAGTGCCTCGGGCGTCATCGCGTCGTCGTCGTTGCCGGTGATCTCGCGGTAAATCGCGTTGCGTACGCGGGTGAACTCGCGGAACTCGTCCGCGTCAGCGGCATCCATGGATGCGGGGATGGTGAGAGGCCGGAACTCAACCTCGGTGAGAGTGTTCGACATGGAGGTGTCCTTTCGGGAGAAGCGGCCGGCCGCCGTGTTGTTCCGGGGCCGGGCCGCTCCGCCGCGCGTCAGTGGTGAGTCCGCGACGCGGACTCGGGTTCAGAAAAGGGGCAGGATCATCCGGCGGAGCTGCCAGTCCTGTTCGCGTGCGTCGCGTTCGCGCTGGGAGAGGCGGATGCGGCGGCGATCGGGATCGGGAGCATGCGGATGGCGGGTGGCGAAGTAGCCGGACATGGTGTTGTCTTTCGAGTGCCAGGGGACACGATGGTCCCCGAAACGGAGGTGGCCGGGCTGCGGCGTGGCCGAGTGCGCAGAGAGCGCGAGCGGCGGGAGGCGGAAGAGACACTCAGGCCCAGGAACTCAGAGCCCAGGGACTCAGAACCCAGGGACTCAGAGCCCAGGGACTCAGAGCCCAGGGACTCAGAGCCCAGGGACTCAGAGCCCAGGGACTCAGAGCCCAGGGACGGGCGGAGTTCTCCTGTGTGCGGCTCAGCGGGCTGCCGGGAACGCGCCGACGCGGACGATCCCCGCGCGTGCGCGCACCGGAGCCTGAGTGTTCGCTCCGACGGTGTTCAGCTGCATCATCATTTCGGGGACCTCCTTTCGTACTTCTGACGCGATGAGTGACACTAGCGCCGTCCGACCTCGCGCGTCAAGCGGGTTCTCGATGCGCATTCCGCTAGCGTGGACGGGACACCCTGCCCGCGAAGGACGATGCATGCACCTGAAGAGCCTGACGCTGAAGGGCTTCAAGTCGTTCGCGCAGCCCACGACCTTCGCTCTCGAGCCGGGCGTCACGTGCATCGTCGGGCCGAACGGATCGGGCAAGTCGAACGTCGTCGACGCCCTCGCGTGGGTCATGGGGGAGCAGGGCGCCAAGACCCTCCGCGGCGGCAAGATGGAGGATGTCATCTTCGCCGGCACCTCGACGCGGGGGCCGCTCGGCCGGGCCGAGGTGCAGCTCACGATCGACAACTCCGACGGGGCGCTGCCCATCGAGTACAGCGAGGTGACGATCAGTCGCACGCTCTTCCGCAACGGGACGAGCGAGTACGCGATCAACGGGGAGAGCTGCCGTCTGCTCGACGTGCAGGAGCTGCTGAGCGACTCCGGACTCGGCCGCGAGATGCACGTGATCGTCGGCCAGGGGCGGCTGGACAGTGTCCTGCAGGCCTCGCCGGAGGACCGCCGCGGCTTCATCGAAGAGGCCGCCGGCATCCTCAAGCACCGGCGCCGCAAGGAGAAGACGCTTCGCAAGCTCGAGGCGATGGAGGCGAACCTCACGCGCCTGAGCGACCTGGCGGGCGAACTCCGACGGCAGTTGAAGCCGCTCGGCAAGCAAGCCGAGATCGCGCGCGAGGCGGCAACGATCGCCGCCGTCGTCCGCGATGCGAAGGCGCGCCTCTACGCCGACGAGCTCGTGACGCTGCGCACGCAGCTCGCCGACCACGCACGTGGCGAGCAGGAGCGCCATGCCGAAAGGGTCGTCCTGCAGGATCAGGCCGAGCAGGTGAAGCTCCGGATCGACGCGCTCGAGGCCGAGCAGCGATCGGAGGCCGTCGACGGCGCACGCGCCGTGGCGTTCGCGCTCGAACGGGTGCAGGAGCGTCTGCGGAGCCTCGCCTCCCTCGCCGGGCAGCGCCTCGCGCTCCTCGACGACGACGGGACGCTCGCGATCGAGGTCGCCACGGTGAGCCAGGCGGCGATCGACGAGGCGCGCGCCGAGATCGACGAGATCGCGGCAGGGCTCGGTGATGCGCAGGATGCCGCCGCGAACGCCGGTCGAGAAGTCATCCGTGCCCGGGCGGAGCTCGACGCTCTCGATGTCGACATCGCCGAGCAGAGCGCGCTCGTCTCCCAGCACGACATGCGGCTGACGAAGCTCCGCGGCACTGCGGAGGCCGCCGCGTCGCGCCTCGACGCCGTGCGCGCCGGCGTCGAACGCCAGCAGCGCGCGCTCGACGCCGCCCTGCAGCGCCGGGCCGAGGCGGAAGAGCAGCTGGCGGGCATCGACACGGAGCTCGCCCCCGAGGCGTCGTCGGCGGAGCATGCGGCCGCGTACGAGCGCGCCCAGCGGGACGCGACGGCGGCCGAGGGCGAGGTCTCCGGCATCCGCGAGCGTCTGCACGCCACGGAACGGGAGATCGAATCGCTCACCGCACAGGTGGCCGCCCTCAGTCGTGCCCTCGACGTGCGGAACGCCGCCGCCGCGCTCATCGAACGGGGCGGGCACGGCATCCGCGGTCTGGTCGGCGACGCGGTGAAGGTGACCCCCGGCTACGAGGCCGCCATCGCCGCGGCGCTCGGTGCCCTCGCGGAGGGCGTGCTCGTCGACGACGTCGACGCCGCGCTCGCACTCGCGCGCACGGCGGCCGAGGCCGACCTCGGGCGCGTGGACATCGCGATCGCCGGCGCGCCGACGATGACCCCGACGCTCGCCGGCATTCCGGGAGTGGTCCCGGCCGTAGAGGTCGCGTCGGCGCCGTCCGGCATCCAGGGCGTCCTCGCCTACACCGCGATCGTCGACGATCTCGCGGCCGCCCACGCCGCCGGGCGCGCGCTTGCGGAGCGGGAGGTCGGAGGCCCCGTCACGATCGTGACGCGAGCGGGCGAAGTGGTCACCGAGCACACCGTCCGCGCGGGGTCGGGAGGCGGCCGCTCGCGGCTGGAGCTCTCCGCCGAGCGCGACGGCGCGGCCGATCGCTTGGCCGAGATCACCGTCGTGGCGGACTCGCTGCGTGACGGCCTCGCGGATGCGCAACGCGCGTGGGATGCGGCGCGGGCGCACACCCGCGACACCCTGCAGCGCCTGCGCGAGCACGACGCCGCCCTCGCCGCGCACACCGAGCAGGTGAACCGGGCGACCGTCCGTCATGAGGCGGCGGTGGCGGAATGCGAGCGGCTCGAGGCCGCGCTCGCGCCGGCGCAGGGCGCGGTCGCCGAAGCGGAGAAGGCGGCGCGCGCCGCGGAAGAAGCGCTGACGGCGGCGCAGGAGGCGCCGCGTCCGATCCTCGACGCGTCGGCGCGCGACGGACTCCTCGCCGCTCTCGAGGAGACGCGAGACGCCGAGATGCGCGCCCGACTCGACGTCGAGACGCTCAAGGAGCGCGTACGGGCCGGTGAAGCGCGGGTCGACCAGCTGGTTCGCCAGCGCGAGCGCGAGAAGGCCGCCGCGGCCGAAGCCGCCCGCCGCGCCGTCATCCGCCGCGCCCAGCGAGAGCTGGCCGCGGAGGTCGCCGACACTTTGCCCCCGGTGCTCGAGTCGGTCGACCGCTCGGTCACCCAGGCACGTGTCGAGCTCCACCTCGCCGAGCAGGCGCGGACGGCGCTGAGCGCGGAGCTCGCCGAGCTCCGGACGCAGGATGCCGCCGTTCGCGAGCGTCTTGCGGCGCTCACCGAATCCGTGCACGGCATCGAGCTGCAGATGCACGAGAAGCGCCTGCACGTGACGAGTCTGCTCGAACGCGTCTCCTCGGAGCTCAGCATCGACGAGAATATTCTCGTAGCGGAATATGGTCCCGATCAGCCGGTGCCCGGGGAGTCCGACGACGCGGAGCCGCGCACCTTCGATCGGACCGTCGAGCGCCGCAGGCTGCAGGACGCCGAGCGCAAGCTCGCGCAGCTCGGACGCGTCAACCCGCTCGCCCTCGAGGAGTACTCCGCGCTCGAGCAGCGGCACGCGTTCCTCACCGAGCAGCTCGCCGACCTCGTGCAGACCCGCAAGGACCTCGAGACGATCATCGCCGAACTCGACGAGCGCATGCAGACGATCTTCCTCGCGGCCTTCGACGACACCAAGACCGCCTTCGGCGAGGTCTTCCCGATCCTGTTCCCGGGTGGCTCCGGGAGCATCTCGCTCACCGACCCCGACAACCCGCTCACGACCGGTATCGAGGTCGCCGTACGTCCGGTCGGCAAGAAGATCGAGCGGCTGTCGCTCCTGTCCGGCGGAGAGCGCTCGCTCGCGGCCGTCGCACTCCTCACCGCCATCTTCAAGGCGCGCCCGAGCCCCTTCTACATCCTCGACGAGGTCGAGGCCGCGCTTGACGATGCGAACCTCGGGCGCCTGCTCGGCGTGTTCGAGCAGCTGCGGCAGTCCAGTCAGCTCATCGTCATCACCCACCAGAAGCGCACGATGGAGATCGCCGACGCCCTCTACGGCGTCTCGATGCGACAGGACGGCGTCTCCGCCGTCGTCGGACAGCGGGTCCGCGAGCGCGAGAGCGCGTGAGGCCTCTCGGCGCTCGCGCGCCGGTCGGGCCGCGTCGCGCTGACTAGGCTGGGGCTATGGCTGAGAACTCCTGGTCGCTCGGCCGCGCGCTGCGCGGCATGTTCGTGAAACCGACGATCGACGAGACGACGTGGGAAGACCTCGAGACGGCGCTTCTGACCGCCGATTTCGGCCCCGACATCACCGAGCGGATCATCGACGAACTGCACGAGAAGGTCGACCGCTACCGCACGACCGACCCACGCGACCTGCAGCGCATGCTGAAGGAGACGCTCGAAGAGCACTTCGCGAAGTTCGACACGACCCTCCGCCTCACGGAGCGGCCCGCGGTCGTCCTCGTCGTCGGAGTCAACGGCGTGGGCAAGACGACGACGATCGGCAAGTTCGCGAAGTTCCTCCAGCGCTATGGCCGCTCGGTCGTCGTCGGCGCCGCAGACACCTTCCGCGCGGCGGCCGTCGACCAGCTCGCGACGTGGGCCGAGCGCGGGGGAGCGACGATCGTGCGTCCCCAGCAGGCGGGTCAGGATCCGGCATCCGTCGCCTATCAGACCATCGACTACGCGAAGCAGTCGGGCACCGAGATCGTGCTCGTCGACACCGCCGGGCGCCTGCACACCAAGGGCGGACTCATGGACGAACTCACCAAGATCCGCCGCGTCATCGAGAAGCAGGCGCCGATCAGCGAGGTGCTGCTCGTCCTCGACGCGACGACCGGCCAGAACGGCGTCATGCAGGCCGAGGCGTTCCTCGAGCACGCGGGTGTCACCGGCCTCGTCATCACGAAGCTCGACGGGTCGGCCAAGGGCGGATTCGTCCTCGCCGTGCAGGAACGCACCGGCATCCCGGTCAAGCTCCTCGGCCAGGGCGAGGGCATCGGCGACCTCACCGGCTTCACTCCGCACGTGTTCGTCGAGGCGCTCGTCGGCTGAGTCGGGCCGCGTCGGTGGACGCGAACACGCCGGGGTGGTTGCATAGATCCATGGCGATCGAGCACGACTACTTCGGACTGCTGGAGTCGGGACCCGACGGATCGATCTTCTGGTCGGAGTCCGTCGACTTCGCGGACCAACGGGTGACCGTCGACCTCACCGCGCCCGACCAGGACGACGTGTCGCAAGATGCGCTCGACGTGGCCGCCGCGATGATCTCCTCGCTCGAACAGATCGACCTCACGGCGCGCAACGCGATGGTCTCGGAGCTCGACGACCGCACGAGCGAGGTGACCGAGTACCTGCTGCAGCAGCAGGAGCAGTTCGGCGAGGAGATCGCCGACCTTCTCGTCGACATCTCCGGCGACGTGCACATCGACATCATCCGGTCGCTGCAACTCGTGTCGATGACGATCCTCGCCGACGAACACGGCGGATCCGATCCGTTCGCCGTGCTCGAGTACGCCCTCGACGCGGATGCCGCCGACGACGTCCTCCTCGTGAACCTCACGAGCGACGGCAGCGTCCAGTCGGTGACGAGCGCCGAGTAGCCGCACCCCACACCCCACCCCTGCCGGGAGCGGGGGAGTCACACCGCCTGGGCGAACTCGGCGTCTCGCGCGAGGTGCGTCAGGTGTGCGGGGATCTCCCGGCCCTTCGAGAGCATCGACTGCGCCCACAGGCGCCCGGCCCGGTACGACGAGCGCACGAGGGGCCCCGCGAGGACGCCGAGGAACCCGATGCGCTCGGCCTGCTCTTTGAACTCGACGAACTCCTGCGGCTTCACCCAGCGCGCGACCGGCAGGTGGCGTGGTGTCGGCCGCAGATACTGCGTGATCGTCACGATGTCGGTGCCCGCATCGTGCAGGTCCTGCAGCGCCTGGACGACCTCTTCGGCCTCCTCGCCCATGCCGAGGATCAGGTTGGACTTCGTGATGAGCCCCGCAGCTCGCGCCTGTGTCAGCACGTCGAGCGAGCGCTCATAGCGGAACCCGGGGCGGATGCGCTTGAAGATCCGGGGAACCGTCTCGACGTTGTGGGCGAACACCTCGGGTCGCGCCGCGAAGACCTCGCCGAGAAGGGCCGGGTCTCCGTTGAAATCGGTGGCGAGAAGCTCGACGCCGGTCCCGGGGTTCATGGCATGGATCTGGCGGATCGTCTCTGCGTTCAGCCACGCGCCGCCGTCGGGGAGGTCATCGCGTGCGACGCACGTGACGGTCGCGTACCGCAGCTGCATGCGCCGGACGCTGTCGGCGACGCGGCGCGGCTCGTCCGTGTCGTACGCCGCGGGCTTGCCGGTGTCGATCTGGCAGAAGTCGCACCGCCGCGTGCACTGCGATCCGCCGATGAGGAACGTCGCCTCGCGGTCTTCCCAGCACTCGTAGATGTTGGGGCAGCCCGCCTCCTGGCAGACGGTGTGGAGCTCCTCGCCCTTCACGAGCGACTGCAGCGCCTGGTACTCCGGCCCCATCTTCGCTTTCGTGCGGATCCACTCGGGCTTCCGCTCGATGGGGGTCTGCGCGTTCCGCACCTCGAGGCGCAGAAGCTTCCGGCCTCCGGTATCGACGGAAGAGGATGCCGACGACGCGCCGCCCGTGCCGCAGGCGCTCATACGGCGACCGCCGCAGCGCCGGCGGGCACGGCCGAGGTCGCGAACGAGTCGCGGAACGCCTCCGCGACGGCATCGGCGAGGTCGGCGGGAGAGACGTCTCGGCCGAGCACCTCGCTGATTGTCGTGACCCCGGCATCCGCAATGCCGCAGGGGATGATCTGCGAGAAGGCGAGGAGGGAGTTGTCGCAGTTGAGCGCGAATCCGTGCATGGTCACGCCGCGCTGGACGCGCACGCCGATCGCCGCGATCTTGTCCTCCGACAGCATCCGCCGCACCCACACGCCGCTCCGACCCTCGACGCGGTATCCGTCGACGCCGACTTCGCGCAGCAGATCGATCAGGATGCCTTCGATCCGCCGCACATGGGCGACGACATCGACCGGCTCTGTGAGCCGCACGATCGGGTACCCGACGAGCTGGCCGGGCCCGTGCCAGGTGATCTTGCCTCCGCGGTCGACGTCGACGACGGGGGTGCCGTCGGTGGGGCGCTCGTCGGGCGTGGTGCGGGCGCCGGCGGTGAAGACCGGCTCGTGCTCGAGGAGCAGCAGGGTGTCGGGTCGCTCGCCCTGGACGACGCCGGCGTGCACCTCGCGCTGGAGCGCCCAGGCATCCGTATAGGGGACGTAGTCGGGCGCCAGGCCCACCGTGCGCACGTCGAGCATGACGCTCCTTCGGTGTCGAGTCGGGGTGAGAGTTACTGTACCGCGTCCAACAATACGCCCTCGCTACAGTGAAGGCATGAGCACCGGCCGGCCTCGCGCGACGTCGCGCGACACGATCGCCGAGGCGGCGAGCGAGCTGTTCCTCGAGCAGGGCTACGCCCAGACGACCGTCGCCGACATCACGCAGCGCGCCGGTGTCAGCCGTTCGAGCTTCTTCAACTACTTCTCCTCGAAGGCGGACGTCCTCTGGGCGGGGCTCGACGCACGCATCGAGACGCTCACCGACCGGCTGTCCGGCGGCGCCTCCGTCAGCGAGTCGCTGCAGGTGCTGGGGGATGCCTTCGCACCTGACAGCCTCGCACTGGCGCTCGTGCACGCCGAGGCGATGGGACTCGGCGACGAGCTCGTGCGCGAGGCTGGGGTCCGCCGCTCGCGGATCGCGTCCGCCGTCGCCGCGCGGCTGCGGCTGGACGGCGCCGCGGCGATCTCCGCCGAGGTCGCCGGCGCAGCCCACGCCGGTGCGGTGCTCGCCGCCATCGAGGCGTGGGCGCGCGCCGGCGCCGGACAGGCCCCTCTCGGCCCGCTGCTCGACGAGGCGCTGGACGCCGCGGCATCCACCCTGCCCTGACCCGCACCCGGACGCGTCGTGCAGGTCCGCCGACCGGCGCAGCCCTCCGCTCGGGAGGAACGGGTTCGGAGCCGGTGCGGCCGCGGTCGGCGCGATGAAGGTCGAGGTGCTCCCGTAGAATCGTCGCATCATGGCGACTTTCGGCACCCTCTCCGACCGGCTCACAGAGACCTTCAAGAACCTCCGCACCAAGGGCAAGCTCACGCCCGCGGACGTGGACGGCACCGTCCGTGAGATTCGGCGGGCGCTGTTGGATGCCGACGTCGCGCTGATCGTGGTCAAGGACTTCACCGCGAAGGTGCGCGAGCGCGCCCTGGGTGATGAGGTCAACAAGGCGCTCAACCCCGCGCAGCAGGTCGTGCAGATCGTCAACGAGGAGCTCGTCGCGATCCTCGGCGGCGAGCAGCGTCGGCTGCAGTTCGCGAAGACCGCGCCGACCGTCATCATGCTCGCGGGCCTGCAGGGTTCGGGTAAGACGACGTTCGCCGGCAAGCTCGCGAAGCAGCTCGAGAAGGACGGGCACACCCCGCTCCTCGTCGCCGCCGACCTGCAGCGTCCGAATGCCGTCAACCAGCTCCAGGTCGTCGCCCAGCAGGCGGGCGCCGCGATCTACGCCCCGGAGCCGGGGAACGGGGTCGGAAACCCCGTGCAGGTCGCCCGCGACGGCGTCGAGACGGCGCGCCGCCAGCAGCACGACGTCGTGATCATCGACACCGCCGGCCGCCTCGGTGTCGACGCGGAGCTCATGAAGCAGGCCTCCGACATCCGCAAGGCCACCGACCCCGACGAGGTGCTGTTCGTCATCGACGCGATGAGCGGACAGGATGCCGTGAACACGGCCAAGGCCTTCCAGGAGGGCGTCGACTTCACGGGCGTCGTGCTGTCGAAGCTCGACGGCGACTCCCGCGGCGGTGCGGCGCTGTCGGTCGCGTCCGTCACGGGCCGGCCGATCATCTTCGCGTCGACCGGCGAGAACCTCGACGACCTCGAAGCCTTCCACCCGGACCGCATGGCGAGCCGCATCCTCGACCTCGGTGACATCCTCACCCTCATCGAGCAGGCCCAGCAGGCGTTCGATGAGGAGGAGGCGCGGAAGGTCGCCGACAAGCTCGCCAACGAGCAGTTCACCCTCGAGGACTTCCTCGACCAGCTTCAGCAGATGAAGAAGATGGGGTCGATGAAGAAGATGCTCGGGATGCTTCCGGGCATGGGTCAGATGAAGCAGCAGCTCGAGAACTTCGACGAGAAGGAGATCGACCGCACCGAGGCGATCATCCGCTCGATGACGCCGGGGGAGCGCCGGAACCCCAAGGTCCTCAACGGCTCGCGGCGTCTGCGCATCGCGCGCGGCTCGGGCATGACGGTCACCGACGTCAACCAGCTCGTGCAGCGATTCGAGCAGGCCGCGAAGATGATGAAGACCGTCGCGCGCGGCGGGGTGCCCTCGGTGCCCGGCATGGGCTCGCTCGGCGGCAAGCCCGGCGCGTCCAGCAAGCGCGGCGCCAAGAAAAAGTCGTCGGGAGGATCGCGGTCGGGGAACCCCGCGAAGCGCGCGGCAGAGAACGCCGGCCTCGCCGCGGCCGCCACGACGACCGCTCCCGCCGGATCGGGCTTCGGGCTCGGTGCCGGCGGTGCCGGCGCGCAGCCGAGCGAGGCCGACCTCGCCGAGATCCAGAAGCTCTTCGGCAAGGGCTGAGCGGCAGGCATCCGGTCGCCGACGTGCGGCAGGCATCCGATCCCCGGATGAGCGAATGTCCCCGGATGCGCGGATGCCTCTTACGCGGGTACCGCGAGGTGCTCGCGCAGGCTCGGACCCTCGCGGAACTCGCGCATGAGGTGTTGGACGACGGCGCGGAGGTCTCCGTCCGACGCATCGGCGACGGCGAGCTGACGCTGATAGCTCGCACCTCGCGCGAGGATCGTCTCGAGACCGGCGAACTCGCGCGCGCAGTGGAGCTCCTCGGCGACCGGTCGGAGCGTCTCGATCGTCTCCTCGAGATGGTCGACGACGGCGCGCTCGGTGCCGTCGCGGTCGACGATCGCCCGGGCGTCGAGGCCGTAGCGCGCCGCGCGCCACTTGTTCTCGCGCACGAACCACGGCTGCAGGCGTTCGAGCGAGCCGCCCTCGTCGAGCACACGGGAGAAGTGCTCGACGAGCACCTGCACGAGTGAGGCCACCGCCGCGAGCTCGGGAAGCGTCGACATGCCGTCGCACGCGCGCACCTCGATCGTTCCCCAGTGCGGAGCGGGGCGGATGTCCCAGCGCACCTCCGTCGGATCGGCCATGACGCCGGTGCGCACCATGTCGTCGAGGAACGCCTCGTACTGCGCCCAGTCCTCGAGCGGCCAGGGGAGCCCCGCCGTCGGGAGCTGCTGGAACACGAGAGCCCTGTTCGACGCGTAGCCCGTGCGTTCGCCCGCCCAGAACGGGCTGGACGCCGACAGGGCCTGCAGGTGCGGGAGGTACGTCGAGAGTGCGCCGATGATGGGGAGCACCTTGTTCACGTCCTCGACACCGACATGCACGTGGATGCCCCAGATCATCATGTTCCGCCCCCACCACTGCGTCCGCTCGATGAGCGTGTGGTAGCGGGTCTTGTCGGTGACCTCCTGGTCGAACCACTGCGCGAAGGGATGACTGCCGGCGCACAGGAGCTCGATGCCGCTCGGGTTCGTGAGCTCGCGCACCTGCCCGATCGCGTCGGCGATGTCGTCGACGGCGGCGGCGACCGTGTCGCCCACGCCGCTCGTGACCTCGATCGTGTTGGTGAGGAGTTCGCCGGTGACCGTGTAGCGCTCGTGCTCCGTTCTCTCCTCGAGGTCGGGGAGGATGTCCGGGGCGCGGCCGACGAGGTCGCCGCTGTCGCGGTCGGCGAGCATGAGCTCCCACTCGATCCCCACGGAGGAGCGGGCGGAGGTCGCGAAGGGCACCGTCATGGCGTCAGTTTGACACGCGCGCGGCGCTGCGCCGCGCCGAGAGGCCGCCGGGTTCGCGGCATCCGTCACAATCTGGCAAAATGGACGGTTGGACCGCGTCGCTCGACCCTCTATCCGGCGAAGCCGGTCCACCGCAGAGCTTCCGCCGGGTGTGCACCCCACGCTCCAGGCGACGTTCATCACCTCACTCACACCATTCAGGAGAATTGTGGCTGTCAAGATCCGTCTCAAGCGCCTCGGCAAGATCCGCGCGCCCTACTACCGCATCGTCGTCGCCGACTCGCGCACCAAGCGCGACGGTCGCGTGATCGAGGAGATCGGCCAGTACCACCCCACCGAGGAGCCTTCGGTCATCAAGGTCGACTCCGACCGCGCGCAGTACTGGCTCTCCGTCGGCGCTCAGCCGACCGAGCAGGTCACCGCGCTGCTGAAGCTCACGGGCGACTGGGGCAAGTTCAAGGGCGACAAGAACGCCGTCTCGACCGTCAAGGTCGCGGGCGAGAAGGAAGAGTTCGTCGCCGACTCCGCCAAGAAGTCGGTCATCAAGCCGAAGGCGGAGAAGAAGGTCGAAGAGCCGGTCGCCGAGACCGCCGACGAGGCCGAGGCCCCCGCGGCCGACGCCGAGACCGAGTCCGAGTAATCCCGGTGCTGGCCGCCGCGCTCGAACACGTCGTCAAGGGGATCGTCGATCACCCGGACGACGTCGTCATCCGCTCGTCCACCTCGCCCCGCGGCGAGGTGCTCGAGGTGCGTGTGCACCCCGACGACCGGGGACGGGTGATCGGGCGCGGCGGGCGCACCGCGAAGGCGCTGCGCACCGTTGTGACCGCCCTCGCCGACGGCACGCGCGTGCGCGTCGACGTCGCGGACGACTGACGTGGCCGCCGCCGAACCCGCCCGCACCCAGTTGCGCGTCGGGCGCCTCGTCAAGGCGCACGGGCTCAAGGGCGCCCTCAAGCTCGAGCTGTACACCGACGACCCGGACGGGCGTTTCGTCCCCGGTGCCGTCTTCACCCTGCAGGTGCCGGCGTCGTCGCCGTGGCACGGCAAGACCGTCACGGTGCGCGAGTTCCGCTGGATGAACTCCCACCCCGTCGTCTTCTTCGACGACGTCGACGACCGTGACGGCGCGGAGTCACTGGTCCGCGCGATCCTCTGGATCGACCAAGACGACGACGCTCCGGCCGAAGAGGATGCCTGGTTCGATCACCAGCTCGTCGGCCTCGACGTCGTGCGCGACGGGAAGAGCGTCGGCCGCGTCATCCGCGTCGATCACTTCCCCGCACAGGACCTGTTGATCGTCCGCCCGTTCGGCGGCGACGGCGAGATCCTCGTCCCGTTCGTCGCGGCGATCGTCCCCGAGGTCGACGTCGAGCACGGACGCGTCGTCGTCACCCCGCCCGCGGGCCTGTTCGAGGAGCTGGCAGAGGACGAGACGGACGCTTCGGCGACCGTCGAGCCGGATGCCGGCGACGACCGCGACGTCGAGGGCGCCCCAGCGGAACCGTCCGAGGACTGACGTGCGCATCGACGTCGTCACGATCTTCCCGACCTTCTTCGACGTCCTCGAGGTGTCCCTCCTCGGCAAGGCGCGCGGCGCAGGACTTCTCGACGTGCGCGTGCACGACCTCCGCGATCACACCCACGACCGGCACCACACGGTCGACGACACACCGTACGGCGGCGGCGCCGGAATGGTCATGAAGCCCGAGCCGTGGGGCGAGGTGCTCGACGAGATCGCCTCCGCCGCCGCGGCGGACGGCATCCGCCCCGTGTTCGTCTTCCCCTCTCCTGCCGGCGAGGTCTTCACACAGGCGACGGCGCGGGAGCTGTCCGAGACGCCGCACCTGGTGTTCGGCTGCGGGCGCTACGAGGGCATCGACGAGCGGGTGTTCGACTACGCGCGGACGCTCGGCGAGGTACGCCTCGTGAGTCTCGGCGATTACGTCCTCAACGGGGGAGAGGTCGCGGCGATGGCGATGATCGAGGCGATCGGACGCCTCGTGCCGGGTGTCGTCGGAAACCCCGAGAGCCTCGTCGAGGAGTCGCACGAGGACGGGCTCCTGGAATACCCGTCGTACACCAAGCCGGCATCCTGGCGAGGGTACGACGTGCCGGACGTCCTCCTCAGCGGCCACCACGGCAAGGTGGCGCAGTGGCGCCACGACCAGCAGGTCGCCCGCACGCGCGAGCGTCGCCCCGACCTCCTGCGCTGACCGCCGCCCTCTCGCCGACACGGCACGCAGGTTCAGCGGACGCCGAGGAACGAGCGGTCGGTGAGGATGATCGGGCCGTCGGCGGTGATCGCGACGGTGTGCTCGGCGTGCGCGCCGCGCGAGCCGTCGACGCTCCGGAGCGTCCACCCATCGGGGTCGGTCACGAGCTCATCGGTGGTCTGCAGGAACCACGGCTCGAGCGCAACGACGAGGCCGGGGCGCAACGGGTACCCGCGGCCCGGCTTGCCGTCGTTGGGCACGTGCGGGTCGCCGTGCATCACACGCCCGACGCCGTGCCCGCCGAAGTCGGTGTTGATCGAATAGCCGTCGGCGTGGGCGACGGTTGCGATCGCGTGCGAGATGTCCCCGATGCGGTTCCCCGCCACGGCCGCGGCGATCGCGGCATCCAGTGCACGTTCGGTCGTGTCGATGAGCGCGAGGTCCTCGTCGCGCGGCGTGCCGACGACGAACGAGACCGCCGAATCGGCGACCCAGCCGTCGACCGACACCGCGAAGTCGAGCGAGACGAGGTCGCCGTCGCGGAGGGCGTAGTCGTGGGGGAGACCGTGCAGGACCGCATCGTTGATCGACGTGCAGATGACCTTGCCGAACGGGCTCGCGCCGAACGAGGGGTGGTAGTCGATGTAGCAGGACTCGGCGCCGGCCGCGCGGATCATGTCGTGCGCGCGCTTGTCGATCGTGAGGAGATTCGTCCCGACCTTCGTGTCGTCGCGGAGCGTTGCGAGCACCTCCGCCACGAATCGGCCCGCGGGCCGCATCGCTTCGATCTCGGCCGGGGTGCGCAGTTCGATCATCGTGATCCTTTCCTCAGGTTCCATTCTGGTGCGTCGGCGTACCATCGAGGACATGGGCCTGCGCAGAGCGTTCTATCGATGGATGATCCCCGGTGCGTTCGTGCTGCCGCTGTGGCTGTTCATCGGCTGGATCGTGTCGGGGGCGAGCGCGCTGTCGCTGCTGTGGGTGTTGATCTCGGCGCCGATCGTCTTCGTCGGCCAGCTCGTGCTGTCACTCCTCGTCCGCGCCCGCGGCACCGCGCGCGCCGAGCAGGCCGCCTCGTGGCAGGACGTATGGCTGATCGGCGGCTGGAACGTGCTCATCGTCACCCTCGGCTTCTTCTCGAACCCGTGGTGGTGGGGCCTGTTCGCCCTGACGATCGCGGTCGGGCTCGGGGCTCTGTGGAGCGTGCTCTGGCAGCTCTGGCAGGAGGCGGGGTCGCGCAGCGTCCTCCGCGCCTCGAACGGTGTCGGATACATTCCCGCGCAGGCGACCCCGCGGCAGGGCGCCACGCCCCAGGATGCCGAGGTCATCGTCGTCCGCGAGAAGAGCGATCCTCCGGCATCCTGACGGGCCGCCGCGCGTCGGGCGCACGTTTTGGTCGGAGTGCCCCCGGCATGGCAGAATGGTTGATCGTGCCCTGACCAGGCTCTGCCTCAGGGGAGTACGGTGCCGGCATCCGACACCTCGGGCACACACCACTTTTCCCAACTCATCTCGCGATCGACCTGTGGCGGTCGCAGGAAGTGACGATCATGCAGATCCTCGACTCCGTCGACGCGGCATCGCTCCGCAGCGACATCCCCTCCTTCGGCCCCGGTGACACCGTCAAGGTGCACGTGAACATCACCGAAGGAAGCCGTTCGCGCGTCCAGGTGTTCCAGGGTGTCGTCATCGGCCGTTCGGGCGATGGCGTCCGCGAGACCTTTACGGTCCGCAAGATCAGCTTCCAGGTCGGCGTCGAGCGCACCTTCCCGGTGCACTCCCCGGTGATCGACCACATCGAGGTCGTCACTCGCGGTGACGTGCGCCGCGCGAAGCTGTACTACCTCCGCGAGCTCCGCGGCAAGAAGGCCAAGATCAAGGAGAAGCGCGACAACTGACGCGCTCATCCGAAGGCCCCGGGACGGTTCGCTCCGCCCGGGGCCTTCGTCGTTCCCGGGCGCGCTCGGCGGCGCGGCGTCGTGCGGAACTGCGGCGCGAGTGTGGGATTCTTGAGGGGGCGCGTGACGACTCGCGGCGCGCCGGCGAGAAGGACGTGCATGAGCTCGGAGAACCTGGCCTCCCCGTCGGCGGGGGTGCCCGACACGGGCCTGCGCCCTCGGCCGCGTCGGCGGCGGGGATTCTGGCCGCTCGTGCGGGACGTCCTCGTGATCATCGTCGTGGCCGTGCTCGTCTCGTTCGTGATCAAGACGTTCTTCGTGCGCTCCTTCTACATCCCCTCCGGGTCGATGGAGCAGACCCTCCTCGTGAAGGATCGCATCCTCGTCGACGAGATCACGCCGCGCTTCTCGGGATACGAGCGCGGCGATGTGGTCGTCTTCCGCGACCCGGGCGGCTGGCTGCCGGTCAGCCCGAAGGTCGATCGCGCGCCGGTCGCCGAGGCGTTCGACTGGCTGCTGTCGCTCGTGGGGCTCACCTCGCCCGACAGCGACGAGCACCTCATCAAGCGGATCATCGGGGTGGGCGGGGACCACGTCGTGTGCTGCAACGCGCTCGGCCAGGTGACGGTCAACGGCACCCCCATCGACGAGACGGCCTACCTCAACCTGCCGGACGGCCGGAGCGCGCCCGAGCCGGTGCCCTACGACGTGACGGTGCCCGAGGGGTCGCTGTGGGTCCTGGGTGACAATCGCGACCGCTCGCAGGACTCCCGCTATCACACGGAGCAGCCCTCGCAGGGCTTCGTACCCCTGGAGAACGTCGTGGGACGCGCCTTCCTGATCACGTGGCCGCTGAACCGCTTCGGTCCGATCGACTTCCACCACGACGTCTTCGCCGGCGTGCCGGAGGGGACGGCGCCGTGACCGTCGTCGCTCCGCGTCTGACCGTCGAAAGACGGCTGCTGCGCGAGCACGCCGTCGTCATCGCCTGCGACGAGGTCGGGCGCGGCGCGCTGGCGGGACCCGTCGCGGTCGGCGCGGTGGCGATGGATGCCGCGGGCGCCCGCCGCCGCGTCCCCGACGGCCTGCGCGACTCCAAGCTCGTCGCCGAGCATCGTCGCCCCGCCGTCGCGGAGCGCGCCGCCGCGTGGGTCGGCGCCTCGGCGATCGGATGGTCGAGTGCCGCCGAGATCGACCAGGTCGGCATCATCCGAGCACTCGGACTGGCGGCACTGCGGGCGATCGCGGACCTCCGCGCCGCGGGCGTCGTCCCGGAAGAGGCGATCGTGATCCTCGACGGCAACCACGACTACATCACGCCCGCGGGCGGCACAGATCTCCGGGTCCAGCCGATCGTCAAGGCCGATCGCGATTGCGCATCGGCAGCCGCCGCCTCGGTCCTCGCCAAGGTGGCGCGCGACGCGGTCATGGTGTCCCTCCACGACGAGGAACCGGTCTACCAGTGGGCGCGTAACAAGGGCTACGCCAGCGCCGAGCACCGCGCCGCGATCCGCTCGGTCGGGCTCAGTACACACCATCGTGCGTCGTGGGCGATCGCCGACGCCCCGACGCTCTTCTGACGGGCATCCCGCCCACGAGGACGCGCCTAGACTGGACGCACCATGGATGACGAAGTCTTCGAGGATTACGATCGCGAGCTCGAGCTGGCTCTGTACAAGGAGTACCGCGACGTCGTGTCGCAGTTCGCCTATGTCATCGAGACCGAGCGGCGGTTCTACCTCGCCAACGACGTCAACGTCGTGCGGCGCGACACCGAGCACGACTTCTACTTCGAGATCTCGATGACGGACGTCTGGGTGTGGGACATCTACCGCGCCGACCGCTTCGTGAAGTCGGTCCGCGTCCTCACGTTCAAGGACGTCAACGTCGAAGAGCTACCGCGCCGCGACTTCCAGCTTCCCGAAGAGCTCTCGCTCGACTCCTGACGCGCGCCGCGCGGTGAGTTCATCGACCTCTCCACAACCGGCCTCTTTCCGGATCTCTCCACCGATGCGCTGATCTGTCCTCCACGCTCGCGCGCGGCCGGGCACGCTTGCGCGCATGGCTGAAAAGGACATCCGCGGGCGCGCGGGCGAAGAACGGGCGGCGCGGCACCTGCGCGACGCGGGCTACGAGGTGCTCGACCGCAACTGGCGGTGCCGCCAGGGGGAACTCGACATCGTGGCGGCTCGCGGGCGAGACCTCGTCGTCGTCGAGGTGAAAACCCGGCGCAGCGACGGTTTCGGGCATCCCTTCGAGGCGATCGACGCCCGCAAACGCGACCGGCTGTGGCGCTTGACGTGCGCGTGGGCGGCGGCGCACCCGGAGGCCGCCCGGCATCGACGTCTGCGCATCGACGTGATCGGCATCATCGGTGAGGACCCTCGGACGGCCGTTCTCGAGCACCTCGAGGACCTCCGATGAGCGCGACGGGAACCGTGGCCCGCACGTGGGGCGTCGTCCTCACCGGCCTCCAGGGCGATCTCGTCGAGGTGGAGGCCGATCTCTCTCATCAGACTCCGGGGTTCTCGATCATCGGTCTCGCCGACAAGGCGATCGGCGAGGCCCATCAGCGCGTGTTCAATGCGTGCGCCAACAGCGAGCTCCCACTGTCGCGACGGAAGCTCACGGTGAACCTCTCGCCGGCCAGCCTCCCCAAGCACGGTTCGGGGCTCGATCTCGCGATCGCGGTCGCAGCCCTCGCGACCGAGGCGCCGATGGATCCCGCCTCTCTGCTGGCGACGGCGCATCTGGGCGAACTCGGGCTCGACGGCCGCGTGCGACCGGTGCCGGGCGTCCTTCCGGCCGTCGCGGCAGCCGTGCGCGCCGGCATCCGTCGCGTCATCGTCCCGCACGCGAACGCCGACGAGGCAGCCCTCGTCCCCGGCGTCGAGGTCGTCGGCGCCGTCACGTTGCGCGACGCGGTGCGCCGCCACGGGATCGACCTCGACGCCATCGACGTCGCGCCGGTTCCGCTGGCTGCCGCCGAGCCCGTCGCGGACGCGTCGATCCCCGACCTGCACGACGTGATCGGACAGCGGGATGCCGTCGACGCGCTCGTCCTCGCGGCGGCGGGCGGACACCATGTGCTCATGAGCGGGCCGCCGGGGGCCGGCAAGACGATGCTGGCGCGGCGCCTTCCCGGCATCCTCCCGGATCTCGGTGACGACGACGCGGTGCAGACGGCGTCGCTTCGCTCACTGGCGGGACTGCCGGTGCACACGCTGGAGCGCACGCCGCCGTTCGAAGCGCCGCATCATTCGGCGTCCGTGGCGTCTCTGATCGGGGGTGGAAGCCGCACCGTGCGGCCGGGGGCGATCGCGCGCGCGAGCGGCGGCGTCCTCTTCCTCGATGAAGCCGGTGAATTCGCCGGCTCCGCGCTCGACGCCCTCCGGCAGCCGCTCGAGTCCGGCAGCATCGAGATCCATCGCGCCGGGTTCCGCGCGGTGTTCCCCGCGCGGTTCCAGCTGGTGCTGGCGACGAACCCGTGCCCGTGCGGAAACTACGGTGTGCCGCGGGCGGAGTGCCGGTGTCCGTCGCTTGCGATCCGGCGCTACCTGGGCAAGCTCTCCGGACCGCTGCTGGATCGCATCGACATCGAACTGTCGCTGCAGCGCGTGGCCGTCGCGCGGATGCGGGCGGGGGACGAGTCGCGGGTCTCGAGCGCCGAGGCGCGCGGGTTGGTGGTCGCTGCCCGTGCGCGCGCCGTGCACCGCCTCGCAGACACTCCCTGGCGTACGAACGCCGAAGTCGCGGGCACGTGGCTGCGCGACGGCCCGCTCGCTCCCGCGCCCGAGATCCGACGACCGCTCGACGACGCTCTGCAGCGGGGCGCGCTGACGTTGCGCGGCTATGACAGGGTGCTGCGAGTCGCGTGGACGACCGCCGACCTCGCCGGACGCGATCGCCTCACGGTCGAGGACATCGGCCGTGCGCTCTACCTGAAGAGGGGGACCCGCGCATGAGCGGACTGGACCTGCGCCCCGAGCGGGCCCGTGGCGAGCTCGCGGCGCTCGTGGATGCCGCGGACGACGACGATCTCGTGATCGCGTACGCCCGCGCCGCATGGAGCGCGCTCGTCGAACCGGGCGACCGCGTGGCGGGAGCGCTCGTCGAGGCATTCGGACCCGTGCGCGCGCTGGAGATCGCGCTGTCCGGCGACGGAAGAAGCGGCGACGAATCCGTCGCCGGCCTCGCCCCCGGGGAACTCGCGAAGGGATGCGCACGGTGGCGGCCGCGTCGGGGCGACATCGACGATGCGCTCGCGCGCGGCCGACGCGCCGGGTCGCGCCTCATCACGCCGGAAGACGCGGACTGGCCGACGCCGGTGAACGATCTGGGTCCGTATGCGCCGCTCTGCCTGTGGGTTCGTGGGGAGCCACGGCACCTCGCGGGCGCCCCGTCCCTCTCGATCGTCGGGGCGCGCGCATCGACCGCGTACGGCGAGACCGTCGCCGCGGAACTCGGTGCCGAGTGCGCCGTTGCAGGCATCACGGTGGTCTCCGGCGCGGCGTACGGGATCGACGGCGCGGCCCATCGCGCCGCCCTGTCCGCGGACGGAGCGACGGTCGCGATCATGGCGGGCGGCGTCGACCGGGCGTACCCCGTCGGGCACATCGAGCTTCTGGACGCGATCGTCGACCGCGGGGCGATCATCTCCGAGACTCCATGCGGGACGGCACCCACCAAGCACCGATTCCTCTCGCGCAACCGCGTCATCGCAGCCCTCGGGGACGCGACGGTGGTCGTCGAGGCGGGGTGGCGCAGCGGTTCGCAGAACACCGCCCACCACGCTCAGGCGATCGGTCGCCCCGTCGGGGTGGTTCCAGGCCCCGTGACGAGCGCCGCCTCGATGGGGTGCCACAGGCTCCTTCAAGAAGGTGATGCGATCTGCATCACCGGCATCGCGGATGTGCGCGACTACCTCGGTGTCGGCGGTGTCGGCGGTGTCGGCGGTGCGGGAGGGGTCGGCGGCGCGGGAACGAACGCCGCCGCCGGCGCCGGGGCTGCGGCATCCGAGCGCACCGACGATCGCACACGCGTGCTCGATGCGCTCAGCAGCCGCTCGGCGCGTGTCGTCGACGACATCGCACGACGCGCCGGCCTCGCGGTCGATGAGGCGGCGGGGATTCTCGGACTCCTTGCGCTCGAGGGGAGCGCGCAGCGGCGCCCGACCGGGTGGGTGCAGGCGAAGCCGGGCGCGGCGACACTCTGGTGACCTCGCCCCACCTCGGTTCGGAGCGCGCCATGCTGGACGGATGAGACTGGCCGCTGCCGCCGAGGCGTACGGCGAGCACCTCACCCGGGTGCGGCGCCTGTCGCCGGCGACCGTCCGCGCCTACGGGGCGGATCTGCGCGATCTCGCGGCGGCGACGGCCGACCCGCCCGTTGTCGACATCGACCTCGACATGCTCCGTGACTGGCTGTGGCGCGCGACCGAGCGAGGCGACGCGCGGGCGACGATCGCGCGGCGCGCGGCCTCGACGCGGGGCTTCTTCGCGTGGCTCGTCGACGAGGGCGTGCTCGCCGTCGACCCGAGCCTGCGCCTTGTCGCCCCCAAGCGCGGACGCTCCCTGCCCGCTGTCGCGACCCCTGCCGCACTCGACGGCGTGCTCGCGGCCGCTGCCGATCGTGCCGGCGAAGGCGACCCCGTCGCGCTCCGCGACGCCGCCGTGCTCGAACTGCTCTACGCCGCGGCGCTCCGCGTCGCGGAGCTCTGCGGCGCCGACGTCGACGACCTCGATCGGAATCGACACACCATCCGCGTCGTGGGCAAGGGTTCGAAAGAGCGCGTGGTGCCCTACGGAGCACCCGCGGCGGCGGCGCTCGACGCGTACCTCGTGCGCGGGCGCCCCGCACTCGTCGCGCGTGGGGAGGGGAGCGCCGCCCTCTTCCTCGGCGTCCGCGGCGGCAGGCTCGGCACGCGCGCCGCCTACGACATCGTCTCGCGCGCGGTCGCGCCCGCGATCGGCGCGGAGACCGTGGGTCCCCACGCCCTCCGCCATTCCGCGGCCACCCACCTCCTCGACGGCGGCGCCGACCTGCGGAGTGTCCAAGAGCTCCTGGGACACGCGAGCCTCGGTACCACCCAGATCTACACCCACGTCTCCGCGGAGAAGCTCACCGCCGCCTACCGGCTCGCGCACCCTCGGGCGTGAGCTGCGACGGTCACCGGTAGCCTGGGCGGACGACCCGTCACACCCGTCCCCGCATCGCCCATGTCTTCATCGGGACCTGTGCTCTCGCGGTCCTTCTCGCGGGCTGCACGGGCGCGGCGGAACCGGCGTTCACGGCGCAGCCGCCCGCGACCGCTCCGGCGACGCCCGTCCCCGTGCCGACCGTCACGGGCGACGCCGCCGACGTCGACCCCGCGTGCGTCGGCGGTGTCGCGCGCCTCACCGGGTCGGACCTCGACCTCACCCTCGCCGGAACCTGCCCGCGCGTCGAGATCAGCGGCACCGACCTCGACGTTACCCTCCGCGCCGCCACGTACGACGAGGTGGTCGTCCGGGGCGACCGGAACGACGTCGAAGCCGTGTCGGTCTCGGCCCTGTCGATCGAGGGCACCGAGAACGAGTGGGACGGTCAGGGTGCCGGATCGCTCGCGATCAGCGGCGACCGCAACGAGCTCGACTTCGACGGCACCGTCGGCGCCATCGCCGTCGCCGGGAACGACAACGAGGTCGAGGCCGCGGTGCTCGGCGCGATCGACGACGCGGGCGACCGGAACCGGTTCGAGACGCGCTGACCCGGTGCGCGCGCGGCGCCTCAGCAGCAGGGGAGGAGCACGGCGCGCGGGACCTCGCCGAACAGGAGCATGGGGTTGATGTACGCGCCGTGCTCGCGCACGCCGAAGTGCGCCGAGCCCGGCGGCGTGTGCCCGCCGGCATCCACCGTCCCGACGGTCTGAGCCGCCGTCACGGCCGCCCCGACCGGCACGAGCGCACGGACCGGCTCGAGCGTCGTGACCAGACCCGCGCCGTGGTCGATCGTCACGAGCGGGCGCCCGGCGACCGACCCCGCGAAGGCCACGACGCCCGCGGCCGGGCTCGCGATCTCCGTCCCGAGTGCCGCCCGCAGGTCGATGCCACGGTGTCCGGGACTGTACTCGTGGGCGGGCGCGGCGAATCCCGCCGTCACCTCCGCCGGCGAGACCGGCCACACCCAGTCGTCGAGTGTCACGTGCGGCGCCGGGGGATCGGCGGCAGGCGCGCCGGCGGTGGCGGCCGTCGCTGCGGCGCTCGGCGCGCCGACGAGGGATGCCGCGAGGAGAAGCGCCGCAGAGGCGGCTGCGAGCCGGCCGCGGGAGAGGGCGTGAGTGTGGGGCATCCGTCCACTCTCGCGGCCAGGATCCGCCCGCGGGGCGCCCACCGTGCGATCTGTGGATGATGCCGGAAAACAGCACGCGGGGGAGGAGTCGATGAGCCCGCCGCCGGACCGCTCGGGCGGACGCGTGCTGATACACTGGATGAGCACCTCGCACGTCGAGGTGACTACGCGTGCCCAGAGCGCAGGTCGAGTTCCACTCGACCGCGTGGCATCCACACCCAGAGGTCTCCCCGCTCCGGCGGCGGGCGGGTGTGCGCCGGGCGCCAGGAGCATCGGCCGACCGGCCGAGCGAACAACCCAGAACAAAGGAGAACGGCCATGGCCGTCGTCACGATCCGCCAGCTGCTCGACAGCGGCGTCCACTTCGGGCACCAGACCCGCCGGTGGAACCCGAAGGTGAAGCGCTTCATCCTCACGGAGCGCTCCGGCATCCACATCATCGACCTGCAGCAGTCGCTCGGGTACATCGACAAGGCGTACGAGTACGTCCGCGAGACGGTCGCCCATGGCGGCACGATCCTCTTCGTCGGCACCAAGAAGCAGGCGCAGGAAGTCATCGCCGAGCAGGCCACCCGCGTCGGCCAGCCCTACGTCAACCAGCGCTGGCTCGGCGGTCTCCTCACGAACTTCTCGACCGTCTCCAAGCGCCTCGCGCGCATGAAGGAGCTCGAGGAGCTCGACTTCGACAACCCCGCCGACTCGGGCTTCACCAAGAAGGAGCTCCTCCTCAAGAAGCGCGAGCTCGACAAGCTGCACAAGTCGCTCGGCGGCATCCGCAACCTCCAGAAGACGCCGTCGGCGCTGTGGGTCGTCGACGCCAAGCGCGAGCACCTCGCGATCGACGAGGCCAAGAAGCTGGGCATCCCCGTGATCGGCATCCTCGACACGAACGCCGACCCCGACGAGTTCCAGTACCCGATCCCCGGCAACGACGACGCGATCCGCTCGGTGGGCCTGCTCACCCGCATCATCGCCGACGCCGCCGCCGAGGGCCTCATCCAGCGCCACCAGCCGACCGACGAGTCGGCCGACGCCGAGCCCCTCGCCGACTGGGAGCGCGAGCTCCTCGAGGCGCCCGTCGTCACCGACGTCGCCGAGGTCGAGACCATCGCGACCGAGTCGGCCGCCGATGAGGCCGGCGCCGAGGCGAAGGCCGAGGGCGACGCCGCCGCCGTCGCGGCGGACGCCACCGCCGAGTAAGGCACCGAGCAACACCCTGTCGCCGCGGCGGAGCCGTGCGTCCGCGCACCGGCTCCGCCGCGGCACACCCCCCGTACGACATCCGGATCCGACCGAGGGTCCACAACAGGAGGAGTCGCCACTCATGGCAAACTTCACGATCGCCGACATCAAGGCGCTGCGCGAGCAGCTCGGCACGGGCATGGTCGACACCAAGAAGGCCCTCGAGGAGGCCGACGGCGACCTCGAGAAGGCCGTCGAGATCCTGCGCCTGAAGGGCGCCAAGGGCAACGCCAAGCGCGCCGACCGCTCGACCAGCGAGGGCCTCGTCGCCGCCGCCGAGCACGGTGACAAGGTCACCATCATCGAGCTCAACACCGAGACCGACTTCGTCGCGAAGAACGAGCGTTTCATCGCGCTGGCCGACAAGGTCCTCGAGGCCGCCTCGGCCGTCGACGCGAACTCGGTCGAGGAGGCCCTCGCGGCCCCCGCCGGCTCGCAGACGGTCGCCGAGCTCATCTCTGACGAGGCCGCGATCATCGGCGAGAAGGTCGAGCTCCGTCGTGTGCGCACGCTCTCGGGCGACAAGTTCGAGGTGTACCTGCACAAGACCAGCAAGGACCTGCCCCCGCAGGTCGGCGTGGTGCTCGCCTACGTCGGTGACGACGCCGAGACCGCGCGCTCGATCGCGCAGCACATCTCGTTCGCGAACCCGACCTACCTCGCCCGCGAAGAGGTCCCTGAGGACGAGGTCGAGAAGGAGCGTCAGATCGTCACCGAGATCTCGCGCAACGAGGGCAAGCCCGAGGCCGCCCTGCCGAAGATCGTCGAGGGCCGTGTCAACGCGTTCTTCAAGCAGGTCGCCCTGCTCGACCAGGACTACGCGAAGGACAACAAGGTGTCCGTCGCCAAGGTCGCGAGCGACGCGGGCATCACGCTCGAGGACTTCGCCCGTTTCAAGGTCGGCGCGTAACAGCGCGAGGGGGTCCGCATTCTCACCGGATGCGGACCCCTTTTCCGTGCCTGCTTTTCGATAGTCTGCATCCCGACGAGAGGACCCTCCGTGATCGATGAGAACACCGGACGCCGCCGCGTCCTGCTGAAGCTGTCCGGCGAAGCGTTCGGGGGTGGTCAACTCGGCGTGAACCCGGATGTGGTCGGCCAGATCGCCCGCGAGATCGCGGCCGCGGTCGACCGCGTGGAAGTGGCGATCGTCGTCGGCGGCGGCAACTTCTTCCGCGGAGCGGAGCTCAGCCAGCGCGGTATGGACCGGGGACGAGCCGACTACATGGGCATGCTCGGAACCGTCATGAACGCGCTCGCCCTGCAGGACTTCCTCGAGCAGGCGGGGGCGGCGACCCGCGTGCAGTCGGCGATCTCGATGACCCAGGTGGCCGAACCTTACATCCCACGCCGTGCGGAGCGGCACATGGAGAAGGGCCGCGTCGTGATCTTCGGCGCCGGTGCCGGGCTCCCGTACTTCTCGACCGACACTGTCGCCGCGCAGCGCGCGCTCGAGATCGGCGCCGACGAGGTGCTCGTCGCGAAGAACGGCGTCGACGGGGTCTACACGGCCGACCCGAAGAAGGATGCCTCGGCCACCAAGATCGACACCATCACTTATCAGGATGCCTTGCAGCGCGGCCTCAAGGTCGTCGACTCGACGGCGTTCAGCCTCTGCATGGACAACGGCATCGACATGCGCGTGTTCGGCATGGAACCCGAGGGGAACGTCACGCGCGCACTGCTGGGCGAGCCGATCGGGACGCTGGTCTCCGTCTGAGAGGCCGCCGCGGTGCCGCTGCCCCCCGCCTCCCCGGCGCGGCGAGCGGCCCGCACTAGAATCGTGAACTGACGCAACAACGAATGGAGTGACCGTGATCGCCGAGACTCTGGCAGACACGTCCGGGCGCATGGACCGCGCCGTCGAAGCCGCGAAGGACGACTTCGCCACCGTGCGCACGGGGCGCGCGAACCCCGCGCTCTTCCAGAAGGTCCTGGTGGACTACTACGGCACCCCGACGCCGCTCGCGCAGCTCGCCTCGCTCAACACTCCCGAAGCGCGCAGCCTCGTCGTCACGCCGTACGACAAGTCGGCGCTGAAGGCGATCGAGCAGGCGATCCGCGACATCCCGAACCTCGGCGTGAACCCCACGAACGACGGCAACATCGTGCGCGTGACCATGCCCGAGCTCACGGCGGAGCGCCGCAAGGAGTACGTCAAGCTCGTGCGCAGCAAGGGCGAAGACGCGAAGGTGCACCTGCGCGGCATCCGTCGCAAGGCGAAGGACGAGCTCGATGCGCTCAAGAGCGAGGTCGGCGAAGACGAGCTCGTGCGTGCGGAGAAGGAGCTCGACGCGATCACGCGCTCGCACGTCGACGAGATCGACGAGGCGCTCAAACGCAAAGAGGCAGAGCTCCTCGAGGTCTGAGCGATGACCGACCCCTCCGGCGAACCACCCACGGATGCGCCGCACTCGCGCGCGGCAGCGCGGCGGGCGGCGGAGAACGCGTCGGCCTTCCACGACCACGTGCGGGCCGCGCGCAGCGAGTTCGAGCACCAGATCGATCGCGCGCGCGCCGACTTCGAGCAGGTGAACGACCGGATCAACGAGCGCACCGGTCGCAACCTGCTGATGGCGATCGCGATCGGTCTCGTGGTCGGCGGCGGCGTCCTGGCGATGCTCCTGTTCCTGCCGTGGGGCTTCATGATCTTCGCGATCGCGGTGTGTCTGCTCGGCGTGTTCGAGTTCGCGCGCGCCCTGCAGACGTCCGGTCGGCGCATCGACATCGCCCCGCAGCTGGGCGCCGGTGCGGTCATCATGCTCGCCGCATCCTTCCTCGACGGGTGGACCCTCTGGGTGCTGGTGTTCGCGGGTGTCGCGTTCATCCTGATCTGGCGTCTTCTGGCGCAGATGGTCGCTTCCGACGGTCGGCGCGCCGACGACGTGCTCTCCGACGTGCTCGTGTCGGGCTTCGTGCCGATCTACGTGCCCTTCCTCGCGTCGCTCGCTCTCGTCGTGCTGAGCCGCGAGCAGGGCCAGCTGTGGGTGCTCGGCATGATCATCGCCGTCGTGGCGGTCGACACGGGCGCCTACGCGAGCGGACTCGCGTTCGGCTCGCACCCGATGGCCCCGCGCATCAGCCCGAAGAAGACGTGGGAGGGGTTTGCCGGAGGCGCCCTCGCCGCGCTTCTCGTCGGCATCCTCTACGGCATGTTCGTGCTGCACCTGCCGTGGTGGGCGGGGGCGATCAGCGGCCTCGTCTTCCTGGGGTGCGCCACCGTCGGCGACCTCGGCGAGTCGATGATCAAGCGCGACCTGGGCATCAAGGACATGAGTTCGTGGCTCCCCGGGCACGGCGGCGTGCTCGATCGGCTCGATTCGCTGCTGCCCTCCGCCGCGGGCGCGCTCGCGCTGTACCTGCTGTTCTTCCCCCTGACCGTCTCCTGATCCGGATGATGCATGACTGACGAGACCACGACCGAGGCGACGCCGTTCCCCCGGACCTCGGGCCGCCGCAAGGGGTACCGCCCGGAGGACGTCGACGACTTCCTCGCACGGGCGCGCGCAGCGTTCGAGGCGTCGCCGGGTGACGAAGAGCTCGACGCCGAGGCCGTCCGCACCGTGGCGTTCCCGCTCGTCCGCCGCGGCTACCAGATCGCGGCGGTCGATGCTGCCCTCGGGCGCATCGAGGACGCGTTCGCCGCGCGCGAGCGCGAGTACGCGCTCTCTCGCGCGGGGGCGCGCTCGTGGGTGGGTCAGTCGCGCAAGCTCGCGCAGGAGGTGCTGGACCGCCTCACCCGGCCCGAGGGCAAGCGATTCCGGAGAGTGGGGATGCTCCGCTTCGGCTACCGGATCGACGAGGTCGACCTCGTCGCGGACAAGATCGCCCGGTTCCTCGAGGAGGGGGAGCCCGTCACCGTCGAGCAGGTGCGCAGCGTCGCCTTCCGCATGCAGCGGCGCGGCTACAGCGAGACGCAGGTGGATGCCGTACTCGACGCCGTCGTGAAGGTCATGCTCGCGGTGGTCTGAGCCGCCGCGGCCCGATAGACTCGCAGAACTGTGACATCAGACGCTGAGCTGCATCCGACGGCCGAACGCGAGATCTCGCCGCGTTCCGTCGCCGTCGCGCGCCCGGCGGCCGCGCCGCCCGCACGGTGGTCGCGGCGCCGTGGCGTGATGAGCGTGTTCGCCATCTTCGCGGTCGCCGGATTCGGCGCCGCCTATGTCGGGCCGCTCAGCGCCGTCACTCCCCAGGCCGAGGCCGCGCAGCCCATCTCCGTGTCGCTGTACGCGCACACGCGGCCCGATGCCCAGGCTTTCTCGGCCGAGACGGGCGGCGACGCCGCGCTCGACCGGGGTGGCATGGTCTACACCGTGTACGTCGCGCCGAAGCCCACGCCGACCCCGACGCCCACCGAGACCGTCGCGGGGGAGAGCGCTTCGAGCGAACGCGTCTCCTGGGCGCCGCCGTTCGTGAATCCCGATCCCGGGTCGGCGCAGTCGGTCGCCTACTCGATGGTGCAGGCCAACGGCTGGGGCGACGATGAGTTCGCGTGCCTCGTGGCGCTGTGGAGCAAGGAGTCCGGCTGGCGCGTGAACGCGTACAACGCCGGCAGCGGTGCCTACGGCATCCCTCAGGCGCTTCCCGGTAACAAGATGGCCTCTGCGGGCGCCGACTGGGAGACGAACCCGGCTACTCAGATCGCGTGGGGCCTGGGGTACATCAGCGGCCGCTACGGCACCCCGTGCGGCGCGTGGGGGCACTCGCAGGCCAAGGGCTGGTACTGACCGCATGCCACGCCGTGGGAGGCGTCGTCCGGACCCCGACGACACCTCGTTCGATCGCCTCCTCGCCGGGTGGAAGCGCACCGAGGTGCGGCGCGGTGTGACCTGGACCGTGCAGCCGGTCAGCGGCGCGCAGGCGCAGAAGACCTACACCTGTCCCGGGTGCGGGCGCGCAGTCGACCCCGGCGTCGCGCATCTGGTGGCCTGGCGCGCAGACGGCGTTCTGGGTGACGAGGCCGATCTGGCCGCGCGCCGGCATTGGCACACGAGCTGCTGGAGGATCAGCTGACATGGAGATCCGCGGAGCGGTTCTGCTCCCCGCACGGCGCGAGGACATCGAGCTGCACACCCTGGACGGACTCACCCTCGTGGGCGAGCTCGCGCTTCCCGAATCCGTCGACCCCGTCGCCACCCTCGTGACGCTTCACCCGTTGCCGACGGCCGGTGGGTTCATGGACTCCCACATCCTCCGCAAGGCCGCCGGCCGACTTCCCGCCCTCGCCGATCTCGCGGTGCTCCGCTTCAACACGCGCGGCACCTCGTCGCCGCGTGGAACCAGTGAGGGCGCGTTCGACGGCGGCGCCGCCGAGGCGTTCGACGTCGCCGCGGCGATGGACCTCGTGCGGGAGCGCGGGCTTCCGAGGCCCTGGCTCGTGGGCTGGTCCTTCGGCACCGAGCTCGCCCTCAAGTACGGCCGCGACCACGACTTCGAGGGCGTGATCCTGCTCTCGCCGCCGCTTCACCGGACGACGCCCGGCGAGCTGGCCGCCTGGGCCGGTGACCCTCGGCGCATGGTCGTCGTCGTACCCGAGTTCGACGACTACCTGCGCCCCGACGAGGCCCGCGCACGGTTCGCGGCGGTGCCCGATGCCACGATCATCGCCGTCGACGGAGGCAAGCACCTATGGGTGGGGGAGACCCAGACCCGGCGGGTGCTGACCGAGATCGTCGCGGTGGTGAACCCCGACGCGCTGCCGCTTCCGACCGACTGGGACGAGGAGCCCGCGAGTGACCTGCCGCCCAACCGTGGCGGGCCCGGTCAGCGTTCGTTCTGACGGGGCACGATCACCTGGCGGTAGATGATCAGGATGCTCGCCGCGACGGGGATCGCGACGAGCGCGCCGAGAAGACCGAGCAGCGAGCCGCCGGCGAGGGCGGCGATCACGACGACAGCGCCGGGCACCGACACGGCGCGGTTCATGATGCGCGGCGAGACGATGTACGCCTCGACCTGCATGTAGATCGCGTAGTAGATGAGCGCCGCAAGCGCCGTCGCCGACGAGCCGAGTCCCGGGATGAGACAGACGAGCACGATGATCGTCGAACCCGTCAGGGTACCGACCAGCGGGATCAGCGAGAAGAAGAACGCGATCACGGCGAGGACGGCGGGGAACGGGGCTTTGATGATCGTCAGGAAGATCGCGCTCAGCACACCGTTGATGACGCCGAGCGTCACCTGCCCCATGACGTAGTAGCCGACGGACGCGGTGATCTGGTCGGCGAGGTCGACGAAGCGGGCCCGCTTGGATGCCGGTACGAGCTGCGCGACGGCGAGCTTCAGGTTCGGGGTCGACGCCGTGAAGTAGATCGTGAGGATCAGCACGATGATCGCGCCGGTGAAGCCTGCCACGATCCCGGCGCCGAGGTTGATGATCGCAGCCGTCGCCGCGCCGCCGATCTCGCCGAGGTCGAGCGACTTGTACCAGTTCTCGATGTAGGTGAACACCGCGTCGACGTCGAGGGCCGGGAACAGACCGTGGAGCCAATCGCCGGCGGCTTGGACGGGATTCCAGTCGCCGGCGACGGCGGACTGGACGAGCTTCTGGATCTCGGTGACCAGCTGCGCGATCTGCTGCACGAGCACGGGGATCACGATGAGGATGATGGCGGCGAAGACGGCGAGGACGACCGCGAACGTGATCAGGAGGGCGGCCCAACGCGGCAGCCCGCGCCGCTCGAGCCACGACACCGCCGGGTCGAGGCCGAGCGCCAGGAAGAGCGCCGTCCCGACGTACAGGAGGATCGTCGACAGCGACTGAACACTCGAGATGATGAGGATGCCGACGCCGACGCCGAGCGTCGCGATGAGCGCCGTGCGGAAAGGATGCTGCAGCTTCACGCCTGCCTCCGGAAGTGACGAGCGCTGTCGAGCAGCGACGGGACCGTGGTTGTCAGGATACGCATGTGCAGGCATCCTGCGGGGGGACGCGCGGGAAGTGGCGCCTCCCACGCCACGCACAGGTCGTTGTCGCTAGTCTGGAACGTCGTATGCGTACGGGAGATCGCCCCGGCGCGCAGGGAGGGGAATCGTGCGTTTCGTCTGGGCCGTGGCCGCGTTCGTGTTGGCCGCACTCCTGATCGGCGCCGGAATCGCGCAGCGGACGGTCTTCGAGGGGCCGACGTCGCAGAGCCAGGCCATCGATGTGGCTGGCGATGCGCCGTACGTCCTCCTCGACGGCGGCGTCCTCGCGAGCCACGACGGCGCGCAGACGCTCCGTGTGCAGAGCGACGGCGACATCTTCGCCGCCTACGGGCGGACGGCCGATCTGAAGGCCTGGTTGACGAAGGCCGACTACACGGCGGTGAGCATGGACGGTGACGCCGTCTCGTCGCAGTCGATCGCGGCATCCGTGCCCCTCGCCGACGGCGAGAGCGCGATCACACCGCAGACGTCCGACTTGTGGCTCGATCAGTTCACGAGCGAGGACGTCCTGATCCGGCCGCTCCAGCTCCCCGCGGACATGAGCGTGCTGATCGCGTCCGACGGAATCCAGCCGGCACCGGGCGCGCTCACGATCACCTGGCCCGTGCACAGCACGACGCCGTGGGCGGGGCCGCTCATCGTGGCGGGTGCGCTTCTGCTCCTCGTCGGTATCGTGCTCTACGCCCTCGGCGTGCGGCACGCGCGGCGCTCGCGAGGACCGCGTCGCAAAGGCGTCCCGGTTCCGGTCACCGAGCCGATCGACATCTCCGAGCGGGACGATGAGAAGGGCGTGATCACGGCCTCACCGCCCCGTCGACGCCTCGGCGGCGGCAAGAAGGCGCTGCTCGCCGTGCCGGCCCTCGGGGTGTCTGCACTGCTGTTCACGGGATGCACCGCCGACGCGTGGCCCGATCTCGCCGGGACTCCGAGTCCGACCGCCTCGACCACGGTCGTCGCCCCCGACGATCAGGAGACCCCGGTCGTCACCGAGACGCAGGCGGCGCGGATCGTCTCGCGCATCGCCGACGACGTCGCAGCGGCGGACGAAGCGAAGGATGCCGCGGCGGCGGCCAACCGGCTGGACGGTGCCGCCCTCGCCGTGCGGGAGACGAACTACCGCCTGCGCGCCGCGATCCCGGAGCAGAAGGCGCTGCCCGCCGTGCCGACCGGATCCCTCGAGGTGACGCTGCCCGAAGCGAACGACGAGTGGCCGCGCACCTTCTTCGCCGTCGCGCCGGCGGAAGGCGACGGGGGCGGGTCGGTCGTCATGAGCATGACGCAGCAGGATGCCTGGGCGCCCTACAAGCTGACCTACTATGCCGCCGTGACGTCGGACATCGACCTGAAGCTCGCTCCGACCTACGTCGGTGCGATCTCGATCCCGACCGACTCGCCCTTCCTCGCGATCGCCCCGGAGAACCTGGCAGCGGCGTACGCCGACGTCCTGGACAAGGGTGCGGACAGCGAGTTCGCGAGCCTGTTCGACGCCGACGACGACGCGTTCCAGACCTCTCTCGCCGACAACCGGGCGAGCCGTCTGGCATCCTTCAACGAGACGGGAGCCCAGACGGGCTCGCTCGCCTTCTCCGCTCGACCGGGTTCCCCCGAGCCCATCGCGCTCGCGACGCTGGACTCCGGCGCGATCGTCGCGGTCGCGGTCGAGGACCTCGACACGGTCACGCCCACCAACACCGATGCGGTGATCAAGGTCGACGGCAACCCGGTCGTCCAGACGCTGGCGGGGGTCACGCAGTCGGCATCCGGCTTCGAGACGACCTACGACAACCAGCTGTACTTCTTCGTGCCGAGCAAGAGCTCCAAGGAGCGCATCCGCCTGCTCGGGTTCTCGTCCGACATTCTCAACGCAAAGGTGGTCGGCTGATGAGCGATCCCCGTCCGGGTGCTGTCCTCCGCGGCGCCGTCGACCTGTCCGCCCTCCGTCAGCGCGCGTCCGCGCCCGTCGCCTCTGGGTCGACTGCCGCGGCCGAAGGCTCGGGAGCTGCGCCCTCGCTCGTCTTCGATGCCACCGACGCCAACTTCGGCCAGGTCTTGGAGCTGTCGAAGACGGTCCCGGTCGTCGTCGACCTGTGGGCCGATTGGTGCGGACCGTGCAAGACGCTGAGCCCCGTCCTCGAGAAGGTCATCGTCGAGCTGCAGGGGCGCCTCGTGCTCGCGAAGGTCGACGTCGACGCCAATCCGCAGCTGGCGCAGGGCTTCCGTGCCCAGTCGATCCCGATGGTCGTCGCGCTCGTCGCCGGCCAGCCGGTGCCGCTGTTCACCGGTGCGGTGCCCGAGCAGCAGGTGCGCGAGGTGTTCGGGCAGCTTCTGCAGCTCGCCGCCCAGCAGGGGGTCACGGGGACCGTGCCCACCGGCGGTGCCGACGGCGAGGCTCCCGAGCCCGAGGAGCCCGCCCTTCCGCCGCTGCACCAGGAGGCGTACGACGCGATCGAGGCGGGTGACTACGCTCGCGCCGTCACCGCGTACGAGGCGGCCCTCGCCGAGAACCCGCGGGATGATGAGGCACGCGCCGGACTCGGCCAGGTGAAACTCCTCGACCGCGTGCGGCACCTCGACCTGCAGCAGGCGCGGGATGCCGCGGCGGCGGCTCCGCTCGACCCGGAGGCCCAGTTCGCGGTCGCCGACCTGGACCTCGCCGGCGGGCACGTCGACGACGCGTTCGGCCGGTTGCTCGACCTCTTCGCCGCGCTGCCCGATGACGAGCGTCAGGTCGTGCGCGAGCGCCTTCTCGAGCTGTTCGGCCTCGTCGGTGACACCGACGCACGCGTGATCCGCGCGCGCGGACGCCTCGCGAGCCTCCTGTTCTGACCCGTGAGGTGAAAAGCTGGTTGCGGTGCTACACCGCGGCTGCGCCGCGGCACTCGATCAGCGAGGGTCAGGAGGAGCGGCTGAGCCAGAGGACACCGAGGGGCGGCAGCACCATCGTCGCACGGCCGTTCGCATCGGCGTGGACCGACCCGAGATTCCCGACGCCGGAGCCGCCGTAGGCCTCGGCATCCGAGTTCAGCAGCTCCGTCCACTCGCCGCCGGCGGGCAGATCCAGGGGATAGTCGTGGATCGGCTCGCCGGAGAAGTTGCAGACGACCGCGACCGTGTTGCCGTGGTGGTCGTCGCGTGAGAACGCGATGACGTTGGGGTTCCAGTTCGGAGCCCCGAGGCGCCGAAACGCGCTCTCGTCGGCATCCCGTGACCACAGCGGGGCGTGCTCGCGATACACGCGGTTGAGCGCCCCGACGAAATCGAGGAGCTGACGGTGGGGCGGCTGGTCGAGGATCCACCAGTCGAGGCTGCGGCTCTCGGACCATTCGCCGATCTGCCCGAAGTCCTGTCCCATGAACAGCAGCTGCTTGCCGGGGTGTCCCCACATGTACGCGAGGAACGCGCGCATGTTGGCGAGCTTCTGCCAGTGGTCGCCCGGCATGCGGGAGAAGAGGGTGCCCTTGCCGTGCACGACCTCATCGTGGCTGATCGGCAGGACGAACCGCTCGCTGAACGCGTACACGAACGAGAACGACAGCTCGCCCTCGTGGTGCGCGCGGTACATCGGATCGCGCTGGAAGTAGACGAGCGTGTCGTTCATCCAGCCCATGTTCCACTTGAAGCCGAATCCGAGTCCGCCCGCGGAGGTCGGCGCCGTGACGCCGGGGTAGCTCGTCGACTCCTCGGCGATCATCGCGATGCCCGGGTAGCGCTTGTAGGCGGTGCCGTTGACCTCCTGCAGGAAGCGGATCGCCTCGAGGTTCTCGCGGCCGCCGTAGATGTTCGGCTCCCACTCGCCGTCCTTGCGCGAGTAGTCCAGGTAGAGCATCGAGGCGACGGCGTCGACGCGCAGACCATCGACGTGGAACTCCTCGAACCAGTACAGCGCGTTCGCGACGAGGAAGTTCCGCACCTCGTTGCGCCCGTAGTCGAAGATCAGCGTGCCCCAGTCCTTGTGCTCGCCGCGGCGCGGGTCAGGGTGCTCGTAAAGGGGGCGCCCGTCGAAGCGGGCGAGGGCGAAGGCATCCTTCGGGAAGTGCCCCGGCACCCAGTCCATGATCACGCCGAAGCCGGCCTGGTGGAGCCGATCGATGAGATAGCGGAGGTCGTCGGGCGTGCCGTACCGGCTCGTCGGGGCGTAGTACCCCGTGACCTGGTACCCCCACGACCCGCCGAAGGGGTGCTCGGCGAGCGGCAGGAACTCCACGTGCGTGTAGCCGACCTCGGTGAGGTAGGCGATGAGCGGGTCGACGGCGTCACGGTACGAGAGCCCCTCGCGCCACGACCCGAAGTGCAGCTCGTACGTCGACATCGGCTGGTCGGTGGGGGAGCGGCGTGCGCGCGCGTCCATCCAGGCGCTGTCGCCCCAGGTATACGACGACTCGGTGACGATGGATGCCGTCGCCGGCGGCACCTCGGCGTAGTTCGCCATCGGGTCGGCCTTGAGGATCCACTCCCCGTCGGGCGTGAGGATCTCGTACTTGTAGACGGTGCCGGCTCCGAGGCCGGGGACGAAGATCTCCCACACGCCGCTCGAGCCGAGCGTGCGCATCGCGTGAGACGCGCCGTCCCAGCCGTTGAAGTCGCCGACGGCGCGCACCGCGCGCGCGTCGGGCGCCCACACCGCGAAGGACACGCCGGTGACGCCGTTGTAGTGGTGCACGTGGGCGCCGAGCACACGCCACAGCTGCTCGTGACGCCCTTCGCCGATGAGGTACTGATCGACCTCGCCCAGCGTCGGCAGGTGCCGGTACGGGTCGTCGCTGCGGTAGGCGGACCCGTCGTCATACGTCGCGACGATCTCGTATGCGAGCGGCGGTGACGCGGTCGCGCCCTCCCAGATGCCGCCGCGAACGTGCGCGAGCGGAATCTCGTCGCCGATGTCGGTGACGGCGGTCACGGTCTTCGCGAGGGGCCTGCGGGTGCGGATGACCCAAGTTCCGTCCGGCTGCTCATGCACCCCGAGGACGTCGTGCGGCGCGTGGTAGGCACCGGCGGCGACCGCGTCGAGGATGTCGTCGGACACGGTGCTCATCGGTTCTCCTTGACATGCAGGATGTGGACGGGTTCGACGAACGCGTCCAGGCGGACGAAAGCGTCCTGGTTCCAGGTCCAGTGCGCCCCCGTGATGAGGTCCTCGACCTCGTACTCCGTGCCGCGCGCAAGGCCCCACACCGTCGTGTCGACGTGCACGGTCGTCTGCCGCGCCGAATGCGGGTCGAGGTTCGCGACGACGATGATCGTGTCGGGGCGGCCGTCGGCGGTGAGAGCACCGTCGATGTGCTTCGTGTAGACGAGGATCGCGTCGTCGTCGCTCCAGTGCACGTCGAGCCCGCGCAGCTGGCGCAGCGCCGGGTGCGCGCGGCGGATCTCGTTCAGGCGCGTGAGGTACGGGGCGATCGTGGTGCCGTCGGCATCCGCCTTCGCCCAATCGCGGAACTTGTACTCGTACTTCTCGTTGTCGATGTTCTCTTCCGACCCCGGACGGGCGACGTTCTCGATGAGCTCGTACCCGGCGTACACGCCGTAGGAGGCGCCGGCGGTCGCGGCCAGGGCGGCCCGGATCTTGTACGCCGGGCGGCCGCCGTACTGCAGATACTCGGTGAGGATGTCGGGCGTGTTGACGAAGAGGTTCGGACGCATGATGTCGGCGGTCTCGCCCGAGATCCAGGTGAAGAACTCTTCGAGCTCGGCTTTGGTGTTGCGCCAGGTGAAGTAGGAATAACTCTGCTGGAATCCCGCTTGTGCGAGCGCGAGCAGCGGCGACGGGCGGGTGAAGGCCTCGGCCAGGAAGACGACGTCGGGATGCTCGGCGTTCACTGTCGCGATCAGCCACTCCCAGAATTGCAAGGGCTTCGTGTGCGGATTGTCGACGCGGAAGATCTTCACGCCCTGGGCGATCCAGTGCCGGACGATCCGGAGGACCTCGGCGCGGATGCCGTCGGGGTCGTTGTCGAAGTTGATCGGGTAGATGTCCTGGTACTTCTTCGGCGGGTTCTCGGCGTACGCGATCGATCCGTCGGCGAGGGTCGTGAACCACTCCGGGTGCTCGGTCACCCACGGGTGGTCGGGGGCCGCCTGGAGGGCGAGATCGAGCGCGAGCTCGAGCCCCTCGGCGCGCACCGCGCGGACGAACGCCCGGAAGTCGGCGAGGGTGCCGAGGTCGGGGTGCACGGCGTCGTGACCGCCCGCGGACGACCCGATCGCCCAGGGCGATCCAGGATCGCCGGGACCGGCGACGAGGGTGTTGTTCGGGCCCTTGCGGTTCACCTCGCCGATCGGGTGGATCGGGGGCACGTAGAGGACGTTGAAGCCCATCGCGGCGACGGCGGGCAGGCGCTTCATCGCGGTGCGGAAGGTTCCGCTCTTGACCGTCCCGTCCTTCAGCCGGCGGGCGCCTTCGGAGCGCGGGAAGAACTCGTACCAGGCGCCGACGCCCGCGCGTTCCCGCTCGACGAGCAGCTCGAGATCGGGGCCGAGGGTGACGAGCGAACGCACCGGGCGATCGGCGAGGTACCGGGCGAGCTCGGGGTCGCGGACGATGACGAGCGCCGCCTCGTCGGTCGTGGCGCCATCGCGCAGGCCTGCGGCGGCAACGGTCAGAGCGCGCACCTCCGCGGCATCCCGATCGCCTTCCGCGGCGGCGCACTCGAACAGCAGCGCACCCTCCTCGCGCATCAGTGGCGCGTCGACCCCGGCGGCGATCTTCAGCTCGGCCGCGTGCTCCCACGTCGCGTAGTCGTCGGCGAAGGCCTCGAAGCGGAACGTCCAGACACCTTCCTCGAGCGGGGCGACGAGCGTGCGCCAGTGGTCGTAGCCGTCGTTCACGGCGGTCAGGCGGTGGAGCGACACGGCGCCCGACGGGGAGGTGAGCCGCACGTGCACCCCGATGAGATCGTGACCTTCGCGGAACGCGGTGACCGAGAACGGCACGGCCTCGCCGGAGAACGCCGACGGGCGGAAACCCGGATCGGTGGCCCGCGGGTGGGGCTGCGACAGCGGGATCCGGCCCGTGCGTGTGTCGGGCGCGGTCTGCCACGGCGACGCGGCCCGAACCGGGATCTCCGACGTGCTGCGGAGCGTCGGCGCGTGCGGGGCGGAGTCCGGCGGGGATGCGGGGCGCGTTGTCGAAGCCACGTCTCGAACCTACCGCCGCGCTCCCTCCATGCGGAACAGATGCAGTGCCGTGCCGGGGAGGGTGACCGTCGCTCCGGGAGCGAAGACGGGTTCGTCCTCGTCCGGGCGCTCGGGGACGCTCGACCACAGGGAGACGTACCGCTCGATGCCCTCGATCTGCGGGAGGGTCACGTCCGCAGGCGCCTCATTGCCGTGTACGACCAGGAGGATCCGGTTCGGTGCTTCGTGCTCGGGCGTGGACTGCGCGTCGTACTGCAGCGTGCGGTGGGACGGGTCGTTCCACCGGTCGTGCGCCATCGTGTGTCCGCCGGCGTCGTACCAGTCGATCACCGATGCGCTCGGCACCGACATCTCGGCGTGGGCGAAGCGGATCGGCCGCAGGGCAGGGTTCTCGTGACGCAGCCGGATGAGGCGGCGCACGTGGGCGAGGAGATCCTCCTGCCACTCCGCGTGCTGCCAGTCGAGCCACGTGAGCGGCGAGTCATGACAGTAGGGGTTGTTGTTGCCGCGCTGGGTGCGGCCGAACTCGTCGCCCGCGGTGATCATGGGAACGCCCGCCGACAACAGGAGCGTGCCGAGGAGGTTCCGCATGGCCTTCCGCCGGGTCGCGAGGATCCGCAGGTCGTCGGTCGGGCCCTCCGCGCCGTGGTTGAACGAGCGGTTCGTGTCCGCACCGTCGCGGTTCTGCTCGCCGTTGCCCAGGTTGTGCTTCACGTCGTACGACACGAGATCGCGCAGCGTGAAGCCGTCGTGAGCCGTGACGAAGTTGATCGAGGCGAGCGGTCCGCGCTCGGGGGTGAACGTGTTGGACGAGCCCGCGAGGCGCGTCGCGAACCCGCCGACGCCGGCGGGTGGCGTCGATGCGCGGCGGGCGTAGTCGACGTCGCTGAGCCAGAAGTTCCGCACGCGGTCGCGGTAGCGGTCGTTCCACTCGCTCCACCCGGCCCCGAAGCTGCCCGTCTGCCACCCGCCCATCCCGACGTCCCACGGCTCGGCGATCATCTTGACGCCCGCGAGCGCGGGGTCTTCGGCGATCGCGCGCAGCAGCGGGTGGTCGGGGTCGAACTCGTGGCGAGCGTTCCGCCCGAGGGTAGGGGCGAGGTCGAAGCGGAACCCGTCGACGCGGACCTCGTTCGCCCAATAGCGGAGGGAATCGAGGATGAGGCGGGACGCGGCATCCGTCGCCGTGTTCACGGAGTTGCCGCAGCCGGTGACATCGATGTAGACGCCGTCCTTCGTCTGCCGGTAGTAGGCGGCGTTGTCGATGCCGCGAAAACTCGACCGGGGTCCGCCGATCTCCAGCTCGGAGGTGTGGTTGTAGACGACGTCGAGCAGCACTTCGATACCCGCGGCGTGGAGCGCCTTCACCATGTCCTTGACCTCGCGGAGCACCGCGTCGGGGCCTGCGGCGAGAGATTCGGCGGTCGCGTAGGCGCCGTGCGGCGTGAAGAAGTTCAGCGTGTTGTAGCCCCAGTAGTTCGTCAGGCCGTGGTTCAGAAGCCGGGGTTCGGTCTCGAACGCGTGGATCGGGAGGAGTTCGACGGCGGTGATGCCGAGATCGGCCAGGTACTCGATCATCGCGGGGTGGCCGAGCCCGGCATACGTGCCGTGGAGGGCCGGCGGCACGTCGGGATGCCGTTTGCTCAGTCCCTTCAGGTGCGCCTCGTAGATCACCGTGTGATCGAGTGGCGTCGCGGGCTTCTCCGCCTCGCCCCAGTCGTACGCGTCGTCGACGACGACCGAGCGCCACTCGCCGAGCCGCACCGGCACGAGACCGCGCGCGTAGGGGTCGATGAGGAGCGTCTCGGCGTTGAAGGTGTTCTGCGGACCCGGAGGGCCGTCGATCCGCAGGGCGTAGCACGAGCCCGCCTCGAGGTCGGGCGTCGTGACCTCCCACACGTCTGCGCCGACAGGTGTGAGCGGGTGCGCGGCGATGATCCAGTCGAGGTCGGTCGGATCGACCAGGACGAGTTCGACGCTCGTCGCCGCTTCGCTCCAGACGCGAAGCGTGCCGCCGCCGGGGCCGAGGGTCACTCCCATCCGGTCGTAGGCGGCGCCGAGAAAGGGAGCGGCGGGTGAGGACGGCTTCGGGCGTGCCATGCGATCTACAGTAGTAATGCGGCGAAGTGATCGGCGCACGCCTGCGTGCCGCGAGCTGTGGAGGGGATCGGACGCCATGATCTACCTCGACCACGCCGCGTCGACGCCGCTGCGCACCGTGGCCCGCGACGCATGGCTCGCCGCGTCCGCGCCCGCAGGAAACGCTTCGTCGGTGCACGGCGCGGGCCAGGCCGCGCGTCGCGTGCTCGAAGAATCCCGTGAGCGCGTCGCCGCGCTGCTCGACTGCGAGCCCATCGAGGTCGTCTTCACGGGCGGCGGTACGGAGTCGATCAACCTCGCTCTGAAGGGACTCTGGTGGTCGCGTCCGGCGGGCCGTGCAGCCATCGTCCTGCCCGACGGCGAGCACCACGCGACGCTCGACACGGTCGAGTGGCTGCGGACGCAGGGCGCCGAGGTGCGTCCCGTCGCCCTCGATCCCCTCGGCCGGATTCCGGTGCCGGCATTCGGCGACGCGCTCCGCGGCGCGGATGCCGCAGTGGATGCGGCGGGCGCGGCGCTCGCGACGGCGCTCGTCGTCAACAACGAGGTCGGCACGGTCCAGGATGCCGCGGGGCTCGCCGCCGCGGCGGCGGATGCCGAGGTGCCCCTCCATCTCGACGCCGTGGGCGCCGTCGGACACCTCCCCGTCTCGTTCGCGGGGTGGCGTGGTGCCGCCTCGGGCCCGGTGGGACTTGTGGTGCTGAGCCTGTCGGGGCACAAGTTCGGGGCGCCCGTGGGCACCGGCGCCCTCGTCGTGTCGCGGCACGCGACGCTCACTCCGGTCCTCCACGGCGGCGGGCAGCAGCGGGGTCTCCGCTCCGGCACCCCTGATGTTGCGGGCGCCGCCGCCCTCGCGGCCGCGCTCGGCGAGGCATCCGACGAACTCGCGGGGGAGCAGGAGCGCCTGCGTTCCCTCGGCGCACGTCTTGCCGACGGCATCCGTGCCGCCGTGCCGGCCGCGGAGATCCTCGGCGACCCGGTCGATCGGGTTCCCGGCAACGTGCACGCGCTCTTTCCCGGCGCCGCGGGGGAGTCGCTCCTCTTCCTCCTGGACCGCGCGGGTATCTCCGCGTCGACGGGGTCCGCGTGCCAGGCGGGGGTCGCCGAGCCGTCGCACGTCGTCATGGCGCTCGGGCGGTCCGAGCGCGACGCCCGCTCGGTGCTGCGCTTCACCCTCGGTCGCAGCTCGACGGGCGACGACGTGGATGCCGTGCTCCGCGCGCTCCCCGACGCCTACGCGCGGGCATCCGGGGCTCGCACAGCCGCACGCTCGTAGACTGGACCGATGCGGATCCTGGCGGCGATGAGCGGCGGCGTCGACTCCGCCGTGGCGGCCGCTCGTGCCGTCGAGGCGGGGCACGACGTCGTCGGTGTGCACTTGGCGCTCTCCCGCGCGGGCGGGACTCTCCGCACGGGCAGCCGCGGGTGCTGCACGATCGAGGACGCGATGGATGCCCGGCGCGCTGCCGACCTCCTCGGCATCCCGTTCTACGTGTGGGACTTCTCCGAGCGCTTCCGTGAGGACGTCATCGCCGACTTCGTCTCGGAGTACCAGGCGGGCCGGACGCCGAACCCGTGCATGCGCTGCAACGAGAAGATCAAGTTCGCCGCTCTCCTCGAGCGTGCGCTCGAGCTCGGCTTCGACGCCGTCTGCACCGGCCATTACGCGACCCTCGTGGAGGGCCCGGAGGGGCGAGAGCTCCACCGTGCGAGCGACGAGGCGAAGGACCAGTCGTACGTGCTCGGCGTCCTCACCGCGGAGCAGCTCGCGCACACGTACTTTCCCCTCGGCGACACGCCGTCGAAGGCGCTCGTCCGCGCCGAGGCCGCGGCGCGCGGGCTGACGGTCGCGCAGAAGCCCGACAGTCACGACATCTGCTTCATCCCCGACGGCGACACGCGCGGCTGGCTCGCCGAGAAGGTCGGCACCCAACCGGGCGAGATCATCGACCGTTCCGGCGCGGTCGTCGGGCAGCACGAGGGCGCGCACGCGTACACCGTGGGACAGCGCCGTGGACTGTCGCTCGGCGTGCCCGCACCGGACGGCAAGCCGCGCTTCGTCCTCGAGGTGCGACCGGTCTCGAACACGGTCGTCGTGGGGCCGAAGGAGGCGCTCGCCACCGCCGAGATCGCCGGGTCCCGGTACAGCTGGGCGGGACGCGCTCCCGCGCACGGGTCCTTCGACTGCCACGTGCAGATCCGGGCGCACGCGGAGCCTGTTCCGGCGACCGCCGTGTTCGCGGACGGGGAGGTCACCGTCACCCCCGAGGTGCCGTTCGACGGCGTTGCGCCCGGGCAGACCGCCGTCCTGTACGACGGCACCCGCGTCATCGGGCAGTTCACGATCGCGCGGACGGTATCGGCCGTGCCCGTCCCGGCCTGAAGCGCCGCGCAGACCTCGGCGGATGTCGGAGGCGGTTCGTAGACTGAACCGGTGACAGAGACACTCCCGACGGACCTCACTCTCGCCCAGGCGCGTGCGGAGGCCGACCGGCTCACCGGCCTCATCCTCGACGCCCGCGACGCCTACTACGGTCGTGACGCCGAGCTCGTCGACGACGCGACGTACGACGGCTGGATGCGCGGCCTCGAGGCGCTCGAGCGGGCGTTCCCCGAAGTGCAGGGTCAGGATTCGCCGACGCTCAGCGTCGGGGCTGCCGAGTCCTCGATGTTCGCGCCGGTCGAGCACGCCGAGCGCATGCTCAGTCTCGACAACGTCTTCTCGCCCGAGGAGCTCGACGAGTGGTGTGCGAAGACGCAGGCCGCGGCGGGGCGCGCGGTGCGCTGGCTCCTCGAGCTCAAGATCGACGGGCTCGCGCTCAGCCTCCGCTACGAGAACGGCGTGCTGACCTCTGCCGCCACGCGCGGAGACGGGCGCGTCGGCGAGGACGTGACCATGAACGCGGTGCGGGTCGCCGGCATCCCGACGCGCCTCGCGGGTTCCGGTCACCCGGCGCTCGTCGAGGTCCGGGGCGAAGTGTATATTCCGGTTGCGGCATTCGACCGGCTCAATGAGCTGCAGGCCGAGATGCGCGACACCGTCGTCTCCGAGATGCGGGGGCGCGGGGTCGATGAGGAGCGCGCCGAACGCAGCGCCGCGCGGCGGTTTCCCGCGTTCGCCAATCCCCGCAACGCGGCGAGCGGCGGACTGCGCCAGCAGCTCGACAAGAAGTCCGGTCTGGAGCGGGATGCCGGCCAGGCGCGGCTCGACGCGCTGCGGCTGCTCGTGCACGGCATCGGCGCGTGGCCCGACCCTCCCGTGTCGTCGCAGAGCGAGGTGTACGGCCTCCTCTCCCAGTGGGGTCTGCCGACCAGCCCGTACTTCCGGACCTCCGACGACGCGGCGGGCGTGCAGGATTTCGTCGCCTACTACGGCGAGCACCGCCACGACGTCGAACACGAGATCGACGGCGTCGTCGTGAAGGTCGACGAGCTCGCGCTGCACGACGAGTTGGGCGCGACCAGTCGCGCCCCGCGCTGGGCGATCGCCTACAAGTACCCGCCCGAGCAGGTCAACACGAAGCTCCTCGACATCGTCGTCTCGGTCGGGCGCACCGGCCGGGCGACACCGTTCGCCGTCATGGAGCCCGCGCGGGTCGCAGGTTCGGTCGTCCGTCAGGCGACGCTGCACAACCAGCAGGTCGTGAAGGCGAAGGGCGTCCTCATCGGCGACACCGTCGTGCTCCGCAAGGCGGGCGACGTGATCCCCGAGGTCCTCGGTCCGGTCGTCGAGCTCCGCGACGGTACAGAGCGCGCCTTCGTCATGCCGACGGCATGCCCCTCGTGCGGCGCGACCCTCGCACCCGCGAAGGAGGGCGACATCGACCTGCGCTGCCCGAACACGCGGTCGTGCCCCGCGCAGGTGCGCGGACGCGTCGAGCACATCGGGTCACGCGGCGCGCTCGACATCGAGGCCCTCGGCGAGGTGACGGCCGCCGCCCTCACGCAGCCCTCGGTGCCTGCCGAACCGCCGCTCGAGACCGAGGCCGGGCTGTTCGAGCTGACGCTCGACGAGCTCGTCCCGATCGAAGTGATCGTCCGTGACGCCGAGACCGGCGAGGAGAAGATCGACGAGAAGACCGGGGAGCCGGTGCGGCGTGCCCCGTTCCGCCGGAACCCGACCGCCGCCGAGAAGAAGGACGGCCTCACCGGCCCGCAGCCCTCGGCGCAGGCGCGTACGCTCCTCGAGGAGTTGGAGAAGGCGAAGACGAAGGATCTCTGGCGGTTCCTGGTCGCTCTCAGCATCCGCCACGTGGGCCCCGTGGCTGCGCGTGCGCTCGCGCAGTGGTTCGGCTCGATCGACGCGATCCGTGCCGCGACGAGAGACGAGCTCGCCGCGGTCGAGGGCGTCGGCGGCATCATCGCCGACTCTCTCATCGAGTGGTTCGAGGTGGACTGGCATCAGGAGATCGTCGCGCGCTGGCAGGCCGCCGGTGCGCGCCTCGAGATCCCCGGCCACCCCGGCCCGGGCGCCGCGGTGGCCGCGGGCGGGGTGCTCGACGGCGTGACGGTCGTCGCCACGGGCTCGCTCGAGGGATACACGCGCGAGGGAGCGCAGGAGGCGATCATGGCCGCGGGCGGCAAGGCGGCCTCGAGCGTCTCCAAGAAGACCGACTTCGTCGCGGCCGGCCCGGGGGCGGGATCGAAGCTCACCAAGGCGGAGGAGCTCGGCATCCGCATCATCGACGCCGATCAGTTCCGCATCCTCGTCGAGCAGGGCCCCGCGGCGCTCGACGCCCTCGACCCCGACGCGGGCTGAGATCGTGCGCGGGGGTCAGCTCTCGGGCTGGGTCACGCTCATGAGAGAGTCGCGCACCTGACGGCGCAGGACCTTGCCGATGAGCGAGGTCGGCAGCTCGTCGACGACGAAAATCCGGCGGGGCACCTTGTAGGGGGTGAGGATGCCGCGGGTGAAGTCGCGCATCTCCTCGACATCCACCGCGCCGTCGCCGTCCACGACGACCGCCGCCACGACCTCTTCGCCCGAGTGGTCGCTCGGAAGCCCCACAACGGCGGCGTCGACGACCCGCGGGTGCTGACGCAGCGCGTTCTCGACCTCCGTGGGTGCGACGTTGAAGCCGCCCGTGATGATGAGCTCCTTGATGCGATCGACGATCTTGACGAAGCCGTCGTCGTCGATCTGCACGACGTCGCCGGTGCGGAACCAGCCGTTCACGAACACGCGCTCGGTCTCCTCGGGCTTGCCGTAGTAGCCCTGGAAGACCTGGGGCCCGCGCACGACGAGTTCGCCGCGCTCGCCCGCCGGCACGTCCTGCGTGGGCTCATCGGGATCGACGACGCGGCACTCCGTACCGGGGAGCGGCAGTCCGACGGTGCCGGGCTTGCGGTTGTCGGCGACAGGGTTGGCCATGAGCACCGGGGAGCACTCCGACAGGCCGTAGCCTTCGACCAGGTAACCGCCGGTCGCCTTCTCCCACGGCACGACGAGCTCGTGCGGCAGCGGCATCGCGCCGGAGATCGCGATCTCCGTGCCGGCGAGCGAGACGCCCTCGGCCTGCGCCGCGCGCAGCAGCCGATCGGCGATCGGCGGGACCAGGGGGAGGAAGGTCGCCGGGTGCTTCTTGGTCACTTCGAGCACCATCGCCGGCTCGAAGCGCGGGAAGAGGACGAGCCGGGCGCCCATCGACATCGCGAACGTGAGGCAGAGCGTCAGGCCGTACGCGTGGAACATCGGCAGCACGGCGTACACGACGCACCCCTTGCCGCGCGTGATCGACGGGGTCCAGGCCAGCGCCTGGCGGGCGTTGGCGAGGAGGTTCCGGTGCGTGAGCATCGCACCCTTGGGCGACCCGGTCGTTCCGCTCGTGTACTGGATGATCGCGAGGTCGTCGGTCGTCGGCTTCGGGTAGGACGACGGCAACGGTCTCGCCTGAACGAGCTTCTCCCACGCGATCGCGCCCGTCGTGCGCTCGGTCAACTGCGCGCGCGAGTCACGCGCCTTCGCGACCGGAAGGTGCAGGGCGAACCGCAGCGATGCGGGCATGGCCTTCGTGATGTCGACGCTGACGACGTTGGTGACGGCGAGGTCGGCGGGGAACTCCTGCACGGTCGAGACGACCTTGCTCCACACGATCGCGGTCTTCGCGCCGTGGTCCTCGAACTGCTTGCGCAGCTCCCTCGGCGTGTAGAGCGGGTTGTGCTCGATCGCGACGGCGCCCAGGCGCAGGATCGCGTAGAACGCGATGATGTGCTGCGGGCAGTTGGGGAGGACGATCGCGACGGTGTCGCCCTTCCCGACACCCAGGTCCTTCAGGGCGGATGCCGCGCGCTCGATCGCCGCGAGGAGCTCGCGATACGAGGTGGTGCGTCCGAAGAACTGCAGCGCCGGGGCATCCGGGTAGTCGCGGGCCGATGCCTCGACGATGTCGAGAAGGGAGCCTGTCACCGGTGTCAGGTCTTCGGGGACTCCAGCGGCGTAGCTGCGGGTCCAAGGGCGGGGTGGGTCGTACGAAGTCACGGAGGTCAGCCTAACCCCGTGATCACGCGCCACCGTGCGCCCCGGGCAGGGGCGTTCGAGGGGTCCGCGGGTGCGCCGGTAGAGTATCGGGGTGTCTGAAATCACCCCTGATCTCGTCCGCCATCTCGGCGTGCTGGCCCGGATCGAGCTCGACGACCACGAGGTGGAGCGGCTCACCGGCCAGCTCTCCGTGATCGTCGACAACATCGCAAAGGTGTCCGAGGTCGCCACCCCCGACGTCCCCGCGACGAGCCACCCGATCGCCCTCGAGAACGTCTTCCGTCCCGACGTGGTGGGAGAGACCCTCACCGTCGCACAGGTGCTGCAGAACGCCCCTGACGCGACCGACGACCGCTTCAAGGTCACCGCGATCCTCGGAGAAGAGCAGTGAGCGACGACCTGACCCGCCTGTCCGCGGCCGACCTCGCCGCGAAGCTGTCCTCCGGTGAGGTGTCGAGCGTCGAGGCGATCCGGGCGCACCTCGACCGGATCGCCGCCGTCGACGGCGACGTGCACGCCTTCCTCCACGTCAGCGACCACGCCCTCGACGTCGCGGCGTCGATCGACCGTCGTCGCGCCGACGGAGAAGACCTCGGCGAACTCGCCGGCGTGCCCCTCGCGATCAAGGACGTCCTCGTCACGACCGACATGCCCTCCACGAGCGGATCGAAGATCCTCGAGGGCTTCATGTCGCCGTACGACGCCACGGTCGTCGCCCGCTCGCGTGCGGCCGGTCTCGTGCCTCTCGGCAAGACGAACATGGACGAGTTCGCGATGGGCTCCTCGACCGAGTACTCGGCGTACGGGCCGACACGCAACCCGTGGGATCTCGACCGCATCCCGGGAGGCTCGGGCGGTGGATCGGCCGCCGCCGTCGCCGCGTTCGAGGCGCCGATCGCCCTCGGCTCGGACACCGGCGGCTCGATCCGCCAGCCCGCCCACGTGACCGGCACCGTCGGCATCAAGCCCACGTACGGCGGGGTGAGCCGCTACGGCGCGATCGCCCTGGCATCCTCCCTCGATCAGGTCGGGCCCGTCGCGCGCACGGTCCTCGACGCGGCTCTCCTCCACGACGTCATCGGTGGGTGGGATCGGCACGATGCGACCTCCCTCGAGGATGCCTGGCCCTCCTTCGCCGCCGCCGCGCGCGAGGGCGCGACGGGCGGGGTCCTCGCCGGGCTCAAGGTGGGCGTCATCCGCGAACTCCCCGACACGGGCTTCCAGCCGGGCGTCGCGGAGTCCTTCCGCGCGTCGCTCGCGCTCCTCGAAGCGCACGGCGCGGAGATCGTCGAGATCAGCGCCCCGCACTTCGAGTACGGGGTCGCGGCGTACTACCTGATCCTCCCCGCCGAGGCATCCAGCAACCTCGCGAAGTACGACTCGGTCCGCTTCGGGCTCCGCGTCGACGTTCCGGGTGGCACCGTCGAAGACGTGATGGCGCGCTCGCGCGACGTCGGCTTCGGCGACGAGGTCAAGCGCCGCATCATCCTCGGCACGTACGCGCTGTCGGCTGGCTACTACGACGCCTACTACGGCAGCGCCCAGAAGGTGCGCACCCTCATCCAGCGCGACTTCGCCGACGCGTTCGCCCAGGTCGACGTCATCGCGACGCCGTCCGCCCCGACGACCGCGTTCCGTCTGGGCGAGAAGGTCGACGACCCGATCCAGATGTACCTCAACGACGTGACCACGATCCCGGTGAACCTCGCGGGCGTCCCCGGCATCTCGATTCCGTCCGGGCTCGCGGAGGAGGACGGGCTGCCCGTCGGCATCCAGTTCGTCGCGCCCGCGCGCGAGGATGCCCGGCTCTACCGCGTCGGGGCGGCGCTGGAGGCGCTCCTCGTCGACCAGTGGGGGGGACCGCTCCTCGACCGGGCGCCCGAGCTGGGTGCCGCGTCGAGCTCGGGGAGATCGCAGGGGAACACGCAGGGAGGGGACCGCTGATGGCGAAGGATGCCCTGATGGACTTCGACGAGGCGCTCGAACGTTTCGAGCCCGTCCTCGGCTTCGAGGTGCACGTCGAGCTCAACACCGAGACCAAGATGTTCTCGGCCGCCCCGAATCCTGCGAACGAGAAGAACCACGGCGCGGGCCCGAACACCCTCGTCGCCCCGGTCGACATGGGTCTTCCCGGTGCGCTCCCCGTGGTCAACGAGACGGCGGTCCGCTACTCGATCAGCCTCGGTCTCGCGCTCGGGTGCGAGATCGCGCCCTCGAGCCGGTTCGCGCGGAAGAACTACTTCTACCCCGACCTCGGCAAGAACTACCAGATCTCGCAGTACGACGAGCCGATCGCGTTCGAAGGACGCATCGAGGTGGAGCTTTCCGACGGCACCACGTTCGACATCCCGATCGAGCGTGCGCACATGGAAGAGGACGCCGGCAAGCTCACGCACGTCGGAGGCTCCACGGGCCGCATCCAGGGCGCGGAGTACTCGCTCGTCGACTACAACCGTGCCGGCGTCCCGCTCGTCGAGATCGTCACGAAGCCGATCTTCGGCGCCGAGCACCGCGCCCCCGAGCTCGCCGCCGCCTACGTCCGGGCGATCCGCGACATCGTGATCGGGCTCGGCATCTCCGAGGCGCGCATGGAACGCGGGAACCTCCGCTGCGACGCGAACGTGTCGCTCCGTCCCCGCGGGCAGGAGAAGCTCGGCACGCGCACCGAGACGAAGAACGTCAACTCGATGCGCTCGGTCGAGCGGGCCGTCCGCTACGAGATCCAGCGTCAGGCGGCGATCCTCGCCGCCGGCGGTGCGATCACGCAGGAAACCCGGCACTGGCACGAGGACACCGGTACGACCTCGCCCGGGCGCCCGAAGTCGGATGCCGACGACTACCGGTACTTCCCCGAGCCCGACCTTCTTCCGGTCGCGCCTCCCGTGGAGCTCATCGAGAGCCTCCGCGCTGCGCTCCCCGAGCCTCCGGCGGTGCGCCGCAAGCGGCTGAAGAACGACTGGGACTTCGCGGACATCGATTTCCAGGGCGTCGTCAACGCGGGTCTGCTGAACGAGGTCGAGGCGACGGTCGCGGCGGGAGCCTCACCGGCGGCCGCGCGCAAGTGGTGGATGAGCGAGATCTCGCGCGTCGCGAACGCGCAGGGCGTCGAGGCCTCGTCGCTCGTCTCGCCGGCATCCGTCGCCGCCCTGCAGCAGCTCGTCGACGCGGGGACCCTCACCGACAAGCTCGCCCGCCAGGTGCTCGAGGGCGTCATCGCCGGCGAGGGCACGCCGCAGGAGGTCGTCGACGCCCGTGGACTCGCCGTGGTCTCCGACGACGGTGCGCTCATCGCGGCGATCGACGAGGCCCTCGCGGCGCAGCCGGACGTCCTCGCGAAAATCCGCGACGGCAAGGTGCAGGCCGCCGGTGCGGTCATCGGCGCGGTCATGAAGGCCATGAAGGGTCAGGCGGATGCCGCGCGCGTCCGCGAACTGATCCTGGAGCGCGCCGCCGGCTGACGCAGCCTTGCGCTGCCGCGCTCGCGCAGCGCCCGGACACCGAGTTCGCTCCTCCACTCCCCGAGACCCGCTGTTCTCGACGAGACCCGCCGCAAGAAGCGCGGGTCTCGTCGAGAACAGGCGGTCTCGCGGGAGTGTGCGCGCGGGAAGGGAGCGGTGTCGGTGGGGTGGGGGACAATGGGGGTGTGGGTCGTGGCGACGGATCGGGCAGGCGCGTGTCGGCGCCGGATGCCGACGACACCGGCACCCGCATCCTCCACGTCGACATGGACGCGTTCTACGCGTCGGTCGAGGTGCTCGACGACCCGACGCTCGCCGGAAAGCCGGTCATCGTGGGCGGCATGGAGGGCCGCGGCGTCGTCTCGAGTGCGACGTACGAGGCCCGCCGGTACGGGGTCCGCTCCGCGATGAACGTCGCCCAGGCGCTGCGCCTGTGCCCGACGGCGATCGTCGTTCCGCCGCACTTCGAGCGCTACGCCGCGCTCTCGCGCCAGGTGATGGGGATCTTCCACGACATCACACCGCTCGTCGAGCCGCTCTCGATCGACGAAGCGTTCCTCGACGTGTCCGGAGCTCGGCGACTATGGGGGAGTCCCGGCGAGATCGCGCGGGGGCTCCGCACACGCATCCGCGAGGAGACGGGGCTCGTCGCGAGCGTCGGCGTCGCCGCGACCAAACACGTCGCGAAGATCGCGTCGACGCTGTCGAAGCCCGACGGACTGCTCATCGTCAGCGCCCCCGAGACGCAGACCTTCCTCGCGGGTCTCCCCGTGCGCGCCCTGTGGGGCGTGGGACCGAAGGCCGCCGAGTCGCTCGAGGGCCGCGGCATCCGGTACGTGTCCGACATCCTCGCCGCGCCCCGCCCCGTGATCGAGCGCGCGCTCGGACGCGCCGGCGGAGCGCGTGTCTGGCAGCTCGCGCAGGGGAACGATCCCCGTGAGGTCGAGACCGAGCGCACCGAGAAGAGCATCGGTCACGAGGAGACGTTCCTCGAAGACGTGGCGGATGCCGCGATGCTGCGCAGCGAGCTGCGCCGGCTCGCCGACCGGGTCGCCGGGCGCCTGCGCCGCGGCGGGTGGGAAGCCGGCACGATCTCGCTGAAGCTCCGGTACGCCGATTTCACGACCATCTCGCGCGCGAGCACGCTCCCGGAGCCGACGGACGTCGGCCAGCGCATCGGCGACGTCGCGATCGGGCTCTTCGACGCCGTGGAGCTCTCGCAGCCGGTGCGGCTCATCGGCGTGCGGGCCGAGAAGCTGCGTCCCGGCGGGGGCGCGGCGCTCGCCCTGTGGGACGACGATGAGGACTGGCGCCGCGTCGACGCGGCGCTCGACGACGCCCGCGAGCGCTTCGGCGGCGGCGCGGTCACCCGGGCGAGCGTGCTCGGACCGCGCCGCGACGTCGGGGCGCTGCCGACGAACCCCCGACTCCCTCGCGAGAGCTGACCGCAGCGGCTACGGTGGGGGCATGCCCAACCTCGCACTGGAACTCGGCAAGCAGACCGCATCGCTCGGCGTGAACAGCGTCTACGGCGAACAGCAGGACGTCGACGGGGTGCGCCTCGTGCCCGTCGCGATCTCGTGGAGCGGCTTCGGGGCCGGTGAGAGCCCCGAGGGGAGTGGCGGCGGGGGCGGCGGCTACGCCGCCCCGATCGGCGCGTACATCCGGAAGGGCGACGATCTGCGCTTCGAGCCGAACATCATCTCGCTTCTCGCCGTCGGGATCCCGTTCATCTGGGTCGCCGGACGCGCTCTCAGTCGCGTCATCCGTGCACTCAAGCGCTGACGAGGTCGGTGCCGCGTTAGAGCGGGCGGCCGCGGGGGTGCAGGATGCCGTGGCCGCGCTCGATGCTTCCGCGCGCCCCGCGATCATCCTGATCGATGGTCGCTCCGGGTCGGGCAAGACGACCCTCGCGGCGATGCTCGCCGAGCGGCTCCCGGGCGGGGCGGAAGTCGTCGCGCTCGACGACATCTATCCCGGGTGGGACGGTCTGGCCGACGGTGCCGGCCGTGCACGATCCGAGGTGATCGCCCCGATCCGTGCGGGCCGCGCGGCGCGGTGGCGTCGGTGGGACTGGGCGCGTTCTGCTCCCGGCGACGAGGTCGTCACGCCCGCCGACCGGACGCTGATCGTCGAGGGAGCGGGTGTGCTGACGGCCGAATCGGCGCCCCTCGCCTCCGTGACGGTGTGGCTCGAATCGCCCGAGCCGCAGCGCCGGGCGAGAGCGCTGGGACGCGACGGCGACGCGTATCGCCCGCATTGGGACCGCTGGGCGGCGCAGGAGACGCGCCACCTCGCCGACGACGACCCGCTCGCACATGCCCACATCGTCGTCGACGTGCCGTGAACTGAGCGCGCCACGATGACGCCTGCCCGCGCGGACGCTCAGTCGTCGATCGCCTCGAGCAGCCCCTCGAGGCGGTAGGCGAGCCAGTTGTAGATGCCGAACCGGGGATGATCGAGGCGGTCGGTGTCGTCTGCGATGCCGAGGAGCGTCGCGAGGACCAGGCGGAGGGCGGTGAGGGTGCGCAGCCACGCGGAGACCGCGGCATCATCGAGGGTGATCTCGAACTCGTCCGTCGCGTTCTCTTCGGTGACGGCGTCGGGCCGGAGGATCTCGCCGTCGCACAGGAGCGTCGCGGCGACCGTGGCGGCATCGTCCCGGCGGCGGTCCAGGAGATCGTCTTGGGTGAGGCGGCGGAACTCGCTCGCGGCATCGACATCGTCGCGATAGGCATCGGGCACCAGGCGAGCCAGAGCGGAGTCATCCATCCGCTCGTCGTCGATCGGTTCGTCGAGGAGCGTCTGGAACTGCGCGACGAGGTCGGAGAGGTGCGCCGCCTCGATGACCGACAGCTCCAGCACCACTGCGCTCATGCGCCGGCCTCGCGGACCGTCGCCCACAGCCCGTAGTCGTGCATCGCCTGGACGTGCAGCTCCATCTGCTCTCGCGCGCCCTCCGCGACCACGGCGTGACCATCGTTGTGCACGGCGAGCATGAGCGCCTGCGCCCGCTCCCGGGAGAAGCCGAAGTACGTACGGAAGACGTGCGCGACGTAGCTCATGAGATTGACCGGGTCGTTCCAGACGACGGTCTGCCAGGGGCCGGACGTGGCGGATGCCGAGTCCAGGTCGAGGTCTTCGAGGGGGAGGGTCGCGGCCACGGCATCCATCATGCCCACCCGAGCTCGTGCAGACGCGCATCGTCGATGCCGTAGAAGTGCGCGATCTCGTGGACGAGGGTGGTGTGCACCTCGTCGCGGAGCTCTGCGACGTCGTCGCAGACGTGCAGGTGCGGTTCGCGGTAGACGATGATGCGATCGGGGAGCTCGCCGATGCCGTAGCGGTCGCGTTCGGTGAGCGCCAGCCCGTCGTAGAGTCCGAGCAGGTCGAGCGACCCGTCTTCGGGGCGATCTTCGACGACGAACACGACGTTGTCGAGTCCGTCGATCATCTCGTCGGGGAGCAGATCAAGTTCGTCCGTGACGAGGGCGTCGAACGCCTCGGCATCCATCTCGATCATGCGAACCTCCCGACGGGGAAGTGAGTGGGGTGGCTAACGGGGCTTGAACCCGCGACCCCCGCGACCACAACGCGGTGCTCTACCAACTGAGCTATAGCCACCATGCTCCCGTTTCCGGGCAACCAGACGATTCTATTACACGCCGGAGGCGTATGACGACACGGCCGCTTCGGCTGCCGCGCGCGCCTGGTCGCTCGTGGGGCCGGGCTCGGGCACGAAGACCGCCTGGCGGTAGTAGGCGAGTTCGCGGATCGATTCGCGGATGTCGGCGAGAGCGCGGTGTCCGCCGTCTTTGGTGGGCGCGTTGAAGTAGGCGCGCGGGTACCAGCGGCGGGCGAGCTCCTTGACGCTCGAGACGTCGACGTTGCGGTAGTGCAGCCAGCGGTCGAGGCGTGGCATGTACTTCGCGAGGAACATGCGGTCGGTGCCGATCGTGTTGCCGGCGAGCGGGGCCTTGCCCTCGACGACGAAGCGCTGGATGTACTCGAGCGCCTCGAACTCCGCCTCGGCGACGCTGACGCCGCCCGGGATCTCGTCGAGAAGACCCGACGATCGGTGCATCTCGGTGACGAAGTCGTTCATGTGCTCGAGCGCGGAGTCGTCGGGCTTGATGACGATCTGGTACCCCTCATCGAGCGGGTTGAGCTCGAAGTCGGTCACGATGATCGCGATCTCGACGAGTTCGTCCACCTCGAGGTCGAGGCCCGTCATCTCGCAGTCGATCCAGACGAGTCGGTCGTTCTCCGCGGCGTTCACCATGATCATCATCCTAACGAGCGGCTCCGACACGGCGGGTGGTGACAGTACGCTGGAGGGGCGCCTCCGTAGCTCAGTGGAAGAGCGACGGCCTTCTAATCCGTTGGTCGCAGGTTCGAATCCTGCCGGGGGCACACTCTCTTCGTTCTCGACGCCGTGCGTCGCCACATCTCGCCGCGCCGGTGCGTCCCTGGCGCGAGTGCGCTCGGCGGCGTACCGTCGAATCGACGAAGGAGTCACCATGAGCACATCGACATCGGGTCTGTGGGTCGCCTACGGCTCGGAGGGAAGCGTCGTCGGAACGATCCGCCGCGGCGACGACGGCTACACGGCCACCATCGCCGACGCCGACAGCAGCCTCGGCACGTATCCGACGATGGAGATCGCGAAGAGCGCGCTGCACGGGCATCTGCCGGCGGGGTCCGACTGGCCGCGCTTCACCGAGCATTGACGACGGCGGCGATGGCCGCGCGTCCACGCAGACCGCGACGGTGATCCAGCAGCGGCAGCGTGCGGTCGACGAGCGGTCCGATGCCGACCGCGAACAGGACCGTGCCGATCCCCACGGTGCCGCCCAACAGCCATCCGGCGAGGAGGACCGTCGCCTCGACCCCGAACCGCGCCGCCCAGATGGGCGTGCCGAAGCGCGCGTGGATGCCGGTCATGAGGCCGTCGCGAGGGCCGGGACCGAAGTCCGCGCCGATGTACAGCCCGGAGGCGACCGCGACGACGAGCATGCCGCCGATGAAGGTCAGGAGCTGCAGCGCGAAGCCCTCGACAGCGGGCACCACCGCGAGTGTCGCCTGCATGCTCGTGCCGACGAGCAGGATGTTCGCGACGGTGCCGACGCCGGGGCGCTGACGCAGTGGAATCCAAACGAGCAGCACGAGAAATCCGAGGATGTTCGTCACCCATCCGATTCCGATGCCCGTCTGCAGCGCGATGCCCTGCGCGAACACCGTCCACGGGTCGAGGCCGATGCCCGCGCGGACCATCACGGCGCACCCGGCGCCGAACGCGATGAGGCCGACGAGGAGCCGGAGGATGCGGAGGGTCATGTCCGGAACACTTGTGAGGAATTGGACCTTGCTGAACAGTCCAATTCGGCTATCGTGGCCCGATGGACTCCCGTATCTCCGCGCGCTCGCTCGCCCATGCGCTCGGCGGCTGGCGCACGCGCGAACCGGCCTACGAGGCGCTGGCCGACGGCATCCGCCTGCTGTGCCTCGACAACCGCATCGCCGCGCGCACGGCGCTTCCCGCCGAGCGGGAGCTCGCCGCGGTACTCCAGCTCAGCCGCACGACGGTGGCGGCGGCCTATCGCAGCCTCCGCGACACCGGGCACATCGAGAGTCTCCGCGGCTCGGGGAGTGTGACGCTGCCCCGCCCGGTGCGTGAACCCGGGCGTGTGGATGCCGTCGAGGGAGCGATCGACCTGCAGCAGGCGAGCCCCGCGGCCTGGCCGGGACTCGCGGGCGTGATGAGCGAGGTCGCCGCGGATGCCGCGACCCTCGTCGCGCGGTCGGGGTACGACGGGCGGGGCTCCCTCGCACTCCGCACGGCGATCGCGGCGCGCTACAGCGCCACCGGACTGCCGACCGAGGCCGACGAGATCCTGGTGACCACGGGTGCGCAGTCCGCACTCCACCTGCTCGCCGAGACCCTGCTCGGTCGCGGCGATCGCGCGCTCATCGAGACGCCCACCTATCCGCACGCCGCCGAGGCGCTGCGCGCAGCGGGTGCACGCCTCGTGGGCGTGCCCGTCTCGACGTCGGGCGGGTGGGACCTCGATCGCGCGGTGCAGGCGTTCGCCCACACCCGTCCGCGGCTCGCGTACCTGATGCCGCGCTTCCAGAACCCGACCGGACGCACGATGACGCCCGACGACGAGCGCGTCATCGCGGACGCGGCAGCGCGCGCCGGCACGATCCTCGTGCTCGACGAGACGACCGCCGACCTCGCCATCGACGACATCGACACCGCGCGCGTGGCCGCGCCGGGAATGGGTGCCGGGGCGGGGGTCGTGCGCGTCGGGTCTCTCGGCAAGACGGCGTGGGGAGGCCTCCGGATCGGGTGGGTGAGAGCGGATGCCGAGCTGATCGCACGCCTCATCGCGGCCCGACCGCCGAGGGACCTCGGAACGCCCGAGTTCGAGCAGGCGGTGGCGGTGCGGGTGATGGAGCGCATGCCCGACGTCCTGGAGCAGCGCGCGTCGGTCCTGCGCGCGGGGCGTGACGCGCTGATGGCAGCGCTCCAGGCGTCGCTGCCGTCATGGCGGGTACCCGACGTGGCCGGCGGCGTCGCGATGTGGGTCGAACTCGATGCGCCGCTCGGCTCCGGTCTCGTGATCGCGGCCCGCTCCCGTGGCGTGTACCTGTCCGCCGGCTCTCGATTCGCCGTCGACGGCGCGCACGACCGTCATCTCCGCATTCCCTTCACCGCCCCGACCGCCGACCTCGCCCGCGGCGTCGCGGTGCTCGCGGAGCTGTGGCCCGACGTCCTCGCGGCCGCGCCGACGATCGGGGGCGAGGTGTTCGACGCGCTCGTCTGAGCCCCCGTCCGATCGCCGGGTCGCGCGCCGGTTCCCCACGCCTCACCGCAGGTACCGCAGACAGTCGACGGCTTCGTCGGCGCTCCAGAACGCGCCGAGCTCGCGCATGCGCGCACCGGCGAGATCGAACCGCTCCGCGTAGAAGCGCACGCCGCGTCGCTCCGATTCCGCGCGCAGATGGCCGATGACGCGTCCCATCCGGTCGAGGACACGCCACCGATGCGCCGAGACGGCCCGCAGCACCACGCCGCGTACCGTCGGCGCGGGCACCGTTCCGATGGTCATCCGATCACCTCCTGAATCGTTCCGGCCTCGAACATAGGTGCGACCTCCGACATCGCGTGCGGCGGACGATCTCATCGCCTCCTCCCCAGGTGACCGATTTCGGGATCCATCCACAGATCGGCCCCTCTCCGGCCATGTCCGGTCCACGCGACGACAGGATGAGCAGTGCTCCGGCGTCCGAACGGGCACGCGGGCGCCGGAGCAGACGCCCACCGCGTCACCGCCATTCCGCGGCCCGCCATCGAAAGGATCACCACCATGCAAGACGTCATCGTCGTCACCGGAAACCTGACGGCCGCCCCCGAACCGCGAACCACCTCGAGTGGCGCCGCGATGACCACGTTCACCGTCGCGAGCACCGAACGGCGACTCGACGGCGGCAGATGGATCGACGTGCACACGAACTTCTACCGCGTCTCGACGCACCGCAAGCTCGCCGAGCATGCGCTCGCCTCGCTCACGAAGGGTCAGCGCGTGATCGTCGCCGGGCGGCTTCGCCTCAAGGAATGGGAGGCCAACGGCCGCTCGGGAGTGAGCGCCGACCTCGATGCCACCGCCGTCGGTCCCGACCTGCTGTTCGGCACGACCACGTTCGAGAAGGATGCCGAGATGAGCGGCGCGGCGCAGAGCGGTGGCGTCCACCCGTCGCACTCCGAGAGCACCGGGTGGGCCGCGCCCGGATCGTCGCCGGCCCCGACCGCAGGCACCAGCGGCGACCCCGCGGGCGACGGCACCGGCGTTCGGGACGGCGCCGGCGCGCTCGTCGGAGCCGCGGCGGGTGTCGGAGAGGGAGGCTGGGACGCTCCGGATGGCAGCGACACGACGCCGTTCTGAGCGAGGATGAGCGTTGCCCCGGCGGCCGCGCGGGGCGGCCGGACGCGCTCGGGTGCTGACCTAGACTCGACGGGTGCGTCCTTCCGCCTCCCGCCCGCTCCGCAGCATGACGGCAGTCGCGGTCGTCGCCGGCATCCTCCTCTTCGCGGGCTGCACCCCGACGCCCGAGCCGTCGCCGTCGACATCGGCGTCGACGGCCGCGCCGGCCCCCTCCGCCACCCCGACCCCGACCGGACCGGTGCTCGTACCCGACGGGTCGGCGGCCGACAACCTCCCGCTGTTCACCGCGGTCATGGACCAGGTTGCTGCCACCGACGCCCGTGCGCAGGGCCGCGCGTACGTCGACGCACTCGTCGCCGCCGGCTTCGACAAAGCCGCCATGGAGGTCACGAACGATCAGACGACGGTCGGGAACCCCGCCGACTCCATCCAGTTCTCCGTGAAGTGGGGGGAGGAGTGCCTGGTCGGTCAGGTGGGCCCCTCGACGCCGGTGCCGACGGCGCTCGTGCTGCCGCTGACGCCGAGCGGCACGTGCCTGGTGGGACAGACGCGCCCGATCGACTGGTGAGCCCGGCCGCCCGCGTAGACTTGGCTCGTTATGGCCGAATACATCTACTCCATGGTCCGCGCCCGCAAGGCAGTGGGCGAGAAGCTGATCCTCGACGACGTCACGATGTCGTTCCTGCCGGGCGCGAAGATCGGCATGGTCGGTCCGAACGGCGCCGGTAAGTCCACGATCCTCAAGATCATGGCCGGGCTCGACACGCCGTCGAACGGCGAGGCCAAGCTGACGCCGGGCTACACCGTCGGCATCCTCATGCAGGAGCCCGAGCTCGACGAGACCAAGACCGTCCTCGAGAACATCCAGGACGGGGTCGCCATCAAGGCGAAGCTCGACCGGTTCAACGAGATCTCTGCGCTCATGGCCGACCCCGACGCCGACTTCGATGCCCTCCTCGCCGAGATGGGCGTCCTCCAGGAGGAGATCGACGCCGCCGACGGGTGGGACCTCGACTCGCAGCTCGAGCAGGCGATGGACGCCCTGCGCACGCCGCCGGGCGACGAGCCTGTCACGAAGCTCTCAGGTGGTGAGCGTCGCCGCGTCGCACTCGCGAAGCTGCTGCTGCAGAAGCCCGACCTCCTGCTCCTCGACGAGCCGACCAACCACCTCGACGCCGAGAGCGTCCTGTGGCTCGAGCAGCACCTCCAGTCGTACAAGGGCGCGGTCATCGCGATCACCCACGACCGGTACTTCCTCGACAATGTCGCCGAATGGATCGCCGAGGTCGACCGCGGCCGGCTCATCGGCTATGAGGGCAACTACTCGACGTATCTCGAGAAGAAGGCCGAGCGTCTCGACATCCAGGGCAAGAAGGATGCCAAGCTCGCCAAGCGCCTGAAGGACGAGCTCGAGTGGGTGCGCTCGAGCGCGAAGGGTCGCCAGACGAAGTCGAAGGCGCGCCTGCAGCGGTACGAGGAGATGGCCGCCGAGGCCGAGCGCACGCGCAAGCTCGACTTCGAGGAGATCCAGATCCCCGCCGGTCCGCGCCTGGGCAACGTCGTCATCGAGGCCAAGAAGCTGCAGAAGGGCTTCGGCGACCGCTCGCTCATCGACGGACTGAGCTTCAGCCTTCCGCCGAACGGCATCGTGGGCGTCATCGGTCCGAACGGCGTCGGCAAGACGACCCTCTTCAAGACGATCGTCGGCCTCGAGCCGCTCGACGGCGGCGACCTCAAGGTCGGCGAGACGGTGAAGATCAGCTACGTCGACCAGAGCCGCGCCAACATCGACCCGCAGAAGACCCTGTGGGAAGTCGTGTCGGACGGTCTCGACATCATCACGGTCGGCAAGACCGAGATCCCCTCGCGCGCGTACGTGTCGAAGTTCGGGTTCAAGGGACCCGACCAGCAGAAGAAGGCCGGCGTCCTCTCCGGCGGTGAGCGCAACCGTCTGAACCTCGCGCTCACGCTCAAAGAGGGCGGCAACCTGCTGCTTCTCGACGAGCCCACGAACGACCTCGACGTCGAGACGCTGAGCTCGCTCGAGAACGCGCTGCTGGAATTCCCCGGCTGCGCCGTCGTCATCACCCACGACCGGTGGTTCCTCGACCGCATCGCGACGCACATCCTCGCGTACGAGGGCACCGACGAAGACCCCGACAAGTGGTATTGGTTCGAGGGCAACTTCGAGGCGTACGAGGCGAACAAGATCGAGCGCCTCGGTCCCGACGCGGCGAACCCGCATCGCTCGACGCACCGCAAGCTGACGCGTGACTGACCGAACGCAGCACGAGGCGCCCGGCGGCAACGAACCCGCCGGGCGCCGCATGCACGTCCCCATCCACCTCCGATGGGGCGACCTCGACGCGTTCAACCACGTCAACAACGCGACGATGCTGAAACTCCTCGAGGAGGCACGCGTGCGCGTCTTCTGGACGCCCGTCGTCGGCGACGAGGCCCCCGAGACCGCGGTGATCGACGTCGGCACGGATGCCGCGGTTCTCACCCTCATCGCACACCAGGAGATCGAGTACCTCGCGCCGGTGCCCTACCGTCGCGAGCCCCTCGACGTCCAGCTGTGGTTCGGCAGGTTCGGCGGATCGAGCGTCGAGGTGTACTACGAGGTCTACAGCCCGGCGGGTGATGACCCGCAGACGCTGTACGCGAAGGCATCCTCCACCGTGGTGCTCGTCGACGCTCAGACGTTCCGTCCGTCGCGCCTCAGCGACGCGATGCGGGAGGCCTGGGCCCCCTACGTCGGCGAGCCCGTCACGTTCCGACGCCGCTGACCCGGACCTACACGCAGGGGCACGGACTCACGCACAGATCCCGCGGACCGCTCAGGCCGTCTCGGGCACCCGGATCATGATCTCCTGCGCGACGGTCGCGACCAGCTCGCCCTCGCGCGTGAAGATGCGGCCGCTCGCGAGCCCGCGTCCGCCGAGTGCGCTGGGGGACTCCTGCGCGTAGAGCAGCCACTCGTCCACCCGCGCGGAGCGGTGCCACCACATCGCGTGGTCGAGGCTCGCGACCTTGAGCCCCGGGTGCGCCCACGCGATGCCGTGCGCCCGGAGCACGGGCTCTTGGATGGTCAGGTCGCTCATGTACGCGAGGACCGTGCGGTGCACGACCGGATCGTCGCCGATCGGGCGGCGCGTACGCATCCACACGTTCTGCGACGCGACGTGCGGTCCCTCGACCCGTTCGTAGATCGGCCCCTCGGCGTGGACGACCTCGATCGCGCTGTCGTCGAGCAGGCGCTGCGACAGCGGGTGGAGCATCCTTCCGCTGGAGCGGCGCAGCGCCTCTTCGGGAGATGCGACGCCCTCGGGTGGCGTCGACTGGTGCTCGAGGCCCGGGTCCTCGCGCTCGAAGGAGGCGATCATCGAGAAGATGGGCACGCCGTTCTGGTAGGCCTGCGTGCGTCGCGTGGAGAACGATCGGCCGTCGTGGATGCGGTCGACCGACAGCGTCACCCCCTGGGTGGCGTCGCCGGGGCGCAGGAAGTATCCGTGCATCGAGTGGGGCACGCGGTCGTCACCCGTCGTGCGATCGGCGGCGGCGATCGCCTGGGCGAGCACCTGGCCGCCGAACACGCGCCCCGTCGGCATGGGGTAGGACGCGCCGGTGAAGATGTCCTCGGTGGTCCGTGCCGCGCTCGCGTCGAGGTCGAGGACGTCGAGCATGAGACCGACGGTGTCCAGCGGAGCCGCGACATCGGTCTCGTCGCGGTGCGGGTCGGCGTCGGTCACGGTGCTCCTGTCTGCGGCGCGCTCCGCGTGCGCGGGCTCGCTTGGTAGTTTAGGGCGGATGTCGCAGCGCCTCCTCTTCCCCGATCCCGCCACCGTCTCCGACGTTCTCGTCTTCGCGGGGCGGGCCGTCTCACTCGGCGACGGATCCGTGCGCCTGCAGGCCCGCGACGGGGCGATGGCGCTCACCTCGGCGCCTCTCGCGCCGCGGACGCTCCTCGAGTCGACCCCGACGGTCGTCGGCATGCGCGTCGTCCGGACCGATCCGGAGCTCGTGTGCGATCTCGTCGTCGACGCGTCGACGTTGCAGGCATCCGACGATCCGCTCGCGATCACGCTTCCAGATGTCGCCGTCACGGCGCCGTGGGCGGGCGTCTCACCGCCGCGTGCGGGCTGGAGCGAGGTGGGTGCGCTCCCCGCCGCCACCCTCGCTGCGCGTGCGCAGTGGGGCATCGCGGCCGTCGCCGAGGCGGTGCCGAAGGATGCCGGTGACGACGCCGTCCACGCCGTGCGGTCGGCGGTCTGGGGTGAGGCGGACGACGAGCTCACGGGGCTGCCGCGTGGAGCCGCATTCGCCGCGTTCGCGCTCGGTTTCATCGCCGGCGAGGAGGATGCCGTGATCCGCCGGGCCGGGCCGTGGACGCGGCTCAGCCTCGCACGCGGGCACGTGCTCGTGCGTCAGACCGTGCGGTCGGGTCTCACCGCCGTTCGCACGACCGGCGCGGTCTGATCGCGGCGGGGAACCCGCCTCAGACGCCCGCGGCGGCCGCGCGGCCGGCGATACGGCCGGAGAACAGGCATCCGCCCACGAACGTCCCCTCGAGCGCGCGGTATCCGTGCACGCCACCCCCTCCGAACCCGGCCGCCTCGCCCGCCGCGTAGAGCCCGGGGATCGGCGCTCCATCGGCGCCCAGCGCACGCGAGGACAGATCCGTCTCGATGCCGCCGAGCGACTTCCGGGTGAGGATGTGGAGCTTCACCGCGATGAGCGGACCGTTCGCCGGGTCCAGGATCTTGTGCGGTGCGGCGGTACGGATGAGTTTGTCGCCCCGATACGCCCGCGCGGAGCGGAGCATCGCGACCTGCGCGTCCTTCGTGAAGTCGTTGTCCAGCTCGCGGTCGCGCGCCTCCACTTCGCGTCGCACGCGGTCGGCATCCAGCGCCTCGCCGCCGGGAAGCGCCTGCATGCCCGCGATGAGCTCGTCGAGCGTACGCCGGACGACGAAGTCGGCGCCGTGGTCGAGGAAGGCCTGTACCGGGCTCGCCGCGCCCTTGCCGAGGCGCGACTTCACGAGGAGCGGAACGTCCTTGCCCGTCAGATCGGGGTTCTGCTCGCTGCCGGAGAGGGTGAACTCCTTCTCGACGATCTTCTGCGACAGCACGAACCACGAGTGGTCGTGGCCGGTCTTCCGCAGGTGAGCGAGCGTGCCGAGCGTGTCGAACCCCGGAAAGAGCGGCACGGGGAGGCGCTCGCCCGTGGCGTCGAGCCACAGCGAGGACGGGCCCGGCAGGATGCGGATGCCGTGCTGCGGCCAGATCGGGTCCCAGTTCTGGATGCCTTCGACGTAGTGCCACATCCGGTCGCCGTTGATGAGGCGCGCCCCCGCTGCGGCCAACACCGGCTGCATCGAGCCGTCCACGTACGCGGGGACCCCGGTGATCATGCTCTGGGGCGGGGCGCCGAGTCGCTCGGGCCATTGCGCACGGACGAGGTCGTGGTTGCCGCCGATCCCGCCGGACGAGACGATCGTCGCCCCGGCGACGACCTCGAACCCGCCGACCACCTCACGGGAGGTCGCGACGCCGCGATCCGCCCCCGACGGCGCGAGGATGTCGCCCGTCGCGCCCGTCACGGTGCCGTCCGCCGTCGTGAGCGTCGTCACGCGGTGGCGCGGAAGGATCGTGACGCGTCCTTCCGCTTCACCCTGCTCCACGGCAGCCTGGAAGGGCGCGACGAGCCCGGGGCCCGTGCCTCAGGTGATGTGGAACCGGGGGACGGAGTTGCCCGGCCCGAGGGCCGTGTAGCCGCCCCGTTCGGCCCAGCCGACGACGGGGAAGAACCCCACGCCCTTCTCGCGCAGCCACGCGCGCTTCTCGCCGTGGGCGAAGTCGAGGTACGCCTCCGCCCACCGGCGCGGCCAGTGGTCATCGTCGCGGTCGAAGCCGGCCGTCGAGAACCAGTCCTGCCGGGCGAGCTCGAGCGAGTCGGAGATGCCCATCCGTCGCTGCTCGGGGGAGTCGATGAAGAAGAGGCCGCCGAACGACCAGAACGCCTGCCCGCCGAGGTTCGTGCGCGGCTCCTGGTCGACGATCACGACGCTCCGGCCGGCGGCGGATGCCTCCGCGGCCGCGACGAGCCCCGCGAGCCCCCATCCGATGACGAGCACATCGGCATGGTGGATGTTCGGGTGCGGAGGTATGGCGGTCACGGCGACTCCTTCGTCGATACGGTGATCAGTGCGGGCGATCGGGGCGGGTCAGGTTTTCGGGGTGGGTTCGAACGTGTTCACCATCGCGTACGCGGCCCGCTGCAGGTAGTCCCACAGCGTCGCCTCGTGGAGGGGTGGCAGTTCGAGCTCGTCGACGGCGGCGCGCATGTGCAGGAGCCACCTGTCGCGGGCGTCGGGATTCACGTGGAACGGGAGGTGCCGCATGCGCAGGCGCGGGTGGCCGCGGGTCTCGCTGTACGTCGTCGGTCCGCCCCAGTACTGCTCGAGGAACAGCGTCAGCCGCTCGGCGGCGGCCGCGAGATCCTCTTCGGGGTACATCGGCTTCAGCACGGGGTCGGTGGCGACCCCGCGGTAGAACGCGTCGACGAGGCGGACGAACGTGTCGTGACCGCCCACTTCGTCGTAGAAGCTCAGCGGCTGGGCATCCGTCATGAGGTCTCCTCCGGCGGGGTCTCGGACTCGGGCGGCGCGACCGGCGGAGGAGTCGTCGGCGGCGGAGTGCTCGGGGGCGAAGTGCTCGGCGCGGACGGGGGCGCCGCATCCGTTCGTTTGGGGCGCCACAGGGGACGCGCGTCTGGCCTCGCGCCTCTCGCGGGGGCTTTCGTCGCGCCCTTCTTCGTCTTCGTCTGCGGAGCGCCCTGCGCAGTCACCGGTGTCGGCTTGGTGCGCGGCGGGTTAGCGCCGCGCACACGCTGGGCGCCTTCCAATCCCGTCAGCATGACCGTGTTGAGGTGCGGGAGCGTGACGCCGAGCTCGTCGATCGTGCGCTTCAACCGCATGCGCAGCTCGCGTGCGACATCGTCCTTCGCGTTCGCGCGCGTCTTCATCACGAGGCGGATGACGAGGGAATCGCCGCTGATCGATTCGAGACCCCACACCTCGGGCTGCTCGATGATGCGCGAACGCCACTTGGGGTCTTTCGCGAGCGACTTCGCCGCGTCGAGCATCGCCTGCTCGACGTCGTCGATGTCGGCATCCGTGGCCACGGCGAGGTCGATGATGACGCGCGACCAGCCCTGCGACATGTTGCCGATACGGGTGATCTCGCCGTTGCGGACGTACCACAGCGTGCCGTTGACATCGCGGACGTGCGTCACTCGGATCGCGACGTACTCGACGATCCCGGTCGCGAGTCCGAGGTCGACGACGTCCCCGATGCCGATCTGGTCCTCGGCGACGATGAAGATGCCGTTGAGGACGTCTTTGACGATGTTCTGGGCGCCGAAACCTAGACCCGCGCCGATCGCGGCGGTCAGGAGCGTCAGCGAGCCGAGCGCGTCGGGGTTGATGACGGAGACGATCAGCATGAGCGCGATGATGACGATCGTCACGTTGACGATGTTCTGCAGGATCGATCCGAGCGTCCGCGTCCGTTGCACCACGCGGACGCTCGCCAGCGGCGACCGTTCGAGCGCCTGCGTGTCATCGACGTTCGCCTTGATCTTGGCGCCCTCGACGATGCGCTTGACGACGCGATCGATGACTCGGCGCAGGATCCAGGAGACGAGGATGGCGCCGACGAGGATCGCCACGATCGCCAGCAGATTCCACCCCAGCGCCAAGAGCCCCGCCATGATCTGCGACCAGATCGTCGGATCTGCGTCGGCGGCGGGGGTCTCGGTCACGACAGGAACGTTCGACATCGAGCCGATCTTATGCGCCCTCTCCTCGGTCGTGTCTGTGCGCCGGTGCCGGTCGCGCTACCGCTCGTCGTGCTCCGCGTCCGTCTGCGCGTCCCGTTCCTGGACGGTGAGCGCCCGCTCGACGCCCGCGAGGTTCTCGCGCACGAGGCGTCGCAGTGCCGCCGGGGCGTCGTGGTGCGAGTCCAGCCAGGCGCGCGTCGCGTCGCGCAGATCGACGTTCGCCAGCGGTGCCGGGTAGAGGCCGGTGATGAGGTATTCCGCGATGTGGTAGGTGCGGCTGCTCCACACGGGCAGGAGCATGTCGAAGTAGGGCCCGACGAACGCTCCAAGGTCGTCGACGGTCGCCGGATGTGTGAAGCCCAGCGTCGAGGAGCGCACCACGGTGTTCGGCAGGTCTGACGACTCGACGAGCGACGCCCACGCGGTCCTCTTCGCCTCGACGCCCGGAAGGGCTGCCTTCGCCTGCGCGGCGAACTCTCCGCCCTTCGCCGTGTTGTCGGCGGCGAGGGCCGCATCGATGTCGGATGCCGTGACGAGGCCGCCGGCCGCGAGAGAGACGAGCAGCGCCCACGACAGGTCGGCGTCGATCTCGAGCCCGTCGAGCACCGTCTCACCGTCGCGGAGCGCCCGCACCTGCGCCCACTGAGCGGGCGTCGCCGCCGCACTCGCGAACCCGGTGACGAACTGCAGCTGGCTGTCGCTGCCGGCCTCCGCGGCCTGGGCGAGCGCCCAGAGCCCGTCGGCGACCTTCTCGCGGGTCGCGGCGCGCTTGCCCGGTACGACATAGCTGTTCGCGGCGAGCTGCAGCTGCCCGAGGGTCGTGCGCACGGTCGTCGACTCGGTCTCGGCACCGATGTTGCGGAGCACGAGATCGACGTAGTCGGATGCCGCGGCCTCCGCGTCGCGCGTCTGGTCCCATGACGCTCCCCAGACGAGCGAGCGGGCGAGCGGGTCCCTGATGTCGCCGAGGTGGGCGATCGCGGTCCGCAGGGAGCGCTCGTCGAGCCGGATCTTAGCGTACGCGAGGTCCTGATCGTTCAGCAGGACGAGATCGGGCTGGGCGAGGCCGACCAGCTCCGGCACCTCGGTGAGGTCGCCGTCGACGTCGAGCTCGATGTCGTGCGTGCGCACGAGTGCGGCGCCGTGGCCCTCGTTCTCCAGCGAGTAGAAGCCGACGCCAAGGCGGTGCGGGCGGATCGTCGGGTAGTCGGCGGGGGCGGTCTGGACGATCGCGAATCGGGTGATGGTGCCGTCGGCATCCGTCTTCAGCTCGGGCGCCAGCGTGTTCACGCCCGCCGTCTCGAGCCACTTCTTGGACCACGAGGTGAGTTCGCGGCCGCTCGTGGCCTCGAGCTCGATGAGGAGGTCGGCGAGCTCGGTGTTGGAGAACGCGTGCTTCTGGAAATACGCCGCGACGCCGGCGAAGAAGGCGTCGATTCCGACCCACGACGTGAGTTGCTTGAGGACCGAGCCGCCCTTGGCGTAGGTGATGCCGTCGAAGTTGACCTCGACGTCGTGCAGATCGTTGATCTCGGCGACGACGGGGTGGGTCGAGGGGAGCTGGTCCTGGCGGTACGCCCAGGTCTTCTCCATCGCGTTGAAGGTCGTCCACGCCTCGGTCCACTCGGTGGCCTCGGCGGTGGCGATCGTCGACGCCCACTCCGCGAACGACTCGTTGAGCCACAGGTCGTTCCACCACTTCATCGTGACGAGGTCGCCGAACCACATGTGAGCGAGCTCGTGCAGGATCGTGACGACGCGACGCTCCTTGACGGCGTCGGTGACCTTCGAGCGGAACACGTACGTCTCGGTGAAGGTGACCGCGCCCGCGTTCTCCATCGCGCCCGCGTTGAACTCGGGGACGAAGAGCTGGTCGTACTTCGCGAAGGGGTAGGGGTAGCCGAACTTCTCCTCGTAGTACGCGAAGCCCTGACGCGTCTTGTCGAAGATGTAGTCGGCGTCGAGGTGCTGCCAGAGGCTCTTGCGGCCGTAGACGCCGAGCGGGATGACCCGACCGGACGCGCTCGTCAGCTCGGAGAACACCGATTCGTAGGGGCCGGCGACGATCGCGGTGATGTACGAGGAGATCACCGGCGTCGGCTCGAACGCCCAGGTGGCGGTGCCGGGGGCCGCGGGAACCGGGTCGGGCGTGGGGGAGTTGGAGACGACCTTCCAGGCATCCGGCGCCGTCACGGTGAAGCGGAACGTCGCCTTCAGGTCGGGCTGCTCGAAGACCGCGAACACGCGGCGCGAGTCGGGCACCTCGAACTGCGAGTACAGGTACACCTCGCCGTCGACGGGGTCGACGAAGCGGTGCAGCCCCTCCCCGGTGTTCGTGTAGAGGCAGTCGGCGTCGACGATCAGCTCGTTCTCGGCGGCGAGGTTCTCGAGGGCGATGCGCGAGTCGGCGAAGGCGGATGCGGGGTCGATCGAGATGCCGTTCAGGGTGATCTCGCGGACGTCGCGCGCGATCAGGTCGATGAACGTCGATGCGCCCTCGGTCGCCCGGAAGCGGACGACGGTGCGCGAGCCGAACACCTCCGCACCCTCGTCGGTCGCGTGCGTCAGGTCGAGGGCGACGTCGTAGCTCTCGGTGGAGACGATCGCGCGGCGCTCCTGCGCCTCGATGCGGGTGAGGTTCTGTCCAGGCACTGGCGTACTCCCGAGGGTGAGGGTGTGAAGGCGTGGGGTGGATGACGCGCGGCGCTGCTGGCGGCGGCGGCAACCTCACCAGCCTACGCCGTCGCCGTTTCGCCGCGCACGAGCCGGCGCGCTTGGGCGATCGCGTCGGGCAGCGCGTCGAAGACCCGTGCCTCCTCGTCGCCGCCTCCGAGCGCATCGAGCACGCCGACCGCCCGGAAGAGGTCTTCGTGCTGGGTCTGCATCCCCTTGACCAGCACGGTCACCCCGCGCCGTTCGAGCGACTGGACGATGTCGCCGAGTAGGCGCGCTCCGGTCGCGTCGACGTGATCGATCTTGCTGAGGCGCAGGACGACGACCGAGACGTCCTCCATCGCGGCGATCTCGTCAAGGATCCGGTCGCCGCCGGCGAAGATCAGCGGCCCGTCGAAGCGGAGCACCGCGATGTGGTCGTCGCCCGGCTCCGGTTCGCCGGCGATGTCCTCGCGTCGCACGGCCGACGCGCGGGAGAGTGCGCGCAGCGCGAACACGCCCGCGAGGACGACGCCGATCAGGACGGCGACGATGAGGTCCACCGAGACGGTGACGATCGCCGTCGTGACGAAGGCCACGGCATCGGCCCGCGTGGAGCGGAGCACCGAGCGCACTGTGCGCACATCGACCATGCGGACGGCCGTCACCATGAGCACGCCCGCAAGCGCCGCCAGCGGGATCTCCCCGACGGGGCCGGCGACCGCCACGACGACGAGCAGCAGCACGAGCGCGTGGATGATCGCGGCGAGGCGACTGCGACCACCCGAGCGCACGTTCACCGCGGTGCGCGCGATCGCGCCGGTCGCGGGCATGCCGCCGAACAGCGACGAGGCGAGCGAGGCGAGGCCCTGGCCGACGAGCTCGCGGTCGGCATCGACCGGGCCCGTGGGCGCGAGGGACGCGGCGACGCGCGCGGACAGCAGCGACTCGATCGCCGCGAGCGCCGCGACGGTGGCCGCGGGAAGGATGAGCGATCCGAGCACCGCGGGGTCGATCGCCGGAACGGCGGGCGCGGGGAGCGACGACGGGAGGGCGCCGATCCGGGCGAGCGGCGTCGACAGGAGGAGGGTCGCCACCGTGACGACCACGATCCCGACGAGCGAGCCGGGGATCGCGCGGTGCAGGCGCGGCGCGCCCAGCATGCAGGCGGCGACGACCGCGACCGCCCCGAGCGCCCAGACGAAGTAGGCGCCGTCGAAGTCCGCGAACGACTGCACCGCCGCGGCGATCGCGTTGGAGGAGTGCTCGGATGCCGGGGCGGTGTGCGCCGAGACCAGTGCCGGGATCTGCTGCGCGAAGATGATGACGGCGATGCCGACCGTGAACCCCTCGATCACGGGCCAGGGGATGAAGGACACGGCGCGTCCGAGACGCAGGGCGCCGGCGACGACGAGGATCGCACCCGCGAGGATCGTGACGACGGCCACTCCGCCCGCCCCGTGCGCCGCGACGATCGGGACGAGCACGACGACCATCGCGCCCGTCGGACCCGACACCTGCACGTTCGATCCGCCGAAGACCGCCGCGACCAGACCGGCGACGACGGCGGTGACGAGCCCCGCCTCGGCGCTCAACCCCGAGCTGACGCCGAAGCCGAGCGCGAGGGGCAGCGCGACGATGCCGACCGTGACGCCGGCGAGCAGGTCCCCACGCCAGGTGCGTGGGAGCTGCCGGTAGTCCCGACGCGAGGGGAGGAGCGCGCGGACGTTCATGACCCGGCCGGCACCGCCGCGAGGGCCGGGAGCTCGCGCGCATCCTGCAGCAGCTCGCCGTCGCCCTCCAGGATGCCGAGGAGCAGCTCGCGCGCCGCGGTGAGCAAGCGCGCGACAGCCGGATCGGCGAGCGCGTAGAAGACGTGGCTGCCGCGGCGGTCGGAGACGACGAGGCGGTGGCGGCGGAGCACCGCGAGATGCTGCGACAGGTGGGATGCCTCGAGTCCGGTCTCCGTCTGGAGGTCTGCGACGCTCCGATCGGGGTGTTGGACGAGGAGCTCGAGGATGCGGATCCGCAACGGATGCGCGAGGCCCTTGAAGAGCCCCGCCTTGACCTCATAGAGGGGTCGCTGACGATCATCTAGTGACATGATGGAATCATCATACCGCGCGTCGTGCGCAGCGCTGCTCGGGATCCGGAGCGGTGCGGCATCCCTAGGATGGACGCATGCGCATCCACATCGCGACCGACCACGCCGGCCTCGAGTTCTCCACCCAATTGCAGCACCACCTCGCCGCCCAGGGCCACGACGTCGTCGACCACGGGCCGATCGAGTACGACGCGCTCGACGACTACCCGGCGTTCTGCATCCGCGCCGCGCAGGCGGTCGTCCGCGACCAGGAGGCGGGCATCGACACGCTCGGCGTCGTGTTCGGCGGTTCGGGCAACGGCGAGCAGATCGCGGCGAACAAGGTCCGCGGCATCCGCGCCGCCCTCGTCTGGAGCCTCGCGACCGCGGAGCTCGCCCGCGAGCACAACGACGCGAACGTCATCGCCATCGGCGCGCGCCAGCACACGTTCGACGAAGCGGCGGCCTTCATCGACCGCTTCATCGCGACGCCGTTCAGCGGTGAGGAGCGGCACGTGCGGCGGATCGCCCAGATCGCCGACTTCGAGCGCGACGGGACGCTCCTTCCCGACCCCCGCGCCGGCGTGGCACCGCAGCCGCACGGCGGCGAGTCCTCCGACGCGTTCGACCCCGAAGCCGGCTGATGCCGCTCTCCACGCAGGCCCTCTCCGCTCATGCCTGAGGGTCACTCCGTCCACCGGATCGCCCGGCAGTTCGATCGCAACGTCGTCGGCAAGCGCGTCGCGGCATCCAGCCCACAAGGCCGCTTCGCAGAGGGCGCGGCCGTGCTCGACGGGCGCGAGGTCGTGAGCGTTCGGGCCGTCGGGAAGCAGATGTTCCTCGAGTTCGAGGGCGACCTCTGGTTGCGCGTGCACCTCGGCATGTACGGCGCGTGGGACTTCGCCGGCGAGATCCTCGTCGACCCGACGATCGCCTCGGCGAACGGGCGCATGGGACAGACGAACCAGCGCGGTACCGATCTCCACGACGTCACGGAGACCGACGCTGCGGCCACCGGCGCCGCGGCGATCTTCGACGCCGCGGGGGAGAACTCGCTCAGTTCCATCGGGGCGCCGCGGCGCGCCCGCGGCCGGGTGCGGATGAGCGAGCAGACGCGCGGTCTCGACGACGAGGGCGACGAGGAATGGCCGCCGCCCGTCGTCGGGCAGGTGCGGCTGCGCCTCCTCACCGATGTCACGTGCGCTGACCTCCGGGGGCCCACCGCGTGCGAGCTGCAGACGCCCGACGAGGTCGCCGCGACGATCGCGAAGCTCGGCCCCGACCCCCTCGTCGACGACCCCGAGGAGGGTGAGGAGCGCTTCACCGAGGTCGTCCGCCGCAAGCCCACCGCGATCGGGCTCCTCCTCATGGACCAGTCGGTCGTCAGCGGCATCGGAAACGTCTACCGTGCGGAACTCCTCTACCGGGCTCTCCTCGATCCGCACACGCCCGGCAAGCTCGTTCCGGAGGAGGTCGTCCGCGATATCTGGCGCGACTGGTCGCGGCTGCTCGTGATCGGCGTCGAGACGGGACAGATGATGACGATGGACGACCTCGACCCCGAGGCGTACCGCCGGGCGATGGCGAGCCGCGACGACCGCCACTGGGTCTATCACCGCGCGGGACTGCCGTGCCGCGTATGCGGCACCGAGATCGTCCTCGAGGAGATGGCGAGCCGGAAGCTGTACTGGTGCCCGTCCTGTCAGAAGTGAGGGCGGCAGTCGTGAGGGCGTCGAAAGGGAATCGCGCGTGAGGCAGAACCCGAGTTTCACGATGACGGATGCCGCGGAGCTGCGGCGCGTGATCGACCAGAACCCCTGGGTGACGCTCGTCGCCGAGGGCGAGAACGGGCTCGTCGCGTCGCACTACGCCGTCCTGCTCGATGAGGATCGCGACGACCTCACGATCGTCGGCCACGTCGGAAAACCCGACGACGCGATCCTCGGGCTCGGTGACCGGGAGCTCCTCGTCATCGTGCAGGGGCCGCACGGTTACATCTCACCCGGATGGTACGGCGACGTGCCGGCGGTGCCGACCTGGAACTTCGTCTCCGTGCACCTGAGCGGCGTGCCCGAGATCCTGAGCCCCGACGAGAACCTAAGGGTGCTCGACCGTCTCGTCGCGCGGTTCGAGGCATCCCTTCCCGCCCCGCGGATGATGTGGCAGGCGCCGAACGACGAGGAGTACGTGCGACGCCTCGAGCGGGGGACCGTGGGTTTCCGGCTCACGCCGACGACGGTGGTCGCCAAGCGCAAGCTGAGCCAGAACCGCAGCGACGAGGTCGTCGACACGATCATCGCGGAGCTCGAGGAGGGCGCGAGCCCCTACGCCGACCCGCGCCTGCCGGGCGAGATGCGCCGGGCGCACGAGGCGCTGCGCGTTGCGCGGGGTACGGTTCTCCCGAGATCCGGCGCCGCAGGGCCTGAATCAGCCCCGGCCGCAGGGCCTGAATCGGCCTTGGCCACAGGGCCTCAATCAGCCCCGGCCGCTGGGCCTGAATCGGCCCTGCGTGCGGGGGAGGGCGACCGATGATCCGGAGTTCTGCGCAGCGCGGCGAGCGGCCTCGTGTCATCGCGAACGCCCGCCTGACCGGCGCCGGCCGCCTCGACCCCTTCGGCGACGACCTCGTCGACCTGCATCTCCACGGCGGCGTGATCGCGGACATCGCGCCCGCCGGGACCCTCGCGCACCGCGGCCCCGTCATCGACGCCGACGGCGGCTGGGTGATCCCGGGCCTCTGGGACCACCACGTCCACACCGTGCAGTGGGCGCTCGTCGCGCAGCGCGAGGCGCTCGGCGGCGCGGCATCCGCCGCCGAGGCCGCCGCACACATGGGCCGCGCGCCCGTTCTCGACGACGGGCGACGGATCGGCACCGGATTTCGCGACGCGCTGTGGGCCGACGCGCCGTCGCTCGCGCTCCTCGACGCGGCGACCGGCAACGTCCCGACGTACCTCATCAACGCCGACGTGCACAGCGTCTGGCTGAACTCCGCCGCCTTCCGGCGCGAGCAGTTCGCGCCGAGCCTCGACGGCATGCTCCGCGAGGAGCCGGCGTTCGAGATCTCGCGCCGACTCAACGCCGCCGACCCGGTCGTGGGCGACGTTCTCGTCGCCCGAGCGCTCGAAAAGGCCGCCGCGCGCGGGATCGTCGGCATCGTCGATCTCGACATGGCCTGGAACGCGGATGCCTGGGCGCGCCGCACCGCGGCGGGTTTCGACGCCGTGCGGGTGCGGTTCGGCATCTACCCGGCACAGCTCGAGCGCGCGATCGCCGAGGGACTCGAGACCGGCGACGCCGTGGACCCCGCGGGGCTCGCGCGCGTCGGCTCGCTCAAGGTGATCAGCGACGGATCCCTCGGAACGCGTACGGCGGCGTGTTCGCACAGCTACCCCGGCGACCCGCACAACCACGGCGTCCTCACCGTGCCGCCGCAGGATCTGGTCGCGCTCATGACACGCGCGACGGGTGCGGGGCTCTCGTGCGCCGTGCACGCGATCGGAGACGTCGCGAACTCGTTCGCGCTCGACGCCTTCACAGTCACGGGGGCGACCGGCACGATCGAGCACGCCCAGCTCGTGGCCGCAGCCGACGTCCCACGGTTCGCGCGCCTGGGGGTCGGTGCGAGCGTGCAGCCCGAGCATGCCGTCGACGATCGCGACATGACCGACACGATCTGGGCGGGTCAGACCGCGATCGCCTATCCGCTGCGCGCGTTGGCGGACGCCGCGGCGAACCTCCTCTTCGGGTCGGACGCCCCCGTCTCCCCGCTCGACCCGTGGGCCGCCATGGCCGCCGCCGTCCACCGCACGCGCGACGGACGTCCCGCCTGGCGACCCGAGCAGGCGCTGGATGCCGCGACGGCGCTCGCGGCATCGACGGGGGAGGGCTCGCTCGCCCGCGCGACCCTCGCCCCGGGAGATGTCGCCGATCTCGCGGTGGTGGACCGCGATCCGCTGACCGCGGACGAGCCCTCGCTGCGGGCGACGCGCGCGCTTGCGACGCTCCTGGAGGGGCGACTCACGCACGTCGCGTGAGGGCGCGACCGGCGCGGCGACGCCGGGCGAACGACGGATGCCCCGAGCCAGTCAGTGCTGGCCCGGGGCATCCGGCGTCTGTCGCGTGCGCCTTACTCGGCGAGGTGGGCCGAGAGGAACCAACGGTCCTTCTCGAGCCCCCGCTTGATCTCGATTGCGACATCCTGGCTGCTGAGATCTGTCTCGTCGAGGCCGTCGATCGCGGCCTGCACGTCGGCGATGATCGCATCCATGTCGGTGACGATCGCGACGATCTCGTCCTGCCACTGGGCGAAGCCTGCCGGCACGACGGTCGGGGCGATCTTCTCGGCGATAGCCGTCGTGCGGGCGTCGATCGGCAGGCCGAGGGCCACGATGCGCTCGGCGGCGAGGTCGGCCAAGGCCTGGGCGTTCGCGACGACCGAGTCGAGCAGCTCGTGCACCGAGATGAAGTTCGCTCCGCGCACGTTCCAGTGCGCCTGCTTGCCGTTGGTCGCCAACGCCTGCAGCCCCAGCACGACGGGAGTCAGGAACTGAGCCGTGCTGGCGGATGCCTCGGGGCCGGTCGCCGTCATCGAGATCGTCTGCGTCTTGCCCATGGTCTCTTCTCCTCCTGGTGAGCGTGGAGGCGCCGTGGCCTCACATCTGGTTAAACGCTACTCACGCCCCGGCATTCCGCAAGCAAGACAAGGCTCGGCTTACACGTGCCTGAAGGCGTGCCGGCGGGCGCGATATCGTCGGGGCATGACCATCGCCGACGATGCCTCGATCCTGTCCGTCTCCGGCCTCACGCCGCAGCTCCACGAGAGCGCGTTCGTCGCCTCCGGCGCGCGCATCGTCGGCGACGTCACGCTGGCCGAGGGCGCGAGCGTCTGGTACAACGCCGTCGTCCGCGGCGACAGCGCGTCGATCACCCTCGGACCCGGCAGCAATCTGCAGGACAACGTGTCGGTGCACGTGGATGCCGGGTCGCCCGTCATCATCGGCGAGAACGTGTCCGTCGGGCACAACGCCGTCGTCCACGGCTGCACGATCGGCGACGGCTCGCTCATCGGCATGGGGAGCGTGGTGCTCTCCGGCGCGGTCATCGGCAGCGGATGCCTCGTGGCCGGGGGAGCGTTGGTCCTCTCCGACACGGTCGTGCCCGACGGGTCGCTCGTCGCGGGCGTTCCGGCGAAGGTTCGGCGCGAGCTCACCGACGAGGAGCGCGCCGGCATCCTGCACAATGCGCAGATCTACCGCGCACACACCGCGAACCACGAGGACGCGCGCGACGCGCGCTGACGCGCCCTCCTCGGGGCTGTCCTGGGGTTGGTGCGGGCCCGGCATCCGCCGCTCTTCGGAGATCCGCCGTTCTTCGGAGAGATCCTCCCCGATGCGTCCGCAGAACGCGCGATCTCCGAAGAACCAGCGCACCCTCGGACACCGGGGGCACGCGCGTCGAACGCGAAGAAACCCCCGGCCGGGTCGGGGGTTTCTCGTTCTCGGAGGGGATGACGGGAATCGAACCCGCGCCGTCAGTTTGGAAGACTGAAGCTCTACCATTGAGCTACATCCCCGAGGCCGCTCATCACGGCACTCGGAAGAGTCTACAAGGTCTCGTCGGCTAGACTTGCCCACGGCCGTGAATCGGCGCTCGCTCGCGTGCGCGCCCGGGGCGTAGCTCAGCTTGGTAGAGCGCCCGCTTTGGGAGCGGGAGGCCGCAGGTTCAAATCCTGTCGCCCCGACCACCGGCCCCACCGACATCCGACCCAGACCCCGGCCTCGCTCCCGCGCGGCCGAACACGAGGAGAACGAACAGGCATGGTCACCAGCACCGTCGAGACGCTCAGCCCTACCCGGGTGAAGCTCCACATCTCGGTCACTCCCGACGAGCTCAAGCCGTCGATCACGCACGCGTACGAGCACATCGCGCAGGACATCCAGATCCCGGGCTTCCGCAAGGGCAAGGTCCCCGCGCCGATCATCGATCAGCGCGTCGGCCGTGCCGCCGTCATCGAGCACGCGGTCAGCGAAGGGCTCGACGGCTTCTACCGCGAAGCGGTCCTCGCCAACGAGCTGCGCACCGTCGGCCGGCCCGCGGCCGAGGTCATCGAGTGGCCGAACGAGAAGGACTACTCCGGCGACCTCAAGGTCGAGGTCGAGGTGGACGTCCGCCCCGAGTTCGACCTTCCCGAGCTCTCCGACGTGACCGTCGAGATCGACACGGTCGAGACCGATGATGCCGCCGTCGACGCCGAACTCGACCGCCTCCGCGGCCGCTTCGGCACGCTCGTGACGGTCGACCGCCCCGCGGCGACCGGAGACTTCGTCGAACTGAACCTCGTCGCCACGATCGACGGCGTCGAGATCGACCGCGCCGAGGGCGTCTCGTACGAGGTCGGCTCCGGCGAGCTGCTCGAGGGCATCGATGAGGCCATCGACTCCCTCACCGCGGGCGAGGACACCACGTTCCGCTCGACCCTCGTCGGCGGCGACCGTGCCGGCGAAGAGGCCGAGGTCTCTGTCTCCGTGATGGCCGTCAAGGAGCGCGAGCTCCCCGACGCCGACGACGACTTCGCGCAGATGGCTTCCGAGTTCGACACCCTCGCCGAGCTCCGCGACAGCCTTGCTGAGCGCGTCTCGGAGCAGTCGGTGTTCGTCCAGGGTGCCGCCGCCCGCGACAAGCTCGTCGAGGCACTCATCGAGAAGGCCGAGATCCCCGTTCCCGCCCAGCTCGTCGAGGACGAGGTGCACGCGCACCTCGAGGGCGAGGGTCGTCTCGAGGACGACGAGCACCGCGCCGAAGTCACCGAGGCGAGCGAGAAGCAGTTCCGCACGCAGATGATCCTCGACAAGCTGGCCGAGGCGTTCGATGTGCAGGTCTCGCAGGACGAGCTCACCCAGTACCTCATCCAGTCCGCCGCGCAGTACGGCATGGCGCCGCAGGAGTTCGTCGACGCGCTGCAGCAGGGCAACCAGCTGCCGCTCATGGTCGGTGAGGTCGCCCGCAACAAGGCGCTCGCGATCGCCCTCGGCAAGGTCACCGTGGTCGATGCGAACGGCAAGCCCGTCGACCTCACCGGCTTCATCGCCCCCGAGGACGAGGCCGCCCTCGAGGAGGAGGTCGTCGAGGAGGCTCAGGAGATCGCCGACGAGGCCGCCGACGCAGAGGCCGAGGCCGACAAGCCCGCGAAGAAGGCCACTGAGAAGAAGGCCACTGAGAAGAAGGCGCCCGCCAAGAAGCCGGCGGCCAAGAAGCCGGCGGCCAAGAAGCCGGCGGCCAAGAAGCCGGCCGCGAAGAAGGATGCCGCGGAGTAAGCCGCGATCACCCCGCACCTCCGGTGCGGGCGCTCGACCATCGAGATCGGCAAGGGTCGGATGCCTCGGCATCCGGCCCTTGCCGCATCTTCGGGCGCCCCGCGGTGACACGCGCTCCGCCGACGGCGAACACGGGCGGGGGTGCCTCGGGGCATCGGTAGATTCGAGGCATACCGAAACCCGGAAGCAGGAGTATCCATGGCTGAACCACTGATGGCGACGAGCGTCTTCGACAGGCTGTTGAAGGACCGCATCATCTGGCTCGGGTCGGAGGTGCGCGATGAGAACGCGAACGAGATCTGCGCCAAGATCCTCCTCCTCGCCGCCGAAGATTCCGAGAAGGACATCTACCTCTACATCAACTCGCCCGGCGGCTCGATCACGGCCGGCATGGCGATCTACGACACGATGCAGTTCGTGCCGAACGACATCGTCACCGTCGGCATCGGCATGGCGGCATCCATGGGCCAGCTGCTGCTGACCGCCGGCACCAAGGGCAAGCGCTACATCACCCCGAACGCGCGCGTCCTGCTGCACCAGCCCCACGGCGGGTTCGGCGGAACCTCGAGCGACATCCAGACGCAGGCGCAGCTCATCCTCGACATGAAGCGTCGCCTCGCCGAGATCACGGCCGCCCAGACCGGCAAGTCGGTCGAGCAAGTCAACGCCGACGGCGACCGCGACCGCTGGTTCACCGCCGAAGAGGCCCTCGAGTACGGCTTCGTCGACCACATCCGCGAGTCGGCGACGGACGTCGTCGGCGGCGGCGGCACCGACACCACCTCGAACTGACCCGGGAACTGAAGGAGCACACAGAATGAACACCCCCGCCTTCGGCGCCCCGATGCAGACGCCCATGCACTCGGCCGGCGGCCTCCAGATGCCCTCGAGCCGCTACATCCTGCCGCAGTTCGAGGAGCGCACCGCCTACGGCTACAAGCGCCAGGACCCCTACAACAAGCTGTTCGAAGACCGCGTGATCTTCCTCGGCGTGCAGGTCGACGACGCGTCCGCCGACGACGTCATGGCCCAGCTGCTCGTGCTCGAGTCGCAGGACCCCGACCGCGACATCATCATGTACATCAACTCGCCCGGCGGTTCGTTCACGGCCATGACGGCGATCTACGACACGATGCAGTACGTCTCGCCCGAGATCCAGACGGTCGTCCTCGGTCAGGCGGCATCCGCGGCATCCGTTCTGCTCGCCGCCGGCGCACCGGGCAAACGCCTTGCGCTCCCGAACGCGCGGATCCTCATCCACCAGCCCGCCGTCGGCGAGGCCGGGCACGGACAAGCCTCCGACATCGAGATCCAGGCGGCGGAGATTCTCCGCATGCGCACCTGGCTCGAAGAGACGATGGCGCGCCACACAAAGAAGACGCAGGAAGAGGTCAACAAGGACATCGACCGTGACAAGATCCTCTCCGCGCACGAGGCGATGGAATACGGGATCGTCGACCAGGTGCTGACCTCGCGCAAGCGCACGCCCGCTGCGATCACGTCCTGACATACGAGGCCCTGAAACGCCCCGCCCACCCGGATCTCCGCGGTCGGCGGGGCGTTTCTGTGTTCCCCGCGCGTCGCAATCCGCCGCGATGTCGGGATCAGAGGTTAGGCTCGAAGCGGATTCTCGAGAGTTCTCCTGAGGAGGGGCACCATGGCTCGCATCGGTGAGAGCGCCGACCTGTTCAAGTGTTCCTTCTGCGGCAAGAGCCAGAAGCAGGTCCAGCAGCTCATCGCGGGCCCCGGCGTATACATCTGCGACGAGTGCGTCGAACTCTGCAACGAGATCATCGAAGAGCGTATGGCCGAGTCCGGCGACGGGGTCGTCGCCGACTTCGACCTTCCCAAGCCACGGGAGATCTTCTCGTTCCTCGAGGAGTACGTGGTGGGGCAGGATGCCGCGAAGAAGGCGCTCTCGGTCGCCGTCTACAACCACTACAAGCGCGTGCGTGCACACGGCACCATCCAGCCCGCCGAGCAGCGCGCCGAAGAGGTGGAGATCGCAAAGAGCAACATTCTGCTCCTCGGCCCCACCGGCTGCGGCAAGACGTACCTGGCGCAGACGCTCGCCAAGCGTCTCAACGTCCCGTTCGCCGTCGCCGACGCGACGGCCCTCACCGAGGCGGGATACGTCGGCGAGGACGTCGAGAACATCCTGCTGAAGCTCCTGCAGGCCGCCGACTTCGACGTCAAGCGCGCCGAGACCGGCATCATCTACATCGACGAGGTCGACAAGATCGCCCGCAAGGCCGAGAACCCCTCGATCACCCGCGATGTGTCGGGGGAGGGCGTCCAGCAGGCGCTGCTGAAGATCCTCGAGGGTACCGTCGCCTCCGTGCCGCCCCAGGGCGGGCGCAAGCATCCGCACCAGGAGTTCATCCAGATCGACACGACGAACGTCCTGTTCATCGTCGCGGGCGCCTTCGCAGGCCTCGAGGACATCATCTCCTCACGCGTCGGCAAGCACGGCGTCGGCTTCGGTGCCCCGCTGCAGGAGAAGGGCAAGGAGCTCGACCTGTTCAGCGAGGTCGAGCCCGAAGACCTGCACAAGTTCGGTCTGATCCCCGAGTTCATCGGGCGGCTCCCGGTCGTCACGTCGGTCGCGCCGCTCGACCAGAAGGCGCTCATCGAGATCCTGACCGGCCCGAAGAACGCGTTCGTCAAGCAGTACCAGCGCATGTTCGAACTCGACGGCGCCGAGCTCGAGTTCGAAGACGACGCGCTGCGGGCGATCGCCGACCTCGCCGTCGCCCGGAAGACGGGCGCGCGGGGCCTGCGAGCGATCCTCGAGGACGTCCTCGGCCCGATCATGTTCGAGATCCCCTCGATCGACGACGTCGCGAAGGTCATCGTGACCCGCGCCGCCGTCACCGAGGGGGCCGAGCCGACCCTGGTTCTGGAGCGCAAGCGCAAGAGCGCTTGACCGGTGCCCCGCGATCTCGGGCCCGTGCGGCTCGTCGAACCGCGTGGCGCCGCGTGGGCAGAGCGATTCGCGGCGGTGTCGGCGCTGGTGGGCGCAACACTCCGCGACGCTCATGTGGAGCACATCGGATCCACTGCGGTGCCGGACTTCCCGGCGAAGGATGCCGTCGACGTGCTCGTCGGCGTCGCGGGTGCGGTTGAGGAGGCCGTGAGCGCTCTGCAACGCGCGGGGTTGCAGCTCGACGGCATCCGTCCCGGTCATGCATGGATGTGGGCCGAGGTCGATCTGCGCAGCGAGGATGCCTCGGGCGGCGCGGTCGTGCACGTCGTCCCGCACGGCGGAGAGATGTGGGTCGCACGGCTCGCCTTCCGAGATATCCTGCGCCGCGACGCACGCGCGCGAGCCGACTACCTCGCCGCCAAGCGCGCCGCGGCGTCGGACAACGCCGACTGGCGAGCGTACACCCGGGCGAAGCATGCCACGGTGGTGCGGCTACTCGGCTCCCGACGCTCGGGGTAGGCGCCGGCGCGTCATCTTCGGCGCAGCACGCGGCCTCGAACGCGATTGTCGGCGCACTCCGCGCTCATCTGTCGGAATGGGGACGTTTCGCGCCGACAAGACTGCCGACCCGACCGTGTCCGAGGCTCCGCGTAGCCTGCCAGGCATGACACGGATCATCTTCGACACGGCGACCTCGCTCAACGGCTGGATCGCGGATGAGGACAACTCGCTCGCCTGGCTCTTCGCTGTCGACGGCGAGACGACCCCCGACGACGAAGTACTACCCCAGAACGTCGGCGCGATGGTGGAGGGGTCGACCACGTATGAGTGGGTGCTGCAGGAGTCGGACATTCTCGCCCACCCGGAGAAGTGGCGGGAGTTCCACGGCGACACCCCGACCTTCGTCTTCACCACGCGCGATCTTCCGGCCCCGGAAGGCGCCGACATCACCTTCGTCTCCGGCGACGTGTCCGATGCGGTGCCCGCGCTCCGTGCGGCAGCGGGGGAGAAGGACATCTGGATCGTCGGAGGAGGCGACCTCGCCGGCCAGTTCCTCGACGCCGGTCTTCTCGATGAGATCGCCGTCTCCATCGCCCCCGTGCTGCTGACCGGCGGGGCGCCGCTTCTGCCGCGACGGCTCGAGTCCGATCGGCTGCGGCTGGTGTCGGCGAAGGCCGTCGGCGCGTTCGCGCGGTTGATCTTCGCGATCGAAGCCGCGCCAGCGGACGCGGCCGGACGAGATGTCCGAGGCCCGCAGTAGCGTGCCGAAATGTCCATCCAACCCTTCACCATCGACATTCCGGACGTCGTGGTCGACGACCTCAGCGGCCGGCTCGCGCGGACGCGCTTCCTCGACGACTCCCCGCGCCGCATGCACTCGGGGATGACGGCGGACTACCTGCGCACACTGGTCGATTCCTGGCGGGCGTTCGACTGGCGCGCGGGAAGCCTGGCTGAACAGGCATCCGCAGTTCTTTGCGGACGTGGACGGCGCAACTCTGCACTTCGCCCATCTGCGTTCGGAGCGAACTGGCGCGCCCGCCCTCCTCGTGATGCACGGATGGCCCCACACGTTCGCACTGCAGCTCGACTTCGCAGACCTGCTCCCCGACTTCGACGTCGTGGTGGTGAGCCTCCCGGGGTTCGCCTTCTCACCGCCGCTCGACGAGCCGATCACCGAGGCGCGGTTCGCCGACCTCATGCACCGCCTGATGACCGAGGTCCTCGGCTACGAGCGCTTCCTCACCTACGGCGAGGACCTGACGGCGAACGTCAGCGACCTCATCGCGGCCTCCCATCCCGACACCGTCGCGGGGATCGTCGTGACACACGCCCACTTCCTGGGCGCGGCCGAGCGCGAAGCGACGACCGATGCCGATGCGCGCGCGTTCTACGACCGCGTGGACGCCGAGGCATACGCGATGAGCGGATACGCGCACCTGCAGCACACCCGACCCGACACGCTCGCCGCAGCGCTCCACGACTCGCCCGCCCGGATCCTCGCCTGGATCGCCGAGAAACTCGTCGAATGGAGCGACACTCCGGTCGGCGACCCGAGCGCTGTCGGACGACGCATCTCGCGCGACCGGATCCTCACGGAGGCGACGCTCTACTGGGTGACACAGTCGATCGGGACGTCGTTCCGGCCCTACTTCGACGGCGGCGGCGGGGACGTGCCTCCGGTCGAGGTTCCTGCTGCGGTCTTCATTCAGCGGCACGAACACGACAACCCCGAATCGGTCGCGCGCAGCTTCTATCGTGATCTCCGCGTGTTCGAGCGGCTCGAAGAAGGCGGGCATTTCGCGGTGGCTGAGGTCCCCGCGGCGATCGCAGAGCGGACGCGCGCCTTCGCACGCGAGATCCCTCTGCACGCGAGATCCGTGCGCTCGCCTGAACGCGGAGGTGCGCCTATCCCTCGAGGCCGCGGCGCTTGAGAAGCGGGGCGATCTCGGCGTCGCGCCCGCGGAAGTCGCGGTAGGCCTCGAGCGGATCCTTCGAGCCTCCGACGCCGAGAAGTCGCTCGCGGAAGCGGTCGCCGTTCGCACGCGTCAGGCCGCCGTTCTCGGTGAACCACTCGACGGTGTCGGCGTCGAGCACCTCGCTCCAGATGTACGAGTAATAGCCCGCGCTGTAGCCGCCCGAGAACACGTGCGCGAAGTACGTCGACGAGTACCGCGTCGGGACGACCGGGTTGTCGAGGCCGATGTCGGCGAGGGCGGACGCCTCGAAGGCGGCGACATCATCGACCGCCGCCGCAGCTGAGGCATCCAACGAATGCCAGGCCTGGTCGAGCCAGGCCGCGGCGAGGTACTCGCTCGTTGCGAAGCCCTGGTTGAAAGTCTCCGAGGCGTGCAGGCGGTCGACGACGTCCTGGGGGAGCGGCTCACCGGTCTCGACATGCCGCGCGTAGTGCGCGAGGACCTCGGGCCACATGATCCACATCTCGTTGACCTGGCTCGGGAACTCCACGAAGTCGCGGAAGACGGCGGTCCCGGAGAAGTGCGGGTAGGTCGTGACGGCGAACAGCCCGTGCAGCGCATGTCCGAACTCGTGGAAGAGCGTCGTGACCTCGTCGAGTGTCAGGAGTGTCGGCTTGCCGGCGGCAGGCTTCGGCACGTTCAGGTTGTTGACGACGACGGGCGAGGTGCCGCGCAGGCGCGACTGCAGCACGATCGAGTTCATCCACGCGCCACCCCGCTTCGTGTCGCGGGTGTAGAGGTCGAGGATGAAGAGGCCGAGGGGCGAGCCGTCGGCATCCTTCACCTCGAACACGCGGGCGTCGGGGTGGTAGGCGGGAAGATCGGGCCGCTCGGTGAAGGTGACGCCGTAGAGCTGGGTCGCAGCCCAGAACACACCGTCCTGGAGCACGCGCTCGGCCTCGAACCACGGGCGGAGCGCCGCCGTGTCGATGTCGTAGGTCGCAGTGCGGACCTTTTCGGTGTAGTACGCCCAGTCGCGCGCTTCGAGCGTGAACGGCTCCGTCCCGGTGTCGGCCGCGGTCTCGTCGATGATCTGCTGCAGCGCGGCCTGCTCCCGCCGCGCGTTGGCGGCCGCCGGCGCGGCGAGCTGACGCAGCATGGCGTGGACGGCCTCGGGCGTACCGGTGGTCTCGTCTGAGGTGATGTAAGCCGCGTGCGAATCGTATCCGAGAAGCGCGGCACGCTCGGCCCGCAACCGCACGATCTCGCGCACGATCACGCGATTGTCGTTCGCGCCACCCCGGACGCCCCGCGAGCGCGACGCCTCCAACAGGCGCGCGCGGCTCGCCCGGTCGGTGAGACGCGCGAGGTAGGGATGCCCGGTGAACAGCGTCAGCGTGACGGCGTACTTCCCTTCGAGTCCCCGGTCAGCCGCGGCCTGCGTGGCGGCGGAGAGCGCGCCCTCATCGAGGCCGTCGAGCTCCTCCGCGGTGTCGAAGACGACGGCGAGGTCGTTCGTGTCGGCGAGCAGGTGCTTCTCGAAGGTGTTGCTGAGCGTCGCGAGGCGCCCGTTGAGATCGGTGAGACGAGACTTCGCGTCGTCGTCGAGGGCCGCACCGGCGTGCGTCATCTCGCGGTAGTGGCGTTCGACGAGGTAGCGCGATTCCGCATCGAGGTCGAGATCGTCGAGCTGCGCGTGCAGGTCGGCGATGCGGGCGTAGAGCGCTGCGTCGAGCGTGATCGCGTCGCGGTGTGCGGACATGAGCGGAGCGAGCGTCTCGTCGATCTCTTGGATCTCCGGTGTCGCGTCGGCGGAGCTCACCGTGTAGAACGTCCGGGCGACAGAGCCGAGCAGGTCGCCGCTGCGCTCGAGCGGAATCATCGTGTTCTCGAAGGACGCAGGTTCCGTCTGCGCCGTGATGGCGGCGATCTCGGCGCGGTGCTGTGCGAACGCTTCCTCGAACGCGGGGAGGTAGTGCTGCGGAGCGATCTCTCGGTAGTCGGGGAGCCCGTACGGGAGCGTCGAAGGAGCGAGGAGGGGGTTGGCCGAGGCATCCGTCATGTCTTCAGCGTACGTCCCCCGAACGCATCCTCTGGAGCACCCGCCGTCCTGCAAAGAGCAGGTTGCAAACAAGAGCTTGCAACCTACTATCTGCAAAGGTATCTTTGCAGCATGACCGAGATCGAGGGACCCGACGAGATGTCCGCAGCGCAGATGCCGCACGCGGAGCGGATGCTGGATGCCGGAGCGTTGCGCGCTCTCGCACACCCGCTGCGCGTCGAGATCTACGACATCCTGAGCCAGTACGGTCCGCAGACCGCGAGCACCCTCGCCGCGATGACGGGGGAGTCCTCCGGCTCGACCAGCTACCACCTGCGCGCGCTCGCCAAACACGATCTGATCCGTGAGGTCGCCGACCGCGGAACGGGCCGGGAGCGTTGGTGGGAGCGTCCGCGCGGCGGAATCAGCTTCACGAACCCGGACGCGATGAAGACGCCGTCCGGCCGCGCCGCCACCCAAGTCGTGATGAGCGAGTTCCTCACGCGGCGCCACCAGCAGCTCATGCAATACGTCAACTCGTCCCTCGTCCCCTCGGGCGTCGTCGACCCCCAAGAGGCGATGATCACAACGGCGAACCTCCGGCTCACCCTCCCGCAGACGATCGACCTCATCTCGCGCATGCAGCACGTGATCGACGAGTTCGCCCGCGCGTACCGCGACCAGGATCCGGATACCGAGGGACTGCGGCCGATCAGCATCCGCGCCGACATCTTCCCCCTCCCCGAGCAAGGAGCATCATCATGAAGCGCACCACCCCCTCCACCCGAGTGATTCCTGCGCACGCGGCCGCATGGGCGCAGTTCGACGACGCTCGTCGCGATCACTCCGCCGTGCACGCGCTGCCCCTCCTGCCGCGCTGACCGTGAGCACCGTGACGACCGTGAGCACCGTGAAGACGAGCGCGGCGACGGCTTCCGCTCCGCGGCGGCCGCTGGGGCGCGACTTCGGCAAGCTCTGGACGGCCGCCGCGTTCAGCAATCTCGCCGACGGCATCGGACGCACGGCGGTGCCGCTCGTGGCCGTCACCCTGACGCAGGACCCGCTGGCGATCTCCGTGATCGGCGCGCTCGCGTTCGTGCCGTGGCTCGTCTTCGGCCTCCCCGCCGGCATGATCGTGGATCGCGTCGACCGGCGCTACATCATGGCGACCGCGAACATCCTCCGCGGCGGCGCCGCCGTGTGGCTCGCGGTGCTCGGGACGACCGGATCGCTGACGCTGTGGGCGCTGTTCGTCGCGACGCTCCTCTTCGGATTCGGCGAGACGCTCTTCGACAACGCCACGAACGCGATCATCCCGAGCGTCGTCCGCCGCGATCAGCTCGATCGCGCGAACGGGTGGCTGCAGGCGGCGCAGGTCACCATCGACAACTTCATCGCGACCCCGATCGGCGGCGTCCTGTTCGCCGTCTCGCTGGCCCTTCCGCTGTGGACCGGATCCGCCGGCTACCTCGTTCCCGTCATCCTCGCGCTTCTCCTGCCGCTCAGCGCCGCGCGCGGCATGGCGAAGGCGACGGATGCCGGATCACGTCCGCGCCCGGTGAGCACGCGAGAGGCTCTCCGCTACCTGGTAGGGCACCGATACCTGCGGTCGATGGTCCTGTTCACCGCGCTGATCGGCTGCTCACTGTCGTTCGCCCAGGCGGCGACGGTGCTCTATCTCCTCGGACCGCTCGGTGTTCCGGTCGCGGCGATCGGCTTCGTCACGGCCGGTATCGGTGCAATGGCCCTCGCGGGATCGCTCGTCGCGTCGCGCCTCGTCGACCGCTTCGGACGCGGCGAGGTCATGTTCGTCGCGATCCTCGTCAGCGGCGTCATGATCGCCCTGACGGGTCTCGCCCCGAACGTCTGGACCGCGGTCGCGGCGTTCGCCGTCTCGGCGGGAGCCGTCTCGATCTGGAACGTGCCGTGGGGGAGTCTGCGACAGCAGATCGTGCCGGCGCCGATCTTCGGACGGGTGCTCGGTGTCAGTCGCACCCTGACCTGGGGTCTCTTCCCGGTCGCGGCGCTCCTCGGCGGGTGGGTCGCCCGCATCGACCTGCGCGTCCCCTTCCTCATCGGGGGCGCGATCATCGTGGTCACGACGCTCGTCGCTGCGCGCCTCATCGTGCGCGGCACGCGCGAAGCGGTGGCGGCGAGCGAGACGGAGCACGCGGAGGCCGGCGGCGAGACCGCGAGGTGACGCGCTGGTGACGCCACCAGAGCGCTCAGGCGAACTCGTCGTCCTGGTCGTGACGCACGACGACACCGCCCGACGCCGTCATTTCGACGATCGTCCCGTCATCGAGTTCGGCGATGGGGCGACCCTCCAGGAAGGTCAGCGTCCAGCGGTGCCGGGGTTGACCCAGGTCATCGTCGGGGAGCGCCCGGTCGACCGCGGCGATCTGCGGACGGAGAGAGGCGGGTACGGCCGCGGGCGGTTCGTCGCCGCTCGTCCAACGCGTTCCGAGCTGCATGTCAGACTCCGCTCTGTTCGGGCTGAGGGGCCAGTTCGACGCTCTCGACGGTCAGGCCGTCGCCTCCGGTGAGGAGCTCGAGCGTCTCGATGCGACCGACGGCCTTGAGGTCGCCCTCTGCGAGGGAGAGTGCCGCGACCACGGCATCCGGCGCCCGCAGCACGATTCGCGCGACGGGCGTCTTCTGCGACGCCTTGGCCTCGGTCTTCGCGCGGCGGATGCCGACGAGCGCGGTGCTCGCGGCCGTGAGGACCGCCGGGTCGCCCTCGATGCCCCGCGGCTCGGGCCAGGGAGCGGTGTGGATCGAGCCGTCCTCGAACCACGACCACGCCTCCTCGGTCGCGAACGCGAGCACGGGGGCGAGGAGGCGCAGAAGCGTCGAAAGGGCGAGACGGAGCGCGAGCGCGGCGGATGCCTGCCCGACGTCGTTCTGGTTGTACGCGCGCTCCTTGACGAGCTCGAGATAGTCGTCGCAGAACGTCCAGAAGAACGCCTCGGTGATCTCCAGCGCCCGCGCGTGGTCGTACGCCTCGAACGCGGCGGTCGCGTCGCGGACCACCTGGTCGAGGGTCGCGAGCATCGCGGCATCCAGCGCGTGGGTCACCTCCGCACCCTCGGGGACGGGGAACGACAGCACGAACTTCGCCGCGTTCAGCACCTTGATCGCGAGGCGTCGACCGATCTTCACCTGGGTCGGGTTCTGGATGTCGAAGGCCGCGTCCGAGCCGAACCGGCTGGAAGCCGACCAGTAGCGCACCGCGTCGGTGCCGTGCCGGTCGAGGATGTCGGCGGGCGTGACGACGTTGCCCTTCGACTTCGACATCTTCTTGCGGTCGGGGTCGAGGATGTAGCCCGAGATCGCGGCATCCGTCCACGGAGCGCGGTCGTCCTCGAGAGCGGAGCGCACCATCGTGGAGAACAGCCACGTGCGAATGATCTCCTGGCCTTGCGGGCGCAGGTCGAAGGGCGCGACGAGGTTCCAGAGCTCCTCGTCGCGCTTCCAGCCGCCGGCGAGCTGCGGGGTGAGCGACGACGTCGCCCACGTGTCGAAGATGTCGCGCTCTCCCTCGAATCCGCCCGGCACACCGCGCTGCGACTCGTCGAAGCCGTCCGGAACGTCGATCGTGGGGTCGATGGGCAGATCGGCGGCGTCGGGCACGATCACGCCGGCCTCCACGCGGTCGCCGTTCTCATCGAGCGGGTACCACACGGGGATCGGGACGCCGAAGAAGCGCTGGCGCGACACCAGCCAGTCGCCGGTGAGCCCGTTCGTCCAGTTCTCGTAGCGCACGCGCATGAAGTCGGGATGCCAGGACATCTCGCGACCGAGGGCGATGAGCTTCTCGCGGAACGCCTCGTCGCGCGCCCCGTTGCGGAGGTACCACTGGCGCGTCGAGACGATCTCGAGCGCCCGGTCTCCCTTCTCATAGAACTTCACCGGGTGGCTGAACGGCTTCGAGATCTCGAGCAGTTCGCCGGATGCCTCCAGCAGCTCGACCATCTTCTTCTTCGCGCTGAACACCGTGAGACCCGCGATCTCCGCGTACGCGGCCTTCGCGGCATCCGTCGTCAACGCATCGGGCGCGTCGGGGAGAACGCGCCCGTCCTTGCCGAGGATCGTGCGGTTCGGCAGGTCGAGCTCACGCCACCACACGATGTCGGTCACGTCGCCGAACGTGCAGACCATCGCGATGCCCGAGCCCTTGTCCTGCTGGGCGAGCGGGTGGGGGAGCACCGGCACCTCGACATCGAAGATCGGCGTACGGACGGTCGTACCGAAGTACGGCTGGTAGCGCTCGTCGCCGGGGTTCGCGACGAGAGCGACGCACGCGGCGAGGAGCTCGGGTCGCGTCGTCTCGATGTGGATGTCGCCCGAGCCGTCGCTCTTGTGGAACGCGATGCGGTGGTAGTTCGCCTGCTGCTCGCGGTCTTCGAGCTCGGCCTGCGCGATCGCCGAGCGGAAGTCGATGTCCCACAGGGTCGGCGCGAGCGACTGGTAGGCCTCACCGCGCTCGAGGTTCCGGAGGAACGCCAGCTGGCTCGTGCGGATCGTGTCGTTCGAGATCGTCCGGTAGGTCTGCGTCCAGTCGACCGAGAGGCCGAGCTGGCGGAACAGCGCCTCGAACTGCTTCTCGTCCTCGAGCGTGAGCTCTTCGCACAGCTCGATGAAGTTGCGGCGGCTGATCGGCACCTGATCGGCCGGCTTCAGGCTCTTCGCGTCGCCGTGGAACGGCGGCTCGAAGTCGGCGTCGTAGGGGAGCGAGGTGTCGCAGCGCACGCCGTAGTAGTTCTGCACGCGACGCTCGGTCGGCAGGCCGTTGTCGTCCCAGCCCATCGGGTAGAACACGGTCTTGCCGCGCATGCGCTCATACCGCACCTTCACATCGGTGTGCGTGTAGCTGAACACGTGGCCGATGTGGAGCGATCCCGACGCAGTCGGCGGCGGAGTGTCGACCGAGTAGACGCCACCGCGCCCGGTGCCCTTGGCCGCATCGCGGTCGAAGAGATAGGTGCCGTCCGCGGTCCACGCGGCATCCCACTTCTGCTCGAGGCCTTCCAGGGCGGGCTTGTCGGGAATCTGCGCGTTCGACATATGGGTCTCCTCGAGCGATATGTGCGGCACTGTGTGAGCGTGCCTGAGTGTGGGTTGTGCGCCCAGTCTACCGGGCCGCCCCGCACGCGGTGGCGGCGGGCGCTGCCCGGTGCGCGCGATCCCGGTTCACAACTCAGGCAGAATCCGCGCTCCGGCCGTTCGGGGGCGCGTGGCGTGCAGATCTGCCTGAGTTGTGTTCGGACGGCCGTCGTCGCCGCCGCCGCCGGTCGTCGTAAGCTCCGTCGCCCCCGGCTCACAACTCCGGAGATTCGGTGCTCGCGGCGGCAGGACCTCGCGCGATGGCGCGGCCCGCGCCTCGGCGCACCTCGCATCTCCGGAGTCGTGTACACCGGCTCTTCCCCACAACAGGCTTCTGTATGCTATCTTGCTAGCATGCAAGCAGAGTCAGGCGGCGCCGCGGCGAAGGCGCAATTCAACGTGTACCTGCCGCCGACTCTCATCCGAGAGGTCAAACATCGCGCGATCGACGACGGCGTATCACTGTCGGCGCTGGTCGAGCGAGCCCTGACGAGCTACCTGGAGGAGGCATCGTGAACACCGTCCAAGCCATCCACTACACGACCCAGCCCGAGCGCTGGCACGCTCTCGCAGAGGCGATCGGACTCGCGCCGCACGGCGTGCCGCAGCACATGTGGAGCGAGTTCGACGGCGACGGCATCCTCGCTGTCCATGCTGTGGAGACGGGGGATGCCGCGGCCGACACCACGGAGCTCCATCTCCTCGTCGATGACCTCGACGCCGTCGAGCGGGCTCTCGGCGCAGCCGGCATACCGAACGAGCGGACCGTGCTCGACGACATCGGTCCGCTCCTCACGGCGACCTCCGCCTCGGGAGTACGCGTGTCGGCGACGCAGCCTTTGCGGCGGGCAGCAGACGGCACCGTGGTCCAGCCGATCTGGTACGACACCGACGTCGCGACCGTGCGCCCCGTGCTCACGGCGTTCGGTCTCGTGGAGACGATCGCGGCCGATTCGGGCGCGTGGATCGAGTTCCGCGCCCCGGGCGGCGGATCGATTGCGTTCCATCGGGGCGACACGGCGGGCGTCGTCCTGGGCATGTCGTCGACCGGCGACCTCGATGCACTCACGGAGCGGCTGGCGACGGTGGGGTTTGACGCCGACGTCCACGATGAGGCCTACAACCGCACCGCGCTCGTGACGACACCCGAGGGCTGGCGGCTCTGGATCAACGGCGCCTACGAGGACATGTACGGCTACCGCCGCGTCACCGACGCGTGAGCGCCTCCCACTCGCGGCGCGCCACCGCGAACGCGAGGCGGGGCATGTCGACACCGCGGTAGTGGGTCGTGAAGGTGCGGCGCACCGTCATCCCGAGGCGGATCGCGACGTTCATCGATGCGACGTTCGTCGAGCGTACCTTCGCGTAGAGCTCGTCGATCGGGAGAGTCTCGAACGCCCAGTCGCGGCAGGCGGATGCCGCCTCCACCGCATACCCGCGATGCCAGTGCGCACGCTGGAACAGGTAGCCGACCTCGATCACCTCGTCATCGTCAATGCGCTGCCGCGTGATGCCGCACTGCCCGATCATCTCGCCGCTCTCCCTGAGCACGACCGCCCACAGGCCGAATCCGTCGTCGCGGTAGCGCTCCTGCTGGCGGCGCAGCCAGTCCGCCGACTCGGCGTCGGTGAAGGCGCCCTCGTATGCGGTCATCGCGACGGGGTCGTGAAGGACCTTGCGCAGAGCGGGCAGGTCGGCATCCGTCATCTCGCGCAGCTCGAGGCGCGCAGTCTGAACGATCACGGCGCGACCCGGATGCCGAGCGCGTGCGCCAACGAGACGGCGTGCACCTCGGCCTGCCGCGCCTCGAGCGTCGCCCCGGAGAGTCCGCGCGGGTCGGTGTAGGAGAGCGCCTCGAGGCCGCGAAGATCGAGGTCGGCGGCGCGCAGCCCGCGCGTGTCGACCTCATCGGCGCGACAGTCGACGAAGCGCACGCGCGTGAGCGTCGCTTCGGGCAGATCGAGCGCGCCGATCGTGCAGTCCGCGAAGAGCACGTCGACGAGATCGGCCGAGGGAAGCGTCAGATAGTCGATGCGGATGCCGCGGAGCACGACACCGTCCCATGCGGCGCGCAGGGCGTCGAACGTGCCGATCCGCCCGCCGGTCAGCTCGACATTCCGCCACGTCGCGTCCCGCACGATGAGCTCCGCAGCGCGCGCCTCGGCGAGGACGACGTCGGAGAAGGTGGAGCCCGTGAGGTCCAGACGGTCGACGGCGGGGGAATCGATGCGCGATTCGGCGATGCGGGAGTGGGCGGCCGACACGCCGCCCGCGAGTGCGGTGACGCGGACGCCGATGAGATCCGCACGGGCCGCGAGTCCCTCGAGATCGTCGAGATCGTCGAGGTCGTCCGGGAGGTCCGGGGTCACGGCGCGCGGCGGTGCGGGGGAGCCCGCGGGAGAGTCACTGCGTCGAGGCATCCTCCGACCCTACGCGCATGCGCCACCGGTATGATGGGCGGATCAGCTGCGATCCGGCCATCACCGGGGAGCTCGCGGAAGAACGTCCGGGTCACGACGACCGGGTCACTAGAACCGCGCGGGGCAGGCCCGTGACAGCCGCAGGAGAGCGGGTGGATGCCTCGACATCCGCCAAGCGGGGTGGTACCGCGGTCGGCGCGAAAGCACGGATCGTCCTCGCAGGAACGCACGCAATGCACCTGCTGGAGTGACATGACCTACCCTCGCCCTTCGACTTCCGCTTTCGGTCCCGCCGCCGACAGCGTCTCGCCGAGCCCGCGCTTTCCCGAGATCGAGCGCGAGGTGCTCGCCTTCTGGGCGGCGGACGACACGTTCCGCGCGTCGATCTCGCAGCGCGAGGGCGCCGAGGAGTGGGTCTTCTACGACGGCCCGCCGTTCGCGAACGGCCTGCCGCACTACGGACACCTGCTCACCGGGTATGCCAAGGATCTCTTCCCGCGGTTCCAGACGATGCGCGGCAAGAAGGTCGATCGCGTCTTCGGGTGGGACACGCACGGGCTTCCCGCCGAGCTCGAGGCGATGAAGCAGCTCGGGCTCACCGAGAAGGACGAGATCGTCGAGATGGGCATCGCCGCGTTCAACGAGAAGGCGAAGGAGTCGGTGCTCGAGTACACCGAGCAGTGGGAGGACTACGTCACCCGCCAGGCGCGCTGGGTCGACTTCGAGCGCGGCTACAAGACGCTCGATGTGACCTACATGGAGTCGGTGCTCTGGGCGTTCAAGACCCTGTGGGACAAGAACCTGGCCTACGAGGGCTACCGCGTGCTGCCCTACTGCTGGCGTGACGAGACCCCGCTGTCGAACCACGAACTGCGCATGGACGACGACGTCTACAAGATGCGTCAGGACCCGTCCGTCACCGTCACCTTCCCCCTCGTCGGGCAGAAGGCCGAGGCGCTCGGCCTCACCGGCGTCCGCGCGCTCGCGTGGACCACGACGCCCTGGACCCTCCCGACGAACCTCGCCCTCGCCGTCGGCCCCGACATCTCGTACGTCGTCGTGCCCGCCGGCCCGCTCGGCGCGGCAGACGTCCCCGCGGGCGACGACACCGAGTCCGCCGCCGCGCACCGCTACCTGCTCGCCGCCGAGCTCCTCGCGGGCCACGCGAAGGAGCTCGGCTACGAGAGCGCGGCCGAGGCGGCGGATGCCGTCGAGCGCACGCTCCTCGGAACCGAGCTCGCCGACGTCCACTACGACCGGCTCTTCGACTACTACGCGGACGAGGACGTCTGGGGCACCGGCACCGCGTGGCGCATTCTCGTCGATGACTACGTCACGACGACCGACGGCACGGGCATCGTCCACCAGGCTCCCGCCTACGGTGAGGACGACCAGCGGGTGACGGGCGCCGCCGGCATCCCGCTCATCATGAGTCTCGACGACGGCGGACGCTTCCTGCCGCAGGTCACCGACGTCGCCGGCGAGCTGTGGATGGATGCCAACCGCCCGCTCATCCGACTGCTGAAGGCCGAAGGGCGCCTGCTCCGCGAGGCATCCTACGAGCACTCCTACCCGCACTGCTGGCGCTGCCGGAACCCCCTTATCTACAAGGCCGTGTCGAGTTGGTTCGTGCGCGTCACGGAGATCAAGGACGACCTGCTCGCCTACAACGAGCAGATCACCTGGGCGCCCGAGAACGTCAAGCACGGGCAGTTCGGCAAGTGGCTCGAGGGCGCGCGCGACTGGTCGATCAGCCGCAACCGCTTCTGGGGCTCGCCCATCCCGGTGTGGAAGAGCGACGACCCCGAGCACCCGCGCGTCGACGTGTACGGCTCCCTTGCCGACCTCGAGCGCGACTTCGGCCGCCTGCCGACGAACGAGGCGGGCGAGGTCGACCTGCACCGTCCGTTCATCGACGAGCTGACCCGGCCGAACCCCGACGATCCGACCGGCCAGTCCACGATGCGCCGCATCGAGGACGTCTTCGACGTGTGGTTCGACTCGGGCTCCATGCCGTACGCGCAGGTGCACTACCCGTTCGAGAACCGCGAGTGGTTCGACACGCATTCGCCCGCCGACTTCATCGTCGAGTACATCGGGCAGACGCGGGGCTGGTTCTACGTCATGCACGTGCTCTCCGGCGCGCTGTTCGGGCGCCCCGCGTTCTCGGGCGTCGCCTGCCACGGCATCGTGCTCGGCAGCGACGGGCTCAAGATGTCGAAGTCGCTCCGGAACTACCCCGATGTGAGCGAGGTCTTCGACCGCGACGGCTCCGACGCGATGCGCTGGTTCCTGATGGCCTCGTCGGTCCTCCGCGGCGGCAACCTGATCGTGACGGAGGAGGGCATCCGCGCGGGCGTACGGGAGTTCCTCCTGCCGGTGTGGAACGCGTGGTACTTCTTCGCTACGTACGCCAACGCCGCCGGCGGTTCGGACGGTTCGGGCTACGAAGCGCAGTGGCGCACCGACTCGACGGACGTCCTCGACCGATACATCCTGGCGCTCCTCGGCGACCTCGTCCGCGATGTCGCCGCCGACCTCGACGCGCTCGACTCGACGACGGCGGCCGCGCGCCTGCGCGACTTCGCCGAAGCGCTGACGAACTGGTACATCCGCCGCTCCCGCGACCGGTTCTGGGTGGGGGTGACCGACGACCCCGCGAGCGCCGAGGCCTTCGACACGCTCTACACGGTGCTCGAGACGCTGACCCGCGTCGCAGCCCCCCTCATTCCGCTCGTCTCCGAGCGCATCTGGCAGGGACTGACAGGCGGCCGCAGCGTCCACCTGACCGACTGGCCGGATGCCTCAGCGTTCCCCGCCTCGCCCGAGATCCGTACCGCGATGGATGCCGTCCGTGAGGTGTCGAGCGTCGCGAACGCCCTCCGCAAGAAGGAGGGCAAGCGCGTGCGGCTGCCGCTGCCGCAGCTCACGGTCGCCGTGCACGACGCCGATGCCCTCGCGCCGTTCGAGGACATCGTGCGCGACGAGCTCAACGTCAAGGAAGTGCGCCTCGTTGAGCTCACCGACGGTCTCGCCGAGCAGTACGGCATCAGCCAGCGCCTCTCGGTCAACGCGCGGGCGGCCGGCCCGCGCCTCGGCAAGCAGGTCCAGCACGTCATCGCGGGTGCCCGCTCGGGTGTCTGGAGCGTCGAGGACGGCGTGGTCGTCGTCGACGGCGTCGCGCTGGAGGAAGGCGAGTACGATCTGACCCTCGAGGCCGGCGACATCGCCGAGGGAACAGCCATCGCACTTCTCGCGGACGGCGGCTTCGTGCTCCTCGACACGACGACGACGCCCGAGCTCGAGGCCGAGGGTCTCGCGCGCGACGTGATCCGCGCCGTGCAAGAGACGCGCCGCGCCGCCGACTTCGACGTCAGCGACCGTATCCGCCTGCAGCTGCTCTTCGACGACGACGACGACGCCCGCGCCGTCGCCTCGGCGTTCGACGCGGCCGACGTCGCGGGTGAGACGCTCGCCCTCGACTACGCGGTCGTCGCCCCCGGCGGCGAGGCGCTCGTCGGCGAGGGCTCGCTCCTCGCCGCGGCCGAGACCGTCGATGCGGAGTACACGGCATCCGTCGCCGCACGAACCTACGCCAATGCCGGCGGATTCTCCGTCGCCGTCACCCGGATCGGAGACACCGCATGAGCGATCGCTCCCGCGCCGACGCCGTCTACGAGGCGCTCCTCCTGCGGCAGGGGGAGCAGTGGGTGCAGCCCCGCGTCGAGCGCACGCAGCGCGTCCTCGAACTGCTCGACGACCCGCAGAAGACCTACCGCGTCGTCCACATCACGGGCACCAACGGCAAGACCTCGACGGCGCGCATGATCGAATCGATCGTGCGCGCGCACGGCCTGCGGACGGGCCTGTTCACGAGCCCGCACCTCGAGCGCTTCACAGAGCGGATCGTGATCGATGGCGAGCCCATCGACGACGCGCTCGTCGCCGCGGCGTGGGAGGAGATCGAGCCGTTCGTCGGCCTGGTCGATGCGGAGCTCGAGGCATCCGGCGACGCGCCCCTGACGTTCTTCGAGCTGCTGACCGTGCTCGCCTTCGTCGCGTTCGCGGACGCACCCATCGACGTCGCGGTGATCGAAGTGGGGATGGGCGGGTCGTGGGACTCGACGAACACCGCCGACGGCGACGTCGCCGTGTTCGCTCCGATCGACCTGGACCACGCCGACCGGCTCGGCGACACGATCGGCGAGATCGCGTCGGTCAAGGCGGGGATCATCAAGCCCGGTGCCGCCGTCGTCTCCGCCGTGCAGCACCCGGATGCCGCCCGCGCGATCCTCGCCCGCGCGCAGGAGGTCGACGCCTCCGTCGCGTTCGAGGGCCCGCGGCAGGGGTTCGAGCTCACCGATCAGCGCCTCGCGGTCGGCGGTCAGCAGATCTCCGTGCGCGGGCTCGCCGGTCGGTACGACGACCTGTACCTGCCGCTCTACGGCGCTCACCAGGGGCACAACGCGGCGCTCGCGATCGTCGCGGTCGAGTCGCTCATCGGCGGGGCGGAGCAGGGACTGGCTCCGGATGCCGTGGCCGAAGGCCTCGCCGAGGTCACCTCGCCCGGCCGCCTCCAGCTCGTCGGCGTCGCACCCACCGTGCTCGTCGACAGCGCCCACAACCCGCACGGCGCACGATCACTGGTCGCGGCCCTCGCCGACTCGTTCGACTTCGACGAGTGGGGCATCGTCCTCGGCGCGTTCACCGACAAGGACCTCGCGGGCATCGTGCAGACCGTCGCGCCCGTCGCGACGCACCTCTTCGCCACCGCGCCGGAGTCCGAGCGCGCCGCCGAGCCCGATGCGATCGCCGACCTCGCCGAGGCAGCGGGCGCGCAAGTCACGGTCCACCGCGACCTCGCCGACGCCGCCGACGCCGCGCGCGAGTGGGCAGCGTCGTCCGATCGTCGGGCCGTCGTGATCGCGGGCAGCGTCGTTCTTGCCGGTCAAGCGATGCAGCTTGCGGCGGACGAGGACTGGAAGGACGGGTGGCAGGCGTGAGCGACGCATCCGACGCGCCCCAGGCATCCGGGCCTGCCGCAGCCGCCGGGCGACCCGTCCGGCGCTCGCGTCGCGCCCGCGGCGCCGCGGAGTCTCTCGCTTCGGTCGTCCTCGGTTTCGAGGCGATCGTCGTCTTTCTCGGCGGCCTCGCGCTCTACGGGCTCGACGCGCTGCCCGCCGGCATCCCCGCCTGGTGGGGAATCGTGCTGGGGAGCGTCCTGGCCGTCCTCATGATCGCCACGACGGGCGTCCTCCGGTATCGGTGGGGCATCGCGCTCGGGTGGTTCTGGCAGCTCGTCGTCGTGCTCGGCGCCATCTGGGTGCCCGCGCTCGGGCTCGTGGGCCTCATTTTCGGCGCCATGTACGCGTATGCGACGATCAAAGGCGGAGCGCTCGACCGCCGCAACGCGGCGCGCGCCGCAACGAACGGAGACTGACACATGCCCACCGAAGAGACTCTCGTCCTCGTCAAGCCTGACGGCGTCGCACGCGGCCTCACCGGCGCGATCCTCGCCCGCATCGAGGCGAAGGGCTACGCGCTCGTCGACATCAAGCTCGTCGAGCCCGACCGGGAACTCCTCGAGCAGCACTACGAGGAGCACGCCGGCAAGCCGTTCTACGAGCCGCTCGTCGAATTCATGATGTCCGGTCCGTCGGTCGCCATCCGCCTCGCGGGGAACCGCGTCATCGAGGGCTTCCGCTCCCTCGCGGGCACGACCGACCCGACGACCGCCGCCCCCGGGACGATCCGCGGCGACTTCGGCCGCGACTGGGGCCTGAAGGTCCAGCAGAACCTCGTGCACGGCAGCGACAGCCCGGAGTCGGCGGCGCGCGAGCTGGCCATCTGGTTCTGACACCCGTCGGCGCCTTGTGCCGAGAGGCGCCGACAGGGTCTCGTCGGCGCAGATCGTCGTCACCACGGTGGATGCCGACGATGTGCGCCGACCCTTCCCGCGCACAGCGCGATCTGCGCCGCCGACTCAGACGTCGACGGGTCAGAAGATGACGTCGATGAGCTGGGGAATGGCGTCCAGGCGGAACTGCGCGAGGAGCAGCACGATCGCGTAGGACACGAGCGCCATGAGCGGCACCCACGGCGTCATCGCGCGCCCGGCGGCCCTCGTCTTGGGCGCGTCGGACACGACGCCGGCGCGGAACATGAAGACCCACACGGCGTAGAACGTCGGAATCGTCACGAGCCACGTCACCATGCACCAGGGGCAAAGGGTCCCGAGCACGTAGATCGACTGGCTGATGAGCCACAGCACGAACCCGAACGCGAACGTGATGCCGGCCGCGAACAGCCACCAGAACCAGCGCGCGAAGCGCGCACCGGCGAGCACCGCCATTCCGACGACGATCGGCGCGACCCACCCGGTGAGACCGAGAATCGGGTTCGGGAATCCGAAGACGCTGCCCTGCCACGAGTCGAGGTTCGCGGTGCACTGCACGATGATGCTGAAATCGCAGGATGCCGGCCCCGCGTTCGGGTCGGCGAGGGCGTGGAACTTCTCGACGGTCAGCGCGAAGGCCGCGATCCAGCCGATGACGCCGGCGATGACGAGCCAGACGGCGAGGCCGCGGGGGCGCGCGTCGATGGTGCGGGGAGGCATGCCGCGATTATGGCATCCGCTCCCTATGCCGCCGCCGAGCGGTCGTGATCTGCGCATTTCAGGCGCGATAGTGGAATAATGAGGGCCGATGCTCCTCGCGGCCGCTCCGCAGAGCCGGCATCACAGAAGACTTCGGGCGATGAACGCCCTTGGCAGCACGACCCCCGCCACGGTGCGGGTGAGGCTGCAGACCGTATGAGTTCGCGGTACCTCCGGACCGGAGCGTCACCGCCAGATTTGCCCGGGCAGGCCCGCGGAGCCGCCCGCTAGGAGTAAGCCAGAGATGGCCGATGAGCACAATGAACACACGGATCCCGCACACCTCGACGGCTCCGCTGAGCTGACCGACGGCGTGCCCGCCTCCGGTGCGGACGACGCGCAGGCGGATGCCGACGCGCTGGTCGCCGGCGAGGAGATCATCGACGAGTCCGTGGTCGACGTGGAGATCGCGCCCGACGCCCTCGTCGACGAGGCGCTCGACGCCCTGACCGAGGTTCCCGCGGGCGTCGCCGACGCGACTGCGGAGGCCGCCGAGCCCGAGACTCGGGATGCGGAGGCCGCCGAGCCCGAGCGTCCCGCCGAGCCCGAGTCTCCCGCCGAGCCGGAACCGCTCACGGCGGTCTCGCTCGGCCTGCTCCCTGCCGAGTTCGTCTCGCAGGTGTCGACCCAGCTCATGTTCTACGCGCCCGAAGTCGTGGCCCTCCCCGCCCGCCCGGGTCAGGGCGACGACGCACGCGACGAGCAGGGCGGTGAGTCCGGGTCGAGCGCCCGTCGCCGCAACCGTCGCCGTGGCGGCGGGGGACAGGCATCCGACGGTGATGAGTCCGGCGAGGCCCGCGGGGGTCGTCAGCCGCGTCAGCGCGCGGTGGAGCTCATCACCGAGCCGCAGCGCATCAAGGGCTCGACCCGTCTCGAGGCGAAGAAGCAGCGTCGCCGCGACGGCCGTGAGGCGGGCCGGCGCCGCACGGTCGTCACCGAGGCGGAGTTCCTCGCGCGCCGCGAGGCGGTCGACCGCGACATGATCGTGCGCTCGAAGAACGGGCGCATCCAGATCGCCGTGCTCGAGGACAACGTGCTCGTCGAGCACTACGTTGCGCGCAGCCAGGAGTCCTCGCTCATCGGCAACGTGTACCTCGGCCGCGTTCAGAACGTGCTCCCCTCGATGGAGGCCGCGTTCGTCGACATCGGCCGGGGGCGCAACGCCGTCCTTTACTCCGGCGAGGTCGATTGGGATGCCGTCGAGACCGGCAACCAACCCCGTCGCATCGAGCTCGCGCTGAAGTCCGGCGACCGCGTCCTCGTCCAGGTCACCAAAGACCCGGTCGGGCATAAGGGCGCCCGCCTCACGAGCCAGATCTCGCTTCCGGGCCGCTACCTCGTGTACGTGCCCGGCGGAGCGATGAACGGCATCTCGCGGAAGCTTCCCGACACCGAGCGCGCGCGCCTCAAGCGCATCCTCAAGGAGGTGCTCCCCGAGTCGAGCGGCGTGATCGTCCGCACCGCGGCCGAGGGCGCGACCGAAGAGCAGCTGACGCGTGACGTGCAGCGCCTCACCGCGCAGTGGGAGAACATCTCCAGCCAGGTCGAGTCGATCCAGGCGCCGGCGCTCCTCCACTCCGAGCCGGATCTGCTCGTCAAGATCGTCCGCGACGTCTTCAACGAGGACTTCTCGAAGATGCTCATCCAGGGCGAGGATGCCTACCAGACCATCACGTCCTACCTCGCCGCCGTCGCCCCCGACCTCCTCGAGCGCGTGGAGAAGTACGAGGACGAGCAGGATCCCTTCGACCGCTTCCGCGTGACGGAGCAGATCGAGAAGGCGCTCGACCGCAAGGTCTGGCTGCCCTCCGGCGGCTCGCTCGTCATCGACCGCACCGAGGCGATGACGGTCGTCGACGTCAACACGGGCAAGTTCGTCGGCTCGGGCGGCAACCTCGAAGAGACCGTCACGAAGAACAACCTCGAGGCGGCCGAGGAGATCGTCCGCCAGCTGCGGCTGCGCGACATCGGCGGTATCATCGTCGTCGACTTCATCGACATGGTCCTCGAGTCGAACCGCGATCTCGTGCTACGCCGCCTCATCGAGTGCCTGAGCCGCGACCGGACGAAGCACCAGGTCGCCGAGGTCACCTCGCTCGGGCTCGTCCAGATGACCCGCAAGAAGCTGGGTCTCGGGCTCCTCGAGACCTTCAGCGAGCCGTGCGAAGTGTGCGCCGGTCGCGGTGTCATCGTCCACCACGACCCGGTCGTGAAGCACCGCGGCCCCGCGCAGTCGAACGGCTCGGGTAACGGTCGCCGCTCCCGGCAGGGTTCGTCGCCCTCCGGGTCGAACGGCTCGGGTAACGGCGGCACGCACGTCATCACCGAGGGCGCGAAGTCGGCCCTCGCGGCGATCGCGGCCTCCACGATCCACACCCCCGCCGATGAGGTCGACGCCGTGAACGCCGGCGTCGTCGAGGTGGCCGAGACGCCCGCCGAGCCCGTCAAGAAGCCGCGTCGCAAGCGCGGCGAGGGCCGCCAAGGCGGCGCACGCGGAGAGAAGGCGGATGCCTCGGCATCCGCTCCGAAGACGGAGAAGGACCTGCTGCTCGACTCCGTCCTCAGCGCGCTGCCCGAGCCCAAGGCGCCCGGTCAGGGTCGCGGCCGTCGCCGCGTGACGACGGCGGCGCTCAGCGGCACGCCGGTCGCCGCGACGCCCGGCGAGTCGGGCCCGTCGGAGGCGTAGTCCCGCCGCGGCGATCTCGATCAGCCAGGGGATGCGCGACCCCGCCGGCGCACTCGATCAGCGGCGGGGTGCGCGACGCTCGCGGGCCGTCACCCGCAGCCCCGACGCGATGAGGCGGCGGACGAGCTCGTGACCGCTGACATGCTCAGCGCCGGCGGCGACGAGGCGGGGGAGAGCATCGCCCGGCACGTCGTAGTGATCGAGGTCGAACGCGCGTCGAGGAATGCCGTTCGCCGCAGCGAAGGCGTGCAACTCATCCAGATCGGTGTCGGTGACCAGGTGTGCCCACAGCCGGCCGTGCGCGGGCCAGCGCGCGTCATCGACAAGGATCGCCATCCCTCCATCGTACGAACCCGCGACACGCCCGGGGCGCGCTTTTGCCCCTTGCCCCGGCATCCGGTAGAGTAGTCGCTTGGTGCGTCGAGGTTCTGCCTCCGCGCTCGCAGACTCGTCAGGGACTTTCCGTTCCGCAGGACAACCGGAGCCGTGCGCTCCACAGAAGAAACAGGTGTGAAGTGGTTTACGCAGTTGTGCGCGCCGGCGGCCGGCAGGAGAAGGTCGAGGTCGGCACGATCGTCGTTCTCGATCGTCAGAAGGCCAAGGTCGGCGAGAAGCTCGAGCTGCCCGCCGTGCTGTTCGTCGACGGCGACACCGTCACGACCGACGCGGACAAGCTCGCGAAGATGACCGTCACCGCCGAGGTCCTCGGCGAGGAGCGCGGCCCGAAGATCGTGATCCAGAAGTTCAAGAACAAGACCGGTTACAAGAAGCGCCAGGGCCACCGTCAGGACCTCACGCGCGTCAAGATCACCGGCATCAAGTAAGTCTCGAAAGGCGCAGAGATGGCACACAAAAAGGGCGCAAGCTCCACCCGTAACGGTCGTGACTCCAACGCCCAGCGACTGGGCGTGAAGCGCTTCGGCGGCCAGCAGGTCCTCGCCGGCGAGATCCTCGTCCGTCAGCGCGGCACGCACTTCCACCCCGGCGCGAACGTCGGCCGCGGTGGCGACGACACGCTGTTCGCCCTCGCCGCCGGTGCGGTCGAGTTCGGCGCGAAGGGCGGCCGCAAGATCGTCAACATCGTCACCGCCGAGTGACCCCGCGTACGCGCACACGGTAGTCACTGCGCTCACGCACACACAGCATTCGTGACGGGGCGGGCCCCATCGGAGATCCTCCGATGACCCGTCCCGTCACTTTTTCATAGGCGGACCGTGGGGGAGACCCGACGGCCAGAACCGCCCCGACCGCGAAGGAGAGCTCATGGTCACGTTCGTCGATCGAGTGACGCTGCACCTGCGTGCCGGCAAGGGCGGCAACGGCTGCGTCTCGGTGCGCCGCGAGAAGTTCAAGCCCCTCGCCGGCCCCGACGGCGGAAACGGGGGACACGGCGGTGACGTCGTGCTGGTCGCCGACCCGCAGGTGACGACCCTTCTCTCGTACCACCACTCGCCGCACCGCTCCGCCGGCAACGGTGGCTTCGGCATGGGCGACAACCGCTCCGGTGCGATGGGAGAGAGCCTCGAGCTCGCCGTTCCCGTCGGCACCGTGGTGAAGGATGCCGACGGCGAGACCTTCGCCGATCTGATCGTCCCCGGCATGCGGTTCGTCGCGGCGCCCGGCGGGCAGGGCGGCCTCGGCAACGCGGCCCTCGCGAACCCGAAGCGCAAGGCCCCGGGCTTCGCGCTGCTCGGCACGCCCGGCTGGGAGGGCGATGTCGTCCTCGAGCTGAAGACGGTCGCCGATGTTGCGCTCGTCGGCTACCCGTCGGCGGGCAAGTCCAGCCTCATCGCCGCGATCTCCGCCGCGCGGCCCAAGATCGCCGACTACCCCTTCACGACGCTGCACCCGAACCTCGGCGTGGTGCAGGCCGGCGACGTGCGCTACACCGTCGCCGATGTGCCCGGCCTCATCGAGGGCGCGAGCGAGGGCAAGGGTCTGGGCCTTGAGTTCCTCCGCCACGTCGAGCGTTGCACCGCGCTCGTCCACGTCCTCGACTGCGCGACCCTCGAGCCGGGTCGCGACCCGCTGAGCGACCTCGACGTCATCCTCGAAGAGCTCGGCAACTACCCCGTGCCGGAAGGGCAGATCCCGCTGCTCGAGCGCCCCCAGCTCGTTGCGCTGAACAAGGTCGACGTTCCGGAGGCGAAGGATCTCGCCGATCTGGTCCGTCCCGAGCTCGAAGAGCGCGGCTACCGCGTCTTCGAGATCTCGACCGTGAGTCACGAGGGCCTGCGCCCGCTGACCTTCGCCCTCGCCGACATCGTCGCGCGGCACCGCATCGAGCAGGAGTCCGCGCCCGCCCCCGAGCGCGTCATCATCCGCCCGCAGGGCTCCGAGCGCGAGTTCGAGATCCGCGTCGAGGGCGGAACGTACGGCAACGTCTACCGCATCCTCGGCGCGAAGCCCGTGCGCTGGGTGCAGCAGACCGACTTCCAGAACGAAGAAGCCGTCGGCTTCCTCGCCGACCGGCTCGAGAAGCTCGGCGTCGAAGACGAGCTCTATCGCGTCGGCGCCGTCGCCGGGTCGACGGTCGTCATCGGCGAAGGCGACGCGGTCGTGTTCGACTGGCATCCCTCGCTGTCGTCCGCCGCCGAGCTCATGACGGCCCCGCGCGGTACCGATCCGCGCCTCGACCTCAACCCCCGCCGCACGACCTCGCAGCGCCGTGAGCGCTATCACGAGCGCATGGATGCCAAGGCGGAGGCCCGGGCCGAGCTCGAGAGCGAACGACTCGCCACGACGGCGGACTGGGACGACGAGTGGGTGGAGAGCGACGAGTCGTGAGCATCTCGGATCGTGCGGGCATCGCCGGGGCGCGCCGCGTCGTGGTGAAGGTCGGCTCATCGTCGATCAGCGGCGAGAACGCCGGCAAGATCCAGCCGATCGTCGAAGCGCTCGCGGCCGCGCACGCGCGCGGCACCGAGGTCGTCCTCGTCTCGTCCGGCGCCATCGCGACCGGTATGCCGTACCTCGCACTCGATGAGCGACCCGTCGACCTCGCCACCCAGCAGGCGGCGGCCGCCGTCGGGCAGAACGTCCTCATCTACCGCTACCAGGACGCCCTCCGCCCCTTCGCGATCGTCGCGGGCCAGGTACTCCTCACCGCCGGGGACCTCGAGAACCCGACGCACCGCTCCAACGCGCGTCGCGCCATGGAGCGGCTCCTCGGCCTGCGCATCCTCCCGATCGTCAACGAGAACGACACCGTCGCAACCCACGAGATCCGGTTCGGCGACAACGACCGTCTCGCCGCGCTGGTCGCGGCGCTCATCGGTGCCGATGCGCTCGTGCTCCTCAGCGACATCGAATGCCTGTACACGAGGCCGCCGAGCGAGCCGGGCGCCCGCCCCATCGACACGGTCGCCTTCGGCGACGACCTCGCCGGGTTCGAGTTCGGCTCCGTCGTCGTCAACAGCGTCGGCACCGGGGGAGCGGCGACGAAGGTGTCGGCAGCGAAGCTCGCCGCGGCGGAGGGCGTCGGCGTGCTCGTGACGAGCGCCGACCTCGTCGTCGAAGCGCTCGAAGGTGCACCGATCGGCACCTGGTTCGCCCCCGACCCGCACGCGGTGCCCGCCTCCGGTACCGGCTCCATCCCCGTGGCGCCGGCGCGCGGCTGAGCGACCCGGGCCCCGAGACGCTCCAGGCCCTCGATACACTGACGGGATGACTGTCACCGCGACCACCGCGCGCGAACGCATGGAGCGCGCGAAGGATGCCGCCCGTTCGGTCGCCCTGCTGAGCGACGCCGACAAGGCTCGGGCTCTGCGCGCGATCGCCGCCGCACTAGAGGCATCCTCCGCCGACATCATCGCCGCCAATGCCGACGACCTCGCCCGCGGTACGGAGAACGGTCTCTCCGCGGGTCTGCTCGACCGCCTCCGTCTCGACGAGACGCGCGTCGCGGCACTCGCGCGCGCGGTGCGGGACGTCGCCGAGCTCCCCGACCCCGTCGGTCGCGTCCTCGACGAGCGCACGCTGCCGAGCGGCGTCCACCTGCAGAAGGTCTCCGTCCCGTTCGGCGTCGTCGGATCGATCTACGAAGCCCGCCCGAACGTGACGGTCGACATCGCCGCGCTGGCGCTGCGGTCCGGGAATGCGGTGGTCCTCCGCGGCGGCACCGCCGCACAGTCGAGCAATCGCGCGCTCGTCGACGCGATGCGCGGAGCGCTCTCCGATGAGGGGATCGACCCCGAGGCCATCCAGACGGTCGACGACTTCGGCCGTGAGGGTGCGAACGCGCTCATGCAGGCGCGCGGGCTGGTCGACGTGCTCGTGCCGCGGGGGAGCGCCGAGCTGATCGAGACGGTGGTCACGCAGTCGTCCGTCCCCGTGATCGAGACGGGGGCCGGCGTCGTCCACATCGTGCTCGACGCGTCCGCCCCCCTCGAGTGGGCAGAAGACATCGTCGTGAACGCCAAGACGCAGCGTCCCAGTGTCTGCAACGCCGTCGAGACCGTGCTCGTGGTGCGGGACGCCGCCGAGCGACTGATCCCTCCCGTGGCGGCCGCCCTGACGGATGCCGGGGTCACGATCCACGGCGACGACGCCGTCCGTGCCCTCGTCGCCGCCGCCGTCCCGGCGAACGATGACGACTGGGCCACCGAACACATGAGCCTCGACCTCTCGATGAAGGTCGTCGACGATCTCGACGAGGCGCTCGCCCACATCCGTCGCTTCTCGACGCACCACACCGAATCGATCATCACCGCCGATGATGCGAACGCCGAGCGATTCCTCGCCGAGGTCGACTCCGCCGTCGTCATGGCGAACGCCTCGACGCGGTTCACCGACGGCGGCGAGTTCGGCTTCGGCGCCGAGGTCGGCATCTCCACGCAGAAACTGCACGCGCGCGGTCCGATGGGACTGCCGGAACTGACGAGTACCAAGTGGCTTGCGCGCGGCACCGGGCAGATCCGCGGCTGAACCGCATAAACTTGACTCACCCGAACCGAACGGAGCCCGCATGACCCTCGCCACGATCGTCGCCCTCGCCGCAGAGACGACCGAGCACCACGGCAACGTCCAGGCGGAGACGTTCATCTTCGGCGTCATCGCGTTCGTCGTCTTCCTCGTGCTCGGTGCCGTAACCTTCTCGTACCGCAACGTCGCCAACCGTCACTCTCCCAAGGCCGAGGCGTACGCCAAGGCGCACCCCGTCGACCAGGCGCAGGTGGGCCACGGCCACCACTGAGGCCTGCCCCATGGAGTCCACTCGCGCCCCGCGTATCGGGGTCATGGGCGGTACGTTCGACCCGATCCATCACGGTCACCTCGTGGCCGCGAGCGAAGTCGCGCAGTCGTTCGATCTCGATGAGGTCGTCTTCGTGCCTACCGGTCGCCCGTGGCAGAAGGAGAAGGTCACCGAGGGGGAGCACCGCTACCTCATGACGGTGATCGCCACGGCATCCAATCCGCAGTTCACCGTCAGCCGCGTCGACATCGACCGCGAGGGACCGACCTACACCATCGACACCCTGCGCGATCTCAGAACGGCACGTCCCGACGCGGAGCTCTTCTTCATCACCGGCGCCGACGCGATCGCGCAGATCCTCAGTTGGCGCAACCATGACGAGCTCTGGGACCTCGCGCACTTCGTCGCTGTCTCACGCCCCGGGCACGTTCTCAGCACCGAGGGGTTGCCGACCGAGGACGTGAGCCTCCTCGAGATCCCGGCCCTCGCGATCTCGTCGACCGACTGCCGCGCGCGCGTTCGTGCGGGAAACCCGGTGTGGTACCTCGTCCCCGACGGTGTCGTCCAATACATTGCGAAGCACCACCTCTACCGGAGCGAGGCATGAGCACACCCGATCAGCCCGAGACTCCGCAGCTGACCCGGCGTCAGCTGCGCGAACTGCGCAACACCGCGTCGAATCCCATCATCACCCCTGAGGAAGCCGAGGCCGCAGCTACGGCGGCGCCCGTCGTCGCGCCGCTTCCGCGTGCCGCCGAGCCCGTCGTCGTCGAAGAGGCTCCCGCTGCCGCCGCCGTCGACCTCGATGCGCCGGCCCTGACGCGTCGTGAAGCGCGCCAGCAGGAGCGGCTGCGCACGGCATCCGTTCCGGTGATCGAGGCCGTTCCGTCAGGGGACGGCGCGGAGGGCGACGTCCCCGCGAGTGCGGACGCCGACGAGGCGGCGCAGGGTGAGGATGCCGGTGCGCCAGCTCTCGTCGCCGGGCTTCCGGGGTCGGAGGCCGAGACCGAGACCGAGACGGAAGTCGAGGCTGAGGCAGACGCCGAGGCCGAGGCCGAGGCCCAGGTCGAGGCCGAGCAGGCCGCGAAGGAGCTCGCAGACGCGCAAAGCGAGGCGCCCGACGTCGAGACCACACTCGACGAGGTCACCAACGGCACCTCCGACGCCTCCGACGAGGCAGAACCGGAGGAGATCTCCGCCGAGGACGTGCCCGCTGAAGAAGCGCCTGCCGAGGAGGCGTCCGCTGACGAGGAGTCCGCCGAGCGCCCCGTCGTCGCGCCGACGTTCGGCGCGGGAGTGCTCAAGGGTGAGGGCGTCGAGATCGAACTGCCGGCATCCTTCGACCAGCTCCTGACGCGTGGAAGTGCGACGACGGGTTCGGTAGGCGCCTCGAACGCGCTCATCCTGTCGCAGACGCCCGACACCGGCGCGTTCACCTCGCCGATCGCTGCGACCGGCGAGGTCCTCATCACCGGGACGTACAAGCTGCCGGATTCGTTCGGCTCGACAGGAACATCGCGCGGGTCCTCCGACGGCAAAGAGATCGACGCGATCCTCGTCGACGGCGAGCTGCCCCCGGCATCCTCGCCCACACCGATCGCGGCGAGCTCGGCGATCAGCACGATCAAGAGCGCCGAAGACATCATCAAACCGCCCGCGCCCGAGAAGGGCAGTCGGCTGATGGTCGTCCTCGGCATCACCGCGGGCGCCCTCGCCATCGCGCTGATCGGCGTGCTGATCGTCGGCCTCGTGACAGGAGCCCTCGGATGACGGCGAACGAACGTACGCGCGAACTGGTCCGCATCGCGGCGAAGGCCGCCGACGACAAGGGTGCGGAGGATCTCGTCGCCTTCGACGTCTCCGATCCGCTGCCGCTGGTGGATGCCTTCCTCCTCGCGACCGGAAACAGCGAGCGGAACGTCGCCGCGATCGCCGACGCGGTCGAAGAGGCGATGCTCGAGGAAGGCGTCAAGCGACTGCGGCGGGAGGGGAAGAGCGAAGCGCGGTGGATCCTCATCGACTTCGGCGATCTCGTCGTCCACGTCTTCCACGAGCAGGAGCGCGTGTTCTACGGGCTGGAGAGGCTCTGGAAAGACACGCCGCTCATCGAGACGGGCGTCGTCGCCGACGCGCCCGGGTGAGCGCCGGTTCGTCGCCGCTCACGAGATGTAGTAGCATCGAAGGGTTGCCGCGAGAGCGGTGAACGCCCAGAGAATGGGCCTGTGGCGCAGCTGGTAGCGCACCTGCATGGCATGCAGGGGGTCAGGGGTTCGAGTCCCCTCAGGTCCACCGATCGAACGCCCGATCAGACACGCGAGAGTGTCTGCTCGGGCGTTTGCTTTGGTTGTCGGCACCAGGTTCGATCGCACCCGTCCGCTTCCGTGGGCGCGCCGCGAGAACTGCGGACCGCGCCTTCTCACCTGCTGACCAGGCAATGGGAGCCTGACCCGCTTTTTCGGACACCGGAGTTGAGGCGATGATCGTCTCGGAACGAGTCCGTGAGATGTCTGCTGCCCACCCGCTGGAAAGGCTTCCCTCGCCCGGTGTTCTCCGGCACCTGATAGTCTCCCCGGCCGTGACGACAGTCGAGCGGGAGAGGCGCGGATGACGGAGACGCCCGCGCCCGCTGCGCCCCGCGGCTCTGCGCTCGAGGTGTTCCTCGTGTTCCTGAAGCTCGGGCTGACGTGCTTTGGCGGCCCGATCGCCCACTTGGGCTACTTCCGATCCGAGCTCGTCGAACGACGAGGGTGGCTGGAGGATGCCGACTACGGCGATCTGGTCGCCTTGTGCCAGTTCCTGCCGGGTCCCGCATCCAGCCAGGTCGGCTTCGGGATCGGGCTGCATCGCGCCGGCGGCCGAGGCGCCCTCGCGGCATTCTTGGGCTTCACCGCACCCTCGGCGCTGCTCATGTTCGCCTTCGCCTACGGAGCATCGTTCTTCGATGATCCGACCCTGCGAGGCGTTTTGGCGGGGTTGCAGATCGTCGCGGTAGCGATCGTCGCGCAAGCCGTGTGGGGGATGTCGCGGACCCTGACTCCCGACCGCACCCGGGCCTCCCTCGCCGCCGTCGCTGCGGTGATCGCGCTGGCCGCCCCCGGCGCCATCGGCCAGGTCGCCTCGATTGCCCTCGGCACAATCGCGGGGCTGATCCTGTGCCGCGCGGACGTCACGCCTCTCGGATCGCTTCGATTCCCCGTCCGGCGCGGGGTCGCGATCGCGTGTCTCGTGCTGTGGAGCGCCCTACTTGTCACCACTCCGCTCGCCGCCGGTGCGACCGAGGTCGGCGGCGTCCGCCTCTTCGACGCCTTCTACCGGGCCGGCGCCCTGGTGTTCGGCGGAGGCCACGTCGTGCTGCCGCTGCTGCAGGCCGGAGTGGTCGACCCCGGATGGGTGACGCCGCAGGGGTTCCTGGCGGGGTATGGTGCCGCGCAAGCGGTGCCCGGACCGCTCTTCACTTTCGCCGCCTATCTCGGCGCTGTCTCCGACATCGGCCCGGGCGGCGCGTGGGGAGCGGTCATCGCGCTGGTCGCCAGCTTCCTGCCCGGATTCCTCCTGCTCGTCGGCATTCTCCCGTTCTGGAACGCCTTGCGTGCACGCCGCGGGATGCAGGCGGCGATGCGGGGGGGCAGGTGCCGCGGTGGTCGGCATCCTGGCGGCCGCGCTCTACACGCCGGTGTTTACGACCGCGATCACCGGCCCGGGCCCGTTCTGCCTCGCGCTGATATGCTTCGTCCTCCTGACGGCTTGGCATCTGCCGCCCTGGGCCGTCGTGCTCGTCGGGGCGCTCGGAGGGCCGGTCGTCGCGCTCCTCCCGGCCGCTTCGCCCGCCTGAACGCTCCGGAGTCACCATGTCACGCCCCACCGTCCTGTTCGTCTGCATCCACAACGCCGGTCGATCCCAGATGGCTGCCGGTTACCTCGCGGGGCTCGCCGGCGATCGCATCGATGTTCGATCCGCGGGATCCGATCCCGCCGACCAGCTCAATCCGGTCGCCATCGAGGCGATGCGCGAAGAGGGCATCGACATCACCACCGGCGCGCCCGCGCTACTCACCGTCGACGACGTGCGACAAGCCGACGTTGTCATCACCATGGGATGCGGCGATGCCTGTCCGATCGTGCCCGGCAAACGCTACGAGGACTGGGCCCTGGACGACCCCGCCGGACAACCGCTCGACATCGTGCGACGCATCCGCAACGACATCCGGGAACACGTGGAACGCCTCATCCGAGAGCTCTCCCCGGCGTCGGACGAGCCGAACGCATCCGGCGACGTCTACTGACTGCTCGACGCTCCTGTCCCTCATCTGGCTGGCGACCAGTCGGGCTGCGATGGTTGAACGCGATCGCTCCTGAGTCGGAGGAGAAGCTTGTCCACTTCCGGCGAACAGAGGGCGTGGATGCGGCTCCGCGTTCGCGACTCACGTCTCGCTCGCCATGTGCTTGATCGCCTTCAGACCAGTGTGGGTCGAGAAGCCAAGACGTCGGCCGATACTGGTTGCTCATTCGCCGTGCTCGTAGGCCGTTTGCGCGACGATGTCTCCTGCGGTCATTCGGCGAGTCGTCACAAGGCCGGCCTCAGCGAGATGCCTTCCTGCCGCTGGCCTTCTGTCACATCGCGCGGATCATGGGTGAAGGCGCGTCGCGCTCTCAGGTGCGGATGGCATCTCCAGCTCGACCACAAGGCCGCCGCCCTCGCGCGGTGTCAGACGCAGCTCGCCGCCGAGGGCGCGTGCAACGCTCTTGACGATTGCGAGACCGAGGCCGTGACCTCGATCGCCGGCGATCCGGCCCACACCGCGGACGAACGGCTCGGCGAGCGAATCGACCAGGTCCCGTGTGAGGACGACGCCGGTGTTCTCGATGATCAGGACGCGAACATCTCCGGCCTCGATTGCCCGCAGCCGTAGCTCGCCGCCGTCGAGATTGTGACGCACGGCGTTACGGACCAAGTTCGACACCGCCTGGCGCAGAAGGACCGCGTCCGCCGACATCTGCAGCGAGGGGGGGCAGGTCGTCGAGGACCGTGAGGCTCCTCGCCTCGATCCCCGACTGCTCCTCGCTCAGGGCGGACCGGACGAGCGGAACGGCGTCGACCGGATGATGCCCGATAGCGCGTTCGTCGAGCTCTGCGAGATCGAGGAGGGCCGCAACCGTCTCGATGCTACGCCGATTCGTCTCGAGAACGCGCGACGCCACGGCGCGCAGCTGCACGGCATCCGCGTCGGGGTCGGCGAGAGCGACCTCGAGCATCGTCTGCGTCGCCGCCAGCGGCGTCTGCAGTTCGTGGGACGCATTCGCGGCGAAACGCTGCGAGGCTGAGAAGGACCGATCCACCGGCCTGCTCAAGGGCGTCAACGTCTACCGCTCGGCCCTCACCGACCCCGCCGCGACCGGCGCACGGTGAGCGCCGCCGACCTCGACCTGCTGAAGGTCACCGCGACCGATCTCGCCGTCGGCACGTGGTTCAACGACGCGACCGACACGTACCCCACGGTGGTGCTCGGGGCGGATGCCGCGAAGATCCTCGGTGTCGTCACGACCGGCACCCAGGTGTGGCTGGGCGGACAGTACGTCACGGTGATCGGCATCATGGAGCCGTCGGCGCTCGCGCCGGAACTCGACATGGGCGCGTTCGTCGGCATCCCCGCCGCGAAGGATCTGTTCGGCTTCGACGGCAGCCCGACGACCGTGTACGAACGATCGACGGAGCAGACGATCGCACAGGTGCGCGAACTCCTCCCCGGCACCGTCAGCCCCGAGGCCCCGCAGAATGTGAAGGTGTCACGGCCGTCGGACGCGCTGGCGGCGAAGTATGCCGCCGATCAGGCATTCACGGGACTTCTCGTCGGCCTCGGTTCCGTCGCGCTCCTCGTGGGCGGCATCGGCGTTGCGAACACGATGATCATCTCGGTGCTGGAGAGGCGCCGTGAAATCGGTCTGCGACGCTCGCTCGGGGCAACCCGAGCGCACATCCGACGGCAGTTCCTCGCGGAAGCTCTGTTGCTGTCGGGCCTCGGTGGCGTGCTCGGAGCGGCGATCGGAATCGGCGTGACGGCGACGTTCGCCGCGATCAACGGCTGGCCGCTCGCGGTCTCGCCCGTCGTCGTGGGTGTCGGGGTGCTCGCCACTCTCGTGATCGGCGCGATCGCGGGGCTCTACCCCGCCGTCCGCGCCGCCCGTACGCCGCCGACGGCGGCGCTGAGCAGCTGAGCCCTCCTGGGGCCGGCGTCTCGAGAACCGCCCCGACTCGCAGGCTTTCCTGAGTGATTGCTGTACGTTTTGCCCGCGCATCGCTACCGTCATATCGATGACGGGTGGACCGCACCCGTCCGTTCGACGAGTGGAGTCGGTATGAAGTTCTTCCAACGCCTGGGCCGATCGCTCATGCTCCCGGTGGCGGTGCTGCCGGTCGCGGCGATCCTCTCGGGCATCTCGTACTGGATCTCGAGCGCGACGGGCGGAGACAACGTCGTCTCGGCCTTCCTCGGCGCCGCCGGCGGCGCGCTGCTCGACAACATGCCGCTGCTGTTCGCCGTCGGCGTCGCGATCGGCATGGCGAACAAGACCGACGGCACATCCGCGCTCGCGGGCCTCGTCTCGTGGCTGACGATCACGACCCTGCTGTCGCCGACGACCATCCAGAAGCTCATGGGCATCGAGAACATCGAGGACGTGAATGCGGCGTTCAGTAAGGTCCAGAACGTCTTCGTCGGCATCATCGCGGGTCTGATCGGGGCGTGGTGCTACAACAAGTTCAAACACACCAAGCTCCCCGACGCGCTGTCGTTCTTCTCCGGCAAGCGTTCGGTCGCGATCGTGACCGCCGGTCTCTCGCTCGTCGTCGCCGTTGTGCTGATGTTCATCTGGCCGCTCGTCTACACGGGTCTCGTCACGTTCGGTGAGTGGATCTCGACCCTCGGCCCGTTCGGTGCCGGCCTGTACGGCTTCTTCAACCGCCTGCTCATCCCGACCGGCCTCCACCACGCGCTGAACTCGGTGTTCTGGTTCGACGTGGCCGGCATCAACGACCTCGTGAACTTCCTCGCCGGCGATAAGGGCGACGGCGTGTACGGCGTCACCGGCCAGTACATGGCCGGGTTCTTCCCGGTGATGATGTTCGGTCTGCCCGGCGCGGCACTCGCGATGTACATGACCGCGAAGACGACCCGCAAGAAGGTCACTTACGGCATCATGCTCTCCGCTGCCGTCGCGTCGTTCTTCGTCGGCGTCACCGAGCCGCTCGAGTTCTCGTTCATGTTCCTCGCGCCGTGGCTCTACCTGATCCACGCCGTCTTCACCGGGATCTCGGTCGGACTCGCGGCATGGCTGCCGACGCGATTGGGCTTCGGCTTCTCGGGCGGCTTCATCGACATGGTGCTGCAATGGACGAACCCGCTCGCACAAAACCCGTGGATCCTCCTCCTCATGGGCGTCGCGTGGTTCTTCATCTACTTCTTCACGTTCTACTTCGTGATCAAGCGCTTCAACCTGAAGACACCGGGTCGCGAGGACGACAACGATCTCGAGGTCGCCGCCGAGCGCGCGTCGGACCTCACGGGCTATCACCTGACGGCCGATCAGTTCATCGCGGCCCTCGGCGGCAAGGAGAACATCACCGACCTCGACAACTGCGCGACGCGTTTGCGCATGGAGATCGCCGACACCTCGAAGGTCGACGAGCAAGCGCTCAAGCGCGCGGGCGCTGCCGGGACGATCAAGCCGGGCGGTCACTCGGTGCAGGTGGTCTACGGGCTCAACGTGCAGTTCGTGAAGGATGCCATGGAGGACCTGATGTCGGGACGTACGGACCGCATCGAGGCCCTCGAAGGCGCGACGGCGTCGCAGACCGGCGCTCTCGCCGGCGCGGCGACCATGATCGGCGTTCCGAGCGTGGCCTCAGCGGGGATCGCCGCCGGTGCCGCCGCCGAGGAGAAGGAGCGGGCGACGACACGTCGCGAAGCACGCGCGGCGGCGGCCCCCTCGTCGACTGTCACGCTTCGCCAACCCGTGGAGGGGGCGGTCGTGCCCCTCGCCGACGTTCCCGACCCGATGTTCGCGGCGGGAACGATGGGCCCCGGCATCGCGGTCGACCCGACCGGCGACACGATCGTCGCGCCGGCGGATGCGACCGTCGCGTCGGTGTTCCCGACCGGCCACGCCATCGGGCTCGTGCTCGATGACGGGACGGAACTGCTCATCCACGTCGGCATCGACACGGTGGGCCTCAAGGGAGACGGTTTCGAGACCCTGGTCGAGGCCGGTCAGAAGGTCACGGCGGGCACGCCGCTGATCCGGTTCGATCCGGAGAAGATCCGTGCCGCAGGTCTGTCGGCTGTGACGCCGGTGATCGTCCTCAACAACGAAGACGCGACGGTCACCTTCGAATGAGCTGTCGAGCCGGTGGGTGGGCGCTCGGCGCCGGCCCACCGGCTCGATCAGTTCCTCGATGAGCCTCAGTTCCTCGATGAGCCTCAGTCCCTCGATGAGTCTCAGTCCCTCGATGAGTCTCAGTCCCTCGATGAGTCTCCGCCCACCGGCTCGATGAGCGCGGGGGAGTCGTTCCGTACGTTGCCGACGTCGCGCCCGACCTCGCGCATCGAGAGCGAGTCGACGATGTCGGGCGCGGCGTCGATCGTCGCGTCGAGGAGGTCGCCGACGTTGTCGGTCGTGGGATCGAGCCACACGTCGGCGTAGTCGGCGTCGATGAACAGCGGCATCCGGTGGTGGATCGAGCCGAGCGCTCCGGTCGCCTCACGGGTCATGATCGTGAAGCTCAGGAGCCAGCGACTGGGGTCGTCGTCGGGCTTGTCGGCATCTTTCCACCACTCGTAGAGCCCCGCGAAGTAGAGCGGAGCGTCGTCCGCCGGGTGAATGTAGTACGGCGTCTTCACCCCGCCCTCGGTGTGCCATTCGTAGTAGCCGGATGCCGGGACCACCGCTCGGCGCTTGATGAGCGCCTGGCGGAACATCGGCTTGTCCTCGACCTCCTCCGCACGCGCGTTGAAGGCCTTCGCCCCGATCGACGGGTCTTTCGCCCACGCCGGGACGAGCCCCCAGCGCGCCGCCTCGAGCCGCCGCGTCGGAGGCTCGGTCTTCGCGGAATCGAGGACGATCGCCACCCGCGCGGTCGGCGCGATGTTGTACGACGGCGCGGGGAGGTCATCGCCTTCGACGTCCACCCTCAGGACGCCGACGAGCTCCGAGCCGCTGGCTGCCACGACGAATCTTCCGCACATGGCGCCAGCCTACGCGGGGCCTCCGACACGAAGCCCGCGCCTCAGTCGGACTCGATGACCCCGGCGTCGGCGAGCTGCTCGAGGATGCCGGCGCCGTTCTCATCCGACACCCACGGCACACCCGCCGCCGAGTGGTCGTTGACCGCGGTGCGGCCCCCCGCGAGCACGGCCTCGGCGGGGGAGAGCCGGCGGATGGCTACGGCGCGCACGCTGCCCGGGAACTCGCTGGTGAACGCCGTGTACAGGTCGTCGTCGTGCTGGCCGTCGTCGCCGAGCAGCATCCACTGGATGTCGGGGAACTCCCGCTGCAGGCGCCGCAGGTTCAGCTCCTTGTGCTCCTTGCCGCTGCGGAACCAGCGATCGTGCGTGGGCCCCCAATCGGTGAGGAGCAGCGCCCCGGGCGGGAAGAGGTGCCGGCGCAGGAACCGCTGCAGCGTCGGCGCGACGTTCCACGCCCCCGTCGACAGGTAGATCACGGGGGATCCGGGGTGGTCGCGGACGAGGCGCTCGAGGAGCACGGCCATGCCCGGAACCGGCTGGCGGGCGTGCTCGTCGAGGACGAACGAGTTCCAGGCGGCGACGAGCGGCCGCGGGAGGGCCGTCACCATCACGGTGTCGTCGACGTCGGAGACGATGCCGAACCGGACCTCCTTGCCGACGACGAACACCCGCGTCTCCGTCGGCTCCGATCCCTCGACCGACATCGTGACCGGCTGCCAGCCGGGGGCGAGCCGCGCCGGCAGCACCGTGTCGATGACGCCGCCGCGATCGGCGACGACCTCGTGGCTGACGCCGTCGATCGTGACGGTGACCTGTGCGTAGCCGACCGGGACCGACGCGAAGGCCCGCCACCCGCGGACGCTCGCGTATTCGCCGCGATTGCGCGTGGGCACCGGCGGGACGATGAGGGCGCGGCCGAGGACGCGCACCCATTCCTCGCTCCCGTAGCCGGGGTACGCGGCGACGGTGGGGCGGTTGCCCCGCGCGCGGGCGCGACGCTCGCGCCACGCGTGGAAGCGGTATTCCAGTCGGGCGAGCCAGAGCACATTCGTGCGCGGCTCGGGCTCAGCAGACATCGCCTCAGTCTTTCACGTCGTCAGCCGCGGCGGCGTCGTCGGCGCCGTGCATGTGACGGGCCTCGCTGCGGCCGATGAGCTTCTTCGCAAGCAGCGCGAGACCGAGGAAGACCGCGATGATCGCGACGAAGATGTATCCGGCGGAGTGCAGCCGGTCGGAAAGTTCGCGGTAGGTTCCCGCGGCCGCGGCTCCCACACCCACGTAGGCGGCCGCCCAGAGGACGCAGGCGGGCGCCGTCCACGCGAGGAACCGGCGGTAGGCGAAGCCACTCATCCCGACGGTCAACGGCACGAGGGAGTGAAGAACAGGCAGGAAACGCGAGAGGAAGATCGCCGGGCCGCCGCGTCGGCGCAGGTACATCTCCGAGCGCGCCCAGTTGTGTTCGCCGATCTTCGCGCCGAGCTTCGAGAACCGGATCCGGGGGCCTAGCCACCGTCCCAGCCAGAAGCCGATGCTCTCGCCGATGAGGGCGCCCACGATCACGGCCAGGACGAGCCACGCACCCTCGGCGAACGTGTCGACGGCGGTGGCCGCGACGATCACGACCGTGTCGCCGGGCACGATGAGCCCCACCAGCACGCTCGTCTCCAACATGATCGCGACGCCTGCGAGGATCGTGCGAAGCACGGGATCGACCGACTGCACGGCATCCAACAGCCATGTCAGAACGTCGTTCACGCGTCCAGACTATTGCCACCCCCTAGCCTGAACCTGTGACTGTCCCGCCCATCTTCGAGCGCGTCGCGTGGGTCGATCCCGAGGCGCTGTTCCTCGCCGGGCCGGCGCGCGAAGAGCACGCTTTCTGGCTCGACGCCGGGCCCGCCGCCACGACGGGGTGGAGCTGGATGGGTGTCGGTGATCGCGTCGCCGGGTGGCCGGGAGACGTCCTCCTCGACGACGACCCGCACACCCGCGTCCCCGGCGGGTTCGGCGGCGGATGGGTGGGCTGGGCGGGCTACGACGGCGGCGCGCGGCGGGCGGGTGCACCCGCAGATGACGACCCGACGGCACCGGACAGCGCCGCTCTCGCCGTCTCGCGGCTCATCGCTTTCGATCACGGCGCGCGCGAGGCGTGGCTGATCGCCCCGGAGTCGGAGATGACGGATGCCGCGGCGGACCTCCGGCGCTGGAGCGAGGCCGCCGCCTCGCACGCGTCACGGGCCGCCGGCCCGCACCCGGCGCCGGCCGCCCGGCGGCGTGACGCGCACGCCCGACACGACCCGGGGCAGTACGCGGCTCTCATCGCGCAGTGCCGGGCGGCGATCCGTGCGGGGGATGCCTACCAGCTGTGTCTCACGACGCGGTTCGACGTCGCGGCATCCGACGAGCCGTTCGACGCCGTCGACACCTACCTGCGCCTGCGGGCGGCGCTGCCCGCCCACCACGGCGGCATCCTCCGCATCGGCTCACACTCCCTGCTCAGCGCGAGCCCGGAGCAGTTCCTGCAGGTCACGGGTGGGATCGTCCGCACCCGCCCGATCAAGGGCACCCGGCCGCGCGGCGCGGACCCGGAGACGGATGCCGCGCTGGCGCGCGACCTCGCCGCATCCGAGAAGGAGCGCGCCGAGAACGTCATGATCGTCGACCTCATGCGCAACGATCTGCAACGGGTCTGCGCGCCGGGCTCCGTCGCGGCGGAGCGGCTGCTCGAGGTCGAGTCGTATCCCGCCGTGCACCAGCTCGTCAGCACCGTCGCGGGGCGGCTGCTGCCGGGCATCCGTCTCGCCGACCTCTTCGACGCCGCCTTTCCCGCCGGCAGCATGACGGGGGCGCCCAAGCTCTCCGCGATGACGATCCTCCACCGCCTCGAGGGCGGGCCCCGCGGCGTGTACGCCGGGTGCTTCGGCTGGGTGGGCGCACACGGCGCGCTCGATCTCGCGATGACGATCCGCTCGATCGTCGTGCACCCCGCCGGCGCGTATGTCGGCGCCGGCGGTGGCATCACGTGGCTCTCGGATGCCGACGACGAGGTCGCCGAGGTCGCGCTCAAGGCGCGCGGCCCGCTCGCCTCCCTCGGCGCACGGCTCCCCGCCGCCTGGCTCGGCGTCGACGGCGGGTGAAACGGCCGTTCCGGTAGCATTGATAGACGCGTTCTCGCGTCTTCCCGAACCCGCACGATTGGCTTTCCCTTCGCATGAGCAGCACCGTCGACACCGCCCCCGCCGCTGACAGCGGCGCGCCGGACACGCACGCCATTCAGGAGAAGTGGCAGCGCCTCTGGGCCGAACAGGACCCGTTCCGCGCGGGCGGCGACGACGACACCCGCCCCCGCAAGTACGTGCTCGGGATGTTCCCGTACCCGTCCGGCGACCTCCACATGGGCCACGCCGAGAACTACGCCTACGTCGACGTCGTGGCGCGCTTCTGGCGGCACCGCGGGTACAACGTGCTGAACCCCATCGGGTGGGACAGCTTCGGCCTTCCCGCCGAGAACGCCGCCATCAAGAGTGGGGCCGGGTCGGACCCGCGCGAGTGGACGTACGCGAACATCGACCGGCACAAGAAGAGCTTCCGCGAGTTCGGCTCGTCGTACGACTGGAGCCGCGTGCTCCACACGAGCGACCCGGAGTACTACCGGTGGAACCAGTGGCTGTTCCAGAAGCTCTACGAGAAGGGCCTCGCGTACCGCAAGGACGGCGTCGTGAACTGGGATCCGGTCGACCAGACCGTCCTCGCCAACGAGCAGGTCCTGCCCGACGGCACGTCGGAGCGCAGTGGCGCGGTCGTCGTGAAGAAGAAGCTCACCCAGTGGTACTTCAAGATCACCGACTACGCGGACCGCCTGCTCGACGATCTGAACCAGCTCGAGGGCTTCTGGCCGCACAAGGTGCTGCAGATGCAGCGCAACTGGATCGGGCGTTCGGTCGGCGCCGACATCGATTTCGAGATCGAGGGCCGCGGCGAGAAGGTCACCGTCTTCTCGACGCGCCCCGACACCCTGCACGGCGCGACCTTCATGGTCGTCGCGCCCGACTCCGACCTCGCGGCGGAGCTCGCGGCCGGAGCATCGGCCGACGTGCGGATGCGCTTCCAGGACTACCTCGACACCGTGCAGAAGACGAGCGAGATCGAACGGCAGACCACCGACCGTCCCAAGACCGGCGTCTTCCTCGACCGGTTCGCGATCAATCCGATCAATGGGGAGCGCCTGCCGATCTGGGCCGCCGACTACGTCCTCGCCGACTACGGCCACGGCGCCGTCATGGCCGTCCCCGCCCACGACCAGCGCGACCTCGACTTCGCGCGCGCGTTCGACCTGCCCGTCAGGATCGTCGTCGACACGACGGCGCCCGTCACCGGCGCGATCCCCGTCATCGAGCTCGACGACGAGGGCGTGCCGATCGATCCGGGTCCGCAGCTCGACGACGTCGACCCCGCGCGCACGGGCATCGCGCTCACGGGCGACGGCCGCATGATCAACTCGGGTTCGCTCGACGGCCTGAGCAAGCGCAACGCCATCACCCGGGCCGTCGAGGAGCTCGAGGCATCCGGAAACGGCCGCGCCGCGAAGACCTACCGCCTGCGCGACTGGCTGATCTCGCGCCAGCGGTTCTGGGGTACGCCGATCCCGATGATCCACACCGAGGACGGACGAATCGTCCCGGTGCCCGACGACCAGCTCCCGCTCGTTCTGCCCGACGCGCGCGGCCTCGACCTGAAGCCCAAGGGCACCTCGCCGCTCGGCGGGGCGACCGAGTGGATGCAGACGGTCGACCCCGAGACGGGCGAGCCCGCGCTCCGCGACCCCGACACGATGGACACGTTCGTCGACAGCTCGTGGTACTTCCTGCGCTTCCTCTCGCCGAACGACGCGAGCGAGCCGTTCTCGCAGCGCGAGGCGGCGCGGTGGGCGCCCGTCGATTCGTACATCGGGGGCGTCGAGCACGCGATCCTGCACCTGCTCTACGCGCGGTTCATCACGAAGTTCCTCTTCGACATCGGGATGATCGACTTCACCGAGCCGTTCTCGTCGCTCATCAACCAGGGCATGGTCCTGCTCGGCGGATCGAAGATGTCCAAGAGCAAGGGCAACCTCGTCGAGTTCGCCTCGAGCATGGTCGACCCCGGCGCCGACGCGAGCCGCGTCGCGATCGTCTTCGCCGGCCCCGTGGAAGACGACATCAACTGGGAGGACGTCTCGACGACCGGCGCCCAGAAGTTCCTCGCGCGTGCCCTCCGCATCGCGAGCGAGGTCTCCTCGTCGCCCGACGTGGTCTGGGCCGAGGGCGACACGGCGCTGCGCCGTGTCACGCACCGCCTGTGGGCGGACGTTCCCGGCCTCATCGAGCAGACGAAGTTCAACGTCGTCATCGCCCGCCTCATGGAGCTCGTGAACGCGATCCGGAAGACCATCGACTCCGGCCCCGGAGCGGGCGACCCCGCCGTCCGCGAGGCGGCCGAGGCGCTCGCGATGATCCTCGATCTGTTCGCGCCGCACACCGCCGAGGAGATGTGGGAACGCCTCGGCTACGAGCCGTTCGTCGGCCTGGTGACGTGGCGTCAGCCCGACCCGACCCTCCTCGTGGAGGATTCGGTGACCGCGGTCGTCCAGATCGACGGCAAGGTGCGCGGCACGCTCACCGTGCCCGCGCGGATCTCGCCGGAGGAGCTCGAAGCGCTCGCCCGCACCGACGAGAAGGTCGTCCGCTCGCTCGCCGGGCGCGAGATCGCGCGCGCGGTCGTCCGGGCACCGAAGGTCGTGAGCTTCACCACCGCGTGAGACGCGCGGCGCCGGGCCCGACCGGGTCCGGCGCGGAGGGCGTCATCGGCTCCTCCACAGGCGGCTGATTTCGGCATCCGTCCACCGATCGGACCAATCGTCGACCGCGGGAAGCGGTGTGCTGTGAGGGTGGGCGGGTGGCATCCGCACCCTCCGACTCCGCTGCTCAGCACACGGCTGCGCCGGACAGAACCGTTCAGGACGCCGCCGCGCTGGATCGGCCCGCGCGACGGCGCCTTGGTGTGGGAGCCGCGATCGTCCTCGTCCTCGCGGCGGCGGTGGTCTCGGTGGTCATCGGCATCGTGCGGGCGGGCGAGGCGCCGGATGCCGACGGCGGCAGCGTCGTCGTGGCGACCGGCTCCGCCGAGCTTCCGGCGATCTACGTCCACGTGTTCGGGGCCGTCGCCGAACCCGGTCTCTACCGACTCGAGGACGGCGCCCGCGTCATCGACGTCGTCGCGGCGGCCGGCGGCCTGACCGACGATGCCGACGAGACCGCGATCAACCTCGCACGGCGGGTGACCGACGGCGAGCAGCTGCAGGTGCCGGTCGTCGGCGCGGCGCCCGCGGATGGCTCTGCGGGAGCGGGAGGCGCGATCGCGTCGGACGGGCGTGTGAACCTCAACACCGCCGACGTCGCGGACCTCGACACCCTGCCGCGCGTGGGACCGGCGATCGCCGAACGCATCATCCAGTGGCGCGAGGAGAACGGTCGGTTCACGAGCGTCGACGACCTCCTGTCGGTCCCGGGGATCGGCGAGAAGATGCTCGCCTCCCTCCGCGATCTCGTGACGGTGTGACGTGCCGGCCCGGCCCAGCCTGCGACGTCTCCGCCGCCGCGACGCACGGCTCGTGCCGGTCGCCGCAGCGGCATGGGTCGCCGCGAGCCTCGCGATCCTCCACCCCGAGGGCGCCGGTGTCGCCGCCACGGCGCTCTGGGCGTCTACCGTCGTCGCGCTCGTCGTAGCGGTGCGCGTGCGCGACCCAGGCCGCACCGTCGTCGCGCTCCTCGCCGTGGCCCTCGCCGTCGCCGCGGGCGCGGTCACGCACGTCGCGCTCGCGCACCCGGCGCGCGCCGCCGCGGCCGCCCTCGAGATCGACGGAGGTCGCTCGCTGACGGTCGAGGCGACAGCCGTCGGCAAGATCGAGCCGAGCGCGACGGGGTGGCGCGTCGACGCGCTCGTGGAGCGGGTGCAGCGCGGCCACGACCGCGCCGGCGCCACCGCGTTCCCCGGAGGCGGCGTGCCGGTAGTCCTGCGCCTGGCCGACGTGCCCGCGGGCCTCGATCTCGGTGCGCGGGTGCGCGTGACGGGCACCGCGTGGCGGACGGAGTCCGGTCAGCGCGCCGTGCTCGTCGTCGACGCGGTGGGCGACGCCCAGGTCCTCGCGCCGGCAGCGGGGCCACTCGCGGCGGCATCCGCGCTCCGGCACGGTCTGCACGACGTCACCGCGGGGCTTCCGGCGCCCGGTGCGGGCCTGGTGGCGGGACTCGCGGTCGGCGACACGGCGGGCGTCTCACCCGAGTTGGATGCCGCGATGAAGGCCTCGTCGCTCTCGCACCTCACGGCGGTGTCGGGGGCGAACTGCGCGCTCGTGGTGGCGGGCGCGTTCGGCCTCGCCGCGCTGTGCCGCGCGCGACGCGGCGTGCGGGTCGCGTGCGGGATCGGCGCCCTCGCGGCGTTCGTCCTGCTCGTCTCACCCGAGCCGAGCGTCGTGCGGGCGGCGACCATGGCCGCGATCGCAATGCTCGGCATCCTCCTCGGCCGGCCGGGAGCGGGGCTGTCGCTCCTCACGACGGCGGTGGTCGTCCTCCTCGTCGCCGACCCGTGGCTCGCGCTCTCGCTCGGCTTCGCGCTGTCGGTCGCCGCGACGGGCGCGTTGCTCGTCGGCGCGGGGCCGCTCGCGGACGGGCTGGCGAGATGGATGCCGCAGCCGCTCGCCCTCGCCGTCTCCGTGCCGCTCGCCGCACAGCTCGCGTGCGGGCCGCTCATCGTCCTCATCTCGCCGCAACTGTCGGTCTACGGGGTCGTGGCGAACATGCTGGCGGCTCCCGCGGCGCCGCTCGGGACGATCATCGGGCTCGCCGCGTGCCTGGGCGCCGGCATTCCGTACCTCGGCGCGGGACTCGCCGCCCTCGCCTGGCTCCCCGCCGCGTGGATCGCGGGCACCGCGTCGACCTTCGCCGACCTCCCGGGCAGCGTCGTGCCGTGGCCGGAGGGTCTCGGCGGGTTCGTCGCCCTCGCGGTGGTCGGCGCTGCCCTCGCGGCGTGGCTCGTCCCCGCCCGCGCGAGCGTGCGGGTCGCGGGAGCCTGGGTCCTTGCGGGAGCGCTCGGTGTCGCCCTCGCCCTCGGCCCCGTCGCCGACGTGACGGATCGGTCGAGGATGCCGACCGGCTGGGCGATCGCGGCGTGCGACGTGGGTCAGGGAGATGCGGTGCTCGTCCAGTCGGCCGGAGGGGTGGCGCTCATCGACACGGGGCCCGACCCTGCACTGCTGACGAGGTGTCTCGACCTCCTCGGCATCCCGCAGATCGACCTGCTCGTCCTGACCCACTTCGACCTCGATCACCGCGGGGGTGTCGACGCGGTCGTCGGGCGCGTCGGAACCGTGCTGCACGGCCCGGCCGGCACGGCGGACGACGTCGCTCTGCTTGACCGGCTCGCGACGGAGGGCGCGCAGCTCCAGGAGGTGACGAGTGGAGTGAGCGGCGACCTCGGCGATGCGCGGTGGCGCGCACTGTGGCCTCGGGCGGGCGCACCGCCCGGCAACGACGCGAGCGTCGTGGTCGAGGTCACCGGCGGGGGAGTGCCGACCTCGCTCTACCTCGGCGACCTGTCGGCCACCGCCCAGCAGTCGCTCCGTGCCTCGAGCGTGCTGCGCAGCGGCTACGACGTCGTGAAGGTGGCCCATCATGGCAGCGCCGACCAGGACTCCGCCCTGTACCAGCGACTCCGACCCGCGGTCGGGCTCATCACCGTGGGCGAGAACGACTACGGCCACCCGCGGGCGGAGATCATCGCGACGCTGGTCGCGGTCGGCGCCCGTGTCGAGCGCACCGACCAGGACGGCGCGATCCTCGTCTGGCGGGACGACGACGGACTGCGCCTCTGGCGGCAGCGCGCGCCGGCCGCCGGCGGTGTTCCCGAAGGCCCGCCGACCGGGGGCGATGTCGGTCCCGACGGATAGGCTGGATGCCATGACACCCGCGCCGCGCCGAGGAGCCTCCAGAGGGTCTTCAGGGTCGTCGCGGACCGCGTCGGTCATCCCGCAGATCTCCTGGCGGGCGCCGCAGCCCGCCCCGATCGTGCTCGTGTCGGGTCCGGAGGAGGTCTGCGCCGAACGCGCGACCGCGGGCATCCGCGAGTTCCTTCGCGCCGAGGATGCGAGCCTCGAAGTCTCCGACCTCCGCGCCGACGACTACACCTCGGGCACGCTCCTCGCCCTCACCTCTCCCTCGCTGTTCGGCGAGCCGCGGCTTGTCCGTGTCTCGGGCGTCGAGAAGTGCTCCGACGCCTTCCTCACCGAGGCTCTCGCCTACCTCGACGCACCGCAGGACGGGGCGACCGTGGTCCTCCGGCACACCGGCGCGAGCGTCCGCGGGAAGAAGCTCCTCGACGCGATCCGCGCGGGAACCGGCGGCGGCGTCGAGATCGCCTGCCCGGCCGTCAAGCGCGACTCCGACCGCTTCGACTTCGCGGCGGGGGAGTTCCAGGCGGCGCACAAGCGCATCGCCCCGGTCGCCCTCCGCGCCCTCGTCGGCGCGTTCACCGACGACCTCACGGAGCTTGCCGCCGCGTGCCAGCAGCTGATCGCCGATGTGCCCGGCGACATCACCGAGCAGGTCGTCGAGCGGTATTACGGGGGCCGCGTCGAGACCTCGGCGTTCACCGTCGCCGACACGGCGATCGCCGGGCGCTACGGCGACGCCCTCGTCGCCCTCCGGCACGCCCTCGCGAGCGGCGCCGACCCGGTGCCGCTGGTCGCGGCCATCGCCTCGAAGCTCCGCACGATGGCGCGCGTGGCCGGGTCGCGCGAGCCCGCCGGTGCGCTGGCCGCTCGCCTCGGCATGAAGGACTGGCAGGTCGACCGTGCCCGCCGCGACCTCTCGGGCTGGAACGAGGCCTCACTGGGCACCGCGATCCAGGCGGCGGCGCGGGCGGATGCCGAGGTGAAGGGCGCTTCGCGCGACCCCGTGTTCGCCGTCGAACGTCTCGTCACCGTCATCGCGACGCGCGCCCCCTACGGCGCCTGACGTCCGGCATCCCGCGCGACGCGAAAAGAGCCCGCCCCCACCGGGGACGGGCTCTTCACTGCGTGCGGCTCAGAGAGCGGCGACCTGCTTCGCGATGGCCGACTTGCGGTTCGCGGCCTGGTTCTCGTGGATGACGCCCTTGCTCACGGCCTTGTCGAGCTTCTTGGTCGCCTTGGCGAGCGCCTTCTCGGCGGCGGCCCTGTCGCCGGCGGCGACGGCCTCGCGGGTGCGACGCACCTCGGTCTTCAGCTCGCTCTTGACGGCCTTGTTGCGCTCGTGCGCCTTCTCGTTGGTCTTGTTGCGCTTGATCTGCGACTTGATGTTCGCCACGTTCGACGGCTCTTTCGTTCGGAGTTTTCGATGGATGTGCCGGACTGGCGGTAGAGGGGCGCCTCCGGCGCGTACGAGGTGGGACCCATACGCAAGCCAATCACCGACTCTACCAGGTCGGTCCACGTCGCCCCCAATCGCCCGCGTACCGCTCCCTCAATACCGATTCCCCGCACCGGGGTGGTCCATGATCGGATCAGCACGGCGTCCCGCCCGCGGAGGGGCGGGCGGCGACCGAGGCTACCGAGGAGCCCGCGTGTCCGCATCCACCACCCCCCTCCGGGCCGGCGCCCGGTGGTTCACCCTCTTCTCGCTGGCCTGGCTCGCACTGTGGATGGCGCAGCTGACGCCCCTCCAGCTGCTGATCCCCCTCCAGCTCGACAGCCCGGAGGACGCCGCCGGGTGGATCTCGGGCATCGTCTCGTCCGGTCTCGTCCTCGCGACGGGAGGACTCGCCGGCGTCATCGCGGCGCCGCTGGCCGGGGCCATGAGCGACCGCACCCGCGGACCGTTCGGGCGCCGCCGACCGTGGGCGCTCGGCGGCGTCGTGCTCGGCGCGCTCTCCCTCGCCGGCCTCGCGGTCGCCGCAGGCCCGTGGCCGGTGGGAGCCGCGTGGGTGGGCGTGTCGGTGGGCGTCGCCGTGGCATCGGCCGCGTTCACCGCGCTGATCGCCGACCAGCTCACCGATCAGCGCGGCGCCGCGTCGGGCGCCGTCGCCTCGACGCAGGCGCTCGGCATCGTGGTCGGTGTGGGCGTCGTGGTGTTGCTCGGGCTCGGTGTCACGGCCGGCTATCTCCTTCTCGCGGGCATCCTCCTCGCGTGCGGCGTCGCCGCGGCCGTGTGGCTGCCCGATCCGCCCGCCCCGGCCGCGTCTGCGTCGGCGCGCGCCGTGCACCGCACACGCGACCGACTCGCCGCGTTCCGCGACCGCGACTTCGCGTGGCTTCTGTGGGGACGCCTCGTGGTGAACGTCGGCAACGCGCTCGGGACGTCACTCCTCCTGTTCTTCCTCCTCTACGGACTGCACCGCCCGGCGGCGGGTGCGGAGGACGATCTGCTGCTCCTGATCGTCGTCTACACGGTGCTGGTCGTCGTGGCGGCGACGCTCGCGGGGCGTCTGTCCGATCGGCGCGGCCACCGCGTCGCGGTGACGGTGACGGCGGCCGCCGTGCAGGGTGCGGCGTCGCTGCTGCTCGCGGCGGTGCCGACGTTCGAGGTCGCCCTCGTCGCGGCGGGGCTCCTCGGCGCCGGCTACGGCGCGTACATGTCGGTCGGTCTCGCGCTTGCGACCGACCTCCTGCCCTTTCCGGAGGACAGTGCCCGCGACCTCGGTCTGGTGAACACCGCCGCCGCCCTCGGGCAGCTGCTCGGCCCGCTCATCGGCGCCGCACTCGTCGCGGCGGTCGGCGGGTTCTCGCTGCTGTTCACCGTCGGCGGGGTGCTGTCTCTCATCGGGGGAGCGATGACCCTCGCCGTCCGCGACCCCGCGCCGCCCGGCACGGCGCACTGAGCCGGACGGGACGCGTCGGCGCAGGTCAGCCCGCGTCGGCATCCATCGTCGCGAGTGCGAGGTCGAGGAGCGCATTGAAGACCTGGGGGCGCATGGCCGTCACGAGATGGGTCGTGCGCGGAACGACGACGAGCTCGGAGTGCGGCACGAGCGACACGAACAGCTTCTCGTTCACACGCAGCTGGTCGTACTGGCCGTTGATGAACCACGTCGGCACGTCGATACGGCGAAGCGCTGCGAGCAGGTCGAGCACCGACAGGCTCCGCAGCGCGACATCCTGCATGTCGTAGGCGTATCCGCCGGCCCCGAAGTCGTCCCGCGTCTCGGTGGGGAGCGTCCGGTCGAGCACCCACTCGGAGATCAGGGAGCCCCGCCCCGGGAGGCGGTTGAACCCGCGCGCGAGCGCCCGGTAGGTCGCGAGCCCGATCCCGCGGGGGATGGCCGTGCAGGATGCCGCGATGAAGGCATCCACCGGCGGGCGGTCCTCCGCTCCCACGTAGTCGATCGAAAGGAGCCCGCCCATCGAGTGCCCGACGAGGAGGACGCGACCCTCCTCGGCGGCGGCACGCACGGCGGCGTCGATGGTCGCGAAGGCTCCGTCGAGGGTGAACGTCTCGTCCATCCGCGTCCCGTGCCCCGGCAGGTCGAGCGCGACCGTGCGCACGCCGCGCTCGTGCAGGTGTGCGACCTGCGAGCGCCACATAGACGCGGATGTGCGGATGCCGTGCACCATCACCACCGTCGTCGTCACGGTGTCAGCCTAGGCATCCCACCGCCGTGCCGTGCGACCGCGGCGGGTGTGTGCGCACGAACACGTGCGGTGCGATCGCCGAGGAGACGCCCGACGACCGCACCGCACGTCGCTCAGAACAGGACCCGCACCCGGACCGGGTCGCTGCTCGAGGCCGACACGAGGTCGGAGTCTGCCGGCACGAACGTCGCCGTGTAAGCGTGCGTGCCGCGATCCAGTCGCCCCAGCGTGTACGCCGCGATCCCGCGACGCACCGGCACCGTGGCGACGAGCCTGTCGCCCTCGCGGAACTCGACCACGCCCTGAGCGCGGGCACCGTCGCTCTGCTGGACGGTCGCCAGGAGCGTCGCCGGCAGGAGGCGGTTGATGTGCACGGGGGGCAGCGCGATCAGGCGGGTGGTGGTCGTGACGGCGGGGACCGCGGCCTCGACCTCCAGCGGAACCTGCACGACCGTCCCCGACGCCGGCGCCGTGAGCGTCAGCGTGGCGGCGCCCGCGGGCAGGCCCGCCGGAAGGGTGACCGTGACCGTCGCGGCACCGGCGGTGACCGGAACCTCGCCCAGCGCCGTGTCGCCGAGAGACACCTGCAGCGAGGTGTTCTGCGGGGCGCCGCGGCTCGTCATGTCCAGGCGTCCCACCTGGAACGTGACGCTCTCACCGGCGGTGACCGTCTCGGGCACGCCCGTCACCTCCAAGCCCTTCTTGGCGAAGTCGGGGGTGAGCGGCGAACCGTCGGCGATGTAGTCCATCCACGCCTCATAGTCGAGCAGACCCGTGTCGACGTAGTCCGTGCCCTCCGTGAAGATCCGGAAGTTGTCGCCGCCGGTCGCGAGGAACGAGAACGTGCCGATCCGGTAGGTGGCCTGCGGGTCGAGCGGCTCGCCGTCGATCGTCACCGACGTGATGCGCTGCCCCTCGGGGAGCGTCGCGTCGAAGGTGTAGGTGACGTTGTCGGAGAGGCCGAGCTGCAGGTACGGACGCTGCGGCACGGTGCCGTCGGCGGCACGCTGCCACTGCTGCTCGAGCATCGTGGTGAACTGCGCGCCGGTGAGGCTCACGAGCGCCAGCGTGTTGTTGAACGGCAGCACCGCGTTCGCCTGCGAGAACGAGACCGTCCCGTCGGGGAGGCCCGGAACCGCGGCCGCGCCGAACTCGGCCTGCGTGTCCCAGAGCTCCGCGCGGAGACCGCCGGGGTTCGTCACACCGATGTCGGCACCGTTCGGCAGGGTCGACAGGCTGTCGCGCAGCATGTTGCCGACCTCGCCGGCGAGGGCCGACTCGCTCGCACGGTCGTCGCGCGTGCCGCCGGTCCAGACGCCGTCGACGAACGATCCTCCGGAGAAGGCCGTCGTGATGTCGGCGGCGACCTCTCCGATCGCCGTGTTGCCGACCTCCGCCGCGGCGGCGAGGGCCTGCTTGACGATCGCATCGACCGCGGCGACCTTCGGGTATGTCGCGATGAGCTCCGCGGTCGGCGTCGTGGTGCGCTTGACGATCTCCTCGGTGTGCGCGGTGACCTCACCGGTCGCGCCGTCGATCGACAGCGTGATCTTGCCGAGGTTCGCACCGTACGAGCCGGTCTGGACGACCGGTCGTGTGCGGTCCGTGCCCGGGACGGGCGCAGACCAGGCGTACTCCTTGTGGGTGTGCCCGGTGAAGATGGCGGCGACCTCCGGAGCGGTCTCGTTCACGAGCTTCGCGAACGCACCGCCGGCGGCGAGCTCCTCCTCGAGGGTGGCGCCGTCGGGCGTGCCCGCGCCGGCGCCCTCGTGGTAGAGCGCGACGATGACGTCGGCCTCGCCGTTGGAGGGGTCCCCGTCGGTGAGCTGGCCGGCGACGCGGTTGACCGCGTCGACCGGGTCGCCGAAGTCGAGGGACTCCACACCGGCGGGGGAGACGAGCGTCGGGGTCTCCTCGGTGACGGCGCCGACGACGCCGACCGTGAGGGATCCGGCATCCACCAGCGCATACTCGGGGAGCGCCGGCGTCGTCGTGCCCTTCAGGTACACGTTCGCGCCGAGCTGCGGGTAGTCGGAGGCATCGGTCACACGACCGGCGAGGTCGTCGAAGCCGCGGTCGAACTCGTGGTTGCCGACGGCGGTCGCCTGCAGCCCGAGGGCGTTCAGGACGTCGATCGTCGGCTGGTCCTTCGCGACCGACGACGCGAACAGCGAGGCGCCGATGTTGTCACCCGCAGAGAGGAACAGCGTCGGTCCGGAAGCCGCGGCGCGCTGCTGCTCGACCGTGCCCGCGAACGCGACGGTGTTGCCGTCGATGCGCCCGTGGAAGTCGTTGATCCCGAGCAACGTCAGCTCGACCGGTGCCGCCTCGGCCGACAGGCCGACGAGCACGGGGTCGTGGTCGCTCGAGCGGTAGGCATCCGGGGCGTAGAACTCCGTGCCGTGGCTGCGGAAGCGGCTGTACTCGAGGGCGACCGACTCACCGGAGTTGATGTTCCAGATGTCGGCGCCCGTCGCGCGGTCCTTCGCGGCGCCGCTGAGCAGGATGTGGTCGAGCGAGCCCGACAGGCCCGAGAAGCTGTACGACGACGTGTCGACCTCGAAGGCCTGCGCCGCGTCGACGTAGCCGGCGTCGTAGAGCACCTGGAGCGGGTCCTCCTGCGTGTAGGAGTTGAAGTCGCCCGCGAGCGCGACGGTGTCGACGTCGCCCTGGATCTGCGCGACCCAGTCGCGAAGAGCGGTCGCCTGACGCACGCGCGACTCGTTGGACGAGCCCTGGCCGTCGCCCGCGTCGGCGTCGCCCGGCCAGGGGCCTGCCGAGCCCTTCGACTTGAAGTGGTTCACGACGAAGAGGAACGGGTCGCCGCCCTCCTTCGCGGTGAACACCTGGCCGATCGGCTCGCGTGCGTTGACGAACGCCTCGCCCGTGCCGCTCTGGTCGCCGAGGGCACGGGAGTCGCCCACACGCTCGACGGCCGCGGTGCGGTAGATGATCGCGTTCGTGATGACGTCCTGCTCGGATGCCGCGGGCAGCTCGCTCGAGGAGGGGACGTACGCCCAGACGGTGGAGCCGGCGGCGGCGGCGTTGAGCGCGTCGACGAGCGTGGCGGTCGCCTCGTCGGGAGTCTCGCCGAGGGCGGCGGAGTTCTCGATCTCCATGAGGCCGACGACGTCGGCGTCGAGGGCGTTGATAGCCGCTACGATCTTGTCCTGCTGACGCGTGAGGTCTGCGCTGTCCCAGGCGCCGCGCTGGTCGCAGCCCTCGCGCACCGTGACGCCGTCGCCGAAGCGATCCTTGTAGGCGACGCAGGAGGCCGAGTCGGTGCCGAGCGTGGTGAAGTAGTTCAGGACGTTGAACGACGCCAGCCGCACGTCGCCGCCGACCTCGGCGGGAGCCGCGGTGCGCGGGTTCGCGAAGGCGACGCCGTCGGTGCCCGTCCCGTCACCGGAGAGCGGGGTGGTGGCGTTGAGCTTCCACGCGTTGTTGCGCCAGTCCACGATCACCGGGTCGGTGAAGGTGACCGAGGCGCCGACCACGACCGGCTCGGTGAGCGAGACGTACGCGGGCGTCAGAGCGCTGTTCGCGGCGCTGAGGTAGTTGATGCTCGTACCGTCGTCGAGAGTGACGCCGCGCGCCGCATTGTCGGCTGTGACGGCCGCGCCCTCCGGCGAGCCCGGGCGTCCGGCGTCGGTGGGCTGACGCAGCGGGGTCGTCCCCGAAGCGAGACCGACCTCGCCGTACTGGTTGGTCGCGTACGTGTTCGAGACGGTGAAGTCTCCCTGCGGGGCGACGAGCATCGACTCGAGGCTCTCGCGCTGCGCGGCATCCGCGGGCCACCCGACCGATGCCGGCGTCGGCGCGGCCTGCGCGTCGATCCGTGTCGCGGCGCCGGGCGCTGCGGTGATCTGGGTGAGGCCGTAGTACTCCGACACGGCGCCGGTGACACGGACGGTGTCGCCGAGCGCGACCTCGCCCGTCGCGTTCGGGGCGTAGACGAAGATCGCCTGCGACGCCGTGTGCGTGGCGAGGTCGAGCGCACCGCCGGTTCCCGGCGTCTGGATGACGTAGCCCTGGAAACCGCCCGTCGGGTAGTGCGCCGTCACGACGCCCTCGGTGGTGACGGTCTGGCCGACGAGCGGCGACGCATCCCCGGTGCCCTGGATGTCGGAGATCGCGACGATCGCGGGGTCGACGGGCGGATCGGTGGGGTCGACCGGCGGGTCGGTCGGGTCGACGGGCGGCGCGGTGAGGCCGGTCGGCGTCGGAGCGCCGACGGTGAAGTCCGCACGGTTGTCCCCGGTGTTCGCGAAGGACGCGGAGCGGGCAACGCTCGTGCCGTTGGCGGTGGAGGGCGCCGCCGCGGCCCCGGCGAAGTGCGTCGCGCCGCCCCAGCCGACGAGGTCGACGACCTGGGGGAGGGCGGCGATGCCGGACGCCCCGCTCAGCGCAGTCGCGTCGGAGACGAGCGCGACCTTGCCCTGGGAGCCCGACATCGGAATCGAGCCCTCGACGTCGGCGGTGAAGCCGGGCTGGGTCGTGTCGGCACCGGTGGCCTGCCCGACGAGCACCTGTCCGCCGGCAGGGACGGTGATGCCCGTGAGCGGAGTGACCTGCCACGCGCTTCCGGTTGCCGAGGCATACTGCACGCTGTACGCCGAGAGATCGACAGGCGCGTCGGAGACGTTCGCGAGCTCGACGAAGTCACGGTTGAACGCGCCGCCGGCGTTGCCGCCTCCTCCGTAGACCTCGGAGATCACGACGGGCGCGTCGGGACCGACGGCGGCGACAGCGGCCGTCGGGGCGACGACGGCGCCGGCGAACGCGGTCGCGAACGCCGCCGTCACGGCGAGGGCGCTGCGCGAACGGCGGCGGGGGGTGGATTCGGGCAGGGCAGGTGGAACGGGGTGCTCGGGCATCACGATCGTCTCTCCGGTGACGACCGCGCGCGGCTGGGGGAATCGCGCAGAGGACGGTCGCCAGATTGAGCATTCTTCGTCGCCCGGCGCCCTGGCAAGTGTCAGATCGGTTAACTCTTTCTCATCGGAGCGATCTCTGGCGTGTCCCGCCGGATGCCGGTTATGGTTCGCGCCGCGTCGCGCGAGCCCGCGGCATCCGCCGTTCGCACCACCCGTGCGCCGGTAGACTTGCCTGCGACATGTCACCGCGCGCCCTGAAGCCTCTCGAGCCGTCTGCGACCCCTCCTGAGCTGATCCGCAACTTCTGCATCATCGCCCACATCGACCACGGCAAATCGACCCTGGCCGACCGCATGCTGCAGATCACCGGCGTGGTCTCGGATCGCGACATGAGGGCGCAGTACCTCGACCGCATGGACATCGAGCGCGAGCGCGGCATCACGATCAAGTCGCAGGCGGTCCGGATGCCGTGGTCCGCAGGCGCGGGCACATACGCGCTCAACATGATCGACACGCCCGGACACGTCGACTTCACCTACGAGGTGTCGCGCTCGCTCGCGGCGTGCGAAGGTGCGATCCTGCTGGTGGACGCCGCGCAAGGGATCGAAGCGCAGACCCTCGCGAACCTGTACCTGGCGCTGGAGAACGACCTCCAGATCATTCCGGTCCTGAACAAGATCGATCTGCCGGCCGCCGACCCGGAGAAGTACGCCGCCGAGCTCGCCAACCTCATCGGCGGGTCGCCCGACGACGTGCTGCGCGTCTCGGGCAAGACCGGCGTCGGCGTCGAAGAGCTGCTCGACCGGATCGTAGAGCAGATCCCCGCGCCGACCGGCGATGCGTCGGCGCCCGCCCGCGCCATGATCTTCGACTCCGTGTACGACGCGTACCGCGGTGTCGTCACCTACGTCCGCATGGTCGACGGCAAGCTCGAGCCGCGCGAGCGCATCCAGATGATGTCGACGCGCGCGACCCACGACCTCCTGGAGATCGGGGTGTCGAGCCCGGAGCCCGTCCCGACGAAGGGGCTCGGCGTCGGTGAGGTGGGCTACCTCATCACGGGTGTGAAGGACGTCCGCCAGTCGAAGGTCGGCGACACGATCACGAATCAGCGCAAGCCGGCCGCCGAAGCGCTCCCCGGGTACACCGACCCGAAGCCCATGGTGTTCTCGGGCATCTACCCGATCGACGGCAGCGACTACGCGGACCTTCGCGAAGCGCTCGACAAGCTGAAGCTGTCGGATGCCTCGCTGCAGTACGAGCCCGAGACCTCCGTCGCCCTCGGCTTCGGGTTCCGCGCCGGCTTCCTCGGGCTCCTCCACCTCGAGATCATCACCGAGCGCCTCGCGCGCGAGTTCGGCCTCGACCTCATCACGACCGCGCCGTCGGTGACGTACGAGGTCACGACCGACACGGGCGACACCGTCGTCGTCACGAATCCCAGCGAGTACCCCGACGGCCGCGTCGCCTCCGTCTCCGAGCCGGTCGTGAAGGTCGGCATCCTGCTGCCGAAGGACTACGTCGGCACCGTGATGGAGCTCTGCCAGTCGCGCCGCGGCACGCTCCTCGGCATGGACTACCTCTCCGAGGACCGCGTGGAGCTGCGGTACAACATGCCGCTCGGCGAGATCGTCTTCGACTTCTTCGACCAGCTGAAGTCGAAGACGCAGGGCTACGCCTCGCTGGACTACGAACCCGCCGGTTCGCAGGAGGCCGACCTCGTCAAGGTCGACATCCTGCTGCAGGGCGAGAAGGTGGATGCCTTCTCGTCGATCGTCCACCGCGAGAAGGCCTACGCCTACGGCACGCTCATGACCGAGCGCCTGCGCAAGCTCATTCCGCGCCAGCAGTTCGAAGTGCCGATCCAAGCCGCGATCGGAGCGCGGATCATTGCGCGCGAGAACATCCGGGCGATCCGCAAGGACGTGCTCGCCAAGTGCTACGGCGGTGACATCACCCGCAAGCGCAAGCTCCTCGAGAAGCAGAAGGAGGGCAAGAAGCGCATGAAGATGGTGGGCCGCGTCGAGGTTCCGCAGGAGGCGTTCATCGCCGCCCTGTCGGGAGACGTCGAGACCAAGAAGTAGCCTTCAGACATGGGCCGCCCGGTGACAGGCGGCCCGAGAGAACGCGACGGGAGGTGCACATGCGCCGCGGGAACTTCCAGGAAGACACGGTCGACTACGCCGCCGTGGGTGCCACGCACGCCCACGACCTCATGAGCTACCCGCCCGAACGGAGCATCCCCGCGGAGGCCTCGTGGCGGATCGGCAGCGGTCAGGCGCGCTTCGAGTCGTCCGCCGACGCGCTGCTGTCGTGGGGCGCGCTCCGCGGCGCGGGTCTGCAGATCACCGACGTGCGTCCGGCCGCCGGACCCATGTACTCCGGTGTGGGCTTCGACGCCGAGGGCGCGCCGGTTGCTCCGTCGCGCCTCGAGGCCGATCAGCGCTTCGACGCCGACGGCACCCCGTACGTCGCCGCCGGCACCACCATCCGCGTGCGCGGCCGCGTCAAGGGCATGAACGCCGACGGCGAGCTGCGCGTCATCTCCGCGACGGAGGAGGCCCGGCGCGTGGGGTTCGCCCTGGGCACCGTCGGCGGCTCGGTCGTCAGCGGCGAGGAGTCCTTCACGATCGAGTGGGACGAGAGCGACGAGGTCCGCTTCGTCGTGCGCGCCTTCGACCGGCCGACCGCCTTCCTCTACCGCCTCGTCCCGCCGCTGGTGAAGCGTCGTCGCCGCGAGCTGTTCCAGGGATACCTGCGGGCGATCTCGCCGCTGTTCGCCACCGGCTCGTGAGCGGGCCGGTCACGATGTCGGCGACATCCTGATGGGATCCGCCCTCCCGCTCGGCGACCCGGCGCCCGTCGACGGCGCGCTCCCCGACGACATCGCCGTCGACGCGTCGACCGACTTCGGCGTCTACCTGCACGTGCCGTTCTGCCGCGTGCGATGCGGCTACTGCGACTTCAACACGTATACGGCCTCCGAGCTCCGCGGCGCCCGACAGGACGCATACGCCGACGAGGTGCTGCGCGAGATCGCCCTGTCCGAGAACGTGCTCGGCGCGAGGGGGCCGCTGCGCCCGGCATCCACCGTCTTCTTCGGCGGCGGGACGCCCACGCTCCTTCCCGGCGATGATCTCGCGCGCATGCTCGCCGGCGTCCGCGACACGTTCGGACTCACGCCGGATGCCGAGGTCACGGTCGAGGCGAACCCCGACACCGTGACGCGTGAGCTCGCGGAGCGGCTGGCGGATGCCGGGGTCACGCGCCTCTCGATCGGGATGCAGTCGGCCGTGCCGCACGTGCTGCACACGCTCGATCGCACACACGACCCCGCGAACGTCGCCGTCGCGGTCGCCGCGGCGCGCGCGGCCGGCCTCGCCGTGAGCGTCGACCTCATCTACGGGGCACCGGGGGAGTCGCTCGCCGATTGGGAGGCGTCGGTGCAGACCGCCGTCGCCCTCGGCCCCGACCACATCTCGGCGTATGCGCTCATCGTCGAGGAGGGCACGCAGCTCGCCCGCCAGATCCGCCGCGGCGAGGTGCCGGGGCCCGACGACGACCTGCAGGCCGACATGTACGAGCTGGTGGACGAGGCCCTCGCCGCCGCGGGCTTCGACTGGTACGAGGTGTCGAACTGGGCGACCTCGCCCGCACAGCGATCGCGGCACAACCTCGCGTATTGGCGCGGCACGGACTGGTGGGGCTACGGACCCGGAGCGCACAGCCACGTCGCGGGCCTGCGCTGGTGGAACGTCAAGCATCCCGCGGCGTACGCGCAGCGCCTCGCCTCGGGGGACTCGCCCGCCGCGGCGCGTGAGCGCCCTGATGAGAGCGCGCGCCGGCTCGAGAGCGTGCTGCTGCGTTCGCGCATCGCGGAGGGGCTGCCGGTCTCGGAGCTGCAGGGCGAGGGCCGCCACGCCGTGGCATCCCTCATCGCGGACGGCCTGATCGAGGGGCCCGCGGCGCTCCGCGGGCGCGTCATCCTCACGCGGCGCGGTCGGCTGCTGGCCGATGCCGTCGTCCGCGCCCTCACGGCCTGAGAAGCGTCGGGCGTCAGCCGGCCTGAGAAGCGTCGGGCGTCAGCTCGCGAGCGCGTCGAGCGCGGCCGCGCGGCGCAGCGGCTCGTCCTGCACGGGCACATCGTAGATCCGGGTCACACGGTCGGGCGAGAAGCGCGGCCAGCCCGGCCCTCCCGAGGCGACGAACCTCACCCAGTCGGCGTGCATGCGGGCCGCGAGCTCACGCGGAGCGCCGGGACCGACGATCTGCTGCCAGTCGGAGGCCTCGACCCGATCGAACACGAATCCGATCTCGATCGCGTGCGCGGCCCGCAGCTCCCGCACGGGGCTCCGCCACGCGAACTCGTACACGTAGGTGGGCGCGCTGCGGGCGGATGCGACCGCGACCGCCGGCCCCCGCAGCACGCGGTCCGTCACGATCTGGCCCAGGATCTCGCCCGCACTCGCACCCGGCAGAGCGTCGCGGTACGCGCGCACCGCCGCGCGCGGCACACGTGCCGCCAGGCGCGCGAGCGCGAGCCGGAACGGGCTGATGGCAACCAGCTGCGCGGGCGTGAACCACAGTCGGTACTCGTCTGTGTTCGTGCCGATCACGAGAGGGATCCCGAGCGTGCGCAGGGCCTGATCGGGCGAGACGGGAAGGCTGTCCGGGTCGAGGGCGAGCGCGTAGCCCGGTGTCCCCGACAGCGGCGAGGATCCCTCCGCGAGGCGGCGGCGCGCGTCGAGCAGGTCACGCGGCGACAGCGCGGCGAACGCGTCTCGGGTCGGCGGCACGCCCAGTGCCTTCGCCATCGCACGGGTCACACGGCCCGCACGCTCGGCGGGCTGTGCCTCCAGCGGCCCCGATTCGATGATCGCGCCGACCGGGATGTCGGCCGTGTCGGGGCGCGCGAGGAGCGCCGCGACGAGCGATCCGCCCGCCGACTCGCCCACGATCGTGATGCGCTCCGGGTCGCCCCCCGAACGCGGCGATCTCGCGCCGAACCCATTCGAGGCCCGCAGCGGCGTCGGACAGACCCAGGTTGCGTGGAGCGCCCTCGAGCACGGAGAAACCCTCCGCCCCGACGCGATGGTTCACCGAGACGTAGACAAGCCCGTCGCGGGCGAAGGTCGTCCCGTCGTACGCCGGCAGCGCCGCACTGCCGCGTTCGAGCGCCCCGCCGTGGTACCAGACGAAGACGGGCAGCGAGCCCGGCGCCGCTCCCGACGGGGTCCAGACGCCGACGGTCAGGATGTCATCGCCCGCGATCTCGACGGAGCCGAGCAGCTCGCCGATCGCGCCGAAGTACGGATCCTGCGGCGCGGTTGCGGCGTGGGCCGAGGCATCCCGCGCCTCGGTCCACGCCGGGGGAGCCACCGGCGGGGCGAAGCGGCGCTCACCGAACGGCGGGAGGGCGTAAGGGATGCCGAGGTAGCGGTCGATGCCGTCGGAGGTGGTGCCGACGACGTCGCCTCGGGTGGTCGTGACGACAGGGCGAGGGGAGGCATCGGCGCGCATGCGGCTCATCCTAGGGTGCTCGCGCTAGGATTGGCACTCGAACACCTGGAGTGCCAGATCGGCGCCTGTCACGTGTGCAGAGGAGGAAGCGATGGTCTCGGAACGCGGCCTGCGCGTCCTCCGCGCGATCGTGCAGGACTACGTCGACACGAACGAACCGGTCGGCAGCAAGGCGATCGTCGATCGCCATCAGTTCGGGGTGTCCGCCGCCACGATCCGCAACGACATGGCCCTCCTCGAGGACGAAGAGCTGATCGCCGCCCCGCACACCTCGTCCGGGCGCGTCCCGACCGACAAGGGCTACCGCGTCTTCGTCGATCACCTCGCCGAGCTCCGTCCCCTCTCGGGCGGGCAGCGCGCCGCGATCTCGACGTTCCTCACCGAGGCGGTCGACCTCGACGACCTGCTCACCCGCACCGTCCGCGCGCTCACGCAGCTGACGGGCCAGGTCGCGATCGTGCAGTACCCGTCGGTCGCGCGCGCGAGCGTGTCGCACGTCGAGTTCGTGCACCTGGGCGGCACGCGCGTCGTCGTGATCGTCGTCACCGACACGGGGCGCGTCTCACAGCGCGTCGCGTTCTTACAGGGCGAGCTGGATGCCGAGGAGGTCGCGCAGGTCAAGGCATCCATCGCCGCTCTCGTCACCGGCAAGCCCGTCGCCGACGCGGCGCAGGCGATCGCCGACCTGACGGCCTCGGCGCCCGCGCACACGCGCGTCGACGAGGCGGTGCGCACCGTTGCCCGCATCGTCGCGGAGGAGCTCGACGACTTCCGCCAGGACAAGCTCGTGATGGCCGGAAGCGCGACCCTCGCCAAGCGTGAGGGCGACTTCCGCGGCAGCATCTACCCGCTGCTGGAGGCCATCGAGGAGCAGGTGACCCTGCTTCGCCTCATGGGGGAGATGGTCGCCGACGAGCAGGGGCTCGCCGCGTCGATCGGGCGCGAGAACGCGCCGTTCGGGCTCGTTGAGGCATCCGTCGTGACGAGTGACTACGACGGCGCCGGGACCCGCTCGCGCGTGGGTCTGCTCGGCCCCACCCGCATGGACTATCCCACCAACCTCGCGGCGGTCCGCGCCGTCGCGCATTATCTGAGCCGCCTGCTCGACGAGGACGACACGTCCCGCTGACAGGCGCGCCCGACAGACACCCATCGTGCCCTCCGGGGCAGGAAAGGCGATCGTGGCCGACCACTACGAAGTACTCGGCGTCTCGCGCGATGCGAGCCCCGAAGAGATCAAGAAGGCGTACCGGCGTCTCGCACGCGAACTCCACCCCGACGTGAATCCCGGCGCGGACGCATCCGAGCGCTTCAAGCTCGTCACCCACGCCTACGACGTCCTCAGCGACCCCGAGCAGCGTCAGCGCTATGATATCGGCGGCGACGGGTCGCCGTTCGGCGGCGCAGGCGCAGCGGGCTTCGGCGGGTTCGGCGACATCTTCGAGACGTTCTTCGGAGGGGGCGGCTCACGCCAGGGCCGTCCGCGCTCGCGACGCGAGCGGGGCCAGGATGCCTTGGTGCGCGTCACGTTGGACCTGAAGGACGTCGTCTTCGGCACGCACCGCGACATCGAGGTCGACACCGCGGTGCTCTGCGAGACGTGCGAGGGCTCGTGCTGCCAGCCGGGCACCCAGCCGGTGACGTGCGACATCTGCCACGGCTCGGGCCAGGTCCAGCGCACGGTCCGGAGTCTCCTCGGCAACGTCGTCACCTCGCAGCTGTGCACGACGTGCCAGGGTTACGGCACGACGATCCCGTACCCCTGCGCGACGTGCCAGGGGCAGGGCCGCGTGCGGGCACGCCGCACCGTGTCGGTCGACATCCCCGGCGGCGTCGAGACGGGGCTGCGCCTGCAGCTGCCCGGCTCGGGCGAGGTCGGCCCCGCCGGCGGTCCGAACGGCGACCTGTACCTCGAGATCACCGTCGCCCACGACGACGTCTTCAGCCGCGACGGCGATGACCTGCTCGCAACGCTCGAGGTCTCGATGCCCGACGCGATCCTCGGCGCCGCGACGACCATCTCGTCGCTCGACGGCGAAGTCGACCTCGAGGTACGCGCGGGTGTGCAGTCGGGCGACGTGCTCACGATCAAGGGTCGCGGCATCACCCCGCTGCGCGGCGGCAACCGCGGCGACCTGCGGGTCGGCGTGCAGGTCGTGACGCCCACGAAGCTGGATGCCAAGTCGCGCGCCCTCATCGAGGACTTCGCGAAGAAGACGAAGGCGCCCGCGCCGCAGCTGGCCCAGTTCCACCAGGGCTTGTTCTCGAAGCTCCGCGACCGCTTCCGCGGCTGACCCCGGAAGACATCATGGCGCTGCACTTCCTCGTCGACGATGCGCAGGCGGCGCATGTCGCCGGCGCCGTGGCCGGTTCGACCGTCGAGCTGTCGGGCGGCGAGGCGCACCACGCCGCCGTCGTCCGCCGCGTGCGCGTCGGCGAAGAGGTCACGGTCGGCGACGGCCGTGGGGTCTGGCTGAGCGGCGCGGTGACAGAGGTCGCGCCGAAGCGCGTCATGGTCCGGGTCGACGCACGCCGGGACGTGTCCGCGGCGTCCCCCCGGCTCGTGCTCGTGCAGGCGCTCGCGAAGGGCGACCGCGACGAGCTCGCGATCCAGGCGGCGACGGAGCTCGGCGTCGACGAGGTCGTGCCGTGGCAGGCATCGCGGAGCGTCTCGCGCTGGTCGGCCGAGAAGGCGCTCAAGGGCGTCGCCCGCTGGCAGCAGATCGTGCGCGAAGCGGCGAAGCAGGCCCACCGTGCGTGGGTTCCCGCCGTCTCGGAGCCGGTCACGTCAGCGCAGCTTGCGCGGCGCGCGGACGCGCGCCTGCTGGTGCTGGAGCCGACGGCATCCACCCCGCTGTCCACGCTGGTCCTCGACGACGTCGAGCGCGACATCGTGCTCGTCGTCGGCCCCGAGGGTGGCATCACCCCGGAGGAGCTCGACGCGCTGCAGGATGCCGGCGCTACGCTCGTACGCCTCGGCGACACCGTCCTGCGCACCTCGACGGCAGGGCCCGCCGCGCTCGCACTCCTGAACGCCCGCCTCGGCCGCTGGTAGCCGCCGCTCCGGAGCCCGCTGAGCGAGGGTGCCCCGCCACCGGCCGGGCACCGGCCCATAGACTGGGAGGCATGAGCGAGCCGTCGATCTTCACCCGGATCCTCGAGGGGGAGATCCCCTCTGAGATCATCGCCGAGACCGAGAACGTCTTCGCGATCCGCGACATCGCGCCCAAGGCGCCGGTGCATTTGCTCGTCATCCCGAAAGACCCGCAGTACCGGAACGTCGTCGAGCTCGCCGCGGGAGACCCGGCGCTCCTCACGGAGATGGTCGGGCTCGCGAACACCGTCGCCGCCGAGTACGGCGACGGCGATTTCCGCCTCGTGTTCAACACGGGCGAGGGCGCCGGGCAGACGGTGTTCCATGTCCACGCCCATGTCCTCGCCGGCGGCCTTACCGAAGGGAGCCTGGGTGGCTGACGCTCCCGAGACCGGGCCCGACACCGCCGAGGTCGTCGAGCGCATCTACGCCGACGGCGTCGCGATGGTCCAGCTGCTCGGGCCGCAGGACCGGCTCCTGCGCGTCGTCGAGCGAGAGCACCCCGACGTGCAAGTGCACGTGCGCGGCAACGAGATCACTTTGAGCGGGCATGCGGATGCCGTCGCGCGCGCGCGAGCGCTCGTCGAAGAGCTCATCGCCCTCTCGCGGACCGGTCACGGACTCGACCCCTCCGACGTCGCCTCGAGCGAGCGCATCCTCCGGGGTGACACCGGCCAGCGCCCGTCGGAAGTGCTGGGCGAGGCGATCCTCTCGTCGCGCGGCCGCGTCATCCGCCCGAAGACCCTCGGTCAGAAGGCGTACGTCGATGCGATCGAGGAGAACACGATCACGTTCGGCATCGGTCCCGCCGGCACCGGCAAGACCTACCTCGCGATGGCGAAGGCCGTCCAAGCGCTCCAGCGCAAGGAGGTCAGCCGCATCATCCTGAGCCGCCCGGCGATCGAGGCCGGTGAGCGGCTCGGGTTCCTCCCCGGCACCCTCACCGACAAGATCGACCCCTACCTGCGTCCGCTCTACGACGCGCTCAACGAGATGATGGACCCCGAGATCGTGCCGAAGCTCATGGCATCCGGCACCATCGAAGTCGCCCCGCTCGCCTACATGCGCGGGCGGACGCTCAACGACTCGTTCGTCGTGCTCGACGAGGCGCAGAACACCACGCCCGAGCAGATGAAGATGTTCCTCACCCGTCTCGGCTTCGGCACGCGCATGGTCGTCACCGGCGACATCACGCAGATCGACCTGCCGCAGGGGGCATCCGGGCTCCGCCTCGTGACGCGCGTCCTCAAGGACATCGACGACATCCACTTCAGCTACCTCACGAGCGACGATGTCGTGCGGCACACGCTCGTCGGCCGCATCGTCGACGCCTACACGGAGTACGACGAGCAGCGGCTCGCCTCGCGGCGCGAGCGTGACGAGGCATCCGCTATGAACGCGCAGCGGCAGGGTAACCGCGCCGAGCGCCGCGGACAGTCCCGCCCCGGCGGCCCCCGGGACCACCTTCCGAAGCGAGGCATGTCATGACGATCGAGATCACGAACGAGTCGGGTGTCGACGTCGATGAGACGGTGCTCCTGCGCCTCACCGAGCACAACCTCGCAGAGCTGCACGTGAGCCCGGATGCCGACGTCGCGATCCTCCTCGTCGACGAAGGCGCCATGGAAGCCCTCCACGTGCAGTGGATGGACGAGCCGGGTCCCACCGACGTGCTGAGCTTCCCGATGGACGAGCTGCGCCCCGGCACCCAGGAGCAGCCGACGCCCCCGGGCCTGCTCGGCGACATCGTCCTCTGCCCGCAGGTCGCCGAGACGCAGGCGCAGGCGGCGAAGCACTCGACCCTCGACGAGCTCATCCTCCTGACGACCCACGGCACGCTGCACCTCCTCGGCTTCGACCACGCCGAGCCCGAGGAGGAGCGCGAGATGTTCGGCCTGCAGCGGGAGCTCATCGCCTCGTTCGCGGCCTCCGAACGCCGCCGACGCGCATGACCGAGGCCCTCCTCCTCATCGCGGCGGCGCTCCTCGTCGCCCTCGGCGGACTCATGGCCGCGCTCGACGCGGCGCTCGGGGTCACCTCGCGCGGCGACCTGTACGACATGTCGGCGACGAACCCCAACGGTCAGGCGCTCGCCAAGATCGCCGACGACCCCGCCGCGCACGGCAACGCTGTCGTCTTCATCCGCATCCTCGCCGAGACCACCGCCGCCGTGCTGGTCACGGTCGCCTTTCTCCTCATCTTCGACAACATCTGGCTCGCGATGCTCGCCGCGGCGATCCTCATGACCGTCGTCTCCTTCGTGCTCGTCGGCGCGAGCCCCCGGGCCGTCGGCCGCGAGCACGCGCGCGGGCTTCTCCGCGCGTGCGCACCGGTGATCCGCGGCGCGCGAATCCTCCTCGGACCGCTCGCGCACCTGCTCGTGCTCCTCGGCAACCGCGTCACGCCGGGTGTCCACCGTGGCGCCTCGTTCGCGAGCGAGGAGCAGCTGCTGTCGATGGTCGACGAGGCCGCTTCGCAAGACCTCATCGAAGAGGACGACCGCGAGCTCATCCATTCCGTGTTCGACTTCACCGACACCTTCGTCCGCTCGGTCATGGTTCCGCGCACTGACATGGTGACGATGGACGGCGCCGACACGACGCAGGAGGCGATGCGGCTCTTCCTCGACAAGGGCGTCTCGCGCGTGCCGATCGCCGACGGCGAGGCCGACGACATCACCGGCGTCGTCTACCTCAAAGACCTCGTGCAGTTCGCGTTCCGCGACGAGTCGGCCTGGCGCGACGCGCCCGTCGCGCAGATCGCCCGCCCCGCAGTCTTCGTGCCCGAGTCGATGAAGGCCGAGACACTCCTGCAGCAGATGAAGCGGGATGCCGTGCACGTGTGCCTCGTCGTCGACGAGTACGGCGGAGTGTCGGGACTCGTGACGCTCGAGGACCTCATCGAAGAGCTCGTCGGTGAAATCTCCGACGAGTACGACCCGCGCTCGAACGAGGTCGTCGACCTCGGCGACGGGCGCTACCGCGTCAGCGCGCGCCTGGGCCTCGACGAGGTGGGCGACCTGTTCGGCATCGACCTCGAAGACGAGGACGTCGACTCGATCGGCGGTCTCCTCGGCAAGCAGCTCGGCCGCATCCCCCTTCCCGGCGCGACCGCCGAGTACGGGGGCATCCTCATGACCGGGGGCACCTCGCGCGGACGAGGACGCGGCCTTGCGACCGTTTTCGTCGAGGCGACACCCGCGCTCGAGGCCGCCGACTCGGCGTTCGGCGGACGCCATCCGCGCACCGGGAGCATCCCGACGCAGAAGCAGAAAGGGGAGGACCGATGACGGAGTTCCGATCCGGATTCGTGACCTTCGTCGGGCGCCCGAATGTCGGGAAGTCGACGCTCACCAACGCACTCGTCGGCGAGAAGGTCGCGATCACCTCCGACAAGCCGCAGACGACCCGTCGCGCGATCCGCGGCATCGTGAACCGTCCGGGCGGCCAGCTCGTCATCGTCGACACTCCCGGCATCCACAAGCCACGGACACTTCTCGGTGAGCGCCTCAACGACCTCGTCGAGCAGGTGCTCGGCGACGTCGATGCGATCTGCTTCCTCGTGCCCGCCACCGAGAAGGTGGGCCCCGGCGACCGGCGCATCGCGGCATCCCTCGACGGATACCCGCGCGCGAAGAAGGTCGCCGTCGTCACGAAGACCGACCTCGCCTCACGCGACCAGATCACCGAACGCCTCATGGAGGCCGACAGCCTTCGGGAGGACTGGGATGCCGTCATCCCGATCTCCGCCGTGGCGGGCGAACAGCTCGACGTCCTCGCCGACGAGCTGCTCTCCCTCATGCCCGAGGGCCCCGCGCTCTACGAGGAGGGCGTCGTCACCGATGAGTCCCTCGAGGACCGGATCGCCGAGATCATCCGCGAGTCGGCTCTCGAGGGCGTCCGCGACGAGCTGCCGCACTCGATCGCCGTGACGATCGAGGACATCTCCGAGCGCGACACGGGCTCGATGACCGACATCCACGCGAACGTCGTCGTCGAGCGCGACAGTCAGAAGGCGATCATCATCGGGAACAAGGGGTCGCGCCTGCGTGACGTCGGCGCCCGCGCCCGCGCCCAGATCGAGCCGCTCGTCGGCACGAAGGTGTTCCTCAAGCTGCACGTGCGCGTCGCCAAGGAATGGCAGCGTGACCCGAAGCAGCTCGGACGGCTGGGCTTCTGAGCGACATGGCCCTTCCCGACCCCCGCATTCCCGTGATCCCGTCCGGCTGGGCGGGCCCACGCGCCTCGCGAAAGCCGATGCTCCTACTCCCGGCGGAACTGTTCAATCGCACGTTCCGGCGCGCCCCCGACGGGACGGTGCACGTCGCCCTCCTGCGCCGTCCGCCCATCGTCCTCGTTGTCGCGCTGGGCGTCATCGCCGTGTTCTTCGGCGCGCTCGTGTGGATGGTCCTCGCCCAGGCCGGCACGACCGCCGCGACGCAGGGACCGGTGCCGTATGTCATCGCTGTCGTCTTCGGACTCCTCGGCCTCTTCTTCCTCGCGACGTTCGTCAATGCGCTCACCGCGATCCGCTCCCGCGGGTCCTGGGGCAACCGGGAGTGCGTGGCGCTCGGCCCGACCGGGATCTTCCTGCGGATGCAGAAGGCGGACGTCGACGTGCCGTGGAACGAGGTGACCGCCGTGCGCGCGACACACACGAACGCGGGCAACGCCGTCCGGAAGGCCCGCGCGCACGTGCCGATCCTGCGCATCGAGACGGCGCACCGGCACTGGGATATCGCCACCTCAGTACTCGACGCGTCGCCGAACCTCGTCTACACCGTCCTGCACTTCTACTGGACCCACCCCGGTGCGCGCGTCGAGCTGGGCACCGCCGCCGCGCAGCACCGGATGGATGCGCACGCGGCGTCCTGAGGTTCTGCACCCTCGGCATCCGGGTGTACTCTGTCCCCATGCGCTTCGGCCAGCTTCTTCTTAGCTGCCGCGACGAGGCCTCGATCTAGGGCCTTCCTCGTCGCGGCGCTTCGCGTTGGTTCGCACCCCTCGCACCCTGGCCCGCACTCAGCAGACGAGAGAAGCGACCCCATCATGGACAACAACCAGAAGCCCTCCACCGCGCCGGTCCACAAGTACCGCCCGTACCACGAGCAGATCCGCGTCCACCTACCCGATCGCACGTGGCCCGACGCCCGCATCACGACCGCGCCGCGCTGGTGCGCCGTCGACCTCCGCGACGGCAACCAGGCGCTCATCGACCCGATGAGCCCCGAGCGCAAGCGCATCATGTTCGACCTGCTGGTCGGCATGGGGTACAAGGAGATCGAGGTCGGCTTCCCGTCGGCCTCGCAGACCGATTTCGACTTCGTGCGCCAGCTCATCGAAGACGGCGCGATCCCCGCTGACGTGACGATCCAGGTGCTGACGCAGGCGCGCGAGCACCTCATCGCCCGTACCTACGAGGCGATCGCGGGCGCCAAGCAGGCGATCGTGCACCTGTACAACTCGACGAGCGTCCTGCAGCGCGAGGTCGTCTTCCGCACCGATCAGCAGGGCATCGTCGACATCGCTCTCGAGGGCGCGCGCCTGTGCCGCCGGTACGAGAAGTCGATCCCCGAGACGACCGTGTACTACGAGTACTCGCCCGAGTCGTACACGGGCACCGAGCTGGAGTTCGCGGCCGACGTCTGCAACCAGGTGCTCGAGATCTTCGAGCCGACGCCCGCGCGGAAGGTCATCATCAACCTGCCCGCGACCGTCGAGATGGCGACCCCCAACGTCTACGCCGACTCCATCGAGTGGATGAGCCGGCACCTGAACCACCGCGAGAACGTCATCCTCTCGCTGCACCCGCACAACGACCGCGGCACCGCGATCGCCGCCGCCGAGCTCGGCTACATGGCCGGCGCCGACCGCATCGAAGGATGCCTGTTCGGCAACGGTGAGCGCACCGGCAACGTCGACCTCGTCGCCCTCGGGATCAACCTGCTGACGCAGGGGATCGACCCGCAGATCGACTTCAGCGACATCGACCACGTCAAGCGGACGGCCGAGTACTGCAACCAGCTGCCCGTGCACGAGCGCAGCCCCTGGGCGGGTGACCTGGTGTTCACGGCGTTCAGCGGCTCGCACCAGGACGCGATCAAGAAGGGCTTCGAGGCGATGGATGCCGCAGCCCAGGCATCCGGTGTCACCGTCGACGACATCGAGTGGGCCGTGCCGTACCTGCCGATCGACCCGAAGGATCTCGGGCGCTCGTACGAGGCGGTCATCCGCGTCAACTCCCAGTCGGGCAAGGGCGGCGTCGCGTACCTGCTGAAGACCGACCACGCGCTGGACCTGCCGCGAAAGCTCCAGATCGAGTTCTCCGGCGTCGTGCAGGCGAAGACGGATGCCGAAGGCGGTGAGGTCTCGAGCGAGCAGATCTGGGCCGCCTTCACCGACGAGTACCTGCCCGCCGAGGTCGCCGACGAGAAGTGGGGCCGGTACGAGCTGCTCTCGACCCGCACGCAGAGCGACATGTCAGGCGAGGTCTCGCTCGAGGTCACGCTGCGCGACGGCGACCGCGAGGTCGCGACCCGCGGCGTCGGCAACGGTCCCGTCTCGGCGTTCATCGAGGTCGTCCGCGCGCAGGGCTTCGACATCACCCTGTATGACTACGTCGAGCACACGCTTTCGGCCGGAGGCGACGCGCAGGCAGCGGCCTATGTCGAGCTTCAGGTCGACGGCGAGCGGCTGTGGGGCGTCGGGATCGACGGCGACATCTCCACGGCATCCCTCAAGGCGATCGTGTCGGGCGTCAACCGCGCAATCCGCACCCGCGAGAGCGCCGGCGCCCTCGCCGCCGCCTGACGCGCGCTGCGGCACCCCGCCCCACCAGCCCGCGAGACCGGCCTGCGGCACCAGCCCGCGAGACCGCGTTCTCTCGACGAAACCCCCGATCTCTTCGCCGGGTCTCGTCGAGAACCGGCGGTCTCGCGGGCGGAGGGCGGCCCAGAGGCGCTGGGGGCAGGTGCGCGACGCGCGCAGCGGCGCGTCGGTGCGACGCGGGTCAGTCCTCGGTCGGCTTGATGATCGGGATCGCGGTCGTCTCGATCGCGACCTTCCGACGGTGGAGCGCGCGCTGCTCGGGGAGCGAGATGTCGAAGATCACGGCGAGCAGCCGGATGACCGTCGTCACGATGACGGTGACCACCGCCGCGACCGGAAGCGGTGCGCCGAGCCAGACCGCGAACGGCAGCACCGAGCAGCCGACGAACGCGGCGACACCGTACAGCGACCCCACGTGCATGATGGCCACGGGCAGCCCCATGATGACGTCGCGCAGGATGCCGCCGCCGACGGCGGCGCACACGCCGATGAACACGGCGGGCACGACGGGAAGCCCGAGGACGAGCGCTTTGGAGGTGCCGAATGCGCCGAACAGTCCCACCACGACGGCGTCCAGACCGACGATCAGCTTGTTCAGGCGTTGGAAGAAGCCGGCCAGCAGCATTCCGATGATCGCAGCGCCGACGGCGGTGATCAGGTACCAGTTGCTCTGGAGCGTGGTCGGGTTCACATTCAGCAGGAAATCTCGGATGAGACCTCCGCCCATCCCCATGACGATGCCGATCACCGCGACCCCCATGAGGTCGAGGCGTTGGCGTCCGATGAAGCCCGACGCGAACAGCGCACCTTGCACACCGCCCAGACCGACGGCGAGAAGATCTGCCCAAAGGGGGATCACGAAGACTTCGTTCGGCACGTGTTCCATTGTCGTGGTATCCGATCGAACGCCGCGCCCCTACGTCCCGTGTCGGGGCGGGCGGGGATAATGGAGCGGTGCCGACATACCGCGACGAAGTCGTGGTCCTGCGTACCCACAAGCTCGGGGAGGCGGACCGCATCGTGACGATGCTGAGCCGTCGCCACGGCAAGGTCCGCGCCGTCGCGAAGGGCGTGCGCCGCACCTCGTCGCGCTTCGGGGCGCGGCTCGAGCCGTTCATGGTCGCCGACGTCCAGCTCTACCAGGGGCGCACCCTCGACATCGTGCAGCAGGCGGAGTCGCTCGGCGCGTACGGCGCTCCCATCGCCGCCGACTACGACCGCTACACGTCGGCGCACGCGATGGTCGAGACGGCCGACCGCCTGAACGAGGCTGAAGCGACGCCGCAGCAGTACCTGCTGCTGGTCGGCGGACTCCGGACGCTCTCGCAAGGCGGCCACGCGCCGCGCTCCGTCCTCGACTCGTACCTCCTGCGCGCCATGGCGCTCTCGGGCTGGGCCCCCGCCCTCACCGACTGCGCGCGCTGCGGAGCCCCCGGCCCGCACGAGTGGTTCGTCGCGCAGCTCGGCGGCGCCGTGTGCTCCGCGTGCGCACCGGCCGGATCGGCGCGGGTGCATCCCGAGACCGGGTCGCTGCTGCGGGCGCTGATCGCGGGGGAGTGGGATGCCGTCGACACCGCGCACGATGCGGCATCCGCCGCGGCCTCCGGCCTCGTCGCCGCGTACACGCAGTATCACCTCGAGCGCGGCATCCGTTCGCTCTCGCACGTCCACAACCGTTCGGAGCGCCGCGCGTGAGCCCAAAGCCCTACACCCACCGCGACGCCGTCCCCTACCGCCCGATCGACTGGACCGGTCTGTCCTCGCCCGCATTCCCCAAGAACCGCGTGCCCGGGCACGTCGCGATCGTAATGGACGGGAACGGCCGCTGGGCCAACCGTCGGGGCCTCACGCGCATCGAGGGTCACCGGGCCGGAGAAGAGGTCCTCCTCGACGTCGTCGCGGGGGCGATCCAGGCCGGAGTGAAGCACCTGAGCGTCTACGCCTTCTCGACGGAGAACTGGGCGCGTTCTCCCGACGAGGTCCGCTTTCTCATGGGCTACAACCGTGACGTGCTGCACCGTCGCCGCGATCAGCTCAACGAGTGGGGCGTGCGCATCCGGTGGGCGGGTCGGAAGCCACGCCTGTGGGGTTCGGTGATCAAAGAACTGCAGTTCGCCGAGCAGCTCACCCGCACCAACGACGTGCTCACCCTCACGATGTGCATCAACTACGGCGGGCGGCACGAGATCATCGACGCGATGCGCGCGATGGGCGAGCAGATCGCGGCGGGAAGGCTCAAGCCGTCGGCGATCACCGAGAAGACGATGCGCAAGCACCTGTACGTCCCCGACATGCCCGACGTGGATCTGTTCCTCCGTTCGAGCGGCGAGCAGCGCACCTCCAACTTCCTGCTGTGGGAGTCGGCGTATGCCGAGATGGTCTTCCTCGACACGCTCTGGCCCGACTTCTCTCGCGTCGACCTCTGGAACGCGATCCAGATCTACCTCGATCGCGACCGCCGCTTCGGAGGCGCGGTCGACGCCCCCACGGCGTGAATCGGGAATACCCCCGCACCGCCCGGCGGTTGTCACTGAGGTGACAGACAAGATCAAGATCGACGTGTGGAGCGACATCGCCTGCCCGTGGTGCTACATCGGCAAGCGGAACCTCGAGAAGGGGCTGGAGGTCGCCGCGAGCGACGAGGACGCCCCCCAGGTGGAGGTGACCTTCCACTCGTTCGAGCTGTCGCCCGACACGCCCGTCGACTTCGACGGCGACGAGCTCGACTTCCTCGCCGGGCACAAGGGCATGCCGCGCGAGCGCGTCAGCGAGATGCTCGAGAACGTCACCGGCGTCGCCGCGAACGCGGGGCTGGAGTACCGCTTCGACCTCCTCAAGCACACGAACACCGTCAAGGCGCACGAGCTCCTGCACTTCGCCAAAGCGCAGGAGGCCGCGGGATCCGAGGGCGCGCAGCGGGCGATGACCGAGCGCCTGATGGCCGCCTACTTCACCGAGGGACGCCATGTCGGTCGCATCGACGACCTCGTCGACCTCGCCGCCGAAGCGGGACTCGACGCGGATGCCGCACGCACCGCGCTCGAGTCGAACCGGTACCTCCCGGACGTCCGCGCCGACCAGGCGCAGGCGCAGGCCTACGGCATCCAGGGCGTCCCGTTCTTCGTCATCGACGGCACGTACGGCGTCAGCGGAGCGCAGCCCCCGGAGGCGTTCGCGCAGATCGCCCGTCAGGTCTGGGCGGAGAAGACCGCGCAAGGCTGAGCGCCCCGCCGTCGCCCCGCGGTGCAGTCTGGCCGTCGCCGTGCCCGGTGCCGTACAGTCGGAGCGTTGCGCGTTCGCGCGGCGCATCCCGATGATCCCCCGGAAAGAGTGACCGATGACGGCACCCCTCACGCACGCCCGGCGCACGATGATCGCCCTGTTCGCCGCGCTCCTTCTCGCCCTCGGCGCTCCGCTCGCGGCATCCGCCGACGTGAACGACGACATGGTGGCCATCGACGCCGACCTCGGCACCGCGCTCGACGACTTCACCTCGGTCTACAGCGACCAGTCGACCTCGAACGAGGAGGTCATCGCCGCCGCGCAGACGTTCGAGACGGAGGCGACGAACGCGCAGGATGCCTTCACCAAGATCGCGTCCGAGCAGAGCGGCGACGTGGCGGGTTTCGCGGAGAGATTCGCATCGGCCTCGGGCGACATGGCGACCGCGGCCGCCGGAATCGCCGATGCGTTCACCGCGCAGGACGACGCCGCCCTCGCCACCGCGGAGAACGATCTCACGGCGGCGATCAACGCTTACACGTCGACCGTCGACGACTACAACGCGTACCTGAAGACCGCCGGCGACCCCGCGTACGGCCTGTGGCTCACGGTGCTCATCATCGCGATCGTCTTCCTCGTGCTCGCCCTCGTCTTCGCGCTCGTCACCCGCAAGCAGAGCGGGTACCTGCCGCCGAAGACCGACAAGAAGGGCAACGTCCACCAGGCCTCCCTGCAGCGCATGCGCTGGATGGTCGTCGTCTGGGCCGGCCTCTTCGTCGTCGGCGCGGCGATTCCGTTCTTCCAGGTGATCAGCGCAGAGCCGGATGCCAGCGGTGAGTACACGTATCGGGTGTTCTGGTACCCGCTCGCGGCGGGTGCGATCCTCACGATCGTCAGTGCGGTGCAGTATTTCATCGCCGCGGCGAAGGTGCGCACGGAGGGTTCGGCGGCGCCCGTCACGGGCGAGCACAACGCCCCGGTGAACGGCGCGGCTCAGCCCGAGGCGGTCTGGGCTCAGCCTCAAGCTGCACCGGTCCAGGGCGCACCGGCCCAGGCTGCACCGGTCCAGGGCGCACCGGTCCAGGGCGCACCGGCCCAGGGCGCGCCGGTCCAGGGCGCGCCGGTCCAGGGCGCGCCGGTCCAGGGCGCGCCGGTCCAGGGCGCGCCGGTCCAGGGCGCGCAGCCGACGCAGTCGCAGGGCGCTCAGGCTCCGTGGCAGCCGTCCGCGGCGCCGCAGCAGCCGGGGCCGGGCGACGCTCCCGCGTCGTCGGAACCCACGCGCTGACCCCAGCCGCACAACGATTCCCCGCCTGCGCCGGCGGACACTGTCCTTCGCCGTTCCGGCGGGGAGCCGGGGCTCAGGCCGGGAGGCTCGCCTCGATCGCGGCGATGATCTCGGGCGCGTCGGGCTTCGTCTGCGGCCGGAAGCGGTGCACGGTGCCGTCGGGGGCGACGAGGAACTTCTCGAAGTTCCACATGACCGGGCCCTTCGCCCCTTCGGCGTTCTTCGCCTTCTTGAGCGCCTTGTAGAGGGGCGCGGCGTGGGAGCCGTTCACCTTGATCTTGTCGGCGATCGGGAACGACACGCCCCACGTGACGGCGCAGTAGTCGAGGATCTCGTCCATCGATCCGGGTTCCTGGCCCATGAACTGGTTGCACGGGAACCCGACGACCTGCAGACCCCGATCGCCGTAGCTCCTCTGCAACTGCTCGAGCTGCTCGTACTGCGGTGTGAGTCCGCACTTCGACGCGACGTTGACGACGAGCACCGCTTTGTCACCGAACTCGGCGAGCGTGTGCTCGGCGCCGTCCGCGCCCACATAGCTGATGTTGCGGATGTCCACAGTGGTCGCCTCGGTCATGTTGTCCACGATAGGCCCGTGCGGGCGTCCCCGGCACGACGGAGTCTGGGAGAATGGGAGGGATGTCCACGCTCACCGCTCCCACCTCCGCGCCCGGCGTACCCGGCGCGCCCCCCGCGGCGTCGCTAAGCACGGCGTCGCTGAGCACCGGGGCGCCGCTGCGGATCGGGCCGATCACCTTGGACGCCCCCGTCGTGCTCGCGCCGATGGCCGGGATCACCAACACGGCGTTCCGGCGTCTGTGCCGTGAGTACGGCGCCGGGCTCTACGTGAGCGAGATGATCACGACCCGTGCCCTCGTCGAACGGAACGCGACCACGATGCGCCTCATCACGCATCACGAGTCCGAGACGCCGCGCTCGATCCAGCTCTACGGTGTGGACCCCGCGACCACCGAGGCCGCCGTGCGCCTTCTCGTCGACGAGGACCGCGCCGATCACATCGACCTGAACTTCGGCTGTCCCGTGCCGAAGGTGACGCGCAAGGGCGGGGGAGCGGCGCTTCCTTGGAAGACCGAGCTCTTCCGCGACATCGTCACGCGCGCCGCGCGCGCGGCGGGCGACGTGCCTCTCACCGTGAAGATGCGCAAGGGCATCGACTCCGAGCATCTGACGTTCCTCGACGCGGGCCGCATCGCCGAGGATGCCGGGGTCGCCGCGGTCGCCCTGCACGCCCGCACGGCCGCGGAGTTCTACTCCGGCCAGGCCGATTGGAGCGCGATCGCCGAGCTGAAGCAGGCCGTGACGAGCGTTCCGGTGCTCGGCAACGGCGACATCTGGTCGGCCGACGACGCCGTACGAATGATGGCCGAGACCGGATGCGACGGCGTCGTGGTCGGTCGCGGCTGCCTCGGGCGCCCGTGGCTGTTCGGCGACCTCGCGACCGCGTTCGGAGCGCCCGGCATCCGTCCCGACGCCACCCTGGGCTTCGTCGCCGGCGCCTTCCGCCGTCACGCCGAGCTGCTCGTCGAGTTCTTCGAGGACGAGGGGCGCGGATGCCGCGACATCCGCAAACACGTCGCGTGGTACTTCAAGGGCTATCCCGTCGGTGGCGACACTCGCGCGGCTCTCGCCACCGTCTCGACCCTCGCGGAGATCGACGACCTCATCGCGACGCTCGACCTCGCCGCGCCCTACCCGGGAGCCGCGGCCGAGGGGCAGCGCGGCCGCGCCGGCACGCCGAAGCGACCGGCCCTGCCCGATGGGTGGCTCTCGACCCGCGAGATGTCGGGCGACGCCTCGCGGACCCTCGCCGACGCCGAACTGGACACCAGTGGCGGGTGACGGCGGCGCGGTCGGCATCGCGCCCGGCCGGCCTGCCGGATACGACGACCACGACGCCGAGCGATTCCTGCCCGAGACCCACCGCTCGCGCCGCGACAGCTTCGCCCGCGACCGCGCGCGCGTGCTGCACTCGGCAGCCCTGCGCCGCCTCGCCTCGAAGACGCAGGTGCTGAGCCCCGCGAGCCCCGCCGACTTCGCGCGCAACCGGCTCACGCACTCCCTAGAAGTCGCCCAGGTCGGTCGAGAGCTCGCGATCGCCCTCGAGCTCTCACCCGACGTCGTCGACACGGCGTGCTTGAGCCACGACATCGGTCATCCGCCGTTCGGACACAACGGCGAGCGGGCGCTCAACGAATGGGCATCCGACATCGGCGGCTTCGAGGGAAACGCGCAGACGCTCCGCATCCTCTCCCGACTGGAGTCGAAGGTCGTCGACGACGAGGGCCGCAGCGTCGGACTCAACCTCACCCGGGCGAGCCTCGACGCGACGTGCAAGTATCCGTGGACCGTCGAACACGCCGTGCCCGACCCCGGCGGACGCGACAAGTTCGGCGTCTACCGCGACGACGAGCCGGTGTTCCGGTGGATGCGCGAGGGCGCGCCCGGGCGCCTGCGCTGCATCGAAGCCGAGGTCATGGACCTCTCCGACGACATCGCCTACTCCGTGCACGATTTCGAGGACGCCGTGCTGAACGGCTACCTCGATCCCGCGCGCCTCGCCGATCCCCGCGAGCGCGAGGCTCTCCTCACTGCGATCCAGACATGGGTGGGCTACGGCTTCGACCGCGACGAGCTCGCCGACGCGCTGTACCGTCTCACCCGCATGCCGGAGTGGCTCACCTGGTTCACCGGCGACCGGGCATCGGTTGCGCGGCTCAAGAACCTCACCTCCGACCTCATCGGGCGCTTCGCCCGCGCCGCGACGACCGCGACGCGCGAGCACTACACCGCCCCGTCGCTGACGCGCTACCGCGGCCGCGTGGTCGTGCCCCGCGTCATCGAAGCCGAGATGGCGGTGCTGAAAGGCATCATCGGCGCGTTCGTCGTCTCGATCGACGGCCGCAAGGGGCTCTACAAGGAGCAGCGTCGCGTGCTGAAGCGCCTCGCGACCGCTCTGTGGGAGCGCCCCGAGCTCCTCGACCGCGTCCACGCGGAAGACTTCGGTGCGGCCGAGACGGATGCCGCACGCAAGCGCGTCGTCGTCGACCAGGTCGCGACCCTCACCGACCGCTTCGCGATCGAGTGGCACGCGCGTCTGGTGGGGCCCGTCGACCTGCGCGAACTGGGTCTGTGGTCGAGCGACGGGCGCGCCGTCGCGCATCCCGGATTCGCGCTCCCCGAGCCGATCCCCGGCATCTGGCCGATCGAGGCGACCTGATGGCGCGCATCGCCCAGGCCGACGTCGAAGAGGTCAAGGCTCGCACCAACATCGCCGACATCGTCGGCGAACGCGTCGCGCTGAAATCCGCCGGCGTCGGTTCGCTGAAGGGGCTGTGTCCCTTCCACGATGAGCGCAGCCCCAGCTTCCACGTTCGGCCGCAGGTGGGGTACTACCACTGCTTCGGATGCGGAGAGTCGGGCGATGTGTACTCGTTCCTCCGCGCGATGGACCACCTCTCCTTCACCGAGGCCGTCGAGCGGCTCGCGGCGCGGATCGGCTTCACGCTGCACTACGAGGACGGCGGCGCCGCTCCCGAGACGAGCGGGCGCACGCGCCTCTACCAGGCAAACACCGCGGCCGCCGAGTGGTACCGGGCGCAGCTGGCCACGGCCGAAGCCGACGCCGGCCGCCGCTTCCTCGGGGAGCGCGGCTTCGACGCTGGCGCGGCGGCGCATTTCGGCGTGGGGTACGCGCCTAAGGGCTGGAACGGACTGCGCGACGCGTTGAGGTCGCAGGGGTTCACCGACGAGGAGCTCGTGGCGGCGGGGCTCCTCTCGCAGGGGCAGCGCGGCGTCTACGACCGATTCCGCGGTCGGCTCGTCTGGCCCATCCGCGACGTGACGGGGCAGACGATCGGCTTCGGCGCGCGACGCCTGTACGACGACGACCAGGGCCCGAAGTACCTGAACACGCCCGAGACGCCCATCTACAAGAAGGCGCAGGTCCTCTACGGGCTCGACCTCGCCAAGAAGGACATCTCGCGCTCGCATCGCGTCGTCGTCGTCGAGGGCTACACCGACGTCATGGCCTGCCACCTGGCCGGTGTCACGACCGCCGTCGCGACGTGCGGCACCGCCTTCGGCGCCGAACACATGCGTGTCGTCGGCCGCATCGTCGGAACGGAGGCGACGGGGGAAGTCGTCTTCACGTTCGACCCGGATGCCGCGGGACAGAAGGCCGCGGTCCGCGCGTTCGCCGAGGCGCGCACGTCAGCGCTGCAGAGCTACGTCGCCGCGGGACCGGAGGGTCTCGACCCGTGCGATCTCCGGCTGAACCGCGGCGACGCCGCCGTCCGCTCGATGATCGAGACCAAGTCGCCGCTGTTCGAGTTCGTCATCGACCAGCGCATCGCCGGGCACGACCTGGCATCGGTGGAGGGCCGCGTCGCCGCTCTCGCGGCATCGGCACCCATCGTCGCCGAGATCAAGGACTCCGGCATCCGCAGCCGCTACGAGCACGTCCTCGCACGCCGGCTGGGGGAGGACCTCGGCGAGGTCCACCGGGCCGTCGAGCGGGCCGCCCGGGCGGCGCGCAGTCCCCAGGCGCCCGCCGCACCCGGCGCGCGACGAGGCGACCAGGGCTCCGAGCAGGAGAGTGCGCCCCCGCCGGCGACGCGCGTGACGCTCGCGTCGCTGCCGCGCACGGCCGACGCCGCTCTCGAACGCGACGCCCTCATGGGCGTGCTGCAGTACGGGCACCTCGTCGACGCCGCCGAGATCGATGCGGCGCTCGCGCTGCCGATGCAGGTGCCCGCGCTCGACGCCGTGCGACAGACGCTCCAGGCACAGCCCGATCGCGTCCGCGTCGGATGGGCGGCGCAGGCCGCCGAGTCGGTGCGAGAGCCCTACCGGTCGCTCGCTGTCGAACTGCTCACCGCCTCGTTCCCCGCGCTGACCGAGGCCGAGGCGCAGGTTTCGACCCGCTCACTCGCGCGGCGGCTGCGGGTGCGCGCGGTCGACCGCGACAAGCACGAGCTCATCGGCGCCATCCAGCGACTGCCCGCCGACTCCGAAGAGGGTCGTGCCGTGCGCCTGCGGCTGCGGGACCTCGACGCGTTGCGCCGAACCTTGACCGAAGCGTTCTGACCCTGCGCCGGTTCTGTCCCTGTCGCTGGCGTCCGCCGCGCGAACCGGGCAGGATGATCGGCATGGCCCGATCCACTCCGACCGACGTCGTCGTCCGTACCGATGACCTCTCCGTCGCCCGGTCGGGCACCCGCGTCGTCGAGGGGATCACCGTCAGCCTCGGCGCCGGCCGCGCTCTCGCGCTCATGGGCGCGACGGGTTCGGGGAAGTCGAGCCTCGCCGCCTTCCTCGCCGGCGCCGACGACGCGACGCTCTCCGTCGTGGGCGGCGATGCGGCCGTGCACGGCATCCCCGTCCGAAAGCGCGGGCGCGCCCGCCGCACCCGGGAGTACCTCACCGGCTATCTCGCGCAGAACGGCGGACGCGACCTGCCCGCTCGTCTCACGGTGGGGGAAGTCATCGCCGAACCGGTCACCTCGCGCGACCGTCGCGTCAACCAGCGCGCCCTCTCCCTCCAGATCGCGGGGCTCCTCGATGAGCTGCAGCTGCCGCTGGGCGCGGCGTCGAAGTACCCGTACGAGCTGAGCTCCGGAATGCGTCAGCGCGTCGCGCTCGCCCGTGCCCTGGTGCTGCACCCGCGCCTGTTCATCGGCGACGAGCCGTACTCCAACCTCGATCTCGAGGTGCGCCAAGCAGCCCGCGACGCGCTCCTGCGACGCCGCGACGAGCAGGGGATGGCCCTTCTTCTCGTCACCAACGACGCGCCCGCCATCGGCGAGCTCGACGCCGACGTCCTCGTGCTCCGGGCCGGCCATCCCGTCGGCTTCGGGCACGGCACGTCCGACGTGCTGTGGACGCCCGACGGGGGAACGCGCCTCGCCTCCTGAGGGGTTCATCGAGGGGGTGCCGATGTGCACGAGCACCCTTGCGGCTTTGCTAGTATGGACGGGTTGCCCGCTCGCGGGTGACTGATCCTCGGTAGCTCAATTGGCAGAGCAGCCGGCTGTTAACCGGCAGGTTCTTGGTTCGAGTCCAAGCCGGGGAGCGAACGCCCCAGGGCTCCACCCCTGGGGCGTTTTGCGTCGTCTCGCTCCGCTGACACCGACCTCTCGTGCGTACGCGCGCGAGTGGTCGCCGTCGCCGGCCATTGACTCTGCAGGTGCGCCGCTGTGGCCCGCGCCGCGCGCGAGACCCGGTCGTCGACGAAGCGGGGGGTGCGGTCGATGACGCCGACGACGGCGACGGTGCGCCCCGTCGCTCGGTCGGCGATCGGCACCGCGAGGCAGGACCACCCGGGCCACACGCGTCCGTGCTCGATCAGCTGTCTCTCACCGACAGCGCGATCGAGCGTCGCGATCACCCGGAGCGGAGCGGTCTCGGTATAGGGCGTCAGGCGCGGGACCCCGCGGGAGAGGAGCCGGTCCACAAGGTCCGGCCGATCGGCGAGCCCGATGTACCCGAGGGCGGTGGCCAGGATGGCCGGTTTCGCGGGATCGTGCGCCCACTGCTCGGAGTACTGATTCTGCAGCGCCGCGCGGTCGTAGATCTGACCGATGATCGTCCACCCGCTTTCGCGACTGACATCCACCGCCCAGACGGCGCCCCCGGTACGGTGGTGAAGCTCGACGAGCTCGGGCAGCGCGATCGCCCGAAGTGCCCTCTGGTGAGCGGCGCGATCGCCGCGCTCGATCAGGCCCGGGCCGACGACATAGCCGTCGTCGGTGCGCGCGAGCAGGTCCGCCTCGACGAGGCCCGCCGCGATCCGCCAGGCGGTGGCGCTGGGCAGACCCGTCGCACGTACCAGATCGGACAGTCGTACAGGTGCGGCGGAGTCCAGGCATCCGTCGGGCACCGCGAGGATGCGCCCGAGCATCGATGTGTCTCCCATGTGCGCGCTCCGATCGCTCCGGTGCTGCCGTCCCATCTGCCCGCCGGAGGCCGCTCGATCGGCTCTCATTTCGGGAGGACCCCATTGTCGCGCCGACTCCCCGTCCTGCGCCACCATTTCGTGCCCCTCCCGCATGCTCCTTCTCGACGCATGCGGGCGCGCGGCCGACACGGCACACCGCGACGCCGTCTCACTCAGCGGGACGCGCCCCACCCGCATCGACTCCCGGCTCGCTACGCTCATGGGCGCGCCACGGGAACGTGGTGCACGGGGACCGCGCGGCACAGCGCGCGGATGATCGCCGGGCGCACCGACAGTGCATCCGTATGGGGGGGATCGTGGACTTTCTGACGAGGCTCGTCGCACTGTTCACCGATGCCGTGGCGCCCGGCGACACCCGGCGACCGCTCCCGACGATCCTCAACGGGACCGAGGCCAAGGTCGCGAAGCTCGGGGATGTCACGCTCGACGGCGCGTCGTTCGACGCGTGGCTGTCACGCTTTCGCTCCCTGCTCGACGACGCGGCGTTGCGCGAGACACTTCTCGTCCGCGTCCTGCAGCTGAAACTCCCGCGCATCGCAGGGCCCGCGGGCGTCTGGCTGCCCTCGGGCGCGGCGATGCCCGCCCTGCTTCCTCTCGTGCAGCCACCGTGGAGGGGGCTGTGGGTCTACGCGGAAAACCAGTGGTACACCTTCCCGCTTCCGCTCCTCATGGACGTGCTCCTTCAGCGCGAGGGATACACGAGGGGGCGGCTCACGACCCTCGCGGCGGCGTACTTCCGCTCCTACGAGCCGGTGACGCTCGTGCCGCAGGCGGTCTACCGGGGAGATCCCGTGCCGATCGATGACCGACCTGCGCCGGACGACGCGGTCGAGGGCTGGCTCCGCGTCCTGCCCGACTCGCTTCTCATCCGGCTCCTGGTGCAGTCCGCACTCACGTCCAACGCCTGGCGCATCCGTCAGGGAGGCGGAGAGCTGGGAGACCTCGCCGTCCGCCGGATCATCACACCGCCGCAGGGAGATCCCGGCAGCGCCGACGCGCAGACACAAGCGAGCTGGCGGCTCGCGACCCTCATCGATCCGGGCGGTATGCGTTCCGCCGACGGGGTCCCTCCCTTCGTCGCCTCGACGGACACGCCCGCGGTGCCGTTCGACATGGACGAGGGCCTGCGCGCGCGGCTGGAAAGGGCGCTCGGCGCCACGCTCGACGCGGTCACGACGCGCATCGACCCCTGGGTGTCCTCCTTCGCCTGGGCGACCTTGAGCTCCGTCGGCAACCCGGCCGTGACCGCCCGGCGACGGCTCGGCGCGTACGGGTGGGCGCACGGGACGTTCGTCGGCACGCCCGGCCCGACGCCCTCGGGCCTGCTGCACACGCCGTCGCCGGCGAAGACGACCGTCGCGACGATCCTGCGCGACAAGTACCGCACGGCGGCCGAGAGCGGCGAGCTCAACGAGCGCGGCACCGAGCCCTGGGACATGCGGCTCACGAGCGCGCACGTACGGCTCGCGAATGCCTTCGCCGACGACCTGCGTCTCGGCGGCGATCTCACCGAAATCGTCGGCGCCGAAGTGGAGCGCCTGATCGGGGAGGGCCCCGATGCGTATGCGCGCGTGCGCGGCCTGCGCGCCGCCTTCCCCGTACACGCCGACCGGCCCACGCCCTTTCGGGTCTGCGACGGGCTGGCGGCCCTCGCCGCACTCGTCCCCGACGATGGCACCGCGCCCGACCCGCTCTTTCCCCTGCGCGCGGGAGAGTCCGAGCGCCTGCTCCAGCTTCGTGACGCGCTCGATGCGCTCGCGGACCTCCTCGCGGCCGACGGGCTCGTGCACGCGGTCGACCGTTCCCTAGGGCGGGCCGCGGGCGCCATGGATGCCGCGGCGGGGGAGGCGATCATGCCGGAGCTCGCCTTTCCCCGCACGGATCCCAGCGGTTTCGCAACGGAGACCACCGTGCTCTCCGTGCTCCCCGCCGCGGCGGCCGCGCCCGGTGCGCAGGGCGGAGCGCTCGCGTCGCCCGAGGTCGCCGCCGCTCTCGTCGCCCGCTTCGGCGACGACTGGGCGTTCGTCGCGACGCTCGAGGACGGATCGACGCGCACGGTAGGTCTGGACGAGCTGGGGCTCGAACCCGTGCACGCGCTGACCTGGTCGACACGACAGCTCGACGAACTCGTCGCCGTCGGCGGTCCGCCGCTCGCCGTCCGCGAAGAGGAGATCCGGGTGTGGGCGGTGCGCGATCCGTCCGGCGCCAGCGCAACGGTGTCGAGCGTGGATCTTCCCCTGCCGCCGTCGCGTCTCGCCGATAAGTCCGAGAGGCAGGTGCGGACCGCCGTGATCGCCGCGGCCGGGCTGTCGCCGGCATCCGCCGTGGAGGTACAGGCGCCGCCGGAGGACGCACGTCTGTGGACGCCCTGGAGCTCCGTCGGAGAGCCCGTGGCGATGGTGCCGGCATCGCTCATGACAGCGGATGCCTCAGACCCGGCGGACCTGCATCGGCTCGTTCGCATCGCCGCGGGACGACCCGAAGTGATCGGTGTGGTCCCGCCCCCACAGCTCGGCGGCGCGCGCGCCTTCTGCGATGCGCTGGGTTCACCGGCGAGCGAGCGGGATCTGGCGGTGCCGGGCTCGCCGGCTCCCGCGACGGACGCGGCGTACGCGACGCTCGTCGCCCGGTACCGGGCAGTCTTCGCGGCCCTGGCAGCAGCACGCACGGCAGCGGGGTCGGCCGCGGCGCTCGGCGTCGGCGGCGCGGGCGCGCAGCGAGCCGCGATCCGCGTCGCGGCGCAGTGGGGTGTGACCCCGGACTCCGACCCCGCCGATGCCGCGACCTTCCGGGCGGCGATGTGCGGACAACCGGTCCCGCCAGGCGCCACCTCGCTCCGTGATCTGACCCGCACCGTGCGCTCGGTGCTCGCGGAGCGCCTCGCCGCGGCGCCGAGCCCGGGGTCTCTCCGAAGTCCCGCGAAGATGGCGACCCCGCAGAAGGAGGATGCCGTCGACCGGCGTGCGACCGGGATCCCCGACGGTGTGCCCTCCCTGGCGCGTGCGCTCTCGACGCTCGCCGCTCCACAGGGAAACCTCCCGATCCTCATCGAGTGGAGCCTCGCGCGCTTGAACGAGGCCACCGGCATCGCTCCGCAGCCGCGCCCCGGACTCGACGAGGCCTGGCTCTCGATCGCCGCCGCCGTCCGTCCGCCCCTCGCCCGTATCGAGGCCGTGCAGCTGGATGCGCTCCGAGGCGGTGCCGCGCCGCTGACGATGTGGGCGAGCGGCCCGGACCCGTGGCTGGTCGACGAGATCTCAGCCGTGCAGGTGGCGCGCGCAACGGAACCGATCGAGCAGACGCCCACACCCCGATTCCGTGCGGCGTTCGGGCCGCCGACCGCGTTCGACGGTACGAGCGTCGCCGTCGGCGTCGTCGACGCCTATACCGAAATGGTTCCCGTGCCCCAGCGCACCACGAACGCCGCGTTCGGATTCAACGCACCGGCTGCGCGCGCTCCGCAGGCGATTCTCGTGGCCGTGCCGCCGTCGGAGGGCGTCAGGCTCGAGGACGACCTCCTGCATGAGATCCTCGCCGAGACGCGCGAGCTGCTGGTGGCCCGCACGGCGACGGGCGAAGATCTCGCGGAGCTCGGCGACCTTCTTCCCCGGGGCGCCTGCCAGCATCCCTCCCCGTAGACATCCTCTCCGGCCGCGCCTACATCTCCCGGCTGGTCACGCCATGACGACCTCGCCCACTGCCCGCCGCAGCATCTCCGCGGTCACGGAGCCGCACATCGACGACGCCGTGGCCGCTGTCGTCCACGACCCCCTGTGGTTCCTCGCCCGGCAGTGGCAGCTCGGCGAGACCCAGGGGGAGAACGCGACAACGCCGGTGGCGCGCCGAGACGCTTCGCGCCGCCGACGGCGCCGTGCACCGGCTCATGCCCTCCGCCGTACCGCAGAGCGGGGTCGAGCTCGAACGGCGCTACACCTTGGCACGCGACACGGCCGGAAGACCCGTCCTGTGGGTGCAGCGCCAGCGGCGCCCGCTCGTCGCGCCGCCGGCGCGCACCCTCTTTTACGACGTGGCAGAGCCGACGGACGCGCCCGCACCGTCCACCCCGCCGCCCGCGTGAGGCGCCGGAGGCGTCGGTCCGAGCGGGCGAGCGCTCAGGCGTCGAGGTCGTCGATTCCCGGGGTCCACGATGCGCCCGGACGCCCCCACCCGCGCTTGCGGGCGATCTTCTGCACGGTCTTCCAGTCGCGGTCATCGAGACGATCGATGTAGAGGATGCCGTCGAGGTGGTCGAACTCGTGCTGCATGATGCGCGCGCGCCAGCCGTCCACCTCGATGCGGACAGGTGAGCCGTCGAGGTCGGTCCCGGTCACGATCACCCGATCGGAGCGCCGCAGCGGGAACCGCTCACCGGGGAACGACAGGCACCCTTCCGATTCCTCGTCGGGGTCGGGTGCGCCCGGCTCGAGCGGCACCATCCACAGCTCGGGGTTGATGACGACACCGCGCCACGGAGCGCCGTCATCGTCGGCGTACGTGTACGTGTAGATGCGCAGGCCGACGCCGACCTGGGGGGCGGCGAGACCGACACCGGGTGCGGCATCCATCGTCTCGAACATGTCGGCGACGAGTTCGCGGATCTCGTCGGTGATCTCGGCGACGGGGGAGGCGGGAGCGTGCAGGACGGGATCGCCCATGATGCGAATCGGAAGAACGGCCACGCCTCGAGCCTATCGAGGACCCGTGGCGTTAGTGTCGGAGGGTGGATGCCGTGGGCCTGTCACTCGATGACGTCACCGACCAGCTGGTCGGCGTTTTCAAGGACCCCGCGATCCTCATCGGCATCCCGCTCGCCCTCCTCGGCGCGGTGTTCATGTCCTTCGGTGCGCAGTACCAGCACCGGGGCGTGCAGAAGGTCGAGCGGCTCACCAAGACCGACGGCGGCTCGGGGCTCACCGGGGCCCAGATCTGGAACCTCCTGCGTCGGCCCTCGTGGGTCGCGGGCACCGTCATGCTGGGCCTTGCGATCGTCTGCCAGCTCGCCGCCCTCTCCTTCGCACCGCTCATCCTGGTCCAGCCGCTGGGCGCCGTCTCCCTCGTGCTGACGACGCTCCTGAACGCGCGGATCAGCGGTCACAAGCCGACGAGGCGCTCGTTGCTCGCGATCGTGCTGTGCATCGCCGGCATCCTCTTCTTCGTGACGATCGCGGCCATCTACGCGACCGAGACGCCCGTGAGCGACCAGCAGATCCTCATCATCCTGGTCATCCTCGCCGTCGTCGCCCTGACCCTGACGGGGCTGTGGGTCTGGCGGCGCGGCCGCATCGGCGCGCTCTTCTACATCTGCGCCGCCGGCGTCATGTACGGCTTCGTGGCCACCCTCGCGAAGGTCGTCATCAGTCGCATCAACTCGGGCGACGTCGAGTGGCTCACGGTGATCTGCGTCGTCGCCCTCATCGCGGGCACCGCGATCGGGGCGTACTTCGTGCAGACCGCCTACGCCTCCGGCCCGCCCGACCTCGTGATCGCGGGGCTCACCGTCATCGACCCGATCGTCGCGGTGCTCATCGGCCTCATCGTGCTGCGCGAGGCCGAGCACGCCCCGTGGCTCGCCTACGTCGGCTTCGCCCTCGCCGGGGCGCTCGCGGTCGTCGGTGTGTTCCAGCTCGCGCGCTACCACCCGGAGGTGGTCAGCAACAGCCAGGAGCTGCCCATCACCCGCGGGAGCTCCGGCACCGACGGAGACACACCGCGGTCGAACTCGGAGCGTCTCACCGACGCCGTCGCGCGGGTGTGGCCCGACCCACCGGTCCGCGACCGCGAACCGGGCTCGAAGGCCAGCGAGGCGGGCGACGGCGACCGACCCCGGTAAACTCTCTCTCGCCGGGCTTCCGGCGCGGGGCGGTGGCCAAGCTGGTCAAGGCAGCGGGCTCATAACCCGACGATCGTGGGTTCAAGTCCCACCCGCCCTACGACTGATCTCCCGTTCTCCCGTGGAAGTACGCGGGAGATTGCGATGAATGAGCTGAGAGCACACCTGGGAAGCGGCCGGTCCAGGTCCACGTCCTGGGTGGAGGACAGCGCCGGGCGGATCCCCGCCGGGTATGTGAGCGTCAGAGAAACCTGACACGCAAAGCCCATGTCAGTCTTGACGGACATGCCTGATCGTGTCAGGCTTGACGGACACGGGAGGTGAGCATGATTGCTGTCACCGAAGTCGACTTCGGCAACATCATGCGGGACCGCCGCGTCGAGCTGGGGCTCACGCAGGCGCAGCTCGCTGAGCGCATCGGCACGAGCCGCCAGTGGGTTGTCGGGTTCGAGGGCGGCCGTGCGGCCACCGCGACCATCGGACATCTTGTCCGCCTGGCCGACGAACTCCGCCTCGACATCGACCTGACGGCGGCCCCGTGAGCACCGCGCTGACCGCCTACATCGACGGTCGCCGCGTCGGCCGTTTCGCGAGCGACGGCGGCCGGGTCGACTTCACCTTCGACGACGACTGGCGTCGCGGCGCTCGACGCATGGAGCTGTCGCTGTCGATGCCGAAGAGCCGCCAGCACCATGAGGGGCACGCGCCGGCGAACTTCCTCTGGAACCTCCTGCCGGACAGCGAGGCTGTCCTGGAGCGGTGGGGGCAGCGATTCCAGGTCAGTCTCCGCAATCCCATGGCGCTCCTCGAACATGTCGGGATGGACACCGCGGGCGCGGTGCAGCTGAGCGTGCAGGACGCTCCGACCCTCGATGCGGCCGGTGCGCTCGACCCGATCTCGACGGCCGAGATCGCCGCGCACATTCGGCTGCTACGCGATGACCCGGAAGCGTGGCTGATCGCTGGGCACGGCGACGGCTACTTCTCGCTCGCTGGTGCGCAGTCGAAGTTCGCGCTCGCGCGGTCCGGTGACGGGTGGGCTGTACCGACGGGGCGTGCCGCATCCACACACATCTTCAAACCGGGCATCCGCGGTCTTGACCGCGGCGACCTCAACGAGCACCTGTCCCTGTCCGCCGCAGGGCGGCTGGGGCTCGAGGTTGCGGGATCCGCGATCGAACGGTTCGAGGAAGAGACCGTGATCGTCGTCGAGCGGTACGACCGGACGGTCGATGCCGACGGCACGGTGCGTCGCATCCACCAGGAGGACATGGCGCAGGCCACGGGCATCCACCCGTCTGTGAAGTACCAGAACCAGGGCGGACCGGGGTTCCAGCGGGTGACGCAGATCATTCGGTCCGCGCGCGGACGTGACCGGGGGAGCGCGAACAGGTTCTTCGAGGCGGTCCTGTTCAACTGGGCGGCGCTCGGCACCGACGCTCACGCGAAGAACTATTCACTGCTGCATGACGCAGACGCAGGTCCCAGGCTCGCGCCCCTCTACGACATCACGACCGCCCTGCCGTACCCGGACATCAACAACCGCAAGGCGAAGCTGGCGATGTCGATGGGGAAGCACTACCTTCAGCACGAGATCGAACCGCGCCACCTCTTCGATGAGGGCGCGAGGGGCGGGTTCGACGACGAGTGGGTACGCGGCGAGGCGTCCCGCATCGTCGACGGCCTCGCAGACGCCTACTCCGATGCGGCCGCGGATGCCGACCTGACCGACGGGGACGCCGAGTTTGCCGCCCGGATCGTCGACGAGGCCGCTGACCGTGCCGCGCGCCTGCGGCGTGAGCTGGACCGTGCGGAGCGCTCCACCCTCAGCGCGCCGACCGAGACTCGTCAGAGGATCTCTCAGCCGCGAGGGAAGACGAGCGCCGCCTCCAACTCAGGGTCGTTCGCGAAGCGGCGGAACACACCGCCGAGCGACGCGCTCCGGTAACGCGCGGCGTGCGACGCGCACGGACTGGACGCCCTGACCGTAGAAGCCGAACGCGGCCGCCTCGACCTCATCGTCGGCGCCGAGAACCGACGCACGATCCAGCGCCCCGGCGATCGCCGGGTGCTCCGCGGTGCCGGCAGGGGTGCGATCGAGACACCGGTGCAGACGAGGGCGTGGGCGCCCACCTCGAGGAAGACATGCTCGTTGCCACACAAGTCGAAGCCGGCGTCGCCGTCGTGCGCGCGGGCGGGCGGGGTCAGGGCAGATCGAAGGCTGAGCCGCAGACCGACGATCGTGGGTTCAAGTCCTACCCGCCCTACCGTGACGAGATCCGGAATCACACAGTTGTCATTCCGGGCCTCGGTCGGTCATAATGGCCCCATAACCGCACACGCAACTGCATAGTCGCCACGGGTCGGTCCGTTCAGGTCGTAGGGGAAGACGTACCTGAAGAAACGGAGAGAACGATGGCGACGACGTCGACCACACTGGCGCGCGGAGTGATCTTCATCCACTCCGCGCCGCGAGCGTTGTGCCCCCACCTCGAGTGGGCGGTCGGGCGCGCCCTCGGGCGCGCGGTGAACTTCGATTGGGCCGACCAGCCGGTGCTCGCCGGAAGTCGCCGCGCGGAGTTCTACTGGGAGGGCCCGGTCGGTACCGGGGCTGCCCTCGCGACGGCGATCCGCGGCTGGGAGCACCTGCGGTTCGAGGTGAGCGAAGACCCGACCCCGCGCTCCGACGGCGGGCGCTGGCTGCACACCCCCGGGCTCGGCATCCACTTCGCGCAGACCGACACCGCCGGCAACGTCGTCATCGGCGAAGACCGCATCCGCTACGCGATGGAGATCGCCGCCGGTGACATGACGGAGCTGCAGCGCGAGCTGCAGGTCGCGCTCGGGGCCGCCTGGGATGAGGAGCTCGAGCCGTTCCGTCACGCGAGCGACGACGCGCCCGTCGTCTGGCTCCACAAGGTCGGCTGACCCCGTCGGCCGCGACCCCCGCACAGACTCAGGAGGTGAGGCGCCGGTACCGGCTTCGGACGGCTTCCCGGACACCGAGAGAGCGCATCGCTCCTGACACGACAGACGCCCCCGCGATCCGCCAGGATCCGGGGGCGTCTGTCACGCGTGCGGACGTGCGGGCGCTAGGTCGCTCGATCAGACCGAGGCGAACGCGACGACCGCGTTGTGCCCGCCGAATCCGAACGAGTTGCTGATCGCGAGCTGGTCGCCCGAGCCCAACGGCATCGGCTCGCCCGAAAGACGGAAGGGGACCGCCGGGTCCTGCTCGGTGAGGTTGATGGTCGGCGGCGCGAGGCGGTCACGCAGGGCCAGAACGGTGAAGATCGCCTCGAGCGCACCCGTGCCGCCCAGGAGGTGACCGGTGGATGCCTTGGTGCCCGACACCGGAATCTCCTCGACCCGGTCGCCGAACACGCCCTTCAGCGCGGTGTACTCGTTGGGGTCGCCGACGGGCGTGGACGTCAGATGGGCGTTGACGTGCGTGACGTCGTCGGGGGAGGCCCCCGCCATCTCGAGGGCCTGGCGGACGGCTCGAGCCGCGCCCGTCCCCTCGGGATCGTTGGCGGTGATGTGGTACGAGTCTGCCGTCACGCCGCCGCCGACGACGGAGGCGTAGATCTTCGCACCGCGGGCGCGCGCGTGCTCCTCGGTCTCCAGGATGAGGACGCCGGCGCCCTCGCCCATGACGAAGCCGTCGCGATCGATGCTGCCAGGCCGCGACGCGGTCGCCGGGTCGTCGTTGCGCTTGGAGAGCGCCTGCATGGAGGAGAACGACGCGATCGTCACGGGGTGGATGACCGATTCGGTGCCACCGGCGATGACGACGTCGGCCAGTCCGTCGCGGAGGTGCTCGATCGCGTTGACGATCGACTCGGTGCTCGAGGCGCACGCGCTCGCCACGGTGCGGGCATAGGCGCGCGCATTGAAGTGGAGCGAGAGGTTCCCCGCGGCCGCGTTCGGCATGAGCATCGGGACGGTCATGGGGAGCACTCGGCGCGGACCCTTCTCGCGCAGGGTGTCCCAGGCATCCAGCAGCGTCCAGAGTCCGCCGATGCCGGTCGCGAAGTCGACACCCAGCCGCTCGGGATCGACCTCGGGGCTTCCGGCGTCCTCCCAGGCCTCGAGCGCGGCGACCATCGCGAACTGCGACGACGGGTCGAGGCGCTTGGCGACGGGGCGCTCGAGGACGGTGTCGGGCCGGACGGCCGCCTGCGCGGCGAACGTCACCGGCAGGCTGTACTCCTCGACCCAGTCGTACTCGAGGGTGCGGGCGCCCGACGCGCCGGCCAGGAGTGCCGACCAGCTGTCAGGGGCCGTGCCGCCGATGGGGCTCGAAGCGCCGATGCCGGTGACGACGATGCGGGGAGTGCTCATGATGTCCTCGTGCTGCTCCGGTGGGGGCGTGGCAGCCCCCACCGGGGGGCGGGTGTCAGGAGAGCGGTGCTCAGGCCTGGTTGGTGGTGATGAAGGTGACGGCGTCGCCGACGGTCTTGAGGTTCTTGACCTCTTCGTCGGGAATCGTGACGCCGAACTTCTCCTCGGCGTTCACGACGATCGTCATCATCGAGATCGAGTCGATGTCGAGGTCGTCGGTGAACGACTTCTCGAGCGCGACCTCGTCGGCCGAGATGCCCGTCTCGTCGGTGATGAGCTCGGCGAGCCCGGCGAGGACCTCGTCGTTGCTGAATGCCATGGGATTCTCCTTGTGTTGGCGGTGTATCGGGTGGTTCGGGCAGGAGCCCTGCCCGGGTCGGGGTTCAGTCTAGGTGCGGGGTGCGCACCCTCACGGGAGCACGACGACCTGCGCGCCGAACACGAGTCCTGCGCCGAAGCCGATCTGGAGGGCCAGGCCGCCGCTGAGCTCGGGGTGCTCCTCGAGCAGACGGTGGGTGGCGAGGGGGATCGAGGCGGCGGAGGTGTTCCCCGTCGTCTCGATGTCGCGTCCGATGACGACGGTCTCGGGCAGGCCCAGCTGCTTGGCGAACTCGTCAATGATGCGCATGTTCGCCTGGTGCGGCACGAAGGCCGCCAGATCGGATGCCTCGACGCCCGCTGCCTCGAGGGCCTTACGGGCGACCTTGACCATCTCCCACACGGCCCAGCGGAACACGGTCGGCCCCTCCTGACGGAGGGTCGGCCACGGCGCGGTGCCGTCGCGGAACTCGATGAGGGTGTGGTCCATGCCGACGGCGTCGGCTTTGGAGCCGTCCGAGCCCCACACGGTGGGTCCGATGCCCGGGGTGTCGCTCGGGCCGACGACCACCGCGCCGGCACCGTCGCCGAGGAGGAAGGAGATCGACCGGTCGGTCGGGTCGACGACGTCGCTGAGCTTCTCGGCGCCGATGACGAGGGCGTAGTGTGCCGCGCCGGAGCGGATGAGGGCATCGGCCTGCGCGACGCCGTAGGCGAAGCCGGCGCAGGCGGCGTTGAGGTCGTACGCGGCGGCGGGGTTCGCCCCCACGCGGTCGGCGACGACCGCCGACATCGACGGGGTCTGCCGCGGGTTCGAGATCGTCGCGACGATGACGGCGTCGATCTGGTCGGCGGCGACCCCCGAGCGGGCGATCGCCTCGGCGCCGGCCTCGGCCGCGAGGTCGAGCGCGGAGGTCTCGGCGTTCGCGCGGGTGCGGGTGACGATGCCGGTGCGCTGGCGGATCCACTCGTCGCTCGAGTCGATGGGACCCACGAGGTCGTCGTTGGGCACGGCGTTCTCACCGCGCGCGGCGCCGTACGAGTAGATGCGGGTGTGCGCCGCTCCGGTGGACTGGGTCAGGGTGGCGGTCACGCGTCTTCTCCTGTCAGCAGAGCGGCCGCGGCCGCCAGGTCGTCGGGCGTCTTGACCGCGACGGTCGGCACGCCGCGCAGCGCGCGCTTGGCGAGTCCGACGAGGGTGCCCGCGGGCGCGAGTTCGATGATGCCCGTCACCTCATGCGCCGCGAAGGACTCCATGTCGAGATCCCATCGGACCGGCGAGGCGACCTGCGCGACCAGGAGGTCGAGCGCGGCGCGTCCGTCCGCGACGGTCGATCCGTCGCTGTTGGTCCAGAGCGTGAGAGCGGGCTCGGATGCCTCGACCTCCGTGGCCGCCGCGCGCAACGTATCGACGGCGGGAGCCATGTACGAAGTGTGGAATGCTCCCGCGACCTGCAGCGGAATGACCCGTGTGCCGGCGACGGGGCTCTCCGCGAGCGCCGCGAGAGAGTCGAGAGCGCCCGCGGCGACGATCTGACCGGCGCCGTTGTGGTTCGCAGGGGTGAGACCGAGCTCGTCGAGGCGGGCGAGCACGGCATCCCGGTCTCCGCCGATGATCGCGCTCATGCCCGTCTCGGCCGCGGCGGCGGCCTCGGCCATCGCTCGACCGCGGATGCCGACGAGGCGCATCCCCTCGTCGTCGGTCAGGACGCCGGCGGCGACCAGCGCCGCGACCTCGCCGACGGAGTGGCCCGCGACGCCTCCCGGCGTCGTCCCGTCCGCCGTCTCGAGCAGCGCCGCGTACGAGACGAGACTCGCGGCGACGATGAGGGGTTGGGCGACCTGCGTGTCGCGGATGCGGTCGGCATCCCACTCCGTGCCGGCGGCGATGAGGTCGACGCCGCTGTCGGCGGAGTAGCGCTCGAGCCGCTCGCGGACGCCGTCGACGGCGAGCCACGGGGTGAGGAACCCGGGGGTCTGCGAGCCCTGTCCGGGGAAGACGGTGATGATCACTGCTCTATCCTGCCAAGATCTCGCGCCGCGCGCTGGGGGTGGTGTCACAACAAAGCCGGAATGCTCTGTGTGTGTCCCACAATCAACCCGCTCGGCGCGCGCCCGCCGACCGCCGCCGGGTGACCTCCGTGCCGATGGAGCCGATGATGAGCGCGGTCTGCAGGATGAGCGCCTCGCGCGGTCCCGTCGCGTCCCAACCGATCACGTCGGAGACGCGCTTCAGGCGATAGCGCACGGTGTTCGGGTGCACGAACAGCTCTCGCGCCGTCGCCTCGAGGGAGCGTCCGTTGTCGAGGTAGGCCCACAGCGTCGTGACCAGATCGGAGGAGTGCGCCAGCAGGGGGCGGTAGATGCGCTCGACGAGCGTCGCCTTCGCGGCGGAATCGCCCGCGAGCGCACGCTCGGGGAGGAGATCGTCGGCCTCGACCGGACGAGGCGCATTGCGCCAGGCTCCCGCGACCGCGAATCCGGCCAGGGCGGCCCGAGCGCTCTGGCTCGCGTCGATCAGCGCCGGCACGGTCGGCCCGAGCACGAGGTGCCCCGCCCCGAAGCCCGGCTCCAGTCGCTTGGCGATGTCGATGAACGCCAGCTCCGCCGGGGCCTCGTCGCCCACGGGTGCGTCAGCACGACCGATGACGAGCACGAGCCGCGACCCCTGCACGCCGATGAGGACGTCGACGCCGAGTTTGCGCGCGAGGCGGCGCAGCTGATCGACGTCGAGCTGGGGGGGAGTGGTGCCCACGAGCACCGCGACCTCGCCGTGGCCGTGCCACCCGAGGGCGGCGATGCGGCTCGGCAGCTCCTCGTCGGCCTCGCCCGTGAGGATCGAGTCGACGACGAGGGCCTCGAGGCGCGCGTCCCAGAGTCCACGCGCCTCGGCGGCCCGCGCGTACACGTCGGCGGAGGCGAAGGCGACCTCGCGCGAGAACAGCAGGATGCTCTCGCGCAGGTCCTCCGCGCGGCCCGCGACGCGCTCCTCGGTGACGGCGACCGTCACGCGGATGAGCTGCAGCGTCTGCGTCAGGCTGACGCTCCGGAGCAGCTCACGCGGCGCCGCCGCGAAGATGTCGGCCGCGATCCAGGGTGTCGAGGTGGGGTCCTCGTACCACTGGATGAACGAGGCGATGCCCGCCTGCGCCACAAGTCCCACCGCCGATCGCCGTGCCGGCGGCATGTCGGCGTACCACGGCAGCGTCTCTTCGAGCCGCTTGATCGTCGTCGTCGCGAGGTCTCCGGAGATCCGTCGCAGCCAGGCGAGGGTCTCCGCCTTCTCCTGCGGGGTGGGGCGGGCGGGCATCGAGTCGATCAGCTCTCGCCGCCGGCGTTCCCGGTGGTGCCGGCGGTCACGTCGTGCAGGCGGTACTTCTCGATCGCCTGCGCCGAGAGGTGACGATCGACGACGCCGTCCTCCGCGAGCGCCTGCAGGGCGCGCACGACGACGGACGGACCGTCGATCTTGAAGAAGCGGCGTGCCGCGGCCCGCGTATCGGAGAAGCCGAAACCATCGGCGCCGAGCGTCGCATACCGGCGCGGCACCCACTGCCGGATCTGGTCCTGCACCGCGTGCATGTAGTCGCTGACCGCGACGACGGGGCCCTCGGTGCCGGCGAGCTTGTCGGTGAGGTAGGCCGTGCGCGGCTCGTCGGCCGGGTGCAGGAAGTTGTGCTCGTCGGCGGTGAGCCCGTCGCGGCGCAGCTCCGTCCAGCTCGTGACCGACCAGACATCGGCGACGACGCCCCAGTCATCCTTCAGCAGCTGCTGCGCCTCGAGCACCCACGGCACCGCGACACCCGACCCGAACAGCTGAACGCGAGGGCCTTCGCCTTCGCCCTCGGAGATGCGGTGGAGGCCGCGCACGATGCCCTCGACGTCGACACCCTCGGGCTCGGCGGGTTGGATGATCGGCTCGTTGTACAACGTCACGTAGTACGTGACGTTCGGGTCGGGATGGTTCCCGCCGTACATCCGCTCGAGACCAGACCGCACGATGTGGGCGATCTCGTACCCGTAGGCGGGGTCGTAGGAGATCGTCGCGGTGTTGGTGGATGCCAGCAGATGCGAGTGCCCGTCGGCGTGCTGCAGGCCCTCCCCGGTGAGCGTCGTACGCCCGGCGGTGGCGGCCATGAAGAACCCGCGCGCCATCTGGTCGGCGGCCGCCCACTGGGCGTCGCCCGTGCGCTGGAAGCCGAACATCGAGTAGAAGAGGTACACCGGGATGAGCGGCTCGCCGTGCGTCGCGTACGCCGTACCCGTGCCGGTGAACGCGGCGACGGCGCCCGCCTCGTTGATGCCGACGTGCATGATCTGGCCCTGCGGGCTCTCCTTGTAGGCGAGCAGCAGGTCGCGGTCGACCGACGTGTAGTTCTGGCCGTGCGGGTTGTAGATCTTGGCGGTGGGGAAGAAGGCATCCACACCGAACGTGCGCGCCTCGTCGGGGATGATCGGGACGATGCGGTTGCCGAAGTCCTTCGAGCGGAGCAGGTCCTTCAGGAGGCGCACGAAGGCCATCGTCGTCGCGATCTCCTGGGTGCCCGACCCCTTCTTCGGCAGCGAGTAGGCGCTGTCATCGGGGAGGGTGATCGGCACGTGGTGCGTGCGGCGCTCCGGCAGGAAGCCGCCGAGCGCACGGCGTCGCTCGACCATGTACTGGATCGTCTCGTCCTCGGCGCCCGGGTGGAAGTACGGCGGCAGGTACGGGTTCTCCTCGAGCTGCGCGTCGCTGATCGGAATGCGCATCGAGTCGCGGAAGTGCTTCAGGTCATCGAGCGTCATCTTCTTCATCTGGTGCGTGGCGTTCCGCCCCTCGAAGTGATGCCCGAGCCCGTAGCCCTTGATCGTCTTGGCGAGGATGACGGTCGGCTGCCCCTTGTGCTCGGTCGCCGCCTTGTAGGCCGCGTAGAGCTTCTGGTAGTCGAGACCGCCGCGGCGCAGGCCGCCCCAGATGTAGTCGTCGGAGAGGTCCTTCACCATCGCGGCGGTACGCTCGTCGCGCCCGAAGAAGTGGTCGCGGATGAACTTGCCGTCCTCGGCGCGGTACGTCTGGAAGTCGCCGTCGGGAGTGGTGTTCATCAGGCGCACGAGCGCGCCGTCGTGGTCCTGCTGGAGGAGCTGGTCCCAGCCGCGGCCCCAGACGACCTTGATGACGTTCCAGCCCGCGCCGCGGAAGAACGCCTCGAGCTCCTGGATGATCTTGCCGTTGCCGCGCACCGGGCCGTCGAGACGCTGCAGGTTCGCGTTGACGACGAAGGTGAGATTGTCGAGACCCTCGTTGGCGGCCACCTGGAGCTGACCGCGGCTTTCGACCTCGTCCATCTCGCCGTCGCCGAGGAACGCCCACACGTGCGAACCCGAGACGTCCTTGATGCCCCGGTTGGTGAGGTACTTGTTGGTCATCGCCTGGTAGATGGCGTTGATCGGTCCGAGACCCATCGACACCGTCGGGAACTGCCAGTACTCCGGCATGAGCCGGGGGTGCGGGTAGGACGGAAGGCCGAGCGGCGCCTTCGACTTCTCCTGGCGGAAGCCGTCGAGCTGGTCGGCGGAGAGACGCCCCTCGAGGAACGAGCGCGCGTAGATGCCGGGGGAGGCGTGCCCCTGGATGAAGATCTGGTCGCCTCCGCCGGGGTGGTCGGGACCGCGGAAGAAGTGGTTGAAGCCGACTTCGTAAAGGGATGCCGACGAGGCGTACGTCGAGATGTGGCCACCCACGCCGATGCCGGGGCGCTGGGCGCGGTGCACCGTGACGGCGGCGTTCCAGCGGATCCAGCGGCGATAGCGTCGCTCGAGCTCCTCGTCACCGGGGAAGTCGGGCTCGTTCTCGGGGGCGATCGTGTTGATGTAGTCGGTGACCGGCACCTGCGGCACGTTGAGCTGCAGCTCGTGCGACTTGTTCAGCAGGCTCAGCATGATCTCGCGGCCACGCCCTGCGCCCTTCGCCTGAACCAGCTGGTCGAGCGATTCCGCCCACTCCGCCGTCTCTTCTGGGTCGCTGTCCTGGGGACCCTGCGAATACGGATCCTGATCGTTGACCGTCACGGGAGACCTTTCGTCGTCTGGCAGATCATGCCAGGTTCGGGGCTGAGAATGCGCGCGGCTTTGTGAGGCGGCGACAACGCATCCTGGATCAGCCTAGTCACATCCGGACCCGACGGGCTCGCCGAGGAGCGGGAGAAAGCGGTGGGCCCTGCCGGGATCGAACCGACGACATCCACGGTGTAAACGTGGCGCTCTACCAGCTGAGCTAAAGGCCCTGATCCCTCGAGTCTACGATCCCGGCGGAGCGGCGACGTCCCGTACCGCTGTCGGCGGCGCCGCGGAAGATGGTGCGGCTGTGGCCGGACCGCTGCGGGCGGCGCGCGGTAGGTTGGTCTCGTGAAAGCTCGCCCCGCCGACCAGCTCCTTCTGATCGACCTCGCCCGCCTCGACGGCACGATCCGCGCCGCCGACACCGCGCGGCGGAACCCCCCGCAGGGCGCCCGGGTGACCGAGCTCGTCGCACAGCGGCAGGCGCAGTCCGCGGAGCTCACGACTCTTCTCGGCGACCGCGACGACGCCCGCGCCGAGCTCGCCCGCCTCGAGTCAGACGTCGCCCTCGTCGACGCCCGTGCGGCGCGCGACACCGAGCGCCTGGCCGCGACCTCGAACGTCAAGGAGGCCCAGGGGCTCGAGCACGAACTCGCCTCGCTCGCCGCGCGCAAGAGTGCGCTCGAAGACGCCGAGCTCGAGATCATGGAGCGGCTCGAGGCCGCCGATGCCGCGGTCGCCGCGCAGGAAGCCGTCATCGCGGCCACCAACGACGAGGGTGCGCGGGTCAGCGCCGAGGGGAAGGCCGCCGTCGCCGGTGCGACTGCGACGTGGGAGTCGGCGACCCGCGACCGCGCCGCGATCGCCGAGCGGGTCCCCGGCGACCTGCTCGCGGTGTACGACCGCATCGCCGCGCGCGGCGTCGGTGCCGGGCTCCTCCGCGCTCGCACCTGCGGGGCGTGCCACATGGTTCTTTCCGGCACCGACCTGTCGTCGCTCCGCCAAGCGGCCGACGACGACGTGGTGACCTGCCCCGAGTGCGGCGCGATCCTCGTCCGCACCGCCGAGTCCGGGCTGTGATCCGACGGCGGCCGTGACCGCGCGTCCGCGCTGGCGGGCGGTGGGACGCGACGGCGAGGAGATCGTCATCGTCGAGGTGGCCGCCGATCTCGGCGAGCTCGCACGACGGCGCGTGCCCGCCCACGCCTGGGCGACGCTCGTCGCCGAGATCGAGGCATCCGCCGACGACGTGCCCGCACGCTGGGTGTGGAGCGACACGACGCGCTGGTACCAGGCGCTCCTCGCCGCCGGCGTGATCGTCGCGCGGTGTCATGACCTGAGGCTCAGCCACGCGATCCTCCGCGCGAGCGACCTCGTCACCGACGCGCACGATCTCCGCGCTGCCGAGGAGTGGGATGCCCCGCCTTCCGCGCCGACCACCGCGGCCGCGCCCGCGCTGTTCGACCTGGGGGAGGCATCCGGTCGGGTCGGCGTCCCCGACGACATCGACGCCGTGCTCGCCGAATTCCGGCGCGAGGAGCGCGCTGTCGCGGAGACGTCGGAGCCCGGTCGGCTGCGCCTTCTGCTCGCCGCAGAGTCGGCGGGCGCGCTCCTTGCGGAGGAGATGCACGCGGCGGGGCTTCCGTGGAGCCGGGCCGTGCACGAGGAGATCCTCGAGCGAACTCTCGGAGCGCGGCCCGCGCCGGGCACGCACGCGCCCCGCGTCCAGGAGCTCGCAGCCGCGATCCGCACCGCGCTCGGCGACCCGGCCGCGAGCCTCGATTCGCAGCCGAAGCTCCTGCGGAGCCTCCACCGGGTCGGGGTGACCGCGGCATCCACCAGCCGGTGGGAGCTGGCAGAGTACGACCACCCGGTCATCGCCCCGCTCCTGCAGTACAAGAAGCTCACGCGCCTGGCGAGCGCGAACGGCTGGGCGTGGCTCGACGAGTGGGCGGGGGGCGGCCGGTTCCGCCCCGTCTACGTGCCGGGCGGCGTCGTCACCGGCCGCTGGGCGTCATCAGGCGGGGGCGCGCTCCAACTGCCCCGCCAGCTGCGCGCCGCCGTGCGGGCCGACCCGGGCTGGACACTCGTCGTCGCCGACGTCGCCCAGCTCGAACCGCGCGTGCTCGCGGCGATGTCCGGCGACACCGCCCTCGCCGACGCGGCGCGGGGACGCGACCTCTACGAGGGCATCGTCGCGGGCGGTGCGGTGCCCACCCGCGCCGACGCGAAGATCGCGATGCTCGGAGCCATGTACGGCGCGACGACCGGCGACAGCGGACGCCTCGTGCCCGCACTGCGCCGCACGTATCCGCGCGCGATGGGCCTCGTCGACGACGCCGCCCGGGCGGGGGAGGCGGGCGGCACCGTCCGCACCTGGCTCGGCCGCACGAGCCCGGCGTCCTCCGCCGACTGGCGCGAGACGCAGAGCCGCGCGGGAGCCCCCGAGGCGACGGCCGCCGACCAGAGCTCGGCGCGGCGGTCCGCGCGCGACCGCGGGCGGTTCACGCGCAACTTCGTCGTGCAGGGGACCGCAGCGGAGTGGGCACTCGCGTGGCTCGCCGATCTGCGGGGAGCGCTCCTCGCGATGCCCGAAACCTCCCCGAGCAGTGCTGCCGCGGCATCCGGCGCCGCCTTCTCACGCCGTCCGCACCTGTGCTTCTTCCTGCACGACGAGATCATCGTGCACACGCCGACCGACCAGGCGAACGAGGTCGCCGAGGCGGTCGCGCGCTCCGCCGCGAACGCCGCGACGCTGCTGTTCGGCCGCTTCCCGATCGACTTTCCGCTGGATCTGCGCATCACCGACGACGCCGCGAAGTGAGCGGCCCGCGCTCCCGCGTAGACTCGAGCGCGCGAATGGGTCGGCTGGACGGTCGCGTTGCGGGTTCGCCCGCACCGAGGAACGTCCGGGCTCCACAGGGCAGGGCGGTGGGTAACACCCACCCGGAGTGATCCGCGAGACAGTGCCACAGAGAGCAGACCGCCGACGCGAGTCGGTAAGGGTGAAAGGGTGGTGTAAGAGACCACCGGGGTCGTGGTGACACGACCCGCACGGTAAACCTCGCCCGGAGCAAGGTCAGACAGGGGATGCCGACGCGGCCCGCCGAGTCCCCGGGTAGACCGCTGGAGCGGCACGGCAACGTGTCGCCGAGAGAGATGACCGTCCACGGGGCTTCGGACTCACCGTCCGAGGCCCCCGGACAGAACCCGGCGTACAGGCCGGCCCATTCGCCTTCTCGACCCGCACCGTCTCAGCCCTCCTGTGCGGCGAGCCGCGCGACCGGAGTCAGTAGGCGTCGACGATCGACAGCGACGCGGCGCCGATGATCCCGGCGTTGTTGCGGTGCGTGGCCGGGACGATCGGAGTGTTGAGGTCGAGCAGCGGCAGGAACTTGTCCGAGTGCTTCGACACGCCCCCGCCGACGACGAACAGGTCGGGGCTGAGGAGGAACTCGAGGTACGAGTAGTACCACTGCAGGCGCTTCGCCCACTCCTTCCAGGAGAGCTCCTCGCGCTCGAAGGTCGAGTACGCGGCCCACTCCTCGGCATCCTTCTTGTGGTTCGCGCGCTGCAGGTGACCGAGCTCGGAGTTGGGGATGAGGTGGCCGTCGTAGAGGATCGCGGTGCCGATCCCCGTGCCGAGCGTCGTGAGGATCGTGAGGCCCTCGACACCCTTCGCCGCGCCGTAGCGCGCCTCGGCGAGCCCGGCGACGTCGGCGTCGTTGGCGAAGTGGATGGGGCGGCCGAGACCCTCCTCGAAGAACTTCTCGGCGTCGAAGCCGATCCACGTGTCGGCGACGTTCGCGGCCGACAGCGTCTTGCCGTGCTTGACGATCGCAGGGAACGCGACCCCGAGCGGCATGTCGGTGTCGTTCACCTCGAGAGTCGCGAGCACCTGGCGGACGGCGGTCAGCACGTCGTCCGGCTCCGCACCGGAGGGCGTCGCCACCTTCACGCGCTCGCTCACGAGCGCCCCCGCTTCGAGGTCGACCACCGCACCCTTGATGCCTGTGCCGCCGATGTCCACACCGACCGCACGCGTCACGTTCTCCGTCATGGCCACAGCATAGCCAGACACCCACTCCCGGTCGTTAGGATCGGACACATCCAACGGAGGGAACACGATGTCCAGCGGTGAAGACAAGTACTGGTACAACCTCACGACGGGAACCGTCGAGCGCGGTTTCGAGTCGCCCGCGATCGATCGGGCGGGTCCGTTCGACACCGCCGAGGAGGCCGCGAACGCGCCGAAGCTCCTCGCCGAGCGCTCTCGCGCGTGGGCGGACGAGGACGCCGCCGAGGACGCGTGGGTCGATGACGCCGGCCAGGGCGGCGCGGCCACCGGGAATGAAGGAGACTCGGCCCCGGGCCGATAGTCTGATCAGGGCCGTGCTTCTGGCGAAGTCGCGGCGTTTCACGGGATCTGCGCAGCGCAGGTGAGAGGACGCGATGGACAAGCAGCGGGACTTCGTACTGCGCACGATCGAGGAGCGCGGCGTCAAGTTCGTGCGCCTCTGGTTCACCGACGTGATAGGCACGCTCAAGTCGGTCGCGATCGCGCCGGCGGAGGTCGAAGGCGCCTTCGCGGAGGGCCTCGGCTTCGACGGCTCGGCGATCGAGGGCCTGACGCGCTCGTACGAGTCGGACCTGCTCGCGCACCCCGACCCCACGACCTTCCAGACGCTGCCCTGGCGCGGGGAGATCGACCCCACTGCCCGCATGTTCTGCGACATCACGACGCCGGACGGCCAGCCGGCGGTCGCAGATCCGCGGAACGTCCTCAAGCGCACGCTCGCGAAGGCGGCGGATGCCGGGTTCACCTTCTACACGCATCCCGAGATCGAGTTCTACCTGCTGAAGTCGTCGACTTACGGCCCCGACGGCCCCGAGCCGGTGGACTCGGCCGGCTACTTCGACAACGTGCCCGGCGGGACGGCGCACGACTTCCGCCGCCGGAGCGTCCGGATGCTCGAGGACCTCGGCATTTCGGTGGAGTACAGCCACCACGAGGGCGGCCCGGGGCAGAACGAGATCGACCTGCGCTACGCGGACGCGCTCGCGACGGCCGACAACATCATGACGTTCCGCACGGTCGTCAAGGAGGTCGCGATCGAGCAGGGCGTCTACGCGACGTTCATGCCGAAGCCACTCTCCGGCAAGCCCGGCAGCGGCATGCACACCCACATGTCCCTGTTCGAGGGTGACCAGAATGCGTTCTACGAGGAGGGCGCGCAGTACCAGCTCTCCAAGGTCGGTCGTCAGTTCATCGCCGGGCTCCTCACCCACGCGAACGAGATCTCCGCCGTGACGAACCAGTTCGTCAACTCCTACAAGCGTCTGTGGGGCGGCGACGAGGCGCCCAGCTTCATCTGCTGGGGCCACAACAACCGCTCCGCACTGGTCCGCGTGCCGATGTACAAGCCCAACAAGGGGCAGTCGACGCGCGTCGAGTACCGGGCACTCGACTCCGCGGCGAACCCGTACCTCGCGTACGCGCTGATGCTCGCGGCCGGACTCAAGGGCATCGAGGAGGAGTACGAGCTCCCGCCCGAGGCCGAGGACAATGTGTGGTCGTTGACGGATGCCGAGCGGCGCGCCCTCGGCTATGCGCAGCTCCCCGCGAGCCTCGACCACGCGCTCGAGTACATGGAGGATTCCGAGCTCGTCGCCGACACACTGGGCGAGCAGGTCTTCAACTACGTGCTCCTCAACAAGCGCCGCGAGTGGCACGAGTACCGCGCGCAGGTGACGCCGTTCGAGCTGAAGAGCAACCTGGAGATGCTCTAAGCGCCATGTCGGCCGGCCAGCGCACTTCGGTCCGGACCACGCTGGCGCGGGACGGGTTCGGTGACATCGATGCGGCCGACGCGCTGCTGACCGAACTGGCCGGCGAGCTCGATCTGACGCGCCCCGAAATCCTGGTGGGCGCCGACGGGGCGGCTGATCCCGATGCGGCGCTCGGCGGGCTGGCGCGCATCGCGCGTCGTGACTCCGCGGCGCTGTCCGCCGCGCTTCGTCGGGTGGGACCGACCCTGTGGCTGCTGCTCGGGGCCTCGAACGGGTTCGCGGACTTCTACCTGCGGCATCCGGGCGAGCTCGCCCATCTGCCAGAACCCGGCGGCGACCTGCCGACGGCCGACGAGCTCGTCGCCGAGCTGCAGGATGCCGTCGCGGCCGACGACGACGGGTTCGCCGCGACCGGCGACGAGAGCGCGTGGGTCGCGCTCCGCGTGCGTTACCGGCGCCTCCTCGCCCGTATCGCGGCATACGACCTCAGCGCGCCCGACCCGGTGGAGGCACTGCCCTCGGTCGCCGCCGCGCTCGCGGATGCCGCCGGCGCGGCGCTGGAGGCATCCTTGAGCGTCGCGCGCACGCGTGTCTCCGGCGGCGCGGCGGGCGCCGGACTCTTCCCCCGCTCTCAGGTCGCCGCGACACAGCTCGCGATCATCGGCATGGGCAAGACCGGGGCGCGCGAACTCAATTACGTGAGCGACGTCGACGTCATCTTCGTCGGCGGAGGATCGGACGAGTTCACCGCGGAGATCGGCGAGAGCCGGGTCATCGACATTGCGACGCGGCTGGCCGTACAGACGATGCGCGGGATCTCCGGCATGGAGGTCGAGCCGCCACTGTGGGAGGTGGACGCGAACCTCCGCCCCGAGGGGAAGCAGGGGGCGCTCGTGCGCAGCCTCGATTCGCACCTGTCGTACTACGACCGGTGGGCGAAGAGCTGGGAGTTCCAGGCGCTCCTCAAGGCCCGCCCGCTCGCGGGAGATCGCATGCTCGGCGAGGCATACGTCGCGGCGGTGCAGCCCAAGGTCTGGACGAGCTCCGCGCGCGAGAACTTCGTCGACAGCGTCCAGCGCATGCGCGAGCGGGTGACGGAGTTCATCCCCGCCGACGAGGTGCCGTATCAATTGAAGCTCGGGCCCGGCGGCATCCGCGACATCGAGTTCACCGTCCAGCTCCTGCAGCTGGTGCACGGGCTCGCCGACGAGCGCATTCGGCAGCGCGGCACGCTCGACGCCCTGTCCGCCCTCGTCACCGAGGGGTACATCGGGCGGGCGGATGCCGCGGCGTTCGCACGCGACTACCGCATGCTGCGGGTGCTCGAGCACCGCGTGCAGCTACGCGATCTGCGGCGCACGCACCTCATGCCGCAGACCCCGGACGGCCTGCGGAACCTCGCGCGGGCGAGCCGGCTGGCTCCCGACGGCGCGGGTGTCTGGGCGGTGTGGGAGGGCATCAAGCGCGAGGTGCGCGAGATCCATGTGCGCCTCTTCTACCGTCCGCTCCTCTCTGCGGTCGCGGCGCTCCCCGCGGAGGAGCAGAAGCTGTCGACCGAGCAGGCGCGCGACCGCCTCGCCGCCATCCGCTTCCGCGATCCGGCCGGGGCCCTCCGCCACATCGGGGCGCTGACGGGCGGGATCAGCCGCAAGGCCGCGATCCAGCGGCACCTCATGCCCGTCATGATCCGGTGGTTCGCCGACGGCGTCGATCCCGACTACGGGCTTCTCGCGTTCCGCCGCGTCAGCGAACGCCTGGGGGAGACGCCGTGGTTCCAACGCGTGCTCCGCGATTCGGCCGGCGCGGCCGAGCGGCTGACGCGCGTCCTGTCCGGATCGCGCTTCGTCGGCGAGCTCATGGAGTGGATCCCCGAATCGGTCGCGTGGCTCGACGCCGAAGACCAGTTGCGGCCGCGCAGCGGGGTCGCGCTCCAGGAGGAGGCGCGGGCCATTCAGACACGCCACGACACGATCGGTGAGGCGATGAGCGCCGTCCGTGCGCTGCGCCGACGCGAACTCCTGCGTCTCGCATTCGCGTCGGTGCTCGAAACCATCACGATCGAGGAGCTCGCCGAAGGCCTCACGACGATCAGCGAAGTGACGATCCAGGCGACGCTTCGCGCCGTGCGCCGCGAAGTCGTCCCGCCGGAGGATCAAGCGCTCGACTTCTCGGTGATCGCGATGGGACGGTTCGGCGGGCGAGAGCTCGGATTCGGCTCGGATGCCGATGTCCTCTACGTCTACGACGCCAACGGCCTCGATCCCCAGCGAGCGAACGAGCTCGCCCAGAAGATCGTGGCGGGCCTGCGCACCTACTCGGAGGATCAGCGCGTTCCGTTCGAGCTCGATGCGGACCTCCGACCCGAGGGCCGCAACGGCCCGCTCGTCCGGTCGATCGAATCGTACGCCGAGTACTACCGCCGCTGGTCGCTGTCGTGGGAGGCGCAGGCGCTCCTGCGCGCGCGGGGCATCGCGGGGAGCGTCAAGCTCATCCGTCGCTTCATGGCCCTCGCCGATGAGGTGCGCTACCCCGAACGCGTCGCCGTGCAGGATCTGCGGGAGATCAAACGGATCAAGGCACGCGTCGAAAACGAGCGGCTTCCGCAGGGGGTCGACCGGGCGCGGCACTTGAAGCTCGGCCCGGGTGGGCTCAGCGACGTCGAGTGGCTCGTGCAACTCCTTCAGCACGAGCACGCGCACGAGATCCCGGCGCTGCGGACGACCTCGACCCTGGGAGCGCTGGAGGCGGCACGCGAGGCGGGGTTCGTGCCGGATGCCGCGGCAGAGCGCCTTGCGGCGTCGTGGCGGCTCGCGAGCCGCCTGCGCTCGGCGAACACGCTCCTCTCCGGGCAGACGAGCGACGTGCTCCCGACCGACCGCGCGAAACTCGACGGCATCGGACGGCTGCTCGAGTACCCGGCCCGCTCGGCCACGCTCGTCGAGGAGGAGTGGCTCCGCACCGCCCGCCGCGCCCGCCGCGACTACGAGCGCCTCTTCTACGGCTGAGCGCCCCGCCCGATCGCGCGCTGGCGCGCAGCGGCGGTGTATTGAGATCACCGCAACGCCGAAGGCCCCGGCATCCGCACAGGGATGCCGGGGCCCTCGCGTCAGGGTGCGTCAGACTCCGAAGTACAGTTCGAACTCGAACGGGTGCGGGCGCGCGGCCAGCGGCTTGATCTCGTTCTCGATCTTGTACTCGATCCACGTCTCGATCAGCTCGGGCGTGAACACGCCGCCCGCGAGCAGGAACTCGTGGTCGGCGCGGAGCGCCTCGAGCGAGTCGAGCAGCGAGTTCGGCACCTGCGGGATGTTCTTGGCCTCCTCGGGCGGCAGCTCGTAGAGGTCCTTGTCGACGGGCTCGTGCGGCTCGATGCGGTTCTTGATGCCGTCGAGGCCCGCCATCATCTGCGCGGCGAAGGCGAGGTACGGGTTGCCGGAGGCGTCGGGGGCGCGGAACTCGATGCGCTTGGCCTTCGGGTTCGATCCGGTGATCGGGATGCGGATGGCCGCCGAGCGGTTGCCCGCCGAGTAGACGAGGTTGACCGGAGCCTCGTAGCCCTTGACCAGGCGCTTGTAGGAGTTCAGCGTCGGGTTGGTGAAGGCGAGGACCGCGGGGGCGTGCGCGAGCAGGCCGCCGATGTACCAGCGCGCCGTGTCGGAGAGCCCTCCGTAGCCCTTCTCGTCGTAGAAGAGCGGCTTGCCCTCGAGCCAGAGCGACTGGTGCGTGTGCATGCCCGAGCCGTTGTCGCCGAAGAGCGGCTTCGGCATGAAGGTCGCGACCTTGCCCCACTGCTCGGCGACGTTCTTGACGATGTACTTGAACTTCAGGATGTCGTCGGCCGCGTGCACCATCGTGTCGAAGCGGTAGTTGATCTCCTGCTGACCGCCGGTGCCGACCTCGTGGTGTGCGCGCTCGAGGACGAGGCCCGACTCGATGAGGTGCAGCGAGATGTCGTCGCGAAGGTCCGCCGTCTTGTCGACGGGGGAGACCGGGAAGTAGCCGCCCTTGTACGGGGTCTTGTTGGCGAGGTTTCCGCCCTCTTCGGCGCGACCGGTGTTCCAGGCGCCTTCCTCGGAGTCGACGGAGTAGAACGAGGAGTTCTGCTTCACTTCGTAGCGGACGTCGTCGAAGATGTAGAACTCGGCCTCGGGGGCGAAGAACGCGGTGTCGGCGATGCCGGTGGAGGCGAGGTACTTCTCCGCCTTCTTGGCGACCTGGCGCGGGTCCTTCGAGTAGATCTCGCCGTTGCGCGGGTTGTAGATGTCGAAGAGCATGATGAGCGTCTTCGCCTCGCGGAACGGGTCGATGTACGCGGTGGAGACATCCGGAATGAGCTGCATGTCGGACTCGTGGATGTTCGCGAAGCCGCGGATCGACGAGCCGTCGAAGAGCTGCCCGACCGTGAAGAACTCCTCGTCGACGGTCGAGGCGGGGATGTTGAAGTGCTGCTGCACACCAGGAAGGTCCGTGAAACGGATGTCGAGGAACTTGACGTCCTCTTCCTGGATGAACTTCAGCACCTCGGATGAATCTTTGAACATGGAGTCTCCAAGATCGGGTGTGGAACGCGCCTGTCGGTGGCAGGCTCGTGCCCGACGCTATCGGCGAGGGGTTGCCCCCCAGTATCTCGCGTGTTTCGGGCGTGTTACGCGGTGCTCGGTAGAATCAGCGGGTGACGGATGCCGTAAGCGAGAACACCTATCCCGGCGAACGTCTCGGGTTTCCGCCGGCCGGCTCCGGCTCGATCGCCCGTCCCGGCCGGCGCCTCGCCGCCCTCGCGATCGACTGGGCGTGCGCCGTGGTCCTCTCGGTCGCCTTCTTCTCCTACGACTCGCTCGCCACCCTCGCGATCTTCGCCATCGTGCAGATCGTCTTCCTGCCGACGCTCGGCGGGAGTCCCGGACATCGCCTGCTCGGCATGCGCCTCCAGCTCGTGACGGGCGGATGGGTGGGCCTCTGGCGCCCCATCATCCGGACCGCGCTCCTGTGCCTCGTCATCCCCGCCGTGATCTGGGATGCCGACCAGCGCGGCCTCCACGACAAGGCCGCCGGCACCGTGCTGCTGCGCGCCTGACCTCTCGGATCTCCCGAGTCAGCGAGGACGAGGGGCGCGCGCCTTCGTCGGGTCGATGCCCTTCGGGATCGGCAGCGAGGTGACTGACTGCGACACCGAGTCGACGCGCTTGACGACGGCCGCCATGGTGGCGCGGTCGACCTTCTTGGGCTGCGACTTGATGGTGGAGGCGAGCTTGGAGATGGGCACGTCGCCCTCGCCGTGGCCGACGTAAACGACCTGGATCGGCACGCCCGAAGCGACGCGCTGCACCTTCATCTTCTCGTCGTTGACGAGCCGCGTGAGGCGACCGCGCGAGCCTTCGGCGACGATGACCACGCCCCCGCGGCCGATGACGCGGTACACGGCATCCTGCGTCTTCGGGTTGATGCCGACCGGCATGTCGGAGGCGACCCAGTTGCGGCCGAGCGACGTCGAGAGGACGTGACCCGAGGCGCCCGGCATGCCGTCGAGCTTCTTGTACATCGCGCGCGTCGACAGGCGCGTGAGGAGGATCATCGCCCCGAGGATGCCGAACATCAGCCCGGTAAGGCTCCACAGGATGACGCTCCACACCGCGACCGGCTGGATGAGGAAGCCGATCAGCACGCCGATGCCGATACCCAGCACCACGATGCCGATGAGGGCCCAGGGGAGCCACGGGAACTCGGCCTTCGTGAAGGTGAACAGGGAGCGCAGCTGCGCGAAGAATCCGGGGCGCTTCTCGGGAGCGGAACTGCGGGATGCCATGCCACATAGCCTACCGTCGGCGCCTCGACCTCATCACCGCCTCCTCCCCAACAGGCCGATCGAGCGATTCGTCCACAGATCGCTCCGTTCGGCCTCCGCACGGCGCACGCTCCGCTCAGAATCGGCTCATGTCGCTCCTCGATTCCCCCGCCCCGCCGCTGCGACGCCTGCGCGCGGACGAAGCGCCGTGGCCAGGCGCGCTCCTGCCCGCCCTCGACCCCGGTGACCCGCCGACGGTCCACGTCGCGCTCGACCTCGTTCCCGACGTCCTCTGGCGCGCGGCGCCGGACGGCCACCTCCTCGTGCCGTCCGACATCTTCCGCACCGAGGGTGGCCACGCGGCGGTCGTGCCGCACTGCCCGCACCGTCTCGTCGAACGCGCGCACACCGCGTCGGCCGGTGAGGCCGTCACGATCGCCGTCAGCCTCCTGCGTGCTGCGGCGGAGGCGCGGGCGCTCGGGCTCGTGCCCGCCGAGGACGCTGGTGCATGGTGGGTGGATGCCTCGGGGCGTCCGGTCCTCGCCCTCACCGGTGCGGCGAACTGGGCGGACGAAGCCCTCGACCTGCTGGAGGTTCTGGCGGCCGGCGCGCCGCGGCAGCTTGCCGCGGCGCTCGATGACGCGGCCGCGGTGCTCGCGGCGCCGCGGTGGCCGCGCGCGGATGCGGCCGCCGCGGAAGACGCGCTCTTCGACGCCGCCGAGCCGCTCGCGCTCCGCTCGGAGGGCCACAGCGACGATGCCGCCGCCCGTCAGGATCTGCGGCCGCGGCGCTCGGACAGTCTGCGCGGGGAGTGCGGCGAGGCCCGTTCGGGCCGTCGCCGCGACGCGGCCGTGCGAAGCGGCGAGACCTGGATCGCCCGCTTCACCGAGGCCGGGTGGGCCGCACGCGTCGCGGATGCGCTGCGCGGCACCCTCCGCGGGCCGGCGCTCCTCGCGGAGGCGCTGCGCGAGCGCCGAGCCGCGCGCTCCCGCGTCGAGTCCCCGCGGAGCACCGCGGCTCCACGTCGCTCGGGCGATGAGTCGCCCGCCCGGCGGCGCCGCGCACCGATCCTCGTCGCGGCCGCGCTCGGTGCGACGATCCTGGTGGCCGGTCTGATGTGGCCCGAGCCCTCCGCGGAGGCGGGCTCCGCGCCGACGCCGAGCATCACGCCGACGACCGGCGGAGTCGAGACGGCCGAGGCCGCACAAGCGGAGGACGCGCCCGACACGGACGGCGAGAACACTGCGGACGTTGCGACGCAGGCGGATGCCGGAGAGCCGACGCCTGACGCCACCGGGGGCGACACGCTGACGGCGGCAGCCGGCGCGGCGCTCACTGCCCTGACCGCCTGCGGAGAGGGGCAGCCGTGCCCGGGTGTCCTCGAGACGGACGGCGCCCTCGTTCCCGCCGGCGTGGCGTCGTCTCCGGGCATCGAGCGCACCGCCTCGCTTCTCGACGAGTACGGGGGCGTCGCGGTCTTCCGTATCGAGGCCGTGGGGGAGCCCGGCATCCCCGCGCAGATTCTCGTGATCGTCAGCGGCGCTCACGACACATGGCTGGTCCGCGACGTGTACGACGTCGCGGACCAGCCGTGAGTGTCTCCGATACCGGTGCGTCCCGGCGCCGCCGCGGGTCAGATCCCGAGCTGGCCCTCGAAGTCGGCCGCCTCGAGACGCGACTTCACCGCGCCGAGGAAGCGGGCGGCGTCCGCGCCGTCGACGATGCGGTGGTCGTAGGAGAGTGCCAGGTAGACGTAGGAGCGGACGGCGATGGCGTCCACACCGTCGATCTTCACGACGCCGGGCTCCTTCACGACCGCGCCCGTGCCGAGGATCGCCGACTGCGGCAGGAAGACGACGGGCGTGTCGAACAGCGCACCGCGCGAGCCGGTGTTGGTGACGGTGAAGGTACCGCCGGCCAGCTCATCGGGCTTCAGCTTGTTGTCGCGCGTGCGCGCCGCGAGGTCGGCGATCTCGCTCGAGATGCCGGCCAGCGTCTTGTCGCCCGCGTCACGGAGCACGGGAGTCAGCAGGCCACGCTCGGTGTCGACCGCGATCGAGATGTTCTCGGTCGCGGGGTAGACGATGTCGGTGCCGTTGACCGTCGCGTTGATCACCGGGTACGCCTGCAGCGCCTCGGCCGCGGCCAGCACGAAGAACGGCAGGAACGAGAGCTTGCCGCCCGTCTTCGCCACGAAGTCGCTCTGGACGGCCGTACGGTACGCGGCGACCTTCGTCACGTCGACCTTGACCACCGTGGTGAGCTGAGCGGTCTGCTGCATCGAGGCGACCGCGCGCTCGGCGAGGACCTTGCGCAGGCGGGACATCGGCTGGGTCGTTCCGCGCAGCGGCGAGACCTCGAGTGCCGGGGCGGTGGGGGCGGCGGGGGCGGCCTGCGATGCGGCGGGTGCCTCGGCAGCGGCGGGCGCGGCCTTCGCGGCCTCGGCGGCCTTCAGGACATCCTCCTTGCGGATGCGTCCGCCGACACCGGTGCCGGTGACGCTCGCGAGGTCGACGCCCTGCTGCTGGGCGAGCCGACGCACGAGCGGCGTGACATAGGTCGTGACGTCGTCGTCGGCCGGGGCGGCTGGGGTGGACGCCGCGGGGGCCGGCGCTGCGGGGGCCTCCGCCGCGGGGGCGGGCGCCTCCGGAGCGGGCGCCGGGGCTGCCGGTGCGGGGGCCCCGGCGGCGGGGGCGGGAGCCGGGGCGTCGGGCGCCGGAGCCTCGGGCGCAGGAGCCTCCGTGGCGGGCTTTGCGGGAGCCTCCGGAGCGGCGGCGGACGCACCGGAACCGATGCGGGCGAGCACCGAACCCACGGCGACCGTCTCGTCCTCGGAGACGACGATCTCCTGCAGGACGCCGGCGACCGGTGACGGGATCTCGGTGTCGACCTTGTCGGTCGAGATCTCGAGGAGCGGCTCGTCGACGGCGACGTCGTCGCCGACCTGCTTGAGCCAGCGCGTGACGGTGCCTTCGGTGACGCTCTCGCCGAGCTCGGGCAGGACGATGTCCTGCGCGTCGGCGCCGGCGGGCGCGGCCTCAGCGGCCGGCGCGGGCGCGGGCTCGGCGGCGGGCGCGGCCTCTGCGGCCGGCGCAGGTGCCGCCTCGGGCTCCGCGACCGGTGCCGCCTCCGCGGCCGGCTGTTCGGCGGCGGGCGCGGCGCCCTCCGCGGGTGCGCTCGAACCGTCGCCGATCTTCGCCAGGACGGCGCCGACCTCGACGGTCTCGTCTTCCTGCACGAGGATCTCCTCGATCACGCCGCTGACGGGCGAGGGGATCTCGGTGTCGACCTTGTCGGTCGAGATCTCGAGCAGGCCCTCATCGGCCTCGATCGTGTCTCCGACGTTCTTGAGCCAACGGGTGACCGTTCCCTCGGTGACGCTCTCGCCGAGCGCGGGGAGGACCACGGATGTGCTCATGACTGTGTCTCCTTCAGAAAGTCCGATGTCGTTCTAGCTTAGTGACCCCGCACTGCGGGGGGTGCCGTGGCGCGCATCAGAGCGCGTGCAGAGGCTTGCCGGCGAGGGCGAGGAATGCCTCACCGAGCGCTTCGCTCTGGGTGGGGTGCGCATGAACGTACGGGGCCACGTCCTCGGGGTGTGCCTCCCACGCCACGACGAGCTGGCCCTCGGTGATGAGCTCGCCGACGCGGTCGCCGATCAGATGCACGCCGATGACCGGTCCGTCCTCGACGCGGACGACCTTCACGAGCCCGCCCGTGCCGATGATCTCGCTCTTCGCGTTGCCGGCGAGGTTGTACTCGGCCGTCCGCACGCGATCGCCGTGCGCGTCGCGCGCCTGCGCCTCGGTGAGGCCGACCGAGGCGACTTCGGGGCTCGAGTAGGTGATGCGGGGGATGGATGCCCCCGGCACCGAAACGGGGGAGAGCCCTGCGATCTGCTCGGCGACGAAGATGCCCTGCTGGAAGCTGCGGTGCGCGAGCTGCAGCCCCGGAACGATGTCGCCGACCGCCCAGACGTGCGGCACGCTCGTCTGCAGGCGCTCGTCGACCCTCACGAACCCGCGGTCGAGCGTCACGCCCGCCTCGGCGAAGCCGAGCCCCTCGGTCGCCGGGCCACGGCCGACGGCGACGAGCAGGTAGTCCGCGTCGAGGGTCTCGCCGCTTTCGAGCGACACCTGGACTCCGGCATCCGTCTGCGTCACCCCGGCGAACCGGGTGCCGAGCTTCGCCGTGATGCCGCGCTTGCGGAACGCCCGTTCCAGGCCCTTGCTGAGCGCGATGTCCTCGTTCGGGACGAGGTGGTCGAGAGCCTCGACGATCGTGACCTCGGCGCCGAACGAGCGCCAGACGCTTGCGAACTCGACGCCGATCACCCCGCCGCCCAGGATGACGACGTGCTCGGGGACGACGTCGAGGGCCAGCGCCTCCTCGCTCGTGAGGACACGGCCGCCGAGTTCGAGTCCGGGGAGCGACCTGCTGTACGACCCGGTCGCGAGGATGACGTCCGTGCCGCGGTAGACGTCGGCGCCGACGGCGACGCCGCCGTCGGGCAACAGGCGACCGGCGCCCGTGACGGTCGTGATGCCGCGCGCTGCGAGGAGCCCCTCGAGTCCCTTGTACTTCTTCGCGACGATGCCCTCGCGGTAGGCCGTGACCCCGGCGATGTCGATGCCCTCGTAGGAGGCCGTGACGCCCACCGAGCCGGCGCTGCGGACGTGGTCGGCGACCTCGGCCGCGTGAAGAAGTGCCTTGGTGGGGATGCACCCACGGTGCAGGCACGTCCCACCGACCTTGTCCTTCTCGACGATGACGACGCTCTTGCCGAGCTCGACCGCGCGGATGGCTGCGGCATAGCCCCCGCTGCCCCCGCCGAGGACGACGACGTCGACGGCGTGGTCGGTCATCGGGTGCCCTCCGCGCCGTCGCGTGCGCCCGGCTCCGCTGCGCGACTCTCGACGAGGTCGATGAGCGTGCGCACGGTCGCCGCCGTCGGGCCCTTCTCCGTCGCACCGAACGCCGACTTCGCGGTGCCGCTGCCGGCGATGTCGAGGTGCACCCACGGGATGCGGGGCGCGTCGGCATCCTCGCCGGTCCGGCCCACGAACCGCTGCAGGAACAGCCCCGCGAACAGCGAGCCGCCGGAGGTGTCGCCGATCTTCGCGTTCTGCAGGTCGGCGATGGGGGAGTCGAGCTCGTCTTCCATGTGCGCCGGGAGCGGCAGGTGCCACGCGGGCTCGCCCGCGCCTGCCGCGGCCTCGAGATAGTCCGCCACGGCATCGTCGTCGCCCATCACGCCGGTGTGCCGGTGACCGAGGGCGACGATGATCGCGCCGGTGAGGGTCGCGATGTCGACGATGAGGTCGGGGGAGGTGCGGCTCGCCGCGACGATACCGTCGGCGAGGACGACGCGGCCTTCGGCATCCGTGTTCAGCACCTCCACGCTCGTGCCGTCGGCGATGCGGACCACGTCTCCCGGGCGCAGGGCGCGGCCCGACGGCATGTTCTCGGCGAGGCACAGCCAACCCGAGACGCGCACGGGAACGCCCAGCACCGCGGCGGCGCGCACCACCGCGAGGACGCTCGCGGCACCCGCCATGTCGAACTTCATGCCCACCATGCCTGCGGGGGGCTTCAGCGAGAGTCCGCCGGTGTCGAACGTGATCCCCTTGCCGACGAGCGCGACGTGCGCGGTCGCACCCTCCGGCGCGTAGTCGAGATGCACGAGGCGCGGCGGCCGCTCGGATCCCTGGCCGATGCCGAGGATGCCGCCGAAGCCCTGCTCCTCGAGCGCGTGCTCATCGAAGACCTCGACGTCGACGGGAAGGCCCTCGAGCGAGGCGAGGGCGGCGTCGGCGACGTCCTGCGGGCCGAGCCACTGCGCGGGGGTGTGGACGAGGTCCTTCACGAGGGCGACGGCGGAGGCGACGGCGACAGCGCGTGCGACTGCCGCGGGCGCAGGCTCGGCGGGCCAGTGCAGGGTGACGACGTCGGCGCGAGCGGCACCGGCGTTCTTTTTGTAATCGTCGAAGCGGTATCCGCCGAGCAGGGCACCTTCTGCCGCGGCGCTCCACAGGGCGGCATCCGCCGTGTTGCTGTCATCGGCGACCGCCGGAGCGGCGACGGCGAGACGGGCGAACCCGGTGGTCGTCCGCACGGCCGCGCCGACCGCCTCCCGGAGCGTCGCCGCGTCGGGCGCGGAGCCGGTGCCGACGACGAAGAGGGGGAGGGGCGTGGCCTCCGGTACGTGCACGCGGACGGTCCCGCCCGGAGAGCCGGAGAAGCCGACACCCTCCAGCACGGAGCGCAGTCCCGGCCAGTCGGCCAAGGCATCCGCCGCGTCATCGAGCGGCGGGAGCGCGAGCACCAGCACATCGGCGTCGGCGGCGGAGAGGAGGGCGGTGGACGTGGACAGCTCGGGGAACGCCATGCCCCCATCCTAGGAGCGGTCCGCGGCCCGCGCCGCGGTCGGCTGTTCGCTGTCAGCGCGACCGAGCCCCACCTTCCGCTGCGGCTCGTAGAGTTGATGCATGCCCTTGAGCGGTCCCCTGTACGAGCGCGTCGCGTCGGCACCTCCCGTGCCCGCGGGGCTTCCGCTCGTCATCGCCTTGACCGGTTTCACGGATGCCGGGGGTGCGGTCTCCCGGATGATCGACCTCTTCCGCGACGACCTCGATCCGTCGCCGGTCGTCGTGTTCTCGGCCGACGTGCTGCTCGACTACCGTGCCCGGCGTCCCGCCGTCACGTTCGACGGCGATCACCTGGTCGACTACCGGCCGCCGCGGCTCGAGCTCTCGCTCGCCCATGACACCCTGGGACAGCCCTTCGTGCTGCTCGCCGGCTACGAACCGGACTTCGCGTGGGATGCCTTCGCCGATACCGTCGTCGGTCTCGCCGAGGGGCTGCAGGTCTCATCGGTCACGTGGGTGCACGCGATCCCCATGCCGGTCCCGCACACGCGCCCGATCGGCACGACGGTGAGCGGCAACCGCGCGGAGCTGACGGAGGCGCACTCGGTGTGGAAGCCGCACACGCAGGTGCCCGCGACGATGGGGCACCTCCTCGAGCTGCGCCTCTCCGAGAGCGGCCACACCACCGCCGGGTTCGTGCTCCTCGTGCCCCACTACCTCGCCGACACCGACTACCCGGCATCCGCCCTGGCGGGGCTCGACAGCGTCTCGGTGGCGACGGGGCTCGTGTTCGACGGCGACGAGATCCGCGAGGAGAACCGCGACTATCTCGCGAAGGTCGACGACCAGGTCGAGGGAAACGCCGAGCTCACGACGATGCTCCACACCCTCGAAGAACGTTACGACGCGTACATGGCGGGGTCGACCCAGGCCCAGCCGATCATCCACACGGGTGACCTGCCGAGCGCCGACGAGCTCGCCGCCGAACTCGAGCGGTTCCTCGCCGACCGCCGCGACGGCGACGACAAGCGCGGGCGGCGCTGAGCGCGTTCGCACGTACCGCGGAATGCCAGGGCCGCCGCCGACGTTGTCGTTGAGGTCCGACGCACGCATCGGCCCGCCGCAGCTTCGCAGGTTGAGGGCAGGTTCGCAGGCTGAGGTATGCGACAATAGGACACCCGACCCGTTGTCTTCACGGTGTGGCATCCCTCGCGGATCGCTACGCCGGACTTGACAAGGGTCTTACTAGTGTCCGAAACCCCCCGGCGCCCCCGTCGGTGAAAGGCGAGACGTGACTTCCGGCACGAAGACCACCCGTACGCGCAAGACGGACGACACCGAAACGACCGCGCAGGAGACCGTCGAGGCCCCTGCGGCAGCGCGCAAGACCGCCGCCAAGGCTCCCGCGAAGAAGGCTGCAGCCGCGGCGGAGAAGCCCGCCGCGAAGAAGCCGACAGCCAAGAAGCCCGCAGCGGCGAAGCCCACCGCGAAGAAGAAGAAGGACGACGAGGACGTCGAGATCGACGACGAAGAGCTCGAGACGCCCGACGACGGCGACGACACGGATGCCGGCGACGACAGCGACGACGCCGCGCCGAAGGACGCCAAGAAGTCGGGCGACGACGCGGACGACGAGGACGACGACGAGGGCACCACGAAGCCCGCGTTCACCGAGCCGCTCCCGACCGGGGCGATCGTCATCTCGTCGAGCGACGAGGACGACGTGCCCGTCTACTCGACGCAGATCACCGGCGCGACCGCCGACCCGGTCAAGGACTATCTGAAGCAGATCGGCAAGGTGCCGCTCCTGAACGCGGCCGAAGAGGTCGAGCTCGCGATGCGCATCGAGGCGGGCCTGTTCGCCGAGGAGAAGCTCTCGCACATGTCCGCCGCCGAGAAGTCGAGCCAGCTCGGCCTCGATCTGCAGTGGGTCGCCCGCGACGGTCAGCGCGCGAAGAGCCACCTGCTCGGTGCGAACCTCCGCCTCGTGGTGTCGCTCGCCAAGCGCTACACGGGCCGCGGCATGCAGTTCCTCGACCTCATCCAGGAGGGGAATCTCGGCCTCATCCGCGCCGTGGAGAAGTTCGACTACACCAAGGGCTTCAAGTTCTCGACGTACGCCACGTGGTGGATCCGCCAGGCGATCACCCGCGCCATGGCCGACCAGGCGCGTACCATCCGCATCCCGGTGCACATGGTCGAGGTCATCAACAAGCTCGCCCGCGTGCAGCGTCAGATGCTGCAGGATCTGGGCCGCGAGCCCACGCCCGAGGAGCTCAGCCGCGAGCTCGACATGACCCCCGAGAAGGTCATCGAGGTGCAGAAGTACGGCCGCGAGCCGATCTCGCTGCACACGCCCCTCGGCGAGGACGGCGACAGCGAGTTCGGCGACCTCATCGAGGACACCGAGGCCGTCGTCCCGGCCGACGCCGTCGGCTTCACGATGCTGCAGCGTCAGCTGGAGTCGCTCCTCGACTCGCTCAGCGAGCGCGAGGCGGGCGTCATCCGCATGCGCTTCGGCCTCGGCGACGGGCAGCCCAAGACGCTCGACCAGATCGGTGACACGTTCGGGGTGACGCGTGAGCGCATCCGCCAGATCGAGTCGAAGACCATGGCCAAGCTCCGCCACCCGTCGCGGTCGCAGTCGCTGCGGGACTACCTCGAATGAGCGAGACCCCCAACGACGGCAAAGTGCTGTCGGTCACGACCGACGCGGGCACGTTCAAGCGCATCCCGATCCGCACGCGCGTCGTGTTGCCCGGCGACGACCTCGACGCGTTCATCACCGAGTACGCGACGGGGCTGACCGAGCCCGGCGACACGCTATTCGTCACGGAGAAGATCGTCGCCATCACGCAGGGCCGCTCGTACACGCTCGACGAGATCACGCCGCGCCCGCTCGCGCGTTTCCTCTCGAAGTACGTCACGCGCACCCCCTACGGGATCGGCCTCGGCATGCCGGAGACGATGGAGATGGCCCTCCGCGAGTGCGGCACGCCGCGCATCCTCTTCGCCGCCGGCGTCAGCGCGGTGACGAAGGTCTTCGGGCGACGCGGAGACTTCTACCGCATCGCCGGCGACAAGGCGCGCGCGATCGACGGGCCGACCTCCGGCACCATCCCGCCGTACAACAAGGCCGTCGTCCTCGGCCCCGAAGACCCCGACGGGGTCTCGGCGCACCTGAAGGCGCTCCTCGGAACGGGCGCGGAGGTCGCCGTCGTCGACATCAACGACATCGGCGGCAACATCCTCGGCTCGACGCTCGACGCCCAGGGCGAGCAGCAGCTCGTCGGCATCCTGCGTGACAACCCGCTGGGCCAGGGCCACCAGTCCACGCCGCTCGGCATCGTCCGGAAGGCGTAGCGTGGGCGCGCTCGACCGCGCCTATCGCAAGGCGCGCTTCTTCGTCCGGCGTGTGACCTCGTTCGATCGCGAGCGGGTGGTGCAGTTCGCGCGCCAGTCGGCGCGGCTCTCGAAGGCCCCGCTGTGGTGGGTCACGCTCGACATGGCCTGGTGCGCCGTGCGGTACGAGGCGACGTTCGAGAACTACTCGGAGTGGGACTTCCGCATCCTCTCCGGGCGGGAACGGTCGACGTACATGACCGACCCGAAGTCGTTCCACCTCTCCCGCCGCCTCAACGACGACGCCGTGCGTGCCGCCTTCGACGACAAGATCGAGTTCGCCGGGCGGTTCCAGGGCGAGCTGGGGCGCGAGTGGATCGACATCCGCTCGGCATCCGACGACGACCTCGCCGCGTTCCTCTCGCGTCATGACCGCGTCATCACGAAGGACCCCTCGGGAGTCGGTGGCAACGGCATCCAGATCCGCGACAGCGCCGACCTCGGCACCGCCGCGGATGCCCGGCGGACGCTCACCGATGCGGGCCAGGTGCTCGCGGAGCAGCTCATCGTCCAGCACGAGGACATGGCCAGGCTCTACCCCGGGAGCGTCAACTCGCTGCGGGTCGTCGCCTATCGCGACCCCGATGACGAGGTGCACATCCTCGCGGCGGTGCTGAAGATCGGCAACGGCGGGATCATCGACAACTTCAGCAACGGCGGCATGTACACGATGCTCGGTGACGATGGCCGAGCCCTGCACCCCGCGAGCGACGAGGAGGGGCACGCGTTCGCCGTGCATCCTTCGACCGGCGTCGAGATCACCGGGTACCAGGTGCCGCTGTTCGACGAGGTCAAAGCTCTCGTCGACACGCTCGCCCGGCGCGTCCCCGAGATGCCCTACATCGGTTGGGACATCGCGATCACCCCCGACGGCCCCGTCGTCATCGAGGGCAACCACAACTCGGGCGTCTTCCAGTCGAAGCCCTCGGTGTCGGGCATCCGCCAGGGTCTCCTGCCGCGGTACCGGGCCGCGATGAGATTCTGACCCGGCGCTGTCCGATCCACGAGGAGAACCCCGCATGGCCAACGTCCGACTCGGTTACCTGATCGACCGTGCGCGGAACATCCGCGTGCGGAACCTGTTCGAGTTCGCCCAGCAGGTGGGGCGCGTCTCGAAGGCGCCGACACCGGTGATCGTCGCGGACATGCTGTGGTGCTCGGTGAAGTACGACATGGGTTTCCGCGACTACGCCGTGTGGGACATCCGCCTGCTGAACCGCGCCGAGCGGGCGACGTGGATGACCCACCCGAAGTCGTTCCGCATCACGCGCCTGCACAACACACCCGAAGGGCGGGCGAAGCTCGAGGACAAGCGCCGGTTCGCGGTGGAGTACGCGGACCTCCTCGGCCGCGAGACGATCGACCTGCGCGACGTGGACGACGCGACGCTCGGCGCGTTCCTCGCCCGGCATCCCAAGGTCATCACGAAGCAGGTCGACGGCCAGGGCGGCGGCGGCATCACCGTGCGCGAGGTCGCCCCCGACACGGATGCCGCAGCGTTCCGCGCCGAGGTGATGGCAGCCGGCCAGAGCGTGGTCGACGAGTTCATCACGCAGCACCCGCGGATGTCGGAGGTCTACCCCGGCAGCGTCAACACCGTCCGCCTCATCACGTTCCTCCGCCCCGACGGTGAGGTGCGCCTGCTCGCGGCGGTCCTGCGGATCGGCAACGGCGGATCGATCGACAACTTCGCCTCCGGCGGCATGTACACGATGCTGGATGCCGAGGGGCGCGCCCTCTACCCGGGCGTCGACAAGAACAGCAACGTCTACGACGTCCACCCCGTCACCGGGGTTCCGATCGTGGGCTTCGAGGTGCCGAAGTACGACGAGGTCGTCGCCCTGGCGGAGAGCCTCGCGCGGCGCACGCCCGAAGCGCCCTACGTCGGCTGGGATCTCGCGATCACCGAGTCGGGCCCGGTCGTCATCGAGGGGAACCACAACTCGAGCGTCTTCCAGCCGAAGCCCTCGGCGTCGGGAGTCCGGACGGGCCTGCTCAAGACGTATCAGGACGCCGTGTCGTTCTGACCTCGCGCGTGTCGTACGCGGCCGCTGCGTCGCGGCTCGCTCGCCGGATCAGCGCCCCAGCCGGGCGCGGAGCTTCTGCACGATCGGACGCATCTCGGGTGTCCGGGTCACGATGAGCGTCAGCGCGTAGACCACGACGACGGTGCCGCCGATGAGCGCGGTCGCGATGATCGCCGGCGCGATGCCCGACAGCGCCCAGCCCGTCCCGTTCCCGAAGCCACCGAGCGCGGCGGCCACGCCGGCGCCCGCGGCAGCGGCAGGAAGCGCGCGCATGCCGAACGACGCATACGCCTGCAGCGCCGCCGGCACCCCGGTCGCGCCGATCTTGCGGCGGAGCAGCAGAGCCGCGAGCACGACCTGCACGATGTTCGAGATCGACTGGCCGAGAGCGATACCGAAGGCGAGCCAGACCAGGGGAAGGGTGGCTGCCGCGATGAGCGCCGTGATCACGACGAGGACGCACTGGACGAGCGTGAACACGAACGGGTGGAACGTGTCGTGATAGGCGAAGAACGCGCGCGTCAGGGGCGCCTGGATCGCCAGCGGGATGAGGGCGAGCAGGTAGGCAGCGAGGATCGCCGCGAACTGGCCGGACTGCGAGGCATTGTCGGTGAAGACGCGCGAGATCGGCAGGATCGCCACGAGCATCGCCGCGAGCGCCGCGACGATGAACATCGCGATGATCCGGCCCGAGGTGCGCAGGTCGGTGTGGACGGCGGCGCCGTCGCCCGCGGCGGCGTGCTCGCTGAGCTGCGTGTAGTACGGCGTGACGATGGAGAGCACGATCACCGAGTAGGGGAGGATGAACACCACCCACGCGTACTGCAGGGCGGCGCTGGCGGCGCCCGCCTCCGACGCGGCGCCGACGAGATTCACCTGCACGGCGCCCGCGATCTGACCGGCGACGACCATGAGGAAGGTCCACCCGGCAAGCCGTCCCATCTGACGCAGGCCGATGCCGCGCCACTGGAAGTCGGGGCGGACGGTGAGGGCCGCGCGCTTCCAGAACAGCAGCAGCACGATGGTCTGCACGGCGATACCCGCGGTCGCTGTCCCCGCCATCAGCGCGATCATCCCGGGCGTCCACCCGATGGCACTGCGGGTCGGGCCGAATACGGCGATGAAGGCGAGGAACCCCACGATCGAGACGATGTTGTTGACGACCGGCGACCACGCGTACGGGCCGAAGACGCGGCGGGCGTTGAGGATCTCGCCGAGCAGCGCGTACAGCCCGAGGAAGAAGAGCTGCGGCAGGCACCAGTAGGCGAACGCGAGGGTGAGAGCGATCGCGTCGGACGACATCCGTCCGCTGTAGATGAGGACGATGAGGGGCGCGAGCGACACCGCCAGCAGCGTCACGGCGCCGACCGCGACCGTGCCGAGCGTGATGAGCTTGGAGACGAAGGCGCTCCCACCGTCACGGTGCGCGGCCGCCTTGACGATCTGGGGGACGAGGACGCCCGCGAACAGCCCCGACGAGACGAGGGCGAAGATGTTGTTCGGAAGCTGGTTGGCGATCGCGAACGCGTTGCCGGCGGGCGTCTCCAGGGAGCCCAGCGCGACGACGAGGACGACCGTGCGGACGAGGCCGGTGACACGGGACACCATGGTCCCGGTGGCGATCGTCGCGCTGGCGCGTGCGCCGCTCACAGAGCCTGCGGCCGGTCGCCCGAGAGCGAGTGGACCGGGGGAGGGCTGTTGCGCGTCATGCTCTCCAGACTAAGACTCCCACCCGGCGCGGAGTGTCCGCGGCGGATGGGAGTCTCGTCGGAAAGTGTCGGACGGCCTGGGATCAGACGGCCTGGGATCAGACTGCCTGGGAGAGGCGCGCCGTCTCGTCGTGCCACGAGGTGGCGACGGCGCGGAGCTTCTCTTCGTACTTGCGGCCGTGGTGGGCGCAGAAGAGCAACTCGCTGCCGTTGACCTCCGCGGCGATGTAGGCCTGCGCGCCGCAGGAGTCGCAACGGTCGGTGGCCGTCAGTCGGTACTCGAGGACGCCCGGTTCTGCGGTGGTCGACATGCTCATTTCGGTTCCTCCTCGGTACATGCGATCGCGTGCGGTTCTCTGACATACAACCACGTGAATGTTGCAGGTATGCCGCGATCCGGTCACATTTCGCTGTACGCGTACGGGGCTGCGTGTCGAGAATGCGTCGGCCGCGTTGCGCCACCCTGTGACGCCGTGTGTCGGCGCCGTCGTGTCCGCCCCCCGGCTTACGCTTGGAGATTGTGACCGCCGAGTACTCCGCCCATCACCTCCAGGTTCTCGAGGGGCTCGAGGCCGTCCGCAAGCGCCCCGGCATGTACATCGGCTCGACCGACTCGCGCGGCCTCATGCACTGCGTGTGGGAGATCATCGACAACTCGGTCGACGAGGCTCTTGCCGGGTACGGCTCGCAGATCGACATTTTCCTGCACGCCGACGGCAGTGTCGAGGTGCGCGACCGCGCCCGCGGCATCCCCGTCGACGTCGAGCCACGAACGGGCCTCACGGGCGTCGAGGTCGTCTTCACGAAGCTGCACGCGGGCGGCAAGTTCGGCGGGGGATCGTACGCGGCCTCCGGCGGGCTCCACGGCGTCGGCGCGTCCGTCGTCAACGCGCTCAGCGAGCGGCTCGATGTCGAGGTCGATCGGGCGGGCAAGACCTACGCCATGTCGTTCCACCGGGGCGAGCCGGGCGTGTTCGCCGGCCCCGGCCCCGACGCCCCGTTCACGCCGTTCGAGAAGGCATCCGAGCTCCGCGTCGTCGGCAAGGCGGCGAAGGGCGTCACCGGAACGCGCATCCGCTACTGGGCCGATCGGCAGATCTTCACGAAGGAGGCCGCGTTCCACCTCGACGAGCTCGAGCAGCGCGCGCGTCAGACTGCGTTCCTCGTCCCCGGCCTCGAGATCGACATCACCGACGAGCGCCCGTCGGCCGACGCCGAGGCGGCGGACGAGGCGCGCACGACCGTGTACCGGTTCGACGGCGGCATCTCCGAGTTCGCCGAGTTCCTCGCGCCGGATGCCGCGATCACCGACACCTGGCGCCTCACCGGATCCGGCACGTTCACCGAAACCGTCCCCGTCCTCCAGCCCGGGGGCGCGATGGTCCCCACCGAGGTCGAGCGCACGTGCGAGGTCGACATCGCGGTGCGGTGGGGGACTGGATACGACACGATCACCCGCTCGTTCGTGAACATCATCTCGACGCCCAAGGGCGGCACGCACCAGGCCGGCTTCGAGCAGGGTCTCATGAAGATCCTCCGCAGCCAGGTCGAGCAGAACGCGCGCCGCCTCAAGGTCGGCAGCGACAAGGTCGAAAAGGACGACATCCTCGCCGGGCTCACCGCTGTGCTCACGGTGCGCCTCCCCGAGCCGCAGTTCGAGGGCCAGACCAAGGAGGTGCTCGGCACCCCCGCGGTCCGCGCGATCGTCGCGAACGTCGTGGCGAAGGAGCTGACCGCACGCTTCGCGTCGACCAAGCGCGAGGACAAGGCGCAGACCGCTCAGCTGCTCGAGAAGGTCGTCTCGGAGATGAAGGCGCGCATCTCGGCGCGCACCCACAAAGAGACCCAGCGCCGCAAGAACGCGCTCGAGTCCTCGTCGCTGCCCTCGAAGCTCGCCGACTGCCGCACGAACGACGTCGTGCAGTCGGAGCTTTTCATCGTCGAGGGCGACTCGGCCCTCGGCACGGCGAAGCACGCGCGCAACAGCGAGTATCAGGCGCTGCTGCCGATCCGCGGCAAGATCCTGAACGTGCAGAAGGCGTCGATCAGCGACATGCTCTCGAACGCGGAGTGCGCGGCGATCATCCAGACCATCGGCGCCGGATCGGGTCGGTCGTTCGATCTCGACGCGGCGCGCTACGGCAAGATCATCCTGATGAGCGACGCCGACGTCGACGGCGCGCACATCCGGACGCTTCTGCTCACCCTCTTCTTCCGCTATATGCGGCCGCTCATCGAGGAAGGGCGCGTTTACGCCGCCGTCCCGCCGCTGCACCGCGTCATCATCGTCAATCCCGGCTCGAAGCCGAACGAGACCGTATACACATACTCCGAGAAGGAGCTGCACACCCTCCTCGCACGGCTGCAGAAGTCGGGTCGGCGCTGGCAGGAGCCGGTGCAGCGGTACAAGGGCCTCGGCGAGATGGATGCCGATCAGCTCGCGACGACGACGATGGACCGGGTCGGGCGCACGCTCCGCCGCGTGCGCGTGCAGGATGCCGAGGCCGCGTCGACCGTGTTCGAGCTGCTCATGGGCAGCGACGTGGCGCCGCGGCGCGATTTCATCGTGACGTCGAGCGACCGCCTCGACCGCGAGTCGATCGACGCCTGAGCCCCGGCATCCCGCGCCTCACGCGCCCACGCGCGCCCCACGTGCTCGCGAATCACCGCTCGTTGCGCGAGTCACCGCTGCTTTCGCGCGCAATCACGGGTGATTCGCGAAAGCGGCGGTGATTCGCGAGCGCTGATATGAGCCCGGAAACGCGCGGGGCCCGAAACCGAGCTGGGGGGATCGGTTTCGGGCCATCGCCGCGGCGCCCTCGCAACATCGTGATGACGACGGTGCAGATCGCGGACCATCGTCCCCGAAATCACGACCGTGCGTCGGGCGCTCAGTGAAGAACCGACTGGGGACCGGTTCTTCGGCTCTTCAAGACTAAGCAGACGCGCGCCCGCCTGCGCCCGACGAACGGCTAGTCCGCTTGCGACTTTCGTCTACATCGCGGCGGTCAGGAGGACAGCGGCAGCGACGCGGTGACGACCCATCCCTCCGCGCGACGCCCCGCTGAGAACGAGCCGCCGAACAGTCGGAAGCGCTCCTGCAGACGGACGATGCCATACCCGGACGACGGCAGACCGGCGGTGCGGGCCGGAGGCGAGTCGTCGGCGAACTCCAGATGGGCCCACCCGCGCTCGACGGTCAGGGTGATGCGGACGTTCTCGGCACCGGTCGCGTGCTTGAGCACGTTCGTCGCGCTCTCTCGGATGACGCGCGTCAGGGCGACGAGCGACGCGCCCGGAAGGCGGATCTCTTCGGGCACATCGGCGGTCACCGTGACGCCGGCCCGCGCGAGTTCCCTGCGGACGGCCGCGATCGTGCCGTCGATGCTGTCGGGCGAGGGGATGCGTTCGGGGGAGAGGTTCTCTTCGCCGCGCACCATGCCCAGCACTCGGCGAATGTCGGTCAGTGCTTGTACCGCGGCTTCGCGGATCGCCGTCTGCGACTGCGTGCGGGTCTGGGCGTCCTCGGTGCGTTCGAGCACGGCGGCGTGGAGGGCGACGATCGTGATCTCGTGGGCGACGATATCGTGCAGCTCGTCCGCGATGAGGTCACGCTCGTGTCTCAGCTGTTCCGCGACTTCGCGTTCGCTCTCCTCGAGCTGACGTGCCAGCATTTTCGACCTATCGTTCTGTTGCCTGATCGCGGCGCCGATGACGAGGCTGATCAGGGCGACGACGGAAATGACGACCGAGGGGAGAAGGTCAAGTCCCGATTCTGGCCGCCACACTTCCACCCCGAGCCACGCGAGCCACACGATGCCATAGACCGCGCAGAGGCGTGCACTGCAGGTAAGCGCGACGAGACCGAAGGCCACGGCGCACGCAAGCAGACTGTCCCGAGCTACGCCCGATGCCGCAGCGAGGATCATCGCGACGATAAGGACGCTTGTCGCGATCGGCGGACGCCACACGAAGAGTGCGACGGCGACTGTGATGCTCGTGGTGATGATCGCTCGCGACAGGCTTGTCTGTGTGCCACTGGTCGCGCGCAACAGCGAGTCGAGAATGAGGAGCAGCGCGACGATGACGATGAGGACGCGGCGCACCACAGGGCGCAGCGGCTCGTAGCTCCAGAACGGCGCACGCGCGTAGCGGGTGAGGGTCGCACGCATCAATGTCACAACGCGATTATCTCGTGCGTCCTCACTTCCAGAGGCCCATCATGCGGCCGATAATGTCCCATACACTCATGTCGTCACCTCCTTCAAGTGCTCGAATCGATTCTTCAAACAGACGTCTTCGCGCACGAGAGACGAAGGTCGAGACCACTTGCGACTTTCGTCGAATCCGAGCAGCGGCGTGCGGCGGAGACCACCGCTGAGCGTCCGTAGGATGGCGATGTGACCGAGCCGATTCGAGTGATCATCGTGGACGACGAGTCGCTGGTGCGCGCCGCGCTGCGCGTGTTCATCGAATCCTCGCCCGACTTCGCGCTCGTGGGCGAGGCGGATAACGGCGCCGACGCGGTGACCCTCGTCCGCGCGGTGTCACCCGACGTCGTCCTCATGGACGTGCAGATGCCCACGATGGACGGCATCGAGGCGACGCGCCGGCTCACGCACGAGTTCCCCGGCATCAAGGTCGTCGCGCTGACCACGTTCTCCGCCGAGCGCGTCATCGTGCCGATGCTGAGCGCGGGGGCGTCCGGTTACCTCGTCAAGGACACGTCCCCCGACGGCATCCTGGATGCTGCCCGACTCGCCCACGAGGGCGGGTACGTGCTCTCGCCGCGCGTCGCGAAGGAACTCATCTCGTCGGTGGAGACCTCGAAGGCGCCTCCATCGCGGTCCCTCGGACGCGACGAAGAGCTGACCGAGCGGGAACTGGAAGTGGTCGAACTGCTCGCTCAGGGCAAATCGAACGCCGAGATCGGCGCCGCGATGTTCGTGTCGGAGGCGACGGTGAAGTCGCACCTCGGGCGGATCACGGCGAAGTGGGGCGTGCGCGACCGCATCCAGGTACTGATCCGGGCTGCCGAACTCGGCCTCGTCACGATCGGCTGAGACGCGCGGAGGCACGCGTCCACGCTCCTGACCGGGCCGCGGCCCCGATCACGCGATGGGCGCGCCGACGGCGCCGACCACGGCGTCGAGCATCTGGCCCGAGGCATCCCGCTTCGCGCCGGATGCCGGAAGCTGGCGCACCGAGCCGTCCGCGCCGACCGCGCGAGGGTCGGCGCCGACCCAGGCGATCGTGAGCGCGTCCTCGCCCTTCAGGAAGCGCTGCGCGCGCACGCCGCCGGTCGCGCGGCCCTTGGCCGGGAACTCCGTGAAGGCCGACACCTTGGCGCTTCCGGCATCGGTGCCGGCGATCGCCTGCGTGGAGCCCGCGATCGTGACGACGACGGTGTCGGAGGAGGTCGACGCGGTGGCGGAGACCGTCGCGAAGGCGATGACCTCCGCTCCGGGCGAGAGGCGGATGCCGGCCATGCCGCCCGCCGCCCGGCCCTGCGGGCGCACGGCGTCGGCGTCGAAGCGCAGGAGCTGCGCGTCGGACGCGACGAAGACGAGCTCCCCGCCGTCGCGGCTGAGCCCGGCACCGACGACGCTGTCGCCGTCCTTCAACGCGATGATCTCGATGTCGTGCTTTCCGGCCGCGAGCTCCGCCGTCGACACGCGCTTGACCGTGCCGTGACGGGTGCCCAGGGCGATGACGTGGTCGCTGAGCGGGACGATCGCGACGACGTGCTCGCCGGATCCGAGCCCGAGGTACTGATCGGCCCTGGTGCCCGCCGCGAGTTGGACGGCGCCTGCAGGCACGGACGGCAGGTCGACGGGGGAGAAACGTACGAGGCGGCCCGCGCTCGTCACCGCGCCGATATCCCCGCGGGTCGTCGTGTCGACGGCGCTGCGGATCGCGTCGTGCTTCGCGCGCCGCGTCGGGGCGACAACGCCGCCCTCAGGGCTGAGAGCGGCCCGCACCATGCGACCGGTCGCCGAGAGGAAGACGCGGCACGGCTCGTCCGCGATCTGCAGGTCGGCGGGCGCCGCCGACCGCGACCGCGCGGCTACGGGTCCGCCGTTGAGAAGGAGCGTGCGCCGGGGTGTCCCGAAGGTCTCGGCGGCGGCGTCGAGCTCACGGGCGACCTGGGCGCGCAGGAGCGCCTCGCTGCCGAGGAGCTCCTCGAGCGCTGCGATCTCGGCCTTCAACTGGTCGCGCTCGGCTTCGAGCTCGATGCGGGAGAACTTCGTCAGGCGACGCAGACGCAGTTCGAGGATGTACTCGGCCTGCTGCTGCGACAGGTCGAACACGCTCATGAGGCGCGTGCGTGCCTGCTCGCCGTCGTCGGAGGCGCGGATGACCTGGATGACCTCGTCGATGTCGAGGATCGCGATCAGGAGCCCCTCGACGAGGTGGAGGCGCTCCTGCTTGCGCGCCAGACGGAAGCGGCTGCGCCGCGTGACGACCTGGATGCGATGGTCGAGGTAGACGCGCAGGAGAGGCTTGAGCCCGAGGGTCTGCGGCTGGCCGTCGACGAGGGCGACGTTGTTGATGCCGAAGGAGTCCTCGAGCGGCGTCAGCCGGTAGAGCTGCTCGAGGACCGCGTTCGGGTCGAAACCGGTCTTGATGCCGATGACGAGGCGCAGGCCGTGGTTCCGGTCGGTGAGGTCGGTGACGTCGGCGATGCCCGTGAGCTTTTTCGCGTTGACGGCATCCTTGATCTTCTCAATCACCCGCTCGGCGCCGACCATGTACGGCAACTCCGTGACGACGAGGCCGGTGCGACGCGGGCCGAGCGACTCCACCGACACCTTCGCGCGCGTGCGGAAGGTGCCACGGCCGCTCTCGTACGCCTCTGTGATGCCGTCGAGCCCCACGATGATGCCGCCGCCGGGGAGATCGGGTCCCGGCACGAACTCCATGAGCTCGGCCGTCGTCGCCTCGGGATTGTCGAGCAGGTGGATCGCGGCGGCGACGACCTCGATGAGGTTGTGCGGCGCCATGTTGGTCGCCATGCCGACCGCGATGCCGGTCGCGCCGTTGACGAGCAGGTTCGGGAAGGCTGCGGGGAGGACCTCGGGCTGCTGGAACTGCCCGTCGTAGTTCGGGATGAAGTCGACGACGTCCTCGTCGAGGTTCTCGGTCAGGGCGAGCGCGGCCGGCGCCAGACGCGCCTCGGTGTACCGCGCGGCGGCGGGCCCGTCGTCGAGCGAACCGAAGTTACCGTGCCCGTCGACGAGCGGCACGCGCAGGGCGAACGCCTGGGACAGCCTCACGAGGGCGTCGTAGATCGCGGAATCCCCGTGCGGGTGGAGCTTTCCCATGACCTCGCCGACGACGCGGGCGCTCTTGACGTGACCGCGGTCGGGGCGCAGGCCCATGTCGGCCATCTGGAAGAGGATGCGGCGCTGGACGGGCTTCAGACCGTCGCGGGCATCGGGGAGGGCGCGCGAGTAGATGACCGAGTAGGCGTACTCGAGGAACGAGTCCTGCATCTCCGCGGAGACGTCGACGTCTTCGATGCGGCCGTGACCTTCGGGAATGGACTCGGAGCGCGAACCTGCCATGGAACTGAGTGGACCTCGGGTAAGAGTCGGAGTGGTGGGACCGGATGGGCCGCATCGCCGTGTGCGAGACTGGCCCCGATGTCACTCAGCCTACCCGCGGACCCCCCGTTGGCCCGGAGCCTCACCGGTGTCGTGCCGCAGGTGCTCGGGTCGCTCTCCGGCGCACCGGACTGGTTCCCGACGGCGCGATCGGCGATCGTCGTCGTCGTCGACGGCCTCGGCCGCAGCAACCTCACCGCCCGCGGGGGCCACGCGCGATTCCTCACGTCGCAGATGACGAAGAAGGATGCCGCGCGCACCGTCTTCCCGGCGACGACGGCCACGGCGCTCACGAGCCTGCTGACGGGGGAGGATGCCGGCATCCACGGCATCGTCGGGTACCGCGCCCGCGTGCCCGGCACTCTCAGCGCCCCGAACCAGCTCAAAGGCTGGGAGACCGACGGACTCGACCCGCTGACCTGGCAACGCGCCGAGCCCCTGTTCGAACGCGAAGCGGCCGCGGGGCGCCCCGTGTTCGTCGTATCGAAGCCGAAGTACGCGGCGACGGGGTTCACGCAAGCGATCCAGCGGGGCGCGACCTTCCTTCCCGCCGAGACGGCCGAGGAGCGGTTCGCCGCCGCCGCCGATGCGGCCGCGACCCACCCCGGCGCGCTCGTCTACGTCTACGTTCCCGAGCTCGACACGATCGGGCACGCCCGCGGGTGGGAGAGCGATGCGTGGGTGCACGGCCTCGAGTCCGTGGATGCCGGCATCCGCCGCCTCTCCGAACGTGCCGCACCCGAGACCGGCATCGTCGTCACCGCGGATCACGGCATGGTCGACGTGCCTGCCGACCGGCAGGTGCTGCTGCGGGACGGGGACGCGCTTCTCGACGAGGTCGCACTCGTCGCAGGCGAGCCGCGCCTGCTGCAGCTCTACGTGGGCGACGATGCGGTGGAGGGCGCCGCCGAGCGGGTCGCGGAACGCTGGCGCGCCTCGGAGGCGTCACGATCGTGGGTGCTCACGCGCGCGGAGGCGGTGGCGGCAGGCCTGTACGGGCCCGTGGTGGATGCCGAGGTGCTGCCGCGGATCGGGGACGTGCTGATCGCCGCGCGCGGCACGGTCGCCTACTATGACGACCGGCTCGCCGACAAACGCGCTCAGCGTATGATCGGGCAACACGGCTCGCTGACCGATCAGGAGCGGATCGTCCCGCTCATCCGCTTGGGCGCCTTCGCGCGCGCCTGACGCGTCTGCCGCATACGCACCCATCGGTGATCGAGTACGCCGGCGCAGCGGCGTGTATCGAGATCCCGCTCAGCCGTCCTCGGTGCGCGCGCCGAAGACGATCTCGTCCCAGGAGGGCATCGAGGTGCGACCCTTGCGCCGCGCACCGTCACTGGAGCCCACATCGGCCGAGGGCTCCTCGGGCTCCGCGGGCGGGGCCTCGTCGTAGCCCGGCTCGAGCGCGTCGAACAGGGCGACCGGGTTGTGCGCGCGCTCCTCGGGCTCCTCCAGAGGCATCGGCTCTCGCTGCCCGCGACGGCGGCGCAGCGCCTCGAGGAGGTCGGCGGTCTCGGCGGAGGTGACCGCGGCATCCGGGGCGCGCTTGATCGCCGCCTCCTGAACCGCGGCGGTCGCGGGTGAGCGCTCCTCGGGAGCGACGGGCTCGGGGTCGACGTCGAGACGGCGCGGTCCGAAGGCGCCCGAGTCGAAGCGCGTCGAGTCCTTCATCGGGTTGGCGTCGAGCGCGCGCAGACGGGGGATGAGACCCTCCGGGAGCGCGCCCTGCCGCGAGAGTTGCGTGGCGTCGGAGTTCAGCGGCGAGAGCGTCGAGCGACGCGGGTCGAAGCTCCACCGCGCGTCGTGGTCGACGTCATTCGCGGTGAACTCGAGCTTGACGATCCAGCCGTTCTCCTCGCGCCAGCTCGTCCACCGCTCGCCCACGGCGCCCGCATCGGCGAGCTTCGTGCGCACCGCGGTGCCGAAGGTCGGCTGCGCGCCCGGGTCGAGTTCTCCCGCGATCAGCACGGGCACCGCGAGGGCCTGCCCGACGATGTGCTCGCGCTCGGCGAGGACCGGTCCTTCGAATCGCTGCACATCCTCGATGCGCGCGCCCAGCAGTTCCGCGACTTCGGCGGCCGAGAGCCCCGAGCGGATGTGGGCCTGGATGTCTTTCGGGCTCGGCCGCACCGTGCGGGGCTCGGCATCGCGCTCGATGCGCCGCAGCTGACTGCGCAGCGTCTCATCGACCGGCAGCGCGAAACGCTCACCCGTCTCGGTGGCGACGACCAGCACGCCCTCTTCGATTCCGATGACTTTGAGCTGCTCCATGCGAGACATGCCTCCAGATCCCTGCGTCGGCACCGAATACAGTGCCTTCGTCATGGTGTCACGGCCCGGGCTCAGCACCGGGAATAACGCGGGCGCGCCGCGAGTTCTCGTCGTCGCACCCGTCGGATGGCGGGATGCTCACGACGCGCATTTGCGAAAAGCTCCGCGCTCGTGCAAACTATGGCCGCCCCTCGCCCAAGAAGCGGGGGACGAACCCGTCAGATCCTGGAAGTGAGAGCATGGCGACCGACTACGACGCCCCCCGCAAGACCGAAGACGACAGCGAGTCGATCGAGGCCCTGAAGGAGCGCGTCCCCGACAAGATGTCCGGTTCGGTCGACGTCGAAGACGCCGACAACCCGTCCGGTTTCGAACTGCCCGGCGCCGACCTCTCCGACCTCGAGCTCGACGTCGTCGTGCTGCCTCCGCAGGAGGACGAGTTCACCTGCGTCGAGTGCTTCCTCGTCAAGCACCGCACCCAGATCGACCACGAGTCCTCCATCGGCGCGATCTGCGTCGAGTGCGCCGCCTGAGGCCGACGTCGTCACCGGCGCCGAGCGCCGTCGGCCGGACGTCTCGACGCTCGGCGGCGGCTCAGCCGCGTTGCGCCCGTCGGATCGCCGCGACCACGCGATCGGGCGTCCGCGTGGAGAACACCCACGCCGTCACCGGGTCGCGCGGATCGTCGACCGGCACGACGACCACCCCGTCGATGCCGCCACGGAGCGCGTGCCACGCGGTCGCCGGCAGTCCCGGCCCGCGGATGGCACGCGCCTGTTCGCCGACGAATCCTGCGGGATCTCCCAGGTAGGACACCGGGATGTGCGCGCGTCCGACCCGCAGTTCACCGCCGCGCACCTCGATGACGGGGCAGAGCAGGATCAGCGCGGTGAGGATGACCGCGGCGGCGACGACTCCCGCGACGAGCGCGACCGTGGCATCCAACGGCACGAACACGAGCGAGACCATCGGCGCGGCGACGGCGGCGCTGAGAAGCGTCCACAACGACGGACTCAGTCGCTCGCGGTAGGTGGGCGCCGCGGGTGCCGCTGAGCGCGCGGGAGCGTCGGTATTCACGTCGGTGTTCATGGGGGCGTGCACTAGCCTCGTCTGGTGATCGAATCCGTGGACGTTCCCATTATCGCGTCGCAGGTTCCCGTGTACGCCCACCCCGGCGATGCCGGAGCCGATCTGGTCTCGACCGAGGCGCTCCGCCTTGCGCCGGGCCAGCGCGCCCTCGTCGGCACCGGCGTGCGCATCGCCCTGCCCGACGGCTTCGTGGCGTTCGTCGTGCCGCGCAGCGGCCTCGCCGCGAAGCACGGCATCACGATCGTCAACTCTCCCGGCACGGTCGACGCCGGCTACCGCGGCGAGATCAAGGTCTCACTGCTGAATACGGATGGTGCGGAGCCGTACGACATCGCCGTCGGCGACCGCATCGCGCAGCTGATCGTCATGCCCGTTCCCCGGGTCACCTTCGTTCCCGTCGCCGAACTGCCCGACTCCCCCCGAGGAGAGGGCGGATTCGGCTCCACCGGCTACCAGACAGGAGAGGCGCGATGAGCGACGCATCCGCAGGAAAGTCCGCCCCCGACGACCGCGCATCGAGCGGACCGTTCGACGAGTCCGAGGCGAACCCCGTCCGCCCCTACATCGATCTCGGCGGCATCAAGGTGCTGCCCCGCGAGGGCCTGAACCTCCGCCTCGAGGTCGAGGAGCAGTCCAAGCGCATCGTGGCCGTCGGCCTCGACTACGCCGATTCGACGCTGCAGGTGCAGCCGTTCGCCGCGCCGCGATCGACCGGTCTGTGGGACGAGACACGCGAGCAGATCCGTCAGCAGATCCGTCAGCAGGGCGGGCGCGTCGAGGAGCGTGAGGGCCCGCTCGGCCCGGAACTCCTCGCCGAGGTGCCCGTCGCGGCCGGCCCCGACGCGACGCCCGGCAAGCGCCTCGCGCGTTTCGTCGGCGTCGACGGCCCGCGCTGGTTCCTGCGCGGCGTCATCGGGGGAGCGGCGACGAGCGATGTGGATGCCGCGGCACAGATCGAGGACCTCTTCCGCTCGATCGTCGTCGTCCGAGGCGGCACGCCAATGCCCCCGCGCGACCTCATCCCGCTGAAGATGCCCGCCGCCCCCGGCACGGCATGAGCGACACGGACGGCCGCCCCGTGGACGAGACGCCGGAGGCGCTGGAGCCACCTCAGACGCCGAAGCCGACAGCTGACGGGGAGCGCCAGCCCACGGCATCCGACCTGTTCGGTCAAGCCCTCGGCTCCGCGGCGCGCCGCGCGGGCATGGACCCCGCGAAGGAGGCGCACACCGGGCATGTCGTGTGGTCGGCGATGGGCGGGTGGCGCGGCGTGTTCGAGTCGGTGCTGCCCGGTCTCGCGTTCGTGCTGCTCTTCACCTTCACGCAGAACCTGCCGCTCTCCCTCGCGGTGTCGGTCGGGCTCGCGGCCGTCTTCACGATCATCCGCCTCGTGCAGCGCTCGACGATCTCGGCCGCCCTCGGCGGCTTGATCGCCGCAGGTGTCGCCGCGGCCCTGGCCCTGTGGACCGGGCGCGGGCAGGACAACTTCGTCCCGGGCCTCATCACGAACGCCGCGTACGGCACGGCGTTCCTGGTCTCGGCGCTGATCGGGTGGTCGCTCATCGGGCTCGCGGTCGGGTTCCTCATGAACGAGGGCACGGCGTGGCGAAAGGATGCCAAGAAGCGCCGCGTCTTCTTCTGGCTCGCCATCGCGTGGGCAGGTCTCTTCTTCGCGCGCCTCGCGGTGCAGCTGCCGTTCTACTTCGCCGGAGACGTCACCACCCTCGGGACCCTCAAGCTCGTCATGGGTCTACCGCTGTTCGCGCCTCTCATTGCGGTCACCTGGCTCGCCGTCCGCGCGGTATACCCGCCCCGCGTCGAGGCCGGCGACAGCCCCGCCTCGTGATAGATTTATCTTGACATCAAGATAAATTCTTCCCCCGGGTCGCGCTCTCCCGGTGAGGCGGCCGAGTAAGGCAGGCCTCACTAGCCGCGGGCGCAATGGGCGGGGAAGATGGAATGACGGGCCGGCGCCGACGCGCACACGCTGCGCACTTCACCGCGTTCCCGACGACGGCGCCCGCAGCCACCCCAATGAAGGAGAGCAACGTGTCCACTGTTGACAGCTTCGGTGCGAAGAGCACCCTGACGGTCGGTGGCACCGACTACGAGATCTACCGCATCGACACCGTCGCCGGGTACGAGAAGCTCCCGTTCAGCCTGAAGGTGCTGCTCGAGAACCTGCTGCGCACGGAGGACGGCGCGAATGTCACGAAGGCGCAGATCGAGGCACTCGGCAACTGGGATGCCGACGCCGAGCCCGACACCGAGATCCAGTTCACGCCCGCCCGCGTGGTCATGCAGGACTTCACCGGCGTCCCCTGCATCGTCGACCTCGCCACGATGCGCGAGGCCGTGACCGCCCTCGGCGGCGACCCGAACAAGATCAACCCCCTCTCGCCCGCCGAGATGGTCATCGACCACTCCGTCATCGCCGACCTCTTCGGTTCGGAGAACGCCCTGGAGCGCAACGTCGAGATCGAGTACGAGCGCAACGGTGAGCGCTACCAATTCCTCCGCTGGGGCCAGACCGCCTTCGACGACTTCAAGGTCGTCCCGCCGGGCACCGGCATCGTCCACCAGGTCAACATCGAGCACCTGGCCAAGGTCATCTACGACCGGACCGGCCGTGACGGCGTGCTCCGCGCCTACCCCGACACCTGCGTCGGAACCGACTCGCACACCACGATGGTCAACGGCCTGGGCGTGCTCGGCTGGGGCGTCGGCGGCATCGAGGCCGAGGCCGCGATGCTCGGCCAGCCCGTGTCGATGCTTATCCCGCGCGTCGTCGGATTCAAGCTCACCGGCGAGATCCCCGCCGGCGTCACCGCGACCGACGTCGTCCTCACGATCACCGACATGCTCCGCAAGCACGGCGTGGTCGGCAAGTTCGTCGAGTTCTACGGCAAGGGTGTCGCCTCGGTGCCGCTCGCGAACCGCGCCACCATCGGCAACATGAGCCCCGAGTTCGGCTCCACGGCCGCGATGTTCCCGATCGACGACGTCACGCTCGACTACCTGCGCCTCACGGGCCGCGACGAGCAGACCGTCGCCCTCGTCGAGGCCTACGCCAAGGAGCAGAAGCTCTGGCACGACTCCGACAACGAGCCCGTCTTCAGCGAGTACATGGAGCTCGATCTCGGCACCGTCGTGCCCTCGATCGCCGGCCCCAAGCGCCCGCAGGACCGCATCCTCCTCTCCGAGGCGAAGAGCCAGTTCGAGAAGGACATCGTCAACTACGCGACGCCGTCCTCGACGACCGAGGTCGCCGACCTCGAGTCGATGGGCTCGTTCCCGGCATCCGACCCGGGCGGGGCGCCCGGCGACGAAGAGCCCGAGACCATCGCGGTCCCGATCTCGAGCGGCGCGCCGGCCACGGCATCCAAGCCGGTCAAGGTGACGACCCCCGACGGCACCGCGTACCTCCTCGACAACGGCGCGGTCACCCTCGCCGCGATCACGTCGTGCACGAACACGTCGAACCCGTCGGTCATGATCGCGGCCGGCCTGCTCGCCAAGAAGGCCGTCGACAAGGGCCTCAAGCGCAAGCCGTGGGTCAAGACGACCCTCGGCCCGGGCTCGAAGGTCGTCACCGACTACTACGAGAAGTCCGGCCTCGACAAGGCGCTCGAGGGCCTCGACTTCTACACTGTCGGCTACGGCTGCACCATCTGCATCGGAAACTCCGGTCCGCTGATCGAAGAGGTCTCGGCCGCCATCAATGAGAACGACCTCGCCGTCACGGCCGTCCTCTCCGGCAACCGCAACTTCGAGGGCCGCATCAGCCCCGACGTGAAGATGAACTACCTCGCGTCGCCGCCGCTGGTGGTCGCGTACGCCCTCGCCGGGTCGATGAATTTCGACTTCGAGACCGACCCGCTCGGCACCGACCAGAACGGCGAGGACGTCTTCCTGAAGGACATCTGGCCGGCCCCCGAAGAGGTGCAGCAGGTGATCGACGCGTCGATCTCGCGCGACCAGTTCATCACCCAGTACGCCACCGTCTTCGACGGCGACGAGCGCTGGAAGAGCCTGCCGACGCCCGAAGGCCCCGTCTTCGAGTGGGATGCCGATTCCACCTACGTCCGGAAGGCCCCGTACTTCGAGGGCATGTCGATGGAACTGACCCCGGTCAGCGACATCTCCGGCGCCCGCGTCATGGCGACGCTCGGCGACTCGGTCACCACCGACCACATCTCGCCGGCCGGCAACATCAAGGCGGGCACCCCGGCAGCGCAGTACCTCACCGAGCACGGCGTCGCGCAGAAGGACTTCAACTCCTACGGCTCGCGCCGCGGCAACCACGAGGTCATGATCCGCGGCACGTTCGCGAACATCCGCCTGAAGAACGAGCTCGTCGCCGCCGTCAACGACGGCCAGATCGTGGAGGGCGGCTACACCCGCGACTTCACGCAGGCCGGCGGTCCGCAGTCGTACATCTACGACGCGTGCGAGAACTACGCGGCCCAGGGCACCCCGCTCGTCGTCTTCGGCGGCAAGGAGTACGGCTCGGGCTCGTCGCGCGACTGGGCGGCGAAGGGCACCTCGCTCCTGGGCGTCAAGGCCGTCATCACCGAGAGCTTCGAGCGCATCCACCGCTCGAACCTCATCGGCATGGGCGTCGTGCCGCTGCAGTTCCCCGACGGCGAGTCGTGGAAGAGCCTCGGCCTCGACGGCACGGAGATCGTCTCGATCGAGGGTCTCGAGCAGCTCAACGAGGGCGTCACCCCCAAGACCGTCAAGGTCACGGCATCCCCGAGCGAGTTCTCGCCCGAGGGCAAGGAGACCGTCGTCTTCGACGCCAAGGTCCGCATCGACACGCCCGGTGAGGCCGACTACTACCGCAACGGCGGCATCCTGCAGTACGTGCTGCGCTCGCTCGTCTGAGCCGGCGCCGCCTCGCGAGCCCGTCCCCGTCTGGGGGCGGGCTCGCGTCGTCCCACCCTGGCCTCATCCGGCCGCCGCGCGGCCCACGCCGCACGGGCCGCGCGCGCTCAGCGCCGGGAGAGGCGGAGCATCCAGTCGGCGGGAACGCGCGAGGCGGGGCCGGGAACCGTCTGATCGGCGGGGTGACTCTCGGGCGGCGCGAGCGCCGGGCCGGTCGTGTAGTCGTCGGTCCGGAAGTCGTAGAACCAGTCTTCGCCGGGCTCGAAGCTCCGGATGATCGAGTGGCCCGTCTCGGCCGCGTGCGCGCGGGCGTGCCGCGAGAGCGACTGGTCGCAGCATCCGACGTGCCCGCAGGCGGCGCAGCGGCGCAGGTGCAGCCACCAACCGCCTGTCGCGTCGCAGTCCAGGCATCCGTCGCCGCTCGGCGGCACCTCGGGGTCGATCTCCGCAGTCATCTCGTCCTCCTCGTTCCCCCCGATCCTCCCGCGCGCGGCCGCGGCCCGCCAGACCCCCGCCTGGGGCGTGCGCAGGCCCGGGCGGCGTAGACTCAGGGGATGAGTCTGCTCGCATCGATCACCGGACCGCGCGACCTCGATGCGCTCACCCCGGCGCAGCTGGAGCAGCTCGCCCGGGAGGTGCGCGACTTCCTCGTCGAGAACGTCGCCCGCTCGGGCGGCCACCTCGGCCCCAACCTCGGCGTCGTGGAGCTGACGATCGCGCTGCACCGCGTCTTCGACTCGCCCGCCGATCCCATCATCTTCGACACCGGCCATCAGTCGTACGTGCACAAGCTCCTCACCGGCCGCCAGGACTTCGACAAGCTGCGCTCGCGCGGCGGCCTCGCCGGCTACCCGCAGCGCTCCGAGAGCCCGCACGACGTCGTCGAGTCATCGCACGCCTCCAGCTCGCTCAGCTGGGCCGACGGCATCTCCCGCGCCCTCACCCGCACGGGCCGCACCGACCGCCATGTCGTCGCGGTCGTCGGCGACGGCGCGCTCACCGGCGGCATGACGTGGGAGGCGCTCAACAACATCTCCGACGACAACGACCGCAACCTCGTCATCGTCGTCAACGACAACGGCCGCTCCTACGCGCCCACGATCGGCGGCATGGCCCGCTACCTCAACCGCGTCCGGACGACCGACGGATACGAGAACCTGCGCCGCGGCTCGGCGTCGTTCGCCCGGCTGTTCGGCCCTCCCGGGCGTGCGATGTACCGGGGGCTGCGCGGCGGCACGCACGGGTTCCTGTCGCGCTTCGTCAACAACGAGGCGCTCTACTCGAACCTCGACATCAAGTACCTCGGCCCGATCGACGGTCACGACCTGCCTGTGCTCGAAGAGACCTTGCGCCTCGCCAAGGAGTACCGTGCGCCCGTCATCGTCCACGTCATCACGGAGAAGGGGCGCGGCTACGAGCCCGCCCGTCGCGACGAGGCCGACCAGTTCCACGCGGTCGGAAAGATCGATCCCGCAACGGGGGAGCCGATCGGATCGTCGGATGCCGTCGCATGGACGGATGCCTTCTCCGCGGCGCTCGTCGCCGCCGGCGAGCGACGCGAGGACATCGTGGCGATCACCGCCGCGATGCTCCGCCCCACGGGTCTGCAGCCGTTCGCCCAGCGCTTCCCCGACCGGGTCCTCGACGTCGGCATCGCCGAGCAGCACGCGGTCGCCTCCGCGGCGGGGCTCGCCTTCGGCGGCCTGCACCCGGTCGTCGCCATCTACGCGACGTTCATGAACCGCGCTTTCGACCAGGTGCTGATGGACGTCGCGCTGCACAAGGCGGGGGTCACGTTCGTCCTCGACCGCTCGGGCGTGACCGGCCCCGACGGCCCCAGCCACCACGGGGTGTGGGACCTCGCGATGCTGCAGCTGGTTCCCGGCATCCGCATCGCCGCCCCTCGCGACCAGGCGCGCCTGAGGGAGGAGTTCGACGAGGCGATCGAGGTCTCCGACGGCCCCACCGTCATCCGGTTCCCGAAGGGCGCCGTCGCCCCTGACCTGCCCGCGATCGAGCGCCGCGCCGACGGCACCGACGTGCTGTGGCGGCAGGGGAGCGAGGACGTCCTCCTCGTCGGCATCGGCTCGATGGCCCACCTCGCCGTCGAGGTCGCCGAGCGCCTTCGCGCACAGGGGATCGGCGCGACCGTCATCGACCCGCGCTGGGTGATCCCGGTGCAGCCGAGCGTCATCGAGCTCGCGGCAACCCACCGCCTCGTCATCACGATCGAGGACGGCATCCGCGTCGGCGGTGTCGGCACGCGGGTGCGCCAGGTGCTCCGCGAGGCGGGCGTCGACACGGCGGTGGACGAGCTCGGCCTTCCGGGCGCGTTCATCGACCATGCCTCACGCGAGCAGATCCTCGAGGATGCCGGGCTCACGGCGACCAAGATCGCGCACGACGTCGTCTCGCAGGTGCTGGGAACGCGCATCCCCGTCGCTCGCCCGTCGGCGGACACGGGCGCGATCTGGACGGTCTCGGCGCCGGAGCCGGAGCGTCTCGCAGAGCGCCTTCCCGAGCACGACGGCGAGCCGCAGGAGCGCTGAGCGCGCGTCGGCACGGCCGGTGCGCGCGGTCGCGCGTTCGTCTCGCAGGAGATTCGCGTCCGCACGCCCGCATGCGGGCCTCCTTCGCGCCGCGGAGTCGAGATCTCCTGCGAGACGAACGCCGACGGCGGCGTGACAGCATGGAGGGATGAGCTCCACCGCCAACCTGACCCGTGATGAGACCGCCGCCCGCGCCGCCGGCATCCGCCTCGAGACCGTCGACGTCGACCTCGATCTGCGGAGCGCACCGCGCACGGATGCCGAGACTTTCGCGACGGCATCGACCCTCGTCTTCACCGCCGCCGTCGACGAGACGTGGGTGGACTTCCTGGGCGCATCGGTCGACGAGGTCACGATCAACGGGGTCGCGCAGCCGGTCGACTGGGACGGCGCGCGGGTGCGCCTCACCGGCCTCCAGCCCCACAACACCGTCGTGATACGCGGCACGGCGCGCTACAGCACGTCGGGTGAGGGGCTCCATCGCTTCCGCGACCCGGTCGACGACGCGGTGTACCTGTACACCCAGTACGAGCCGGCCGACTGCCGCCGCGTCTACCCCTGCTTCGAGCAGCCCGACCTCAAAGCCCGCTGGCGTTTCACGGTGACCGCGCCCGCCGACTGGCAGGTGCTCTCCAACGGGGCCGAGACCGGACGTGACGCGGTCGACGGCGGCGTGCGCGTGACCTTCGCGCGCACACTGCCGCTGTCGAGCTACATCACGGCGGTCGCCGCGGGTCCGTACGCGCGTGTCGACGGGGTGTGGGAGGGCCCGGACGGCGATGTTCCGCTCGGGGTCCTCTGCCGCGCCTCGCTCGCGCCGCACCTCATGGGCACCGGTGACGCCGACGAGATCCTCGAGATCACCCGGCGCGGGCTCACGTTCTTCGCCGACGCGTTCGGCCTCGCCTACCCCTGGGGCACCTACGATCAGATCTTCGTGCCGGAGTACAACCTCGGGGCCATGGAGAACCCGGGCCTCGTGACGTTCACGGAGGCCTACATCTTCCGCGGCGCGTCGACGGCAGCGCAGCACGAGGGGCGCGCGAACACGATTCTGCATGAGATGGCCCACATGTGGTTCGGCGACCTCGCGACGATGCGCTGGTGGGATGACCTGTGGCTCAAGGAGTCGTTCGCCGACTTCATGGGCGCCCACGCGGCGGTCGTCGCCGGCGGCTTTCCCGAGGCCTGGGTGACGTTCGCCAGTCGCCGCAAGGGCTGGGCGTATGTGCAGGATCAGCTGCCGACGACGCACCCGATCGTCGCGGACATCCCCGACCTCGAGGCGGCGAAGCTGAACTTCGACGGCATCACCTATGCGAAGGGCGCGTCGGTGCTGAAGCAGCTCGTCGCGTTCGTGGGGGAGGATGCCTTCTTCCACGGCGCCCGGCGCTACTTCGCCGACCACGCCTACGGCAACACGACGCTGCCCGACCTCCTGACGGCCCTCTCCGGCGCCTCCGGCCGCGACCTCTCCGCCTGGAGCGGCGCCTGGCTCGAGACGACCGGGATGTCGCAGCTCTCGGTCTCACGTGGCACCGACGGCGCTCTGACGCTCGTGCAGACCGACCCTCGTCCGCACCGCCTCACCGTCGGGCTGTACGGCTTCGAGGGAGATCGGCTCGTGCGCCGGGGCGGCGTGGACCTCGACATCACGGGCGAGCGCACCCCGATCGAGGTGCTGGTCCTTCCGGCATCCGACCTCATCGTCCCGAACGACGATGATCGCACCTATGCGAAGGTGCTGCTCGATCCGGCGTCGACGGATGCCGTGGAGCGCGGCCTCTCGACGATCGACGACGCCGTGACGCGCGCCGTGATCTGGGCTGCCCTGTGGAACGCGACGCGTGACGGCGACCTGCCCGTCGCCCGCTACCTCGGGATGGCGCTGCGCCACGCTCCCGCAGAGACGAACGTCGCACTCCTGGCGGATGCGCTCGCGCGCGCCGACCAGGCGATCGGGCGGTACGCGACGGACGCGGATCGGCCCCGGCTCGCCGCCGACTGGCTCGACAGCGTCTGGGCGACGCTGTGGGCGGCGGAGCCGGGATCAGACGCGCAGCTGGCATGGGCGCGCGCACTGGGCGCCGCGGCATCGCGCGCGGACGGCCGCGCGGAGGACATCCGCGCGATCCTCTCCGGTGACGCCGCCGCACCCGAGGGACTCGCGCTCGATCCCGAGCTGCGGTGGGCGTGGCTCGTCGCGCTCTCGGCGACCGGACACGCGAGCGTCGCAGACGCGGATGCCGAGCTCGTTCGCGACCCGTCCTCGCAGGGCCGCGCCGCGCGCCTCACGGTGCTCGCTGCCCGCCCCGACGCCGAGGTGCGCGCCGACGCCTGGCAGGCGCCATGGGACGACGAGAGCCTCACGAACGATCAGTTGAGCGCGACGATCGCCGGCGTCCGCGCGGGAGATCACCGCGACCTCCTCGCTCCGTTCGACGAGGAGTATTTCGCACGGATCGCACCGGCCTGGTCGGCGCGGAGCATCGAGATCGCTCGGCGCCTCGTCGTCGGGCTGTTCCCGGCATCCGCCTCACTCGACCTGGCCGACGCGTGGCTGGACAGTCACGCCGACGCGCCGGGCGCGCTGCGCCGCCTCGTCATCGAGCAGCGGGATCACCTGGCGCGGGAGATCCGGGTTCGGGCGACTCAGCCCTGACGGCACCAGGCCCGACCTGTTCGACCCCGTCGGCTTCGAGCTGGTCCACCCGGAGCCGGTATGCCCTGATCATGTCGGCTTCGAGCTGGTCTGCCCGGAGCTGGTCTGCTCTGAGTTTGTCTGCTCTGAGCGCACGGCGGCGGGCTCGGAACCGTCCGAGCGGGACAACGATCGCGGCGGCCACGGCGAAGACGGAGAGGACGAGCGAAAGGCTCAGGTCGAAGCCGCCTGTGATGCTGTAGTTCAGGACCAGAATCGTCGAGACGCCCACCGCCATGCCGAGGACCGCGAAGGCGGCGAGGTGCACAGGTTCGGAGGGGACCCGGCGAAGAGACCGGGCGAGAGCCCACGCCGGACCGGCCCAGACCAGCATCTCGACGAGCGCGATAAGCACGGAGACCGGGAGTGCGTACAGCAAGAAGGCGATCGCATAGGGACTCTCGCCGAAGAAGGTCATGACGAGACACAACAGCAATGAGGCGAGGGAGAACCACCGTACCGCCGAGAACGCGCCCCACCAGAACTCCCGGGCGGTGAACGCCATCGGCTCGGCCGCCGTCCGCGGTGAGCCGGGCACTCCCGCCCCGCTCACGGGCGGACCTCGCCCACGAGTGCCAGCAGCTCGGCGAGCGGTTTCCGGGCGAGGGGGAGGCGCGCGAGCGGAAGCGTGAGCTTCAGGAGCGCCAGGCCACGGTCGAGGAGCCGCCGCGTGCGCTCCTGCGCGGGGGAGTCGTCGTACACCCAGTAGAGCGCGAGCAGGAGGTACGCGACGAACAGCACCGAGGGGAGCGCTGCGGCGACATCTACCGGGAGGGAGCGCTTCGCACCCGCAACCGCGTCGGCGAACAGGCCCTCGGTGACGTCGCGCGCGGCGGTGGAGTCGTGCGACAGCGGGTTCAGCGACGAGCGCGGAGCAAGGGCCGCCGACACGAACTCGGCCGCGTGGTCGTGGTACGGCTCCAGCTCGTCGAGGCCCGTCGTGTAGACGATGCGGAGGCGCTCGACGAGGTCGGCCGACCCTCCGAGCAGCGGCGCGGCGGCGGCGCGGTGCCGCTCCTGCACCTCGAGGTAGAGTTCCTGCACGAGGTCGGCCTTCGAGGCGAAGTGGTAGTTGGTCGTCCCCACCGAGACGCCCGCCTCCTGCGCGATCAGGCGGATCGTCGTCGCGTCGTACCCGCGTTCGCGGAACGAGCGGAGCGCGAGGTCACGGAGGAGACCGCGAGTGCGCTCGCTCTTCGTCGTCGCGGCTCGATCATCAGAACTGAACATGTTCAGATTCTAGCGCATCGCGCGGTCCGGCTCGAGAGGCTCAGACGCTCCGCAGCACGGCGACGGCGCCAGCCCAGTCATCCGCCCCTGCCACTGCGGACCCGGCGGGGTGTCGCCCCGCGATCGCCTCGGCGAGCAGGTAGCCGTCGGTCGTCGCGTCGCCGGTGATGACGACGGACAGCAGCTCAATTCCGCAGGCGGCGCGCACCCGGTCGCTGCACGTTGCGAGTACCGATGCCGACAGCGCCGCGTTCTCGGGGAGCCGGGGCGCCGCCTCATCGCTCACGAGGTCGCGCAGGGCCGCCCCGACGATGTTCCCGGTCCGTTCGGCGACGTACGCGACCTCGAGCTCGAAGACCCGAAGATCGGTGCCCGTGACGAACGGACGCCAGTCGAACGAGGCGTGCACGAGATGCTGCCGTCCGCTGCCGCTCGTCAGCTGCCGAGCGGGGAGATCTGTCGAACGCACGCGCGTGTCGACGCGCCGGTACCACGCGAGCACCGGGAACACGGCGTGCGTGCCCGGGCCGAGCACGACGACCTCTCCGGCCTCATGTCCCCGGCCTGCACGCCGTCGCACGATCGGCCTGCCGTTGCGGGTGCGGATCGCGGCTTCGCCCTCGTCGATCGTGACCATCAGGAGCTTGAAGAGCGCCGGCACCACCAGGAGCACCGTGAGCACCGCCCCGCCGGTCTTGATGAGCGCGTTCATCCCACCCGTGCCGACGAGCGAAGTCAGGGTCTCGATCACGACACCAGGATGCCGCGCCATCCGGCATCCGGCCGCCTGCGGCAGTCAGCGGAACGGAGTCTTCGCCGTCGCGTCACCGAGTGTTCCGCAACCGGACGCGCGCAGACCCGCACCCTCCCCTCCACCCGCAGGTTCGGAGCTGAAACGCAGAATCGGATGCCGCGCGCTGCGGCATCCGATTCTGTGGCGCTTCTCCGAATCCGCGACAGCGGATCGGCCTCAAGGACGGCTCAGGAGCCGATCCCCACGATGCGCGGGTCGTGGAAGGTGCCGCCGAAGACCCGCTCCGACGCACCCTCGCGATCGAGGTACGGCGAGGCGCCGCCGTCGATGAAGGGCCAGCCGGCTCCGAGGATGAGGCACAGATCGATGTCCTCGACCTCGGGCACGACGCCCTCGTCGAGCATGATCTTGATCTCCTGCGCGAGACCGTCCTGCACGCGGCGGAGGATCGTGTCGGCGGGCGTCGGGGTCGAGCCGATGTGACCCTTGATGACCTTCTGGGCCTCCTTGGTGAAGCCCGTGACGCGGCCGCCCTTGTCCTTCTCAACGACCTCCGGCAGCTCCGCGAGCGCGTGGAAGTTCTCGTTCGCGTAGAAGCGGTCGGGGAAGGCGCGCACCATCGTGTCCTGCACGTGCGCGGCGACCTTCCAGCCGACGAGGTCGATGAGCTGGAACGGTCCCATCGGGAGGCCGAGGGGCGCGAACGCCTTCTCGACGTCGGCCACGGGCGTGCCCTCGTAGACGGCGCGGGCGGCCTCGCCCATGACCTTGGCGAGCAGGCGGTTCACGACGAAGCCCGGCGCGTCGGCGGTGAGCACCGCGTTCTTGCCGAGGCCCTTCGCGACGACGAACGCCGTCGACAGGGCCGCGTCCGAGGTCTCCGGCGTCTTCACGATCTCGATGAGCGGCATGACCGCCACCGGGTTGAAGAAGTGGAAGCCGACGAGCCGCTCGGGGTGGGCGAGCTTCGACCCGATCTCCTCGACCGACAGCGACGAGGTGTTGGTCGCGAGGATCGCGTCCTCCGCGATGATCGGCTCGATCTCGCCGAACACCTGCTGCTTGACGCCGACCTCTTCGAAGACGGCCTCGATGACGAAGTCGCAGTCCGCGTAGAGGCTCTTGTCGGTGGTGCCGGTGACGAGCGCGCGCAGCTGGTTGGCGGTGTCGCCGTCGAGGCGACCCTTCTGCTCGAGCTTCGAGATCTCGTCGTGGATGTAGGCCACACCCTTGTCGACACGGGCCTGGTCGAGGTCCGTGATGAGCACGGGCACCTTGAGGCGACGCACGAACAGGAGGGCGAACTGGCTCGCCATGAGGCCCGCACCGATGATTCCGACCTTCGTGACCTTCTTCGCGAGGGCCTTGTCGGGCGCGCCGACAGGGCGCTTCGCGCGCTTCTGCACGAGGTCGAAAGCGTACATCGACGCCGCGAACTGGTCACCGGTCACGAGGTCGGCGAGGGCGTCGTCCTCGCGGGCGAAGCCCTCTTCCTTCGTGCCGCTCTTGGCCTTGTCGAGCAGGTCGAGGGCCACGTACGGCGAGCGGGGAACCGTGCCGATCTTCGACTCGAGCATGTTGCGCGCCATCTTGATGGCGACGGGCCACTTGACGGTGCGCTCGATCTTGCCGGGCGCGTTCTTGCGCTCGACCTTGATCGCCCCGGTCAGCACGCCGTCCGCCCACGCGAGCGAGTCCTCGAGGAACGTCGCCGCGGGGAAGATCGCGTCCATGATGCCGAGGTCGTACGCCTGCTGCGGCTTCAGCATGCGGTTCTGCTTCAGCGGGTTCGAGATCACGACCTCGAGGGCGTTCTCGATGCCGATGAGGTTCGGCAGCAGGTAGGCGCCACCCCAGCCGGGGATGATGCCGAGGAAGACCTCGGGAAGGGCGATCGCGGCCGCCGAGGCATCCACCGTGCGGTAGTGCGAGTTGAGGCCGATCTCGAGGCCGCCGCCGAGGGCGAGGCCGTTCGTGAAGGTGAAGGTCGGCACGCCGATGGTGGCGAGCTTGCTGTAGACCTTGTGGCCGAGCTGGGCCACGAGTTTGGCGTTGTCCTTCGACCCGACCTTCGTGATGTCGGAGAGGTCGGCGCCGGCGGCGAGGATGTACTGCTTGCCGGTGATGCCGACCGCGTCGATCTCACCCGCCGCGGCGCGCGCGGTGAGGGTGTCGAGGGTCTCGCCGAGCTCGGTCATCGTGGCCGGGCCGAGCGTGTTCGGGCGGGTGTGGTCGCGACCGTTGTCGAGCGTGATGAGCGCGAGCACCTTGCCCGAGCGCAGCGTCACGTCGCGCACGCGCGAGTGTGTGATCACCTCGTCGTCGGTGAGCGCGAGGATGGGGGAGAAGTCGATCTCGTCGTAGTTCGTCATCGCGATCAGCGCTTCTTTCCGTTGTAGTGCGGGTTCTCCCAGATGACCGACCCGCCCTGGCCGAGGCCCACGCACATGGCGGTGAGGCCGTAGCGGACGTCGGGACGCTCGGCGAACTGCGCCGCGAGCTGGATCATCAGACGCACACCGGATGCCGCGAGCGGGTGTCCGAGCGCGATCGCGCCGCCCCACTGGTTGACGCGGGGGTCGTCGTCGGCGATGCCGAAGTGGTCGAGGAGCGAGAGCACCTGCACGGCGAACGCCTCGTTCAGCTCGAACAGGCCGATGTCCTCGATCTTCAGGCCGGCCTTCTTCAGCGCCTTCTCGGTCGAGGGGATCGGGCCGATGCCCATGATCTCGGGCTGGACGCCGGCGAACGCGAACGAGACCATCCGCATCTTCGGCGTGAGACCGAGCTCCTTCACGGCGTGCTTTCCGGCGAGCAGCGACATCGTCGCGCCGTCGGTGAGGGGCGAGGAGGTGCCGGCGGTGACGCGGCCGTGCGGGCGGAAGGGGGTCTTCAGCGCGGCGAGGTCTTCCATCGTGGTCTGCGGGCGGCGGCCCTCGTCCTCGGTGGCCAGGCCCCAGCTGCCCTCGGCATCCTTCACGGCGACCGACACGAGGTCGGGCTGGAACTTGCCGGCCTCGTACGCGGCCTGCGCCTTGTGCTGGCTCAGCATGCCGAAGCGGTCGGAGCGCTCCTTGGTCAGCTGCGGGAAGCGGTCGAAGATGCGCTCGGCCGTGACGCCCATGTTCAGCGCACCCGGGTCGACCATGCGCTCCGAGACGAAGCGCGGGTTCGGGTCGGCGTTGCCACCTATCGGGTAGTGACCCATGTGCTCGACGCCGCCGGCGAGGGCGAGATCGTACATGCCCGATCCGATCGCGCCGCCCATCATGGCGACGCTCGTCATCGCGCCCGCGCACATGCGGTCGATCGCGAAGCCGGGAACCGTCTGCGGGAGACCCGCGAGGATCGCGACCGAACGCCCCAGGGTGAGGCCCTGCTCGCCGGTCTGGCTGGTCGCGGCGATCGCGACGTCGTCGATCCGGTCGGCGGGCACGTCCGCGTTCCGCTCCATGAGTCCGATGGTCGCCTTGACCGCGAGGTCATCGGCGCGGGTGTTCCAATACATGCCCTTTTCGCCGGCGCGACCGAACGGGGTCCGCATGCCATCGACGAAGTAGACGTCCGAAATCTCGGCCACACTGCCTCCAAGGTAAATGAGATTGAGTACAGCCTAACGTGACACTCAGTCTCGCGAAGCCGCTTGGTCCGATTCTACGAGGCGTCGGCGGGAGCGTCCTCGGAAGCCTGCACGGATTCGACAAACGCCTGCGCGATCACGGGAGCGGTGAGGGCGACCTGCCAGGGGCGCGCGCCGCGCGCGGCGAGGGCGGCGCCCACCGAGTCACTGTCGATCTCGTCGGGTGCCTCCCACGCCACCCGGCGCAGCGTGTCGGGCGTGAGGAGGTTCTCCGTGGGCATGTTCAGATCGCGCGCGAGCTGCTCGATGAGCGGGCGTGCCGCTTTGAGGCGAAGGTCGGCGGGCGGGTTGCGGTCGGCCCACGCCCGGACGGGCGGCATGCCGTCGCCGGGGACCCGCTCGACAGGAAGCGCGGGGTCGGTCCGGCCTGTCTCGATCGCGGCCCACCAGCGGTCGAGCTGGGTGCGGCTCGCGCGCCCGGTGAAGTCCTTCACCCGCGACAGTTCCTGCTTGCTCGCGGGGTTCGCGAGCACCGCGGCGACGAGGGAGCGGTCGGGCACGAGGCGACCCGGGGCCGTGTCCTGCTCGCGGGCGTAGTCCTCGCGGGCCTGCCACAGCGCGCGGGCGATCGCGAGCGCACGCCTCCCGCGCACGGTGTGGAGACCGCTGAGCCGGCGCCACGGCTCTTCGCGCGGCGGCTTCTCGGGGCGGGTGCGAACAGCCTCGAACTCCTGCGCAGCGAGGTCGGTCTTGTCCTGCTCGGCGAGCTCGGCGACCAGGGCGTCGTAGACATCGACCAGGTGCAGCACGTCGAGCGCGGCGTATTCGAGCCACGGCTGGGGGAGCGGGCGGGTCGACCAGTCGGCCGCCGAATGCGCCTTGGCCAGCGTGATGCCGAGGGTGTCCTCGACGACGGCTCCGAGTCCCACGCGCTCGTGGCCCAAGAGGCGCGCCGCGAGCTCGGTGTCGAAGATCGACGGCGGGGTGAGGCCCAGTTCGTGCAGCGAAGGCAGGTCCTGGCTCGCGGCATGGAGGATCCACTCCTCCTCGCCGATCGCGCGCTGAAGCGCCGTCATGTCGCCGATCGCCGGCGGGTCGAAGAGGAACACGCCCGCCCCGCGGCGGAACACCTGGACCAGGTACGCGCGCTGCGAGTAGCGGAACCCCGAGGCGCGCTCGACGTCGACGGCCACGGGACCCGTTCCCGCCGCGAGCGTGCGCGCCGCGGCATCCAGCCCGCCCGCATCGGCGATGACGTCGTACTCAGCCACGCGTCGACCTGCGACCTCTGAACACCGCGATCCCTTCCGATTCCGGCGGAAGACCCGCCAGCATGCACACCAATTCTGCCCACGCGTCCACCTGTGCGGCGATGTCGACCTGTGCGGCGATGTCCCCGTCTCCACCACTGCCTCCCGCAGGCGACCACGATGCGCGCAGTTCGATCTGTGCGCCGTCGCCTTCGCCGGCGAGACCCCCGAATCCCTTCGAGAGGGTCTTCGTCGCTGTGCCGGATGCCGAATGGAACGCCGCCCCTCGGGCCTCCAGCGCGTCGACGAGCCACGACCAGGCTACGTCGGCGAGGAGCGGATCGGTGCCGATCTCCGGCTCGAGGGGAGCCTGCGCGAAGCAGACGATGCGCCACGGACCACCCCACGCGTCCGGCTCGGAGGGGTCGTGGAGCACGATGAGGCGCCCGGTGCCGTACTCGGAATCGGCGCCGTCGCTCTCGGGGCGCACATCACCGGCGATCGCGTACGCCTCGGGCGCGAGGGAGGCGGGTGCGGGGATCTCGCGCACCGAGAAGTCGGGGCGGAAGGTGAGCGCGCGCACGGAATCCACGACGCCGGTCATCGCCGCAGAGCCGGCCAGGGGACGGGGTTCATCCACGCCGTCAGACTAGAATGCACAGACGATGAAGGCATCCAGGCGCGCCGCCTTCGGCGCCTCACGATCCGGCTCGGCGCCTTCCGCGTCCGCGGCCGCTCTGCGGGGCACCGCGCTGGCCCTGGCCTCCGCACTCACCGTCGTCTCCGCAGCTCTCGCCGTCGTCACGGTGCGCGTCGCCCGTCGGGTCGTCATGCCCGCCGCGCGCGCCGTCGACACGCGCATCCTGGGGGTCGACGTCGCCGCACAGACGGTGACCCTCTCGCGCACCCCCGACACGCAGCTGCCTGGTCGATACGGGCTGTTCACGACCGGCGCCGCCGACTATCTGAAGATCGGGTCGGTGCTCTCGAGCGATGCCGCGAGCGTCACCCGCAAGCTCCTGACGGAGGTCGACGGCGAGACGCAGCTCACCCCCGACGCCGCCTTCAGCGGGTGGTACTACCGCACCCCCGACGAACTGCACCTGCCGTACACAGAGGTGCACGTGGCCGCGCCGATCGGCCCTTGCCCCGCGTGGCTGTTCCCCGCCGGCAGCGGCCCCGAGGGCACGGCCGACACGTGGGTCATCCAGATCCACGGCCGCGGCACCACCCGCTCCGAGTGCCTCCGCGCGGTGCCCGTCTTCCACGCGCTGGGTCTGACGTCGCTCGTCGTCTCGTACCGCAACGACGGCGACGCGCCGCACACCCGCACCGGCAGTTACGCCCTCGGCGCGACGGAGTGGCGTGACGTCGACGCCGCCATCTCCTGGGCGCGGCACCGGGGCGCACGTCGCATCGTCCTCATGGGGTGGTCGATGGGGGGCGCCATCGCGTTGCAGCTCGCGCTCCGCTCCGCGCACCGCGAGATGATCGCGGGGCTCGTGCTCGATTCCCCCGTCGTCGACTGGCGCACGGTCCTCGAGTACCAGGGCCGGGCGCTCCGCCTGCCCGCCCCCGTCACCGACCTCGCGATCGGCACCCTGTCCGCCGACTGGGCGACGCCCGCGACGCGCGCCGATGAGGGCATCCCGTTCGATCGGCTCGATCTCGTCGCGCGGTCGGGCGAGCTGCGGCATCCGATCCTCATCCTGCACAGCGATGACGACGGCTTCGTCCCGTCGACCGCGTCCCATGCCCTGGCCGAGGCCCGACCCGACCTCGTCGAACTCCAGACGTTCACGACCGCACGCCACACCAAGCTGTGGAACTACGACCAGCAGCGCTGGACCGACGCGATCGACGACTGGCTCCGCCGACACGACCTCCTCCCCGCCGAAAAGAGCGCCCTGTGAGCATCCAGTGACGATCGTCCATCTGACCGAGCGCAACCCTCAGGTATCCGGCGACGAGATGGTCGCGGCGCTCGTGCCGCCACCCCAGTTCGACGGCGCGAGCTTCGAGACCTACCGCGCCGACCCGGCCTACCCGTCTCAGCAGGAGGCGAAAGACCTTCTCACGGCGTTCAGCCGTGGGGGGGCTCCGGCCGAGCGCGGGGGACTCTTCCGCCGGGCCAAGCGCGCGCCCGAGATGAAGCCGGGCGTCTACCTCGACGGCGGGTTCGGCGTCGGCAAGACCCACCTGCTGGCCTCGATCTACCATGCGATGCCCGCGCGCCGGAAGTACTTCGGCTCGTTCATCGAGTACACCGCCCTCGTCGGCGCGCTCGGCTATCAGAAGACCGTCGAGCTGTTCCGCGGCGCCGACCTCCTGTGCATCGACGAGTTCGAGCTCGACGACCCCGGCGACACGATGGTGATGACGCGCCTTCTGGGCGAGCTCGTCCCCACCGGTACACGCCTCGCTGCGACCTCGAACACGCCGCCGAACGCGCTCGGCGAGGGTCGCTTCGCGGCACAGGACTTCCTTCGCGAGATCCACGCGATGTCCGCGAGCTTCGAGACCATCCGCATCGACGGGACCGACTACCGCCAGCGCGCGATCGACGGGCACGCCGTCGTCCTGGATGACGCGGCGTACACGCAGGCGCTGACGGATGCCGACGCCTCCGGCACGGCATCCGACGACGCGTTCGACGGACTCATCCGCCACCTCGCCTCCGTGCACCCGTCGCGCTACATCCGACTCATCGAGGGGCTCGACACGATCGGGCTGCGGGATGTCGCGGAGCTGCAGGACCAATCGGCGGCGCTGCGCTTCGTCGCCTTCGTCGACCGCGCCTACGACGCGCAGATCCCCGTGCGCGCGACCGGGCTCGGCCTCAACGAGGTCTTCGCGCCTGAGATGCTCGCCGGCGGATACCGCAAGAAGTACCTGCGCGCCATCTCGCGACTGAACGCGCTCACGCATTCCTGAGCGGATCCGCCCGCGACACGCAGGAGCGCGAAACGTGATGTTCACATCGCGCGGGGGCATGTAACCGACGCGAAACACGCTGCGCACGGCGGAGGAAACCGCACGTCGCCACACTGGGTCTCGCCCGGACCGCTGCGACCCGAAACGCTGCAGGGGAGGGGCTTTGAGTTACACAACCCCGAGTGAGGACCTTCATGGACAGCGGAAACCTCGCGTGGTCTGTCGCCGCGACAGCCCTCGTGCTTTTTATGACGCCGGGTGTGGCGTTCTTCTACGGCGGCCTCGTCAAGGCCAAGAGCGTCGTCAGCATGATGATGATGAGCTTCGGCGCGATGGGCCTGGTCGGCGTGCTCTGGATCCTGTACGGCTCCAACATGACCGCCATCGCAGACGGCGAGAACCAGTTCCTCGCCGGAAACCCCTTCAGCGACTTCGGCCTGGCGAACACCGGCAGTGACGGGCTGGTCGTCTCCGCGTACGGTGCGACCTTCGCCATTATCACCGTCGCGCTCATCTCCGGAGCGATCGCCGACCGCGCGAAGTTCGGCTCGTGGATGATCTTCGCCGGCATCTGGGCGACGGTCGTCTACTTCCCGGTCGCCGCGTGGGTCTGGGGCGGCGGCTGGGTGTACAACCTCGGCGCGAACATGGGCCTCGACGTCAGCGTGATCGACTATGCCGGTGGTACCGCGGTGCACATCAACGCCGGTGCAGCCGCGCTCGCGCTCGCGCTCGTGCTCGGCAAGCGCGTCGGCTTCCAGAAGGGCATCCACAAGCCCCACAACGTTCCTCTCGTGATGCTCGGTGCCGCGATCCTGTGGTTCGGATGGTTCGGCTTCAACGCGGGCGCCGAGGGCACGTTCTCGCTGCTCGGCACGGAGGGCTCGTCCGTGGGCCTCATCGTGATCAACACGCTGGGCGCGACGGCCGCGGCGATCATCGGCTGGATCGTCGTCGAGAAGATCAAGGACGGCAAGCCCACCGCCGTCGGCGCCGCCTCCGGCGCCGTCGCGGGTCTCGTCGCGATCACCCCGTCGTGCGCCGCCCTCGCGCCGGGCTGGGCGCTGCTGCTCGGCGTCATCACCGGTGCGGTCTGCGCCCTGGCGATCGAGCTCAAGTGGAAGCTCGGCTACGACGACTCGCTCGACGTCGTGGGCGTCCACCTCGTCGGTGGTCTCATCGGCACGCTCTACCTCGGCTTCTTCGCCAACGGCACCGGTCTGTTCACCGGAGGCAACGGGGCGCAGCTGCTCGTACAGGCGATCGCCGCCTTCGGCGTGCTGATCTACTCCTTCGTCGTGGCCTACCTCCTCGGCCTCCTCATCGAGAAGACGATCGGGTTCCGCGTCAAGAACGAGGACGAGATCGCCGGCATCGACACCGTCGTGCACGGCGAGGAGGGCTACGCGCTGGTCGACTGACCGCACATCGCGTTCCCCGAGGGGCGCCGGGCTTCGGCTCGGCGCCCCTCGTCGCGCCGCCTGGGTCGCACCTCGGGCGGCGTTGTTAGGCTGACGCGCATGCACGCACGTCGCGACGGGTTCGGTGTCGGTCTGCTCCAGAGCCTGCTGAAGGCGTTCACGCGGCCCGCGCAGACATCGGAGCCACCGTCTCGCACGGCCACAGGCAGGTCGTCCCGCCTGTCCTCCGGAGCCCCTTCCTGGGGCGCGGACGGCGTGGATGCCGAGGCGCACCGCGGACGGAGCGGAGTCACCGCCACGAAAGAGATCGACCCGCCGGATGCGCGCGGCCTCACGATCACGTACGCGCCCGACCGCGACGGCGACCCGGACGCGGGGGAGGTCGTCTGGACGTGGGTGCCGTACGCCGAGAACGACGGCCGCGGCAAGGACCGGCCCGTGCTCGTCATCGCGCGCCAGAACGCCGACCGCGTCTACGCGGTACGTCTGACGAGCAAGGCGCACGAGGGCGACCGCGACTTCCTGGCCATCGGCTCCGGCCCGTGGGACTCGCAGGGTCGTCCCTCATGGGTCGACATCGAGCAGGTGTACACCGTGCATCGCGACGGCATGCGCCGCGAGGCATCCGCGCTCGATCTGGATCGCTTCACCCGCGTCGCCGCCGCATTGCAGCAGCGTTACGGCTGGGCAGTCGGTTCCTGACTCCGCGCGACGCGCCGGTGCCGAACTGCAAGGGATCAGGACGGACACGCCGTGACGGATGCCATCACGGCGGCGTGTCGTCGGCGACCCCTTGCAGATCGTGTCGCCCCGGGGGTACGAGAAAACCCCCGGCGAAGCGAGGGTTTCGTGGTGGGCGATACCAGACTCGAACTGATGACCTCTTCCGTGTGAAGGAAGCGCGCTACCAACTGCGCCAATCGCCCGTGAGCGCGGAGAAGATTCTGCGCGCCGAGACTCGATGCTACCGGATGCCGACCCCACCCGCCGAATCGCGCACGTGACACGCGCGGGCGCGCATCGGTTTTGCGCTGGGCCGATCGTCGGCTAAAGTCGATCAAGCGCCTGAGGGAGTCGGAGACGACAACCAGGGAGCACGCGGATGTAGCGCAGTTGGTAGCGCATCACCTTGCCAAGGTGAGGGTCGCGAGTTCGAGTCTCGTCATCCGCTCGAGTGCAGCGGTCGTTCTTCGGAATGATCACGGCACGTGGGGTCAAACCACACGGTTTAATCACACGGTGGTTAAACACCACACGGTGGTTGAACACACGGTGGCGTGGCCGAGCGGCTAGGCACCGGCCTGCAAAGCCGTTTACACGGGTTCGAATCCCGTCGCCACCTCACGTCACAACTGAATACGCCTGTACAGGCGCGATTGGCGCAGCGGTAGCGCGCTTCCCTGACACGGAAGAGGTCACTGGTTCGATCCCAGTATCGCGCACATATCAAAGCCCCCGGAGTCCCGGGGGCTTTCGTTGTTTCACCGCACGGCGGTCGCCGCTGTGATAGGTATCGAGGGTGTCTCAACCCCCTGCCTCTCAACCGCCTGCCTCTCAACCGCCCGCGTACCCATATCCTGCGCCTCACGCTGCCGCGTACCCCCACGCCGTACCGCAGCGTCCCGCGTACCCGCACCCCTCGGCGTTCCCACCCGCCTCGCCATACGCCGGGTTTTCGCCGGCTCCCTCCCGGCCGACCGGCGCGCGCGCCGCAGCCTGGGGGTGGTGGGCGTTCGGTCTCGCATTCCTCGCGCCGCTGGTGGTCTTCCTGTCCCTTATGGGCTTCGGCGTCGGATCCTTCGGCATCCTGGGCATAGCGGGTCTCGTTCTGTCTGTGGCCTTCGGCATCATCGCGTTGGTGCGGCGCGCGCAACCCCGCTGGCCGGCCATCGTCGCCCTGGCGGTGACGGGCATCTACCTCGTGGTGTTCTGCGTCTTTCTCGTGTGGGCGATGATCGGCCTCACCCAGATCATGTTCCTGCCCACCCACTGAGGCGGGGGAGGGGCAGGGAGGGTTAGGCTCACGGCATGGCCCACCTCGTCCTCACGGTCGTCGGCGACGACCGTGCCGGTCTCGTCAACGCGCTCGCCCGAACGGTCTCCGAAGCGGGCGGCAACTGGGGGCAGAGCGAGCTCGCAGAGCTCGCCGGAGCGTTCGCCGGCATCGTCGCGGTGGATATCGCCGACGCGCGCGTCGCGGAGCTCACCGCCGCGCTCGAGAGCCTCGACGGCATCCTCACCGTCACGATCCACTCGGGGAGCGCACCGACCGCTCCGCAGCCCGAGGCATCCCGGACTCTCGCGTTCACCGTCCTGGGAAACGACCGTCCGGGCATCGTCCGCGATGTGACGGCGGCCATCGCCGCACATGCCCTCTCGATCGACACGTTCCGCAGCCGCACGCTCGACGCGCCGATGGCGGGCGGCACCCTGTTCGAAGCGAGCGTCGAGGTGCGCGTTCCCGCCCACGCGGATGCCGGCGAGATCACGCGCGCGCTCGAGGAGCTCGCGGGGGAGATCCAGGTCGACCTCGACGTCGCGCTCTGAACCGCTGGGTCTGTCCCGACCGACGGATCCACCGGCTTCCGGAGGTGATGCCAGCGCCACATCGCATGGTCCATGCCCCCCGCATGCGAAGGTGCGACCGGCCGGTGATGCCGCTAGCCTCAAAGCCGAACCATAGGGACATCGACCGCGCCTCGGCGCACGACGAACGGAACACCATGCGCATCAAGACCACCGCCGGACTCCTCCTCGCCGCCGGTTTCACCGTCGCCGCTCTCACCGGCTGCTCGGGCGGCCAGTCGGTCGCCGAGGCGTGCAGCACGGCGCAGTCGGAGCTCAGCGACGTGCAGACGCAGCTCAGCAGCGTGCAGTCCGACGCCGCGTCGGGCAGCTTCTCGAAGGTCGCGGAGTCGATCGGCGCGCTCGAGGACCGTCTGGACGAGACGGCCGACAAGCTCAGCAACGACGAGGTCAAGGCGGCGGTCGAGGACCTCTCCGACAAGATCGGCGAGTTCGGCGAGACGTTCGAGGGCATCGACGACGGCGACACGGCCGCCCTCGCCGACCGCACCGAGAAGATGACGGATGCCGCCACGGCCGTGCAGGATTCGGGCAAGAAGCTCGACGAGCTCTGCACCGCCTGAGCGACAGCGAAGAGAAGAAGGGGGCGCCGCGTGGGCGGCGCCCCCTTCTTCGTGCCGCGCGAGCGGGCAGTAGCATGGCTGTATGGAACCGGACCGGCTGAGCCACCCCGCGATGGTCGGCGTGTGCCGTCCGACGCGAACGCTGCACGCCTGAGCGGGCGGGGCGCGGGACGCGCTCGAAGCTGAGTAGCCTTGATTCCGAGCCACCTCTCTGGAGAGATTCCCTTGACCGACGTCATCACCCCGGCGGACGTTGACCTTCCCGCCGACGGTTTCGCCCTGTTCCCCGACCGCTCCGTGATCGCCCTCCGCGTCAACGGCGAGCTGAAAGACCTCGCCACCGTCGTGACGACCGGCGATGCCGTTGAGCCGGTGACCGTCGAGAGTGCCGACGGCCTCTCGATCCTCCGCCATTCGACGGCGCACGTGCTGGCGCAGGCGGTTCAGCGCGTCAAGCCGCAGGCGAACCTCGGGATCGGCCCGCCGATCACCGACGGCTTCTACTACGACTTCGGTGTCGACGAGCCCTTCACCCCCGAAGACCTCAAGGCGATCAAGAAGGAGATGGAGCGCATCGTCCGCGAGGGCCAGCGCTTCGTTCGCCGCGTCGTGACCGAGGACGAGGCGCGCGCCGAGATGGCCGATGAGCCGTTCAAGCTCGAGCTCATCGATCTCGCCGGCGGCCCCGGATCGGGTGCGGACGCCGCCGAAGGAGCATCGGTCGAGGTCGGCGCGGGCGAGCTGACGATCTACGACAACGTCACCCGCGACGGCGACACCGCCTGGCGCGACCTGTGCCGCGGCCCGCACGTGCCCTCGACCCGGCTCGTCGGAAACGGCTGGGACCTCACCCGCGTCGCCGGAGCGTACTGGCGCGGCAGTGAGAAGAACCCCCAGCTACAGCGCATCTACGGCACCGCGTGGCCCACGAAGGACGAGCTGCGCGCCTACCAGCACCGCCTCGAAGAAGCCGCCAAGCGCGACCACCGCAAGCTCGGCAAGGAGCTCGACCTGTTCTCGTTCCCCGACGAGATCGGACCGGGCCTCAGCGTCTTCCACCCCAAGGGCGGCATCATCCGCTACGAGATCGAGCGCTACATGCGCGAGCGCCTGCTCGCGAGCGGCTACCAGGTCGTGAACACCCCGCACATCACCAAGGGTGACCTGTTCATGACCTCCGGTCACCTGCAGTGGTACGCCGAGGGCATGTACCCCCCGATGGTGCTGGATGAGATCGTGGATGCCGATGGGCACGTGTCGCGGGAGGGCCAGGAGTATTACCTGAAGCCCATGAACTGCCCGTTCCACAACCTGATCTTCCGCTCGCGCGGTCGGTCGTACCGCGAGCTGCCGCTGCGACTGAGCGAATTCGGCTCGGTCTACCGGTACGAGAAGAGCGGCACCCTCTCGGGCCTCACCCGTGTCCGCGGGATGACCCAGGACGACACCCATATCTACGTCACGCCCGACCAGGTCAAGCGCGAGCTCACCCACTCGCTCGACTTCGTGCTGCAGACCCTCCGTGACTACGGGCTGAACGACTTCTACCTCGAGCTGTCGACGAAGGAGGAGGGGAACCCCAAGTTCCTCGGCCCCGACGAGCTGTGGACCGATGCGACGGAGACGCTCCGCGAGGTCGCGGAGGGCTCGGGGCTCGAGCTCGTGCCCGACCCGGGCGGAGCCGCCTTCTACGGCCCCAAGATCTCGGTCCAGGCACGCGACGCCATCGGACGCACCTGGCAGATGTCGACGATCCAGCTCGACTTCAACCAGCCCGAGCGCTTCGAGCTCGAGTACACCGGCCCCGACGGCGAGAAGCACCGCCCGGTCATGATCCACCGCGCGCTGTTCGGGTCGGTCGAGCGGTTCTTCGCGATCCTCCTCGAGCATTACGCCGGGGCGTTCCCGGTGTGGCTCGCGCCGGTGCAGGTCGTGGGCGTCCCCGTGGCGGAGGAGTTCGCCCCGTACCTCGACGCGATCGTCGAACGCCTGCGCGCCCACGGCGTCCGCGCCGAGGTCGACCACTCCGACGACCGGATGCCGAAGAAGATCCGCACCCACACGACGCAGAAGGTGCCCCTGCAGCTGATCGCGGGGGAGCAGGATCGCTCCGCAGGCACGGTGTCGTTCCGGTTCCGCGACGGCACGCAGCTGGGCGGCATCCCGGTCGACGAGGCGATCGGCAAGATCGTCGCGGCCATCGCGGGCAAGGCCCTCGTGAACACCGCGGAGGATCTCGCGTGAGCTCCCCGGACGACGTCGACGCGCGGCTCGAAGAGGCCAGCGCGTTCGCCGGCGTCCCGGACGGCTTCCAGCGGCTGTGGACCCCGCACCGCATGGTCTACATCAACGCAGGTGCCGACGTGAACCGCGGCGAGGGATGCCCCTTCTGCGCGGCACCGCAGAAGTCGGATGCCGACGGCCTCATCGTCTACCGCGGCACGACGTCGTATGCGCTGCTGAACCTCTTCCCGTACAACTCCGGTCATCTGCTCGTCTGCCCGTACCGCCACATCGCGACCTACGATCAGGCAACGGTCGAGGAGGTCGCGGAGATCGCCGCGATCACGCAGACCGCGATGCGCGTCCTGCGTGAGGTGTCGAACTGCCAGGGGTTCAACATCGGCATGAACCAGGGCGCCGTCGCCGGCGCCGGGGTCGACGAACACCTCCACCAGCACGTCGTGCCGCGGTGGGGGAGCGACGCCAACTTTTTCCCGATCATCGCGCGCACGAAGGCCCTGCCCCAGCTACTGGGCGAGGTGCGCGAGGCCGTGGCATCCGCCTGGCGGATCTGACCGCGCCCACACAGCGACCGGGATCACCGATACGGTCGGGGGAACGAGAGGAATCCCCCCATGGCCATTCACCGCGCCCTCGCGGCGTCCGCAGTGCTCGCCCTGACCCTCGGCGTCGCCGGCTGCTCGCTCATCTCCACCCGCGAGCCGTCCGCCTCGCCGACGCCCACGGTCTCGGAGCCGGAGAAGACGCTGCCGGTCGAGACGCCCAGCCCCGACGCCGGCGCAGACGGGGACACCGGCGACATGGCCGACCGGTTCGCCGAGCGTGACGCGTTCATGGCCGCGCAGCAGCTGCCACTCGACGGCTCACTCCTGACGGCGACGACGCCCGAGCAGAAGGAGTTCATCGCGAACCAGCGCGCGTACATGGAGTCGAACGGCATCGAGTGGAGCGCGGAAGCCGAGTCGATCTACCTCGCCGCCGCCGCGGACGGGTGCGAGACGGCGATCCTCAACGGTCACGAGATCGACACGGCGGACTTCCAGGCGCATGTCGGCAGCTCGCCCCTGTTCGCGGCGGTGCTCTCGGGCCTCGAGGGCGAGAAGCGGACAGCCGGCGAAGCGAATCTCGCGAGCATCATGGTCTACGGCATGGGCTACATGTGTCCCGCTGACGCTCCGCAGTGGCAGGCCGCCTACGACGAGACGTACCGCTGAGTCAGCGCACCTGCGAGACCGCGAACTGCAGCCGCGGATGGGCGTAGAACTCCTGCGCCTCGACGAGCTGGAGTTCGCGCTGCCCGGAATCGTAGGTCGTCTGCAGGAGGTCGTACACGCTCGAGACGGTCTTCGCGAGTGCGTCAGCCGCATTGCCGGAGGCGCGGTAGTGGGCCGTGAAGAGGGCCGCGGTGACGTCGCCTGAGCCGTTCGCCTTCATCGGAATGTGCGGGGTCCGCACGATCCACGCCCCCGCGTCGTCGACGGCGAGCATCTCGATCGTGTCCCGCCCGTCTTCGAGCACCGGTCGCTCGGGGCGCTCGACGCTCGTCACCAGCACCGTCGAGGGGCCCATCGCCCGCGCCGCGTCGACCGACGCGAGGGTCGAGTCGAGGTCGGAGGGCTCGGTCTCGGTGAGAAAGCCCAGCTCGAACTGGTTGGGCGTGATGATGTCGGCGGCGGGCACGACCTTCTCGCGGAGGAGGATGGGGATCGCGGGCGCGACGAAGCAGCCGCTCTTGGCGTTGCCCATCACGGGGTCGCAGGAGTACACGGCATCCGGATTCGCGGCCTTCACGCGCGCGACGGCGTCGAGGATCACGTCCCCGATGCCCTCGCTGCCCTGATAGCCGCTGAGGACGACGTCGGTGCTCGCGAAGGCGCCCCGCTCTTCGACGCCGGTGATCACGTCGCGGACGTCGTCGGGCGAGATCAGCGGGCCACGCCAGGCACCGTAACCGGTGTGGTTGGAGAAGTTCACCGTGTAGACCGGCATGACCTCGACGCCGATGCGCTGCAGCGGGAAGACCGCCGCAGAGTTGCCGACGTGGCCGTACGCGACGGCTGACTGGATGGAGAGGATACGCATGGGTGTCATCCTGCTTTCGGGGGCGGTGGCGGGGAGCCGGTCGCCGCGATCGCCGCGGCGAGGTCGGATGCCAGACGCTCGAGGTCGGCGTCGGACAGGTCGTGGACGGTGAGGCGCAGGTGCCGCGCGGCGGCATCGTCTTCGAGCGCGAACGCGTCACCAGGGCGGGCCAACCAGCCGCGACGCATGAGCTGCTCCGACACATCCCGCGCCGGCGCCGGCAGCGGCACCCAGAGACTGAGACCGTCGCCGGGGGAGACGGCGACGCCCGCCGCGGTCAGCTTCTCGGCGGCGAAGGCGTTGCGCGCGGCATAGTGCGCCGACGCCTCTTCGACCGCCGCGATCGCCTTCGGCTCGGTGAGGAGCGCGTGGCCGAGTCGCTGGAGCAGATGGCTGACCCAGGTCGAGCCCGGGTTCAGCCGGCGGGCCAGTCGCTCGGCGGTGTCCGGGTCGGATGCCGTAATCGCGAGCCCCATGTCGGGACCGAGGAACTTCGACACCGACCGGATGAGTGCCCACCGCTGATGCCCTTCCGGAATGAGCGACTGGTAGGGGCGGGCGGACAGGAGCGAGAAGTGGTCGTCCTCGATCACGAGGACATAGGGGTGATCGGCCAGCACCGCGCGCAGCTCCGCGGCGCGGGCGGCGGAGAGGCTCGCTCCGGTCGGATTTTGGGCGCGGGGAGTCGCGACGACGGCGCGGGCCCCGGCATCCAGCGCCGCGCGGAGCCCGTCCACGGTCATCCCCTCGGCATCCATCGGCACGGGGACGGGGCGATAGCCGCCGAGGCGGACCGTGTTGAGGCTCGCGAGAAAGCACGGGTCCTCGAGGGCGACGGCGTCGTCGCGCGTGAGGGTCTGGGCGAGGAGCCGCTCGATCGCGTCGGACGCGCCCGAGGTGATCGTGAGGCGGAAACCGCGCTCCGGGCCGACCGCCGCGCGCATCCAGTCGGTGGCCCACGCGTCGAGGTCGGGGTCGATGACCGGCTCGCCGTAAAGGACAGGACGCCCGACGATGCGCCCGAGGGCGGCAGTCGGGTCGGGGATGCGGGTGGGGTCGGGGTTCCCGGTGCCGAGGTCGCGCAGAACCGTGCCGGCCGCGAACCCCTCCTGCGCGATGGGGGTCTGCGCGGCGACGCGGGTGCCGGCGCGCCCGCGCGCTTCGACGAGACCGGCCTGGGTGAGGAGGCGGTACGCGGCGACGACGGTGTTCCGGTTCACGCCGAGTTCGTCGGCGAGGGCGCGCACCGGCGGCAGCGCATCTCCGGGCGCGAACACGCCGCGCTCGACGCGCTCGCGGACGCTGTCGGCGATGTCCGTGGCCGAAGCGCCGGAGATCGCGCGGTGCACGGGCACGCCGTGCGCAGACGTCGTCGTCGTCACACTCCGTCTCCTCTCGCGTCCTGCGTGCAGTCTATGTGACAGGCCATGCTACGTTTTGGCCTAGGTCAAACAATCGTGTCGGCGACGACACTCTCATCTCTCCGAGGAGCATGCCCGATGTCCACCGCCACCACCGGATCTTCGCGTGTCAAGCGCGGTCTCGCCGACATGCTGAAGGGCGGCGTCATCATGGACGTCGTCACCCCCGAGCAGGCCCGCATCGCGGAGGACGCCGGCGCCGTCGCCGTCATGGCGCTCGAGCGCGTGCCGGCCGACATCCGCGCCCAGGGCGGGGTGTCGCGGATGAGCGACCCCGACATGATCGACGGGATCATCGAGGCGGTCTCGATCCCGGTCATGGCGAAGGCCCGCATCGGCCACTTCGTCGAGGCCCAGGTGCTGCAGGAGCTCGGCGTCGACTACATCGACGAGTCCGAGGTGCTCTCGCCCGCCGACTATGTGAACCACATCGACAAGTGGGGCTTCACCGTGCCGTTCGTGTGCGGTGCGACGAACCTCGGCGAGGCGCTTCGCCGCATCACCGAGGGCGCGGCGATGATCCGTTCCAAGGGCGAGGCGGGGACAGGCGACGTCTCCGAGGCGATGAAGCACATCCGGAAGATCCGCAGCGAGGTCGCCGCTCTCTCATCACTGTCGAAGGACGAGCTCTACGTCGCGGCGAAGGAGCTGCAGGCGCCCTACGACCTCGTCGTCGAGGTCGCCGAGACCGCCACGCTCCCGGTCGTCATGTTCGTCGCGGGCGGCGTCGCGACCCCGGCGGACGCCGCGATGATGATGCAGCTCGGAGCCGACGGCGTGTTCGTCGGGTCGGGCATCTTTAAAAGCGGCGACCCGGCGGCGCGCGCCGCGGCGATCGTCAAGGCGACGACCTTCTTCGACGACCCGAAGGTCATCGCCGAGGTCTCGCGCGGTCTCGGCGAGGCGATGGTCGGCATCAATGTCACCGACCTCCCCGCACCGCACCGCCTCGCCGAGCGCGGCTGGTGATGCGCACGTCCGCGGTCCGTGGTGGCGGTGTGGGTGTCCCTGTCGTATGGAGCGTGGGACGGGTGATACTTGCTGTGACCTCTGAGACGTCACGGCCGTCTCGCTCCGTACGACTCAACCGCTTCGGTGGCCGGCGATGACGCCGCGGGTCGGCGTGCTCGCCCTGCAGGGCGACGTCCGAGAGCACGCCCGCGTGCTCACGGCGCTCGGCGCCGAGGTGATGCTCGTCCGGCGCCCCGACGAGCTCGGATCGGTCGACGGGCTGGTCCTCCCGGGGGGTGAGTCGAGCGTCATCGACAAACTTGCCCGTTCGTTCGGCATGCAGGGGCCGATCCGGGAGGCGATCGCGGGCGGCCTCCCCGTCTACGGCACGTGCGCCGGGATGATCCTCCTCGCCGACCGCATCGAGAACCCGATCACCGGTCAGGAGAGCTTCGGCGGTCTCGACGTCACGGTGCGGCGGAACGCGTTCGGGGGGCAGGTCGAGTCATTCGAGACCGACCTCACCGTGGCCGGGTTCGACGCGCCCCTCCACGCCGCCTTCATCCGTGCCCCGCTCGTCACGGCGGCCGGATCGGATGCCGAGGTGCTCGCGACGCTACCCGGCGACCTCGGCGGCGGCATCGTCGCCGTCCGGCAGGGGCCGCTGCTCGCGACGGCGTTCCACCCCGAGGTCTCGGGCGAGACGCGCTTCCACGAACTGTTCCTGGACCTCGTGCGCGCCGCGTGAGCGCGACGTCTCGCATGGACGTCCGTCGCGCACCGTAAACTGGCATCCATGTCCGGACACTCCAAATGGGCCACGACCAAGCACAAGAAGGCCGTCATCGACGCACGCCGTGCCAAGTCGTGGGCGAAGCTCATCAAGAACATCGAGGTCGCGGCGAAGCTCGGCGGCCCCGATCTCGCCGGCAACCCGACTCTGTACGACGCCGTCCTCAAGGCGAAGAAGACCTCCGTCCCGAAGGACAACATCGACCGCGCCGTCAAGCGCGGTGCGGGTATCGGCGGCGAGTCGGTCGAGTACACCTCGATCATGTACGAGGGGTACGGCCCGAATGGCGTCGCCCTCATGATCGAGTGTCTGACCGACAACAAGAACCGCGCCGCCGCCGAGGTGCGCACGGCCCTGACCCGCAACGGCGGCACGCTGGCCGACCCGGGTTCGGTTGCGTACAACTTCTCCCGCAAGGGCGTCATCGTCGTCTCGGGCGAGGGCACGACCGAGGATGACGTCATGCTGGCGGTTCTCGAGGCCGGCGCCGAAGAGGTCGAGCCGCACGCCGACGGGTTCGAAGTGATCACGGAGGCCACCGACCTCGTCCCCGTGCGCTCGGCGCTCCAGGATGCCGGGATCGAGTACGAGTCGGCCGACGTCGAGTTCGTCCCGAACCTCAAGGTCGAGATCGACGCCGACACGGCGCGCAAGATCTTCCGTCTCATCGATGCGCTCGAAGACAGCGACGACGTGCAGAACGTCTACAGCAACTTCGACCTCACGCCCGAGGTGCAGGCGGAGCTCGAAGAGGACGAGTGATCGCCGCCGGGGCTCGCCCGGACGCAGTTCGCCTCGCGCGCGTTTCGCAGAGCGGATGCCGACGACACCACGCCTAGCGTGGGGGAGTGGCATCCGCTCTTCGCGTCCTCGGCATCGACCCCGGCCTCACCCGCTGCGGCGTCGGCGTCGTCGACGTGCGCGCCGACCGGTCGGCGTCGCTCGTGCACGTCGGTGTGGTGCGCTCGGGCACCGACCTACCGATCGGGGAGCGCCTCGCCCTCATCGCGGGGGGCCTGCGCGCGATCGTCGGCGAGCATCGCCCCGACGTCGTCGCGGTCGAGCGCGTGTTCGCGCAGCAGAACCGGAACACCGTGATGGGAACGGCCCAGGCGAGCGGTGTCGCGCTCCTCGTCGCCGCCGAGCATGGCCTTCCCGCGGCGACGCACACGCCCTCCGAGGTCAAGGCAGCGATCACCGGGTACGGCACCGCCGACAAGCGTCAGGTGCAGACGATGGTCGCCCGGGTGCTGCGCCTCGACGCCCTGCCGCAACCGGCCGACGCGGCGGATGCCCTGGCGATCGCCCTCTGCCACGCGTGGCGGCGCGGCGCGCCCGGCACCGCGGTCGACGGGACCACCCTGACTCCCGCGCAGCGTGCGTGGGCCGACGCGGAGCGCGCCACGCGACGCTGACCGCATCCGACCTCGCCACGAGCCCCTGCGTGTCGGTCGAACAAACGTCCGAACCCGGCTTTAGGCTGGGGCGATGATCTCCTCGCTGCGCGGCCGCGTGCTGCATTCGGATGCCGAGTCGGCGATCGTCGAAGTGGGCGGCGTCGGCTTCGGGGTAGCCGTTCCCGCACCCCTGGCCCGGACGTTGCGCGTCGGCGAGGACGCGTTCCTCCACACGAGCCTCGTCGTGCGCGACGATGCTCTCTCGCTCTTCGGGTTCGCCGAGCGCGACGAGCTCGAGACGTTCACCCTGCTGCTCAGCGTCTCCGGCGTCGGTCCGAAGTCGGCGCTCGGCGTCCTCTCCGCCTTGAGCGTCGCGCAGATCGCCGAGGCCGTCGCCGCGGAGGACGACGCACCGTTCCGCCGCGTCTCGGGCATCGGCCCCAAGACCGCGAAGCTCATCGTCGTGCAGCTCGCCGGCAAGCTGCACACCCCGGCCCCGGGCGCGACGGCATCCGCCGCCACGGGCGCTGCGACGACCGCGATCGCCGGCCAGGTCGTCGCAGCGCTCGTCGCCCTCGGGTGGAACGAGCGGGTGAGCACCGAGACGGTGCACGAGATCACGCAGGATGCCGCGGCGTCCGACCTCGCCTCCGTTCCCGCGCTCCTGAAGCTCGCGCTCGCGCAGCTGGGACCGAGCCGGACGGAGCGCTCACGTGTCTGAGTCGCCGATCGATCCCACTCGCGACCCGGGGCTCGCCGAGGACGACAGCGAGCTCGCCGTCGAGGGGGCGCTCCGCCCGACGTCGCTGGCGGAGTTCGTCGGTCAGCAGAAGGTGCGCGGGCAGCTGCAGCTTCTGCTCGACGCGGCCCGCATCCAGGAGCGCGCTCCCGACCACATCCTGCTCTCCGGCCCGCCCGGTCTGGGCAAGACGACCCTCGCCATGATCGTCGCCCACGAGAGCGGACGCCCGTTGCGCCTCTCGAGCGGCCCGGCGATCCAGCACGCCGGAGACCTGGCCGCGCTGCTGTCGAGCCTCGTGCCCGGCGAGGTGCTCTTCATCGACGAGATCCACCGCATGGCGCGCTCGGCCGAGGAGATGCTGTACCTCGCGATGGAGGACTTCCGCATCGACATCATGGTGGGCAAAGGCGCGGGCGCGACCAGCATCCCGCTCGACCTCGCCCCCTTCACGCTCGTCGGGGCGACGACCAGGTCGGGTCTGCTGCCGAACCCGCTCCGCGACCGTTTCGGTTTCACGGCGCACCTCGAGTACTACGAACCCGAAGAGCTCGAGCGGGTCATCGCGCGCTCCGCGACCGTCCTCGGCGTCGACGTGCCGCCGACCGCACGCGAGGAGATCGCGCGCCGCTCACGCGGTACACCGCGCATCGCGAACCGGCTTCTGCGACGCGTCCGCGACTATGTCATCGTCCACGGTGGTGCCTCGGGCGCCGCGACCGAGTCCGACGTCGCCGCAGCTCTCGATCTGTACGACGTCGACGAGATCGGCCTCGATCGCCTCGACCGGGCAGTGCTGGATGCCGTCGTCCGCCGCTTCCGCGGCGGCCCGGTCGGACTCTCGACGCTCGCCGTCACGGTCGGCGAGGAGGCGGAGACGATCGAGTCGGTCGTCGAGCCGTACCTCGTCCGCATCGGCTTGCTCGGGCGCACTCCGCGCGGGCGCGTCGCGACTCCGGAGGGGTACGCCCACCTGCGCGTCGCGCAGCCGGGGGAGGCGCTGAGACTCGATGACCTATAATCGCTGAAGGCTCCTCGCCGCCTTCTTCGCGCCGCCGTCCTCTGGCACGCACGCCCCGAAAGGTTCGACCCCATGGATATCCTTCTGCTCGTCGTCATGGCGGCGTTGCTCGTCTTCATGTTCTGGAGCTCGCGCCGCCGCGCGCAGCGGATGAAGGCCGAGCAGGAGGCGAAGACGCGCGCGATGGTGCCCGGCGTCAAGGTCCTGCTGCAGGGCGGCCTCTACGGCACGCTCATCTCCTACGACAACGACGATCTGTCCAAGCCCGCGCACGTCGAGCTCGCGCCCGGCGTCGAGGTGGAGGTGCACACCCAGGCGATCCTCCGTGTCGTCGACGAGGAGGAAGGCACCGTCACAGAGGACGAGTTCGCCGAGGCGGAGTCCGACGAGGCCGAGTACCTCGCCGATGTCGCCGACGGTCAGGTCAGCTCCCTTAGCGACGACCAGGCGCGCGCCCGTGCCGAGGCCGCGAAGACCGCGGACGCGTCCGCATCGTCCGAGCCGGCCGACCTCGGCGACACGCCGCAGGACAAGCCCCAGGCCTGACACACCGCCCGCATTTCGCGGCGTCTCGAAGAAAGCTGACCCTCCGTGGCCACACCCACCCCTGTGCGTCATGCCTGGCGCGCACTGACAGCCCTGCTCGCCATCACCGTGGTGCTGTTCGGCATCAACGCGCTCGGCGTCTACGTGTTCAAGGATGCCGAGGGCAACCCCGCGAGCTCCTGGCTGCCCGAACTCGCCCTCGACCTCCAGGGCGGCACGCAGATCGTCCTCGAGGCGAAGACGCCCGACGGGACGACGCCGACGCCCGAGCAGATGAACCAGGCGGCGGCCATCATCCGCCAGCGCGTCGACGCGTCCGGCGTCGGCGAGACCGACATCACGACGCAGGCCGGCAACCAGATCGTCGTGCAGATCCCCGGCCCCGCCGACGAGGAGACGCGCGACCGCATCGCGGCATCCGCCCAGATGCAGCTGCGCGCCGTGCTCTACACGACCGCCGCGAGCACCACCTACGTCGGCGAGGACGGCAACCAGACCCCGTACCCGACGCCCGATCCCTCGCTCGAGTCGTCCCCCACCGCGGCGCCCACCGACGGCAGCGACATGAACTGGGTCACTCCCGCGCTGCAGGCGAAGTTCCTCGCGTACGACTGCGCCGACGAGACGAACGACCCGTCGAACCAGCCCAAAGACCAGCCGCTCATCGCCTGCGACCCGCAGGGCACCGCGAAGTACCTGCTCGGTCCGGTCGAGCTCGACGGCTCGGCGATCTCCGACGCCACCGCAGGCATCAACAGCCAGACCGGACAGTGGGTCGTCAACATCGTCTTCGACGGTGAGGGCACGGAGATCTTCGCAGGTGTCAGCAAGCGCCTGTACGCCTTCACCCAGGCGGGGGAGACGCCGCGCAACCAGTTCGCCTTCGTCCTCGACGGGTCGGTCATCTCCGCCCCGTCCATGAACGGCGTGATCACCGACGGCAAGCCGCAGATCTCCGGCTCCTTCGATCAGGATTCCTCGAAGGTCCTCGCCGATCAGCTGAAGTACGGCGCGCTGCCGCTCAGCTTCGAAGTGCAGAGCACCAACTCGATCTCCGCGACGCTCGGCTCCCAGCAGCTCCAGATCGGCCTCATCGCGGGCCTCATCGGCCTCGCCCTCGTCGCCCTGTACTCGCTGATCGTCTACCGCGCACTCGGCTCGGTGATCATCGCCTCACTCGTCGTGATGGGTGTGCTCACCTACATCACGCTGTGCATCCTCGGCTGGCGCATGGGATTCCGCCTGTCGCTCGCCGGCGTCGCGGGCCTGATCGTCACGATCGGGTTCACGGCCGACTCGTTCATCGTGTACTTCGAACGCATCAGAGACGAACTGCGCGACGGAAAGTCGATCACGAGCGCCGTCGAGGACGGCTGGGGCAGAGCGAAGCGCACGATCTACATCTCGAAGTCGATCAACATCCTCGCCGCAGTGGTGCTCTACATCCTCGCCGACGCGACGGTGAAGGGCTTCGCGTTCACGCTGGGCCTCACGACGCTCATCGACATCCTGATCTTCATCCTCTTCACCCACCCGGTGATGCAGCTTCTCGCCCGCACCCGGTTCTTCGGTGGGGGGCACACGCTGTCGGGGCTCGACCCCGAAGCCCTCGGCGCCGTGTACCGCGGTCGCGCGCAGTTCCGCACCCCCGTCGCCGCGACCTCGGCGAAGGGCTCGGCGGCGCGCCGCGCAGGCCGCTCGCGCGGTGAGGCGGAGAAGCGCCAGACGATCGCCGAACGCAAGCAGGCCGAACTCGCCGCCGGTGCCTCCGCGCCGGCCAAGGGCGCAGCCGCAGGCAAGGGCAGCACGACCACGACGGAGGGGGACGACTGATGCGCTCCATGAACGAGCTCGGCAACGACCTCTACACCGGCAAGACCTCCTTCCCGTTCGTCGGCAAGCGGCGCACCTGGTTCATCATCGCGGCGCTCCTCGTGATCGGCGCGGCGCTCGTGCCGCTCATCCGTCCGATCCAGTTCTCCATCGAGTTCACCGGCGGATCGCAGTTCACCGTGAGCGGCGTCAGCGAGGCGGACCAGTCCCTCGCCACCGAGGCCGTGCAGTCGGTCGTTCCCGACGCGACCACGAAGGTGACCACGATCGGCGGAGCCGATGGCGAGCAGTCGATCCGGGTGCAGACCGATCAGATGACGGATGCCGAGACCCGTGCGGTCTCGGCGGCGCTGTCCGAGGCCTACCAGGTGCCGGCCGACGAGGTGAGCTCGTCGTTCATCGGCCCGAGCTGGGGTCAGGACGTCACGCGCCAGTCGCTGTGGGGCCTCGCGATCTTCCTCGCGTTGACGTTCATCATCCTCGCCGTGTACTTCCGCACGTGGAAGATGTCGGTCGCTGCGATCATCGGCCTCCTCGACGTCCTCATCGTCACGGTCGGCATCTACGCGCTCTTCGGCTTCGAGATCTCCCCGGCTGCCGTGATCGGGTTCCTCACGATCCTCTCCTACTCGCTGTACGACACCACCGTGGTGTTCGACAAGATCCGCGAGAACACCCGAGACGACGGGGAGCAATCCAGTCGCACGTTCGGCGAGTCGGTGAACCTCGCGGTGAACCAGACGCTGATCCGATCGATCAACACGACGGTGGTCGCCGCGCTCCCGACCGGAGCGATCCTGTTCATCGGCGCCCTGTGGCTGGGAGCGCAGACGCTGACGGACATCTCGCTGTCGATCTTCGTCGGAACGATCGTCGCGGCGTACTCCACGCTGTTCGTGGCCGCCCCGCTGTACTCGCTCTTCCGCGAGAACGAGCCGGAGATCAAGGCCCGCGATCAGCGCGTGCTCGCCGCGCGGGAGCGCGCAGCGCTCGAGACCGCCTGAACGCCGCACCTGTCGGCCGGGCGTAGCATGGTGAGACTGTTCCAGGCGGAGGTGAGCGCATGACCGAGACGGCGCGCACGTCTGCCCAGGGCGGCGGCAACTCAGCCGCGCCGCAGCAGACCTCGTCGCTGCGCCGTCTCGTTCCGCGGATCTTCTCGCGGACGCCGACCCGCAACGGCGTGGAGCAGCTCGTCCGCACCGTCCGCACCCATCACCCCAAGGGCGACGTCGCCGTCATCGAGCGCGCCTACCAGGTCGCCGCGCGCGCCCACGCGTCGCAGAAGCGTCAGAGCGGCGAGCCGTACATCACGCATCCGCTCGCCGTCGCGCAGATCCTCGCAGATCTCGGCCTCGGGCCGCGCGCGGTCGCCGCCGCGCTCCTGCACGACACCGTCGAGGACACCGACTACTCACTCGAACAGCTCACCGCCGAGTTCGGCGACGAGGTCGCGATGCTCGTCGACGGCGTCACGAAGCTCGACAAGGTCAAGTACGGCGACGCCGCGCAGGCCGAGACCGTCCGAAAGATGATCGTCGCGATGTCCAAGGACATCCGTGTGCTGCTCATCAAGCTCGCCGACCGCCTGCACAATGCCCGCACGTGGGGATTCGTCCCGCCGGAGAAGGCCGCGAAGAAGGCGACCGAGACACTCGAGATCTACGCCCCGCTGGCGCACCGTCTCGGCATCCAGGCCGTCAAGAGCGAGCTCGAGGACCTCTCCTTCGCGGTCTTGCACCCGAAGCTCTACGCCGAGATCGACAGCCTCGTGAAGCAGCGCACCCCGCAGCGCGAAGAGTACGTGCACACCGTCATCGACGCCGTCGAGTCGGATCTCCGCGACCTCCGCATCCGGGGCCGGGTCATGGGGCGCCCGAAGCAGTTGTACTCCGTGTACCAGAAGATGGTCGTCCGCGGCCGCGAGTTCGACGACATCTACGACCTCATCGGCATCCGCGTGCTCGTGAACACCGTCCGCGACTGCTACGCAGTGCTGGGGGCGATTCATGCGCGCTGGACGCCGATTCCAGGACGCTTCAAGGACTACATCGCCACTCCGAAGTTCAACCTCTACCAGTCGCTGCACACGACCGTGATCGGCCCCGGAGGGCGCACGGTCGAGATCCAGATACGCACCAACGAGATGCACCAGCAGGCCGAGTACGGCGTGGCGGCGCACTGGAAGTACAAGGAGCGGATGTCGGGCCGGCACACCGACACGAAGTCGGTGGACGCCGACATGGCATGGCTCGCGCACATCTCCGACTGGCAGGCCGAGACGGCCGACCCGGGAGAGTTCCTCGACTCGCTGAGGTTCGAGATCGGCGCGAAGGAGGTCTACGTCTTCACCCCGAAGGGGCGGGTGATCGGGCTCCCCGCCGGCGGCACCCCCGTCGACTTCGCCTACGCCGTCCACACCGAGGTCGGTCACCGCACGATGGGCGCGAAGGTCAACGGACGGCTCGTGCCGCTGGAGACGCCGCTCAACTCCGGCGATGTCGTCGAGGTGTTCACCTCGAAGAATCCGGATGCCGGGCCCAGCCAGGACTGGCTGACCTTCGTCAAGTCGACGCGTGCGCGCAACAAGATCCGCGGCTGGTTCACGAAGGAGCGCCGCGAGGAGGCGGTCGAGCAGGGCAAGGATGCCATCGCGCGCGCCATGCGCCGGCAGAACCTGCCCCTTCAGCGCCTCATGAACCAGGACTCGTTCACCGAGGTCGCGCACCAGCTGCGCTACGAGGACGTCACCGCCCTCTACGCCGCCGTCGGCGAGGGGCACGTGTCGACGCAGTCGGTGATCGAGAAGGTGACGGCGCTCGTCAGCTCCGAAGAGGACACGTCCACCGGGCCCATCGAGATCCCGCACGTGGGACGCTCGAAGGCGCCGCGCGGCGGCGACTCGGGTGTGCTCGTCCGCGGCGCCCCCGACATCCTGGTGAAGCTCGCGAAATGCTGCACGCCTGTTCCCGGCGACGAGATCGTGGGATTCGTCACGCGGGGCAGCGGCGTCTCGGTGCACCGCGCGGACTGCACGAACGTGAAGTCGCTCCTCGACGACCCCGAGCGCATGATCGACGTCTCGTGGGCGCCGACCACCAAGAGTGTCTTCCTCGTGCACATCCAGGTCGAGGCGCTCGACCGCTCGGGTCTGCTGAGCGACATCACTCGGGTCCTCAGCGAGCACCACGTCAACATCCTGTCGGCGTCGGTGCAGACGAACAACGACCGGCTCGCCCTCAGCCGCTACGTGTTCGAGATGGGCGATATCGTCCATCTCGACCGTGTCCTCAACGCCGTCCGGCGCATCGACGCGGTCTACGACGTCTACCGCGTCACCTCCTCCTGACCGTCAGGTCCGTCAGGCGCGTCACGTCATCCGGCCGTCACGGGCAGCCCATGCCATGCCCGGAGGAACGCGACCGCGGGGCGCTTGTGCGGTCGCGAACCGCGCGCCAGCACCTCGATGGCGGCGTCGCGCACACGCGCGTCCCACCGCAGCATCGCTTCGACATACGCGCCGAGGTCCTCCCCGCGCTGGAGCCCGCGGACGAGGTCCGCCAGGGTCCGCGCGGGCGTCGTGACCCAGACGCCGCCGATCAGCTCGTCGTCACCTGCGCCGAGGAGCTGGTCTCGGTAGAGCAGGCGGGCATCGACGACGTGGTGCACGCGGGCCACCGTGCGACGCTGGACGGTGTGCCGCTCCGGGGCGTCGGGGACGGCGCCGTGCACCCACGCCGCGCTCTCGCGGATGAGGGCGAGGCCCTCCGGCATCCGTCGGCGCAGCGAACCGGCGCGGAGGTCACGGGTCTCGACCGCGTCGGCCGGCATGTACGCCTCACCGACTTCGACCACGTCGCCGTCCAGGCGCGCGCTCGCGAGCTCTGCGGCCGACAGACGGTCTCCGGCGAAGTAGAGGAACGGCGAGGACATGACTGGCAGTGTGCCAGGCCCGCACCCACGTGCGCGCGCCGTTCGGGCGATCTGTGGATGAACGCGCGAAACGCGCTCCTGTGGAGGAGCCGGTGGTCAGCCCCGCGCCGCGTCAGCCGCCGAGGGCGGTGAGCCACGCCTTCCGCGCCTCGAGCGCCTCGGTCGCGCGGGCGATCGCCGCGGCATCCTTCGCCGCCGTCGCCTTCGCGAGGTCGTCCTCGAGGCCGGCGATCGCGTCGCGCAGCTGCTGCGTCATGTCGTTCTGACGCGCCTTGGTCTCGGGGTTGTCGTTCTTCCACGCGGCGTCCTCGCGGGCCTTGAGAGCCTGCTCGATCTTGCGGAGGTCGTCGTCGAGCGCGCGCTCGGCGTCGCGGGGGAAGATGCGGCCGATCTCATCCCACCGGCGCTGGATGCCAGTCAGGAGCGTGCGCGCCTTCGCGTTGTCCTTCTCCTTCGAGACGGCGGCCGCCTCGACGAGGAGCGCGCGCTTGGCCTCGATCTTCTCCTTCGACTCCTCGGCGTCGGCGAGCTCGCGCCCGGCGCGGGCGGCATACAGAGCGTCGCCGGCGGCCTTGAAGCGCGCCCAGAGCGCGTCGTCGGCCTTCTTGCCGGCGCGACCCGAGGTCTTCCACTCGTCGAGGAGGGTGCGATAGGCGGGGATGCCGTCCTCGCCCTTCGCGATCAACGCCTCCGCCCGCTCGACGAGGCGGGCCTTGCTGTCGCGCGCGGCCTTGTGCTGCTCGTCGAGGCCCGCGTAGAACTCGCGGCGCGCCTTGTCGAGTGTCGCGCGGGCGTCACGGAAACGCTTCCAGAGCTGCTGTCCGGTCGACTTGGGCAGCCGCGCGGCGGTCGCCTGATGCGCCTGCCACTGCTCGAAAAGGGCCGTCACCTCCGCCGAGGTCTGCTTCCACTGGATCGACTTCGGGTCGCGCGCGGCGATCGCCTCGATCTTCTCTACGAGGGCGGTCCGCTCGGCGATTGCGGCGTCGACGGCGGCCCGCTGGGCCTGCGCCTCTTCGGCAGATGCCTCGGAGAGGGTCGCGTCGAGCGCATCGAGACGGCTCACGAGCGCCGCGAGGTCGCCGACGGCCGCGGCGCCGACGACGCGCTCGCGCACGGTGCGCGACGTGGAGCGGAGGTCGGATGCCGAGGCACCGCCGCCGCGGTGGCGCGTCTCGAGGAGGGTCACTTCGCCCGCGAGGTCGGCGTACTTGCGCTCGAAGTAGGCGAGGGCCTCTTCGGGGGTGCCGTCGGGGTACTGACCGACGACACGCCACTCGTCGCCCTCGCGAACCGAGACGGTGCCGTCGTCGTCGACGCGGCCGAAGGACTCGGCGGGCGCCGTGGCCACGGGGGTGACCGGTGACCGGCGCGCGGGCGGGCGCGGCACGGGAACGCGCGCCGGGCTCGGCGCGGGTCCGGGCGTCGGGGCGTCGGACGTCGGGGCGGCGGGGGCGACATCCGAGGCGATGAGCCCTGCGACGGTGGCGTCGAGTTCGGCGTCGGCGGCCTCGGCGTCCTCGGCATCCGCGACGGCGCGGGCGGCCTCGAGCTCGGCGGCGGCCTCGATGACCTCTCCCTCGACGACGTCCTGTGCGGCGGCCTCGGCTGCCTCGGGCTCGCCCTCGACGACCTCGATGCGGACGATGTCGATGACGGCCGTCGATGAGGCATCCTCCGACACGGCCTCGGGCGCCGTCTCGGCGGCGTCCGCACTCTCGGGCGCGACGGGCTCGGAGGCGGCCGTCTCGTCGTTCGTGGGAGCAGTGGCGTCAGTCACAGGTAGCACCTCGTCGCGGCTCGCGCCGCCTGGGGTCGGACGACTCGGCGGGGCAGGCATGCACCGGCCGGTCGGCACGGGGATTTCGGTCGGCCAACAGCCTATACGTCACCGGCGTCCGGCACCCTGGTGCGGCGCGTCAGGGTGCGGGCGTCTCGGTGGGTGGGGGAGTCTCGGCAGGTGTCGGCTCGATCGGCGTCGGCTCGACAGCCGGGGCGGTCGAACCCGACGGCGACGGCGTCGGGGAGGGCACCGGCGCGCCCGGGCCTGCGCTGAAGTACGCGATCTGGCCGCCGATGATCGCGAGGAGCAGGATGCCGCCGCCGATCCCGGCGATGAGGTTGTCGCGGCGCCGACGGGTGATGAGTCCGTCGTGGAACTCCTGACGCGCGTGGTACAGCCGCGCGCGCTCCTTCTCCTCGCGGGACTGCTTCTTTCCTGAACCCGACGCCACAGGGACCTCCTCCGGTTCCCGGTCGTCCGGGCCGCATGAATCCTAACGCGAGAAGGGAGCCCCGCCCCGGCGCCGATGTCCGACGTCGCGATTAGCCTGGAGGGGTGGCACAGGCATCCGCGCTCTTCCAAGGTCAGACTCCGCTGGCCGTGCGGATGCGTCCCACCTCGCTCGACGAGGTTGCGGGCCAGGGCCATCTGCTCCGCCCGGGGTCGCCGCTCGTCGCCCTCGCCGACCCCGAGGGGAGCGCGAAGAACGCCGTCTCGGTGATCCTGTGGGGTCCGCCGGGAACCGGCAAGACGACACTCGCACAGGCGATCGCCCGCACCTCCGGGCGCAGGTTCGTGGAGCTGTCCGCCGTGACGGCAGGCGTCAAAGATGTGCGCGAGGTCATGCAGGACGCCATGACGCAGCGCGACCTCTATGGACTCTCGACGATCCTCTTCCTCGACGAGATCCATCGTTTCACCAAGGCCCAGCAGGATGCCCTGCTCCCCGGCGTCGAGAACGGATGGGTCATCCTCATCGCGGCGACGACGGAGAACCCGTCGTTCTCGGTGATCTCGCCGCTGATGTCGCGTTCGCTCCTGCTGACGCTGCAGCCGCTGACCGACGATGACCTCGGCCTGCTGATCGATCGCGCCGTCGGTGATCCGCGTGGGCTCGCCGGCGCCGTCACCCTCGATCCGGCGGCGCGCGCGGCGCTCGTCCAGCTCGCCTCCGGCGATGCACGGCGTGCGCTCACCTCGCTCGAAGCGGCGGCCTCGATGGTCGGCGAGGAGGGCGGCACGATCACCGCCGAGCAGGTCGCACAGGCCGTCGATCGGGCGCTCCTGCGCTATGACAAGCAGGGCGACGAGCATTACGACGTCATCAGCGCCTTCATCAAGTCGATCCGGGGGTCCGACGTCGACGCCGCGATCCACTATCTCGCCCGCATGATCGAGGCGGGCGAGGATCCGCGCTTCATCGCCCGGCGCCTCGTCATCGCCGCCGCCGAGGACATCGGCCTCGCCGACCCGCAGGCTCTCGTCATCGCGACCGCCGCGGCCGACGCCGTCGCCTTCATCGGCATGCCCGAAGGCCGTATCCCGCTCGCCGAGGCGACGGCCTACCTCGCGACGACCGCGAAGTCGAACGCCGCCTACCTCGCGATCGACAAGGCGATCGCCGATGTCCGCGCGGGTGGATTCGGCCGCGTGCCGACACACCTGCGCGATGCCCACTATCCAGGCGCGAAGCGGCTCGGCCATGGCAAGGGCTACATCTACCCGCATGATCTCGAGGTGGGGGTCGCGACCCAGCAGTATCTCCCCGATGAACTACGCGGCACGCACTACTACGAGCCGACGGGACGCGGCCTCGAGCGCGACATCGGCGCGCGCGTCGAGAAGATCCGCAAGATCCTCGGCGATTAGCTCCGTCGCCGCCTGGCGCCCTTCGCGCGCCGGTTCGAGTGTCGGCCGCGTGGCGTCCGGGCACCTCGGGCGGCGGTCAGCATCCGGGTGCGCGGGGGTTTTCGGTGCAGGTCTTGTCGACGAGGGCGGTGCGGGCTTCGACGATCTGGATGTCCATGGCGGGGGTCGGGATCTCGAGGACCCCGGCGATGGGGTACCAGCCGGTCCCGAAGGTGTATTCGGCGCTGTACTGCACCACGGCGTGGGCGGTGTAGGTGCCGCGGGTCCCGTAGGCGTGGCTGGTGGGCGTCGCGCTGAACTGGGGGACGGCGAGGTCGGTCCAGGTCGCGCCCCCGTCGGGGGCGGTGCGGGTGGTGCCATCGCCGTGGTGGAAGATCACCGCGGTGGGGGTGAAGCGGACGGTGAGGGGGGAGCCGAGGAGGGTGCCGTCCTGCTGGTGGGTTGCGGCGTCGACGACGAAGTTCACGGGCATCCCGACGATCCCGACCCCGTCGGGTTCGTCGACGAGCGGAAGGGATGCCGGGGCGAAGGAGGCGACGTCGGACAGGGTCGGGGTGATCGTGGCGGGAGTGGGGTCGGAGGGTGAGGCGACGAACTCTTCGCAGAGGTTCGCGTCGTTCGCGGGGCACGCGACCGGCACCGGGTCGCCGGGGCGCGGGACGTAGGGGACGTACGGGTCTGCGATGAGGCCGCCCTGGCCACCGCCCCCCGAACCGCCGGTACCCACCCCTGGGCTCGTGGCCCCGATTTCGACGGTCGACCCGTCGCTGCTGATCGTGGGACAACCCACCCAACTGGCAGAGCCGTCGCAGTTGGGTGCCGCCTCCGTCAAGCCCATGAATGAGGCAACGAGCACGATGGTCAACCACATGCGATGTCCGCCGACACTTGGCTTGACGCAATCAGCAGGCCGGTATCCGTTTGCGCCCGCACAAAGGTCACATTGAGCGGTTGTTGGTCCGGGCGGCCCTCTGACCTGACCACTTCCCCCGATGCGTCTTTCACTCTCACGTTCGTCACATCTAGGCATAGGCGAACAGACACCTGCCCAGTGGAGCTGTCAACAGCAGCGGGCTCAACCCGGGCGACCGTTGTATCGCCTTCTACAGTGAATCCATCAGCGTGCATCGTTGACAGAGACTTCTTCTCTGAAGCCAACGCGTCCCCGGCTAGCGTCGCGAACACCGGTTCGAACGTAACGGGATCGCTGAGGTCGACCTCGTTAAGTGCATCGACATAAGCCCGATAGGTCGCCTCTGCCGCCTCGAACGCCTCCTCCTCGGACGCGAACCCCGTCGGGGTCGGCGTGGGTGCGGGCTCGGGGGAGCAGGCGGTGGTCAGCGCCGCGGCGAGGAGCAGCGCTCCACCCGTCATCGCCCATCGGTGCTGTCGTCGCATGGTCCATACCGTAGCCAGAGGCATCCGACATCCCGCCGGATTATCCACAGGGAGTCCTCGGGCATGCGGGAGGGGCGCGGCACAGGAGAGCAGTCCAGAGCCGGGGTGGGATGATCGACGGATGCCGGAGAACGCCGCCCCCTGGACGAAGCTCGACGAGGCCGTCGCCTACGACGGGTACACGCGCGTGCGCCGCGACCGGTACCGCCTGCCGGACGGCTCGGAGAGCGACTGGGACGTGCTCGTCCAGCCCGACACCGTCGCCGTCCTGGCGCTGACCACGACGGGGAAGGCGCTGCTGTTCGATCAGTATCGCGTCGGGCCCGAGCGCGTACTGAGCGAGCTTCCCGGCGGACTCGTCGACGCGGGGGAATCACCGCGCGAGGCCGCGCTGCGGGAGCTGCGCGAAGAGACCGGTTTCGCGCCCGCAGTGGACTACGTCGCGCCGGGCGAATGGGCCGGCGCGAACTCGACGCGCCGGAAGACCATCGTGATCGCCGTCGACTGCGCGAGAGTGGCCGAACCCACCTGGGAAAGCGGAGAGACGGGCCGCGTCCACGAGGTCGGCCTCGAGCGCCTCATCGCCCACCTGTTCGCGGGCGATCTGAGCGACGCGGGGGAAGCACTGCGTGCCCTGCTGCTGTTCCTGCGCGCCGACGTCGACCACCCCGCGCTCGCGCGGGCGCAGAAGCGCCTCGGTGCGATCCTCGCCGAGGTGCTCAGTGCGACGCCCGCGGCCCGTGCGCCGCAACCGGAAGACCCCGCGGACGCCGCGTTCGACGCGTTCTGGGAGTTGGTCGACCTCTCCGATGGGGCGGCCGGACGTCGCGACCTCGAGGACGTCCTCGTCACGCACCCGGTGTCGCCGTCACGCGCCGCGTACGAGCGCGGGTCGCTCCACGACTCACTCGGCGAAGAGGATGCGGCCATCCCGCTCTACCGCGCCGCCCTCGCGGACGAGCTGCCCGCGCCGCTCCGCACTCAAGCCACGATCCAGCTCGCCAGCTCGCTCCGGAACGTCGGCGACGCCTCCGGGGCGATCGCGTTGCTGCGCGGCATCCCGACGGACGACCCTCTCGCCGACGCGGCCGCGGGCTTCCTCGCCCTCGCCCTGCATTCCGACGACAAGGGCACCCGCGCGCTCGAGATCGCGCGGGTGCCCTCGCGCCGCACCTGCCGCGCTACCGACGCGCGGTCGACGCGTACGCGGGCGAGCTCGAGAAGCCGGGCCGGGTCCGGGCCATCTCGGTCGGCATCCTCGTCCGCGACGGTCACGTGCTGCTCGAGGAGTACGCGGGCGACGAGGTGCACGGCCCGTTCCTGCGCGCGCCCGGCGGCGGCATCGAGTTCGGCGAGACCGCGTCCGAGGCCGTGCGTCGCGAGTGGCGCGAAGAGCTTGACGCGGTCGTGACGGATGCCGTGCCCCTGCGCACCTCGGAGAACATCTTCGACGCGCACGGCACACGCGGGCACGAGATCGTGCACACATTCCGCGTCGAGGCGCCCGCGTTCTCCCTGCCCGTCGGCGCGCGCCTCGCCGTCCGCGACAGCGTCACGACGGTCGCCTGGTACCCCGTCTCGACGCTCGAGAACGCCGGTCTGCCGGTCTACCCGCCGGGGATCGTCGACCTCGTCTCCGGCGTCGACGGAGCGGACTGAGCGTGTCGGCCATCGTCCTCGGCGCGGTCTGCGTCGTCCTCCTGAACCTCTACGCCGCCACGCTCGTCCTCCTGCGCTCGCGTGTGTACGGGGTGACGCTCTACCGGCCCATGATCACGAACATCGGCCTGTCGTTCGCGCCGGTGTTGGTGGTCGTGGTGTTCGGGCTGGGGCTCGCGCTGCTCACTCCGCTCCTCGACGTGACCGCGGAGCTCCACACGAACATCGCCGCGGCTCTCCTGTGGCTGTACCTCATCGCCGCGACCGGCGTGTGGCTGCTGTTCTTCCCGAACTCCGTCTACCTCATCACCGAACTGAACTTCAGCCATCGGGCCGAGACGACGCCCGTCCCGCTCTGGTACGACATCGTGCAGACCCTCGCGCTGACGCTGTCGGGCATCGCGAACGCGGTCCTCAGCCTCGGCGGCATGCAGACGGTGTTCATCGTGATCCTGAACGATCCGGATGCCGACGTCATCACCCCGAGCAGCTGGATGTTCGCCGGCATCGTCATCGTCCTCGGGGCGATCGGCGTGTATCTCGGCCGCTACCTGCGCTTCAACAGTTGGGACGTGCGCCACCCGGCCTCGATGGCACGCAAGCTCGGCGCGCATCTGGGGCAGCGCGGCAAAGCCCTCGAGGCGGGCGGTTTCGTGCTGACCCACGCGCTCCTCATCGCCCTGCTGTACGTGCCGCTGTACGCCCTGGCGTGGTCGGCGCTGGCGGCTCCGAGCCGCTGACGGGTCTCTGATAGACTTGATCGGCTCGAAACCCAGTTTTCGGGCATCCCCCTCTTCTGATCAAGACCTCTCGGCGTGCCCCGGCGTGCAGTCCGAGCAGGGAGAAGAGCGGGAGATACGTCCGCGAGCCGTGACAGACACGGCCGCGTCACCAGAAGGAGAGCTTCGTGGCAACGAAGTCCCAGGACCGCCGCAAGGTGCGCCTCTCGCGCGCGCTCGGCGTCGCCCTCACCCCCAAGGCCGCCCGCTACCTCGAGAAGCGTCCCTACGCTCCGGGCGAGCACGGCCGTTCCAAGCGCAAGCAGGACAGCGACTACGCCGTCCGTCTGCGTGAGAAGCAGCGTCTGCGCGAGCAGTACGGCATCCGCGAGAAGCAGCTGCGCAACACGTTCAACGAGGCCCGTCGCAAGGACGGCCTGACCGGTGAGAACCTCGTCGAGCTGCTCGAGATGCGTCTCGACGCGCTCGTGCTCCGCGCCGGCATCGCCCGCACCACCGCGCAGGCCCGCCAGCTCGTCGTGCACCGTCACATCCTCGTCGACGGCCAGCTCGTCGACCGCCCCTCGTTCCGCGTGAAGCCGGGCCAGCTCATCCACGTCAAGGAGAAGAGCGAGGGTCTCGAGCCCTTCCAGGTCGCCGCAGCCGGTGGCCACGCCGAGGTCCTGCCCCCCGTTCCGGGCTACCTCGAGGTCGAGCTCGACAAGCTCCAGGCCAAGCTCGTGCGTCGTCCCAAGCGCGCCGAGGTGCCCGTCACGTGTGACGTGCAGCTCGTCGTCGAGTACTACGCCGCGCGCTGACGTTCCGTCGCCGACAGGAAGGGCGTCGGGGTCACCCCCGGCGCCCTTCTCTCGTTAACAACTAGCATGGAGCACATGAAGAGCGTGCTGTGGTTCGTGCTGGGCCTGTTCGGAGGCTTCGTCCTCGCGCACCTGGTCGATAAGGACCCGCGCGGTCACGAGGCTCTGGCCGAGGTCGACGCGCGCATCACCGAGTTCACCGACCGCATCGGCGAGGCCTACCGCGCCCAGGAGGCGAAGATCGACGGCATCGCCGCCGACGTCAAGGGCGCCGCCGCGAACGCTGTCGAAGCGACGAAGACCGCGGCATCCGACGCCGCGGACGCCGCGAAGAAGACCGCCGCAACGCTCACCGACTGACCTTCCTCCTCCGCCCGCCGCCGGGCGCGAGGGCGACCCCTGCCCGAGGATCCCCACGCATGAAGACCGCCGAGATCGCCCAGCGCTACCTGGACTACTTCGAGAAGAACGGGCACACCATCGTGCCCTCGACGTCGCTCGTCAGCGACGACCCCGCGCTGCTGTTCGTGATCGCGGGCATGGTCCCGTTCATCCCGTACCTCTCCGGCGACGTCCCCGCCCCCTTCCCGCGCGCGGCCGACAACCAGAAGTGCATCCGCACGAACGACATCGAAGAGGTCGGCAAGACGCCGCGCCACGGCACGTTCTTCCAGATGCTCGGCAACTGGTCGTTCGGCGACTACTTCAAGGAGGGCGCGATCCGCTACGCCTGGGAGCTGCTGACGACTCCCGAGCAGGACGGCGGTCTCGGCTTCGACCCGAAGGACCTCTGGGTCACCGTCTACGAAGAGGACGACGAGGCGCACGATCTGTGGCGCGAGATCGCCGGGCTCCCCGAAGAGCGCATCCAGCGCCTCGGCAAGGACACGAACTACTGGTCGACCGGACTTCCCGGCCCCGCCGGCCCCTGCTCGGAGATCTTCTTCGACCGCGGCCCCGCGTACGGCATCGACGGGGGACCGGCGACCGACGACGACCGGTACGTCGAGATCTGGAACCTCGTGTTCATGCAGTACGAGATCACCGACGTCCGCTCCAAGTACGACTTCCAGATCGTGGGGGAACTTCCCGCGAAGAACGTCGACACCGGCATGGGCCTCGAGCGCATCGCGTTCCTCAAGCAGGGCGTCGACAACATGTACGAGATCGATCAGGTGCGCCCGGTGCTGGATGCCGCTGTCGCCCTCTCCGGGAAGACGTACGGCGCCGACCACGCGGACGACGTGCGCTTCCGCGTCGTCGCCGACCACGTGCGGTCCTCGCTCATGCTGCTCGCCGACGGGGTCACGCCCTCGAACGAGGGCCGCGGCTACATCCTCCGCCGGCTCATGCGCCGCGCGATCCGCGCGATGCGCCTGCTCGGCGTCGAGGGACCGACCTTCGCGGTGCTGTTCTCCGCGTCGCGCGATGCGATGAAGGAGGCCTACCCCGAGGTCGCCGCAGACTGGCCGCGCATCTCGCAGTACGCCCTCGCCGAGGAGGCCACGTTCCTCCGAACTCTCGCGGCAGGCTCGGAGAACCTCGACGCGTCGATCGCGCAGGCGAAGTCGTCGGGCGGATCGGAGCTCTCCGGCGCCGAGGCGTTCCTCCTGCACGACACGTACGGCTTCCCGATCGACCTCACGATGGAGATCGTCGAAGAGGCGGGACTCACGGTCGACCGCGGCGCCTTCGACACCCTCATGGCCGAGCAGCGTGCCCGCGCCAAGGCCGACGCGCGCTCGCGCAAGCGTCAGCTCGCCGACACGAGCGTCTACCGTGACCTCCGCGGCCGCGGAGAGACGGTCTTCACCGGGTACACCGACCTCGAGACGGCGTCGACGGTCCTCGGCATCCTGCACGACGGCGTTCCCGTCACGCGCGCGACCGAGGGGCAGATCGTCGAGGTCATCCTCGCCGAGACGGCGCTCTACGCCGAGAGCGGCGGCCAGGTCGCCGACAAGGGCGTCATCGTCGGACCCGGGTACGAGCTCGAGGTCATCGACGTGCAGAAGCCCGTCCCCGGCCTCATCAGCCACACGGCCCTGGTGACGACCGGCGAGGTGGGCGTCGACCAGCCGGCGACGACGGTGGTGGATGCCGTGAACCGCCGCGCCGCGCAGCAGGCCCATTCCGCGACCCACCTCGTGCACGCGGCCCTCCGCGACACCCTCGGCAAGACCGCGACACAGGCCGGGTCGCTCAACCGCGCCGGCTACCTGCGCTTCGACTTCTCGTGGGGCCAGGCGCTCTCCGACGCGACGAAGAGCGAGATCGAGGAGATCGCCAACAACGCGGTGCAGGGGAACCTCGAGGTCACGACCCGCGTCCTGTCGCTCGACGAGGCGAAGGCCGCAGGAGCGATGGCGCTGTTCGGCGAGAAGTACGGCGAGACCGTGCGCATGGTCGACATCGGAGGCCCGTGGTCGCGCGAACTCTGCGCCGGCACCCACGTGACCTCTTCGTCCGAGATCGGTCTCATCAGCCTCATCGGGGAGTCGTCGGTCGGTGCGTCGAACCGGCGCGTCGAGGCGCTGGTCGGCGCCGACGCGTTCCGCGAGCTCGCCACCGAGCGCGCGATCGTGGCGCAGCTGTCGACCTCGCTGAAGACGCCGAAGGATCAGCTCGCGAACCGCATCGCGGAGCTCTCGGCGAGCCTCAAGGCCGCCGAGAAGAAGATCGCCCAGTTCGAGGCGAAGGCCCTCGAAGGCCGCCTCCCCGCCCTTGCCGCGTCCGCGACGGCGACCGGACCGTACCGCCTCGTGGCGGAGTCGATCGGCACCGCGGCATCCGGCGATGACGTCCGCAGCCTCGCCCTGCAGGTGCGGGAGCGCGTCGGCGCGGGCGCCGTCGTCGCCCTCGGCGCCGAGGTGTCGGGTCGCCCCGTCGTGATCGTCGCGACCGACGAGACCGCCCGCGGCGCCGGTGCGAAGGCCGGTGTCCTCGCGAAGGCCGCCGCGTCTGCGCTCGGCGGAGGCGGCGGTGGCCGTGACGACGTCGCCCAGGGCGGCGGCGCCGACGTCTCGGCTCTTCCGGCGGCCCTCGCCGCCGTCGGCGCGACGCTGGAGGCGACGACCGCGTGAGCGGCTTCCGCCGCGGCGTGCGGCTCGGCATCGACGTGGGCAAGGCTCGTGTCGGCGTCGCGCGGTGCAACCGCGACGGACTGCTCGCCGTGCCCGTGGAGACGGTGCCGCGGACGGATGCCGCCGCTGCGCGCATCACCGACCTGGCCGCCGAGTACGACGCGTTCGAGCTCCTCGTCGGGCTGCCGGTGAGCCTGTCGGGCACCGAGACGGCGTCGACGGAGGACGCGCGCGCGTTCGCGGCGGAGGTGGCCGCGGCATCCGGGCTCCCCGTGCGACTGGTCGACGAGCGTCTCAGCACGGTGAGCGCACACGCCGCGCTCCGGGATGCTGGCCGGTCGCAGCGATCGTCTCGTAGGATTGTCGACCAAGTCGCCGCAGTCGTCCTGCTCCAGCAGGCCCTCGACGTCGAGAAGAGCACCGGTACCCCGGCCGGCGCCCTGCTTCCCGAATCGCAGGAGAACCCCTGATGCCCGAAACCCCGCCGAACGACGACCAGTTCGCGGACCTCTTCTCGAGCCTTCCGACGGCGGCGTCGCGGGGGAGCGACGGCGCAGCTGCCTCCGCCCCGCCTCCCGGATCACGGCGCGCGGCGCGTGCCGCGCAGGAGCAGGCATCCCCCGCCGCAGCAACCCCCGCTACCCCCGCGGCGACGGTGTCGACCCCGGGCGCGTCCGGCTCCACCCCCGCCGCCTCCGCCGCGGAGTCGTCTGCCGCGCGTGCGACGACGCAGACCCTCGCACCGCCCTCGCTCGACGCGCTCTTCGCGGCGGAGAGTCACGAGGAGGAGCGGCACCGCGTCGACCGTCACCGCCGCGACCGGCGCAAGAGCCGCATCGCCGGATGGGTCGTGTTCTTCGTGATCCTCGGGATCCTCGGCGCCATCGCGGCCGGCGGGTTCTACGTCTGGAACACATACGAGGACAAGATCCGCGCGTTCATGGGCTGGGAGGAGCCCCGGGACTACGAGGAGGGCATCGCCGAGGGGGAGGTGTCGATCACGATCGTCTCGGGCGACAACGGCTCGACCATCTCCCGCACGTTGCACGAGGCGGGCGTCACGAAGACCTCGTCGGCGTTCTACGACTACCTGATCGCGACGGCGCAGAACCCCACGTTCCAACCCGGCGTCTATTCGCTGCAGAAGAAGATGACCTCCGCCGCGGCCCTCACCGCGCTCGAAGATCCGGCGAACCGCCGGGAATACACCGCGCAGCTGCCGGAGGGGCTCACCGAGGAGCAGATCCTTCCGCGGCTGTCGGAGGGCATCGGCATCCCGCTCGAAGACTTCCAGGCCGCCGTCGCCGACCCTTCGGTGTACGGCGTGCCCGCCGAATCCCTCGAAGGATGGCTCTTCCCCGCGACGTACACCTTCGATCCGGGCGTCACCGCGCAGCAGGTGATCCAGACCCTCGTCGACCGTGCCGTGTCTTCACTGGATGCCGCCGGAGTGCCCGTCGAGCGGCGCCAGGAGATCCTGACGATCGCGTCGATCATCCAGCGCGAGGGGCGCACCGACGACTTCGACAAGGTGTCGCGTGTCATCCAGAACCGGCTGAACCCGAGCAACCCCGAGACCAACGGGTACCTCCAGATGGACTCGACCGTGCAGTACGGCTACGGCGAGATGCACGACGGCACCGCGTCGAGCTCGAAGGAAGCCCTCGAAGACGACAACGCCTGGAACACGTACAAGCACCCGGGGCTGCCGAAGGGGCCGATCGCTAACCCCGGCGACGCGGCGATCGACGCCGCCATGCACCCGGCCGACGGCACCTGGTTGTACTTCGTGACCTGGAACATGGATACGGGCGAGACGATCTTCTCCACGACCTACGCCGAGCACGAGCAGGCCATCGAGAAGTGGCACGACTGGTGCGCCGCGAACGACAACCGTGGCTGCTGAGACCTTTCCGAGCACCCCACGCGGAGAGGCGGCGCGGCTGGAGGTGTGGGGCGCCCCGATCGAGCACAGTCTCTCTCCGCTGCTGCACGCCGCCGCCTACCGGACGCTCGGCTGGGACTGGGCGTACGGGCGGCGACGGGTGGATGAGGCATCCTTCACCGGCGAGCTCGCGAGCCTCGACCCCACCTACCGCGGACTGTCGCTGACCTTCCCCCTGAAGGGCGTCGCGTGGCGGGCGGCGGCGACCCGCGACGAGTACGCGGAGCGGACCGGGGCGGTCAACACCCTCGTGCTCACCGATGATGGACCGCACGGCTTCAACACCGATGTCGGCGGGATCGTCGCCGACCTGCGCTCCCACGGCGTCGACGGCATCGACCGTGCGCGCATCATCGGCGCCGGGGCGACGGCGGCATCGGCGATGGTGGCGCTCGGCGAACTCGGCGCCCACGATGTCGAGGTCATCGCCCGCCGCCCCGAAGCCGCCGCCGCGCTCGTCGACATCGGTGCGGCGGGCGGGGTGCGGGTCGCGCTGCGGGCGATGGGGGACATGCGCGGGGATGCCGGAGCGCCGGCATCCGTCCCGGTCACGGTCTCGACGCTGCCGGGCGGCGCGATCCCCGACCCCGACGCGGCGCGCGCCCTGGCTGACGGCGGGGGCCTGCTCTACGACGTCGTCTACGGCCACTGGCCGACCGCTTTCGCGACCGCCTGGCACGAGGCGGGCGGCGCCGCCGTCGACGGCCGCGGCATGCTCGTCCAGCAGGCGGTGCGACAGATCCGCATCTTCTCGACCGGCGACCCCGCCGCGCCGCTTCCGCGCGAGGATGACGTGGTGGCGTCGATGGTCTCGGCGCTCGTGGGAGACTAGGCGAATGCTCCGCGTGCTCACGGCCGGCGAATCGCACGGCCCCGAACTCGTCGCCTTCCTCGAGGGCCTGCCCTCCGGCATCCCCGTTTCACGTGCGGCCATCCAGGCCGACCTCGCCCGCCGCAAGCTCGGCTACGGGCGCGGGTCGCGCATGAAGTTCGAAGAGGACGAGCTGACGATCTCGTCGGGTGTCATCCACGGCTACACGATCGGCAGCCCCATCGCGCTGCGCGTCGGCAACACCGAATGGCCGAAGTGGACCGAGGTCATGAGCGCCGAGCCGGTCGAACTCACCGACCGCTCGCGCGGACGCGGCGCAGCGCTCACGCGCCCCCGCCCCGGGCACGCCGACCTCGTCGGCATGCAGAAGTACGGCTTCGACGAGGCACGCCCGATCCTCGAGCGGGCGAGCGCCCGCGAGACGGCCGCCCGCGTCGCCCTCGGCGCGGTCGCCCGCTCGTTCCTCGGCGAACTCGGCATCCGGCTCGTGAGCCACACCCTCTCGATCGGCCCGGTGCGCGTGCCGGAGGGGTCGCCCCTGCCGACGCCCGACGACGTCGATCTGCTCGACGCCGATCCGCTGCGCTGCTTCGACCCCGCCACCTCCGCAGCGATGGTCGCGGAGGTCGACGACGCGCGCAAGGACGGCGACACCCTCGGCGGCATCGTCGAGGTGCTCGCCTACGGCGTGCCCCCCGGGCTCGGCTCGCACGTGCAGTGGGACCGGCGCCTCGACGGCAAGCTCGCGCAGGCGCTCATGTCGATCCAGGCGATCAAGGGCGTCGAAGTCGGCGATGGCTTCGAGACGACTCGCCGCCGCGGTTCCGCCGCCCACGACGAGCTCTTCGCCGCGGATGCCGGCATCACGCGCGCCTCCGACAAGGCCGGCGGCACGGAGGGCGGCATGTCGACGGGCACCGTCCTGCGCGTCCGCGCCGGCATGAAGCCCATCGCGACCGTGCCGCACGCCCTCCGCACGATCGACGTCGCCACGGGCGACGCCGCGACCGCCCATCACCAGCGCTCCGACGTCTGCGCCGTGCCGGCGGCGGGAGTCGTCGCCGAAGCGATGGTCGCCATCGTCCTCGCCGACGTCGTGCTCGAGAAGTTCGGCGGCGATGCGATCGCCGAAACCCGCCGGAACCTCGAGGCGTACCTGGCGGCGATCCCCGAGAACCTCGCGACGGCGGCCCAGAGCGACCTCGCGCTCGGATGAGCCGCGCGATCGTGATCGTCGGCCCGATGGGGGCCGGCAAGACGAGCGTCGGGCGGCGCGTCGCCAAGGCGCTCGGCGTGACCTTCTACGACAGTGACATCGCCGTCGCGCGCGAGCACGGCGCCATCGACGATCTCTTCGCGACCCACGGCGAGGAGCACTTCCGCGCGCTCGAGCGCGACGCCGTCGCCGCCGGCCTCGCCCAGGGGGGCGTCGTCTCGCTCGGCGGCGGGGCGGTGCTCCACCCCGACACCCGTGCCGCACTGCGCGCGCACCGCGTGGTGCTCCTGACGGTGTCGCCCGACACCGTCGCCTCGCGCATCCGCGGCGGGAAGCGCCCGCTCCTCGAGCACGACGACCCCGTCGCGCGCTGGATCGAGATCTACGCGGCCCGCCGCCCCGTCTACGAAGACCTCGCCGACGTCGTCTTCGACACGTCGTCGGGCCCGCTCCAAGCGATCGTCGACGCGATCACCGCGTGGGCGCAGAGCGACGACATCCGCGACCGTCCATCCGACCAGAACCCGCAGTCCGAGGCATCCGCATGACCGACACCACCGTCATCTCCGTCGCCGGCGACCAGCCGTACGACATCACCATCGGCCGCGGCATCCTGCCGCTCGTGGGGGAGGCTCTCCCTGAAGCCGCGCGGAAGGTCCTCATCGTCCACCCGCCGACCCTCGCCGCGAAGGCCGCTGAGCTGCGCGAGACGCTCGCCGCCTCGGGCGATCGTCAGGTGCTCCTCGCCGAGATCCCCGACGCCGAGTCCGGCAAGCGCGTCGAGGTGGCCGCGTTCTGCTGGCAGGTCATGGGCCAGGCCGACTTCACCCGCACGGATGCCGTCGTCGGCTTCGGCGGGGGAGCGGTCACCGACCTCGCCGGCTTCGTCGCCGCCACGTGGCTGCGCGGCGTCGCGCTCGTGCAGGTGCCGACGACGGTGCTCGGCATGGTCGACGCGGCCGTCGGCGGCAAGACCGGCATCAACACGGCGGAGGGAAAGAACCTCGTCGGCGCGTTCTGGCCGCCCTCCGCCGTCATCTGCGACCTGGAGCTGCTCGACACGCTCAGCCGCAACGAGCGCGTCGCCGGCTACGCCGAGGTCGTGAAGGCCGGGTTCATCTGGTACCCCGAGATCCTCGACCTCATCGAGGCCGACCCCGAGGCGGCTGTCGACCCTGCGACCCCCGCCTTCCGCCGCACCATCGAGCTCGCGATCGGGATGAAGGCGCGCGTCGTCGGCGAGGACCTCCGCGAAGCGGGCCTCCGCGAGATCCTCAACTACGGGCACACCCTCGGCCACGCGATCGAGCACGCCGAGCGCTACCAGTGGCGCCACGGCGCCGCGATCTCGGTCGGCATGATGTTCGCCGCCGAGCTGTCGCGCTTGGCGGGGCGGCTGTCGGACGCCGCGGTCGAGCGCCATCGCGGCATCCTGGAACTGCTGGGCCTGCCGACCACCTACCGCGCGGGCGCGTTCCCGCAACTGCTCGCGACGATGCAGCGCGACAAGAAGTCGCGCGGCGGCATGCTCCGCTTCATCGTCCTCGACGACATCGCCAAGCCCACGGTGCTGCAGGCGCCCGACGAGTCTTTGCTGTTCGCCGCGTACCAGGAAGTCGGCGCGTGACGGATGCAGGGCGGGATGCGGCCCGGTGGATCGTTCGACGCATCCGTGTCGACGAGTGGGCGCGCGTTCGGGTGCTGCGCATCGAAGCGCTGCGTGACCCCGTAGCCGACATCGCCTTCCTCGGCAGCGCGGAGAGCGCCGAGCGTCAGCCGGACGGTTTCTGGATGGATCGGACGACGACGGCCGCGTCGGGAGATGCCGTCGCGCAGTTCGTGGCGGAGGCCGCCCCGGAAGATACCCCGGAAGATGCCACGGGGGATGCCGATCGCGAGTGGATCGGGACCGCGACGGTCCTCCGGCGCCTCGCCGGTGACATCGACCACCTGGACCGCGTGCTCGACGCATCGCGTTCCGATGTCGTGGGCGTGTACGTCGCCCCGTCGGCGCGCGGCGGCGGGGCGATCGACGCACTGTTGGACGCCTGCGCGGAGTGGGCGCGGGGCCTCGGCGACGACGCGCTGACCCTCGACGTCCACGTCGACAATGCGCGTGCCGAAGCCGCCTACGTCCGCGCCGGATTCGCCCGCACCGGAGTCGAGATGACGGGTCCGATCGGTGACGAGCGCGAGCTGCGCCGCGCGCTGCGGTGACGCGGGTGACGGCGCGTCGGGACGGATGAGAGCACGCCGCACTGCGCGGTAAGGTCGGCGCATGAGCCTGCCGCACCGCCTCCTCCTCGTCAACGGGCCGAACCTCAACCTTCTCGGTACCCGTGAGCCGGAGATCTACGGCACGGCCACGCTCGCCGATGTCGAGCGGATAACGAGGGATGCCGCAGCGCGCCATGGCCTCGAGGTGACCGCCGTCCAGAGCAACCACGAAGGCGTGCTGATCGACGCGATCCACGACGCGCGGACGACGTGCGCGGGAATCGTCATCAATCCGGGAGGCCTCACCCATACCTCGGTCGTCCTCCGCGATGCGCTGTCCGCCGTCGCACTTCCCGTCGCAGAGGTCCACATCTCCGATGTGTCCGCACGCGAGGAGTTCCGCCGCCACTCCTACGTGCACGACGTCGCGGCGGTGCACGTGACGGGCGAGGGCGTCGGCGGGTACGCCCACGCCGTCGAGCTCCTCGTCGCCGTGATCTCGGGCGCGGCGGACGGATGATTTCGCACATCTCTGCGCCGCCGCAAGGGGGTGGCTGCGCGCGCACGCTCGCTCGTAGCGTCACCCCATGCGACAGCAACGGATTGTTCTCGGTGCCGTGACAGCGATCACGGCGCTCACGCTCGGACTGAGCGCGTGCGCGAGCGGCGCGGGGGAGGCGGCGTCCCCGCCTCCGACGACGGACGCGCCTGCGCCCGCGAGGAGCGCAGCACCCACCGCGACGCCGACGCCGGCATCGCCGACGCCCACCGCGCCGACTCTCGCCGACCTCGACGGCACGTGGTGCGAGGCGACCGACGCGGCGACCTGCATGACGATCACCGACGGGATGACCGACGCCGGCGCGACGGTGGAGCCCCGCGACGACGACGAGGGCGCTCCCTGCCTGTCGGCATCGGTCAGCGACGGCGACGGCGGATTCGTGGTGTTCTACTGCCCCGCCGGCATGACGCCCACCACCCCGGTCACGACCGAGGAGGAAAGCACACTCGACCTGAACAACCAGGGCTACGATCGCCTGTTCGCGACGCAGGCGCCGCCGTCCGTGCAGACCTGGTATCGACAGGACGACCTCTCCGCCGCGACCACCGGATGAGAGTTCGTCCTCTGATGGCGAACACGGGAATGAGTGCGCTCAATATTGAGTAGACTCATTACGTGAGCGCATCGCAGATAGCATCGGAGCGGGCTCCGCGCAGAGAGCGGGGCATGGCGGAGAAGAACCGCCGGATCCTGAGCGCTGCCTCCGACCTGTTCATGCGCAATGGCTACGCGGCGGTGACCACGCAGCAGATCGCCGAACGCGCCGACGTCGCTGCCGGAACCGTCTTCCGGTACGCGGACTCCAAAGCGGAGCTCCTGATCGCCGTCTTCAACACGCTCCTGGCGGACGCGATCGAGCGGGGGAGCGCTGCGGCGGCATCCGTCAGCGGGCCCGTCGAGCAGATCGCGGCGCAGCTGGATCCGGTGCTGGATGCCGCCGCGCTCCGCCCCCGCGACACAGCGGTCTACCAGCGGGAGCTGATGTTCGGCGACCGCGACGGCCGCTACCGCCGCGAAGGGATCGCGATCATCACCGATCTCGAAGAGCGCATCGCCCGGCTGATCGACCCGGCCGGTGTCGACGGCGGAGCGCAGCTCGCCTCGCGATCGATCTTCGCCGCCACCCACTTCCACCTCGTGCAGCCCAGCCTCGGGCTCGACGCGTCGGCGATGGCCGCACGCGCGCTGCTGCACGCCCAGATCGCCCAGATCGTCGCCGGCGCACAGACGACCGGCGGCCACCCCGCGGGGACACCCTCCCGCACCCACGAAGGCGGCACCCCGCCGGAAAGAGACAACCATGAGTGACATCAAGACCGTCGCCGTTCTCGGCACGGGCGTACTCGGCTCGCAGATCGCGTTCCAGACCGCGTACAGCGGTTTCGACGTGATCGCCTACGACATCGACGACAAGGCCCTCGACGCCGCGAAGGACCGTTTCCAGCGACTCGTCGCGACCTACAAGGCCGAGGTCCCCGGTGCCGCCCGCGGCAAGGCCGACGAGACGCTTTCGCGCCTGACCCTGACGACCGACCTCGCCGAAGCGGCACAGGCCGACCTCATCATCGAGGCGATCCCCGAGATCCTGACGGTGAAGCAGGAGACCTACGAGAAGCTCGCAACCCTCGCCCCGGCCGAGACCATCTTCGCGACGAACTCGTCGACGCTGCTCCCGAGCGACCTCGCGGCCTCGACAGGACGCCCCGACCGCTTCCTCGCCCTCCACTTCGCGAACCGCGTGTGGAAGTTCAACACGGGCGAGGTCATGGGCACGCCCGAGACCGATCCGGCTGTGTTCGACCAGATCGTGCGCTTCGCGGGCGACATCGGCATGGTGCCGATCCCGATCCACAAGGAGAAGGCGGGCTACGTGCTCAACACCCTCCTCGTGCCGCTCCTGAACGCGGCCATGGGACTCGCCGGCGGCGGCTACGCCGAAGTCGAGGACATCGACTGGACCTGGCGGATCGCGACCGGCGCCCCGATGGGCCCGTTCCAGATCCTCGACATGATCGGGCTCACGACCCCGTACAACATCCTGACGCACGGCCCCTCGGGCGACCCGAAGATCGCCGCATGGCTGAAGGAGAACTACATCGACAAGGGCAAGATGGGCGTCGCGACCGGCGAAGGCTTCTACAAGTACGCCTGAGCCTCCGGCATCCGGAAGACTCCCGCACAGCGGCCGGGTGGACGGCATCCCGTAGAATCGGGTGTCGGCCACTCGGCCGCTTCTCCAACGAAACGGAAACTCCACACTCATGGCATCCACCGCAGACATCAAGAACGGCGTCGTCCTCAACATCGACGGACAGCTCTGGAGCGTCGTGGAGTTCCAGCACGTCAAGCCCGGCAAGGGCGGCGCGTTCGTCCGCACGAAGCTCAAGAACGTCCTGAGCGGCAAGGTCGTCGACAAGACGTTCAACGCTGGCGCGAAAATCGAACTGGAGAACGTCGACCGCCGCGACTTCACCTACCTCTACAACGACGGCGACAGCTTCGTCTTCATGGACGTCGCCGACTACGACCAGCTGAACGTCCCTGCCGCCATCGTGGGGGATGCCGCCAACTTCCTGCTCGAGAACCAGCAGGTGCAGATCGCACTCAACAACGGCAACCCGCTCTACATCGAGCTGCCCGCCTCGGTCATCCTCGAGATCACCTACACGGAGCCGGGCCTGCAGGGCGACCGCTCGTCGGCCGGCACGAAGCCGGCGACCGTGGAGACCGGGTACGAGATCCAGGTGCCGCTCTTCCTCGAGACCGGCACGAAGGTCAAGGTCGACACCCGTACGGGCGACTACCTCGGCCGCGAGAAGTAAGGCGTGAGCGCACGCTCCAAGGCGCGCAAGCGCGCCCTCGACATCCTGTACCAGTCCGACGTCCGAGGAGACGACCTCGCGGTGACCCTCGCCGCCGAGGCGAAGCGAGCCGCCAGCGAGCCCGCCCGCGAGGCATCCTGGCTGTACGCCCGCGACATCGTCGACGGCGTCATCGACAACGGCGACGCGATCGACGAGCAGATCGTCACGCACGCGCGCGACTGGAAGCTCGAGCGGATGCCTGCCGTCGACCGCGCCATCCTGCGGATCGGCGTCTGGGAGCTGCTGTTCAACGACGAGGTGCCCGCCGCTGTCGCGATCGACGAGGCGGTCGAGCTCGCGAAGGAGTTCTCCACCGACGACTCCGGCGCCTTCGTGCACGGCGTGCTCGCGCGCATCGGCCGCGCCGCCTGAGGCCGCCGACGGCCTGCCGGTGCGGGGGACCCCTGCCGGTGCACGGGGAACCGGTGCACGGGTAACCGGTGCACGGGGGATCTCAGGGCGTCAGGTCTCCGATCGTCTCGAAGACGCCGCCGACGACCTCGAGCACCTCCCCGGACGACGCCACGAGGTCGCCGACGGCGAACCCGATGTCGACGAGGCCCCCGAGCACGTCGGCGACCTGCAGGAGGTCGGTCGCACCGGCCGCGACATCTCCGAGGGCCGCGAGGCTCGTGCCGTCGAGCTCGGCGTAGGAGATCTTCAGGTGCGCGAGCCACGCCGCCTCGATCCCGAAGACCACGGCATAGGGCAGCAGGCGCTCGTTCAACGCGAACGCCGCCGCGCCGTCCGGGTGCACGGGCCGCAGCTCCGCTCCTCGCGGTGACTGGAGGAACCGGATGCGGTCGGCCTCGGCGAGCGTCATGTACTGGCGGAGACCCTCGAGGTGCGTGAGACGGGGGAGGGCTGCGTCGGTCGGCACCCGGCGCTCCCCGCGCGGGACGACGACGAGGGTCGCGATCAGAGCGACGGTCGCGACGACCGCCGCTGCGCCGAGTTCCCACACCTGGGCCAGGAGCAGCACGACGGCGAAGAGCACCGCGATCGGGAGGAGAATCCAGGACCAGACCCGGATCGCGTAGCGCGCACGGAAGCGCGGCGCCCGCAGCAGCCCGCGCTCGACCAGTGCTTCCGCGCGCTCATCGACGAACGCCCGCACCTCTCGCCCCACCTGCCGACGGTCACGGGAGAAGCGTCGCACACGGTCGCGGGGGTGGTCCGGGCCGAACAGCGCCGCGAGCAGCGCGGTGTCACGGCGACCGATTCTGCCCCCGTCGGCGAGTTCCACGCCGATCGCCGTCCGCCCCCGCTCGCTCTCCTCCGCGACGAGGCGCACGGCGCCGGCGGTCGCCAGCTGGAGGAGCCCCGCCGCGACCGCGCGTCGCTCCCGCCCGAGCAGGATCGCGTCGTCGACGACATCGGGCGCACGCTTCGACTGCCGGGGCGTGTACTCGACGACGAGCGAGCGAGGCAGACGTGTCGCGCGGCTGCGCGCCACCACGGCGCACGCGAGAAGCGCGATCGACGCGACGACGACGACCGCGAGGAGGACGAGGAAGGGCACCCTCGGAGTCTATGAGCACCGGCGCACCGGCCCCGTCCGATGACGTCGGAGACGGCGGGCAGGATGGATGGCATGGAATCATGGCGCGCGCTCGTCGGCGTAGGCGAGGCGGGCAGGCCGCTCGCCCTCGGCGCCGAACTGCGTGCCCGTGAGTCGAGCGCGGCGGCGCACTGGGGCCCTCGTCGGGTGCGCACCGCGACCACCGCCGACCTCGACGACGGAAGGCTCGACATCACCGTGGGCCTGCGCCCTCTCGCCCGGAACGAGCGGGGGGACGGGTGGGTGCGGTCAGGCGTGTCGTGGGAGACCCTGCGCCGTGGCGCGAGCGGATTCGATCACACCCAGCGAGGATGGTTCACGGAGCTCTACGGCATCGCGCACGATGTCCGCGTGCTCGCGGGACTCCGTGACGAGTCAGGGTGGCTCACCCTCGACGACGTCACCTCTGCGCTCCTCTTTCCGCACCTCGAAAGCGCCGCGGCTCTCGGCATCCCGCTCGTCGGCGCCTCGTCCGGCCAGTCCGTCGCCCTCACCGCGCCGGCATCCGCAGCGCTGCGCGTCGACGATCTCGCGGGCGGAGCCGCTCTGCGCGCCGACATCGTCCGCGGAGGGGTGAGCCTGGTGCCGGCAGAGGTCCGCCCGATCGGCCGCGGCGGCTTGTACACCGTCGAGGCGGATGCCGACGGCATCCGGATCTCTCTCACCCCCGCACCCCTCAGCGCGGAGCTTCTCGCGCTGCTCCGCGCCGGTGAACCGGTCGTCGTGCCGGCGGGCGAGCTGCGCGACTTCGTCCGCGAGGCGCTCCCGCGCCTGCAGCGAGAGAACGACGTCGTGCTGGATCCTGCCGTCATCCTCCCCGAGGCCGAGCCGACGACGCTGATCGTGAGCGTGGTCTTCGGCGGCGGCGACACGCTCGATTACCAGCTCGAATGGCTGCGCGAGGGGACCGTCCGCGAACCGTGGCCCGTGATCTCGGCGGGTGACGGCGCCGAGGCGTCGCTCCGGGTCGCCGTGGCCGAGGCGTGGCGGCGCGCGCCCGACGTCCCGTTCGCCGCGGAAGCGCGGCTGGAAGGACTCGACGCGGCGGAGTTCGCGGGCGCGATCCTCGCCGCACTCGAAGAGGTCGACGGTGTCCGACTCGAGACGCGCGGCCGCCGCCGCGAGTACCGCGAACTCCGCGGCGACCCGCGCATCACGCTCCGCACCGTCGAGACCGACGACCCCGACTGGTTCGACCTCGGCGTGATCGTCCAGATCGACGGGCGGGCGATCCCGTTCCGGCCGTTGTTCACCGCGCTGGCCCTGCGGCAGAAGAAGCTCCTGATGGTCGACGGCAGCTACTTCTCGCTCGCCCATCCCGCGCTCGACCGGCTGAAGGACCTGCTGGCCGACGCTGCGGAGATCGCCGAGTGGGACAACGCCCCCACGATCAGCCGCTACCAGCTGCCGTTCTGGGAGGACTTCGAAGACCTCGCCGACGAGGCGCTGCCGGCGCGCGCGTGGCGCGAGGCCACCGCGGAGCTGCGCGCAGACGCGACACCGACGACGGTCTCCGTCCCGGCGACGATCCACGCCGACCTGCGCTCGTACCAGCGGGAAGGGCTCGACCGCCTCGCCCTGTGGTGGCGGCACCGGCTCGGCGGCATCCTCGCCGACGACATGGGGCTCGGCAAGACGCTGCAGGTGCTCGCGCTCCTCGCGCACGCCCGCGAGGGCGGCGAGCGCCGCCCGTTCCTCGTGGTCGCCCCGACGTCGGTCGTGCACACCTGGCGCACCGAGGCCGAACGGTTCGCCCCGAGTCTCCGGCTCGCCGTCCACGACACGACCCGGGCGACACGGCGCGACGCGTCCCTGGGCGGGGACGGCGCGCGGGATGCCGATGTCGTCATCACCTCCTACGCCGTGCTGCGCCTCGACGAGGACTGGTACGCCGCCGCCGATTGGGCGATCGTCGTGCTCGACGAAGCGCAATTCGCGAAGAACCCGCGCACGCGCCTGCACCGCGCTCTTTCGGGCCTGCGCGCCGACATGATGCTCGCGGTCACCGGCACGCCGCTCGAGAACTCCCTCACGGAGCTCTGGGCGATCCTCTCGCTGACGTGCCCCGGTCTCTTCCCGTCCGCGCGGAGGTTCCGCGAGGAGTACGTCAAGCCGATCGAGCGAGGGAAGGTCCCCGAGAACGAGGAGGGCGCTCCCTCCCGTGAACGGCGGATCGCCCGCCTGCGCTCGCGCCTGCGCCCCTTCGTGCTGCGGCGCACGAAAGAGCTGGTGACGCCCGAGCTCCCCGAGCGCCAGGAGCAGGAGGTGTTCGTCGATCTCTCTCCCGCCCACCGCGCGATCTACGACCGGGTGCTGCAGCGCGAGCGGCAGAAGATCCTCGGGCTCCTGCCCGATCTCGACCGGCAGCGGTTCGCGGTCTTCCGCTCGCTGACACTCCTTCGCCGTCTCGCGCTCGCCCCGGCGCTGGTGGATGCCGTGCCGGCCGGTGCCCCCGGCATCCCCTCGGCGAAGCTCGCCGCGCTCCGCGAGCGCCTGCGCGAACTCATCGCGGAGGGTCACCGCGCGCTCGTGTTCAGCCAGTTCACGTCCTACCTCGACCTCGTGCACGCCGACCTGGCCGCCCACGGGATCGCCGCAGAGCGGCTCGACGGATCCACTCGCCGCCGCGAGGAGGTCGTGTCGGCCTTCCGTGCCGGGGACGCTCCCGTCTTCCTCATCAGCCTCAAGGCGGGCGGCTTCGGGCTGACCCTCACCGAGGCCGACTACGTGTTCCTGCTCGACCCGTGGTGGAACCCCGCCGCCGAGGCGCAGGCGATCGACCGCACACACCGCATCGGGCAGACCCGTCCCGTGAACGTCTACCGTCTCATCGCGACGGGGACGATCGAAGAGAAGGTCCTCGCTCTGCAGCGCCGCAAGGCGAGGCTGTTCGCCTCGGTGATGGGCGACGACGACCTCCTCGCACGGAGTCTCACCGCGGACGACATCCTCGGCCTCCTCTCCGCCTGAGGCGCTCGGCCTTTTCCCGGCCGGTCGGGCGGGGGCACAGACCTGCCCCGCGTAGACTCGACGCCCGAGAACGGGAAGGATCCGCATGCGCATCACAGGTCTCGGCCACGCCGGCATGTTCATCGAGACGACCGGGGGATCGATCCTCTGCGACCCGGTCATCGGGCCGAGCTTCTTCGGCTCGTGGTTCCCGTTCCCCGACAACCGGGGGCTCGATTGGGAGCGGTTCGGGCGGGCCGACTTCCTCTACATCTCGCACCGCCACCGCGACCACTTCGACCCGGCTCTCCTCGAGCGGTACGTACCGAAGGACATCCGCGTGCTGCTCCCGGCGTACCCGACCGACGACCTCGAGGTCGACCTCCGCGCCCTCGGGTACGACAACCTCGTCTACACGCAGTCGGGCGAGGTCCTCGAGTACGAGGGCGGCCTGAAGATCATGGTGACGCCGTTGCGCGCTCCGAGCGACGGCCCCATCGGCGACTCGTCGCTCTCGGTCGACGACGGCACGGCATCCATCCTCAATCAGAACGACTCACATCCCCTCGATCTCGAGAAGCTGCTGTCGTTCTCGAAGCCGGATGCCTACTTCACCCAGGTCTCGGGCGCGATCTGGTGGCCCATGGTCTACGACCTGCCCCAGGAGGCGAAGCAGAACTTCGCCCAGCTCAAGCGCGACGCGCAGAACAAACGCGCCATGTACTACATCGAGAAGGTGGACGCCGAGCACGTCTTCCCGATGGCCGGGCCGCCGATGTTCCTCCGCCACGACCTCTTCCGCTACAACGGGTACGGGCTCGAGAACGACTCGATCTTCACCGACCAGCGCCAGTTCCTCGCCCACATGCGCGAGGAGCGGCCCGACCAGAAGGGGTACGAGTTCGTCCCCGGCACGCAGGTCGACCTCGACCACGGCGACATCTCGGTGACGCAGACGCTCTACACCGCCGAGGAGATCGACCGGGTCTTCGACGAGAAGTGGGACTACCTGGCATCCCAGCGCGACGCCCGTCAGGACGAGATCACGGCGGAGATCGCGACGCGCGCGGAGATCGTCCCCCCCGCCGAGATGCTCGCGGCGATCAAGGAGTGGTGGGAGCCGCTGCTCCGCCGCGCCCGGACCATCCGCATGGGCGTCGGTGGCAACGTGCGCTTCCGGATCGGCGAGCTCGACATGGTCGTCGACTTCCCGAAGGCGAAGGTCCGCGAGTATGCGGGGGAGGAGTGCCTGTACTGGTACACGATCCCCGCCGACCTCGTCTCGACGAACCTCCGCGACCACGAGATCGACTGGTCGAACTCGATCTTCCTGTCGATGCAGTTCGACGTGGGCCGCTCGGGCAAGTTCAACGAGTTCCTGACGACGTTCCTGAAGTGCCTCTCCCGCGACCGCATCGAGTACGTCGAGAACTGGTACGCCGAACAGACGGATCAGACCGAGGATGCCGAGATCGGCGACTGGACCGTGCAGCGCCGCTGCCCGCACCTGCGCGCGGATCTCACGAAGACCGGCAAGATCGAGGACGGCGTCCTGACCTGCGCCCTCCACGACTGGAAGTGGGATCTCGCGTCGGGACAGTGCCTGACGACCCCCGGTCACCCGATCCGCGCGTCGCGCATCATCGAGACCGCGTCCGCCTCGGCATCCTGACCGCGCCCCGCCCGGCCCCGGCCCGGGTCGCCCGGCCTCGGATCACCCGGCCTCGCATCGCCCGGCCTCGCATCGCCCGGCCTCGGATCGCCGGGCCCCCCGGCTCGCATCGCCCGGCCTCGGCCTGCGCCGGCCGACCTCGGCGTCTCCTCCCGCGAGACCGCCCGTTCTCGACGAGACCCCCGCACAAGAGTCGCGGTCTCGTCGAGAACGCGCGGTCTCGGAGGATTCGGCGGGGGATCGGCGGGGGTCGGCGCGGATCGACGGGGGGGATCGGCGAGAGGTTCGACGGTCGAGGGACGCGGGGGGGGGGATCGGCGGGGAGGCGAAACGCGGTAGGGTGGATGCCGGAAACCCAGCAACCTTTAACACCGTCCCGTGAGGCGGAGAAGGGAGCGGCGGATGACCACGACCGAGTCTTCTCGGACCGTGCTGCAGTCGGCCGACATCACGCGTGCTTTGACTCGGATCTCCCACGAGATCCTCGAGTCCAACAAGGGCCCCGACGATCTCGTGATCCTCGGCATCCCGACCCGCGGCGTCACCCTCGCCGAACGCGTCGCCGCGCAGCTGCGCGACATCTCCGGAGCGGACGTCCCCGTCGGCGCACTCGACGTGACGATGTACCGCGACGACCTGCACCGGAACCCCACCCGCACCCCGCACCCGACGTCGATCCCCGCGGGCGGCATCGACGGCAAGACCGTCGTCCTCGTCGACGACGTGCTCTTCTCGGGCCGCTCGATCCGCGCGGCGCTGGATGCCGTGAACGACATCGGCCGGCCCGCCGCGGTGCGCCTCGCGATCCTCATCGACCGCGGCCACCGCGAGCTCCCCATCCGCCCCGACTTCGTCGGGAAGAACCTGCCCAGCGCGCGCACCGAGCGCGTCAACGTGCACCTGGTCGAGAACGACGGTGTCGACGAGGTGACGATCGCCTCATGAGGAACCTGCTCGACACGAAGTCACTCTCCCGCGCCGATGCGCTCCAGATCCTCGACGTCGCCGAAGACATGCGCGACACCCAGTCGCGCGAGGTCAAGAAGCTGCCGACCCTCCGCGGCAAGACGGTGGTCAACCTCTTCTTCGAGGACTCCACCCGCACCCGCATCTCGTTCGAGGCCGCCGCGAAGCGCCTGTCCGCCGACGTCATCAACTTCTCCGCCAAGGGGTCGTCGGTCAGCAAGGGGGAGTCGCTGCAGGACACCGCGCAGACCCTTCAGGCGATGGGCGCGGATGCCGTCGTCATCCGCCACGGGGCGTCCGGCGCCCCGCAGACCCTCGCCGAGAGCGGCTGGATCTCCGCCGGCGTCATCAACGCCGGCGACGGCACGCACGAACACCCGACGCAGGCGCTCCTGGACGCCTTCACGATCCGCAAGCGCTTCTTCGGCGACGGCAGCCGCGGACGTGACCTCGCGGGCCTGCGCGTCGCGATCGTCGGTGACATCCTGCACTCGCGCGTCGCACGCTCGAACGTGTGGCTGCTGACGACGCTCGGCGCTGAGGTCACGATCGTCGCTCCGCCGACCCTGATCCCGCAGGACGTCTCGGCGTGGCCGGTGACCGTCGCGTACGACCTCGACGAGGCGATCGCCGCCGGCCCCGACGCGATCATGATGCTCCGCATCCAGCTCGAGCGCATGAACGCCGCGTATTTCCCCACGGAGCGGGAGTATTCGCGGCGCTGGGGCCTCGACGCGACGCGCCTTCACGCCCTGCCGGAAGGTAGCATCGTCATGCACCCCGGACCCATGAACCGGGGGTTGGAGATCTCCTCCGCCGCCGCCGATTCCCCCCGATCGACCGTGCTCGACCAGGTCGCGAACGGCGTGTCGGTGCGCATGGCCGCGCTGTACCTGCTTCTGGCGGGCGAGCGGGGGACGACAGCACAGGAGGACGCCCGATGACCGAGACGTACCTGATCCGCGGAGCGGCACAGGTCGGCGGCGACGCTGCGGACCTCGTGATCGAGGACGGCGTCATCGCCGAGGTCGGCACGGGGCTCAGCCGCGCCGGCGCGACGGTGGTGGATGCCGACGGCCTGATCGCCCTCCCGGGCCTCGTCGACCTGCACGTGCACTTCCGCGAGCCCGGCTACGAGGCATCCGAGACGATCCTCACGGGATCGCGCGCCGCCGCGGCCGGCGGGTTCACGACCGTCTTCACAATGCCGAACACCTCGCCCGTGGCCGACACGGCCGGCGTCGTCGAGCAGGAACTCGCCCTCGGCGAGGCCGCCGGGTACGTGCGCGTGCAGCCGATCGGCGCGGTCACCGTCGGCCAGAAGGGGGAGCGGCTCGCCGAACTCGGAGCGATGGCATCGAGCCGGGCGCGCGTGCGCGTCTTCAGCGACGACGGCTTCTGCGTCTTCGATCCGCTCATCATGCGCCGCGCGCTCGAGTACGTGAAGGCGTTCGACGGCGTCGTCGCGCAGCACGCGCAGGACCCGCGCCTGACCGAGGGCGCCCAGATGAACGAGGGCGCGGTCTCGGCCGAGCTCGGCCTCGCCGGGTGGCCGGCGGTCGCCGAGGAGTCGATCATCGCGCGCGACGTGCTCCTCGCCGAGCACGTCGGCTCGCGCCTGCACGTCTGCCATCTCTCCACGGCCGGGTCGGTCGACATCATCCGCTGGGCCAAGAAGCGCGGTGTGAACGTCACCGCCGAGGTCACGCCGCACCACCTGCTCCTCACCGAAGAGCTCGTCCGCGGCTACGACGCCCGCTTCAAGGTCAACCCGCCGCTCCGGCGCGACGAGGACGTCCAGGCGGTCCGTGCGGGTCTCGCGGACGGCACGATCGACACCGTCGCGACCGACCACGCCCCGCACCCCACCGAGGCGAAGTCCTGCGAGTGGCCAGCAGCGGCGAACGGCATGGTCGGCCTCGAGTCGGCCCTCCGGGTCGTCCACCAGGCGATGGTCGAGACCGGGCTGCTCGACTGGGAGGACGTCGCTCGCGTCATGTCGGCGAACCCCGCGCGGATCGGCCGCCTCGACGACGCGGGCACGCCGCTCGTCGTCGGCGCCCCCGCCTCGCTGACGCTGTACGACCCGGCACCGGTCCGCCGCTTCGGCATGGATGACCTGCGCGGGCGGAGCGTCAACTCGCCCTACCTGGGTCGCGAGCTTCCGGGCGAGATCCGCTGGACGTTCTTCCGGGGCGCCGCCACGGTCGCCGATGCCGTGTTGGCCGAACGGATGCCGACGGCGGGAGCGATCCGATGACCCGCGAGGGAGCCCTGCTCGTCATGGTCGGCGCCGCCGTGCTGCTGCTCGCACTCGGCGTCGTCGCGTGGCGCCGGCGCACGCGGCGCGACGCGGGACTCACCGCCCCCGTCGGCGCCATCCCCGCGGGGGCGACGACGACAGGGTCCGCCGACGGGTTCTACGTCGCGACGACCCGTCACGGCGAGCCACTCGAACGCCTCGCGATCCGTCACCTCGGGTTCCGCTCGCGCGTTGCGGTGACCGTGACCGACGCGGGCGTCGCGCTCGACCTCCCGGGCGCGCCCGACCTCTTCGTGCCGCGCGAGCGCATCGACGACGTCGCCCTCGCGAACGTCGCGATCGACCGCGTCGTCGAGCCCGGCGGGCTCGTGCGTCTCACCTGGCGCGCCGACACATCGGGCGAGGCATCCGCCGACGCATCGGGCGACGCGTCCGCGGCGCAGGTCGCCGTGGACAGCTACCTGCGCCCGCAGGACGGCTCGGCTCGCACCCTCGCTAACCAGATCGCCGCGACGCTTCCGGCATCCTCCTCTCCCTCCTCCAGCACCCCGACGGGAGCCGACTCATGACCACTCCGACCTCCGCCGCTTCGCCGCCGCGGTTCTCCCTCCACACCGACCCCGCCGTGCTCGTCCTCGAAGACGGCTCGCGCCACCCCGGTCGCGCCTACGGCGCGCACGGCACGACGATCGGCGAAGTCGTGTTCGCAACCGGCATGACCGGCTACCAGGAGACCCTCACCGACCCGTCCTACGCCGGGCAGATCGTCCTGCAGACGGCGCCGCACATCGGCAACACCGGCATGAACGACGAAGACCCCGAGTCCCGCCGCATCTGGGTGTCGGGCTACATCGTCCGCGACCCCTCGCGCGTCGTGTCGAACTGGCGCGCCGACGAATCGCTCGACGACGCGCTCGTTCAGGGCGGCATCGTCGGCATCTCCGGTGTCGACACGCGCGCGCTCACGCGGATTCTCCGCTCGGCGGGCTCGATGCGCGGCGGCGTCTTCTCGGGTGAGGCCGCGGCGCTGGATGCCGAGGAGCAGCTGCGCCTCGTCCGCGCAGCCCCCGAGATGACCGGCCAGAACCTCTCCGCCGAGGTCTCGGTCGCCACCGAGCAGGTGACTCCGGCCGCCGAGGGCACCGAGCGGATCGGCAACCTCGCCGTCCTCGACCTCGGCGTCAAGCAGGCGACGATCCTCAACCTCGCCGCCCGCGGCTTCGACGTGCACGTGCTGCCCCAGTCGGCGACGATCGACGACATCCGCGCGATCGACCCCGTCGCGGTGTTCTACTCCAACGGTCCGGGCGACCCCGCGGCATCCGGCGACCACGTCGCGTTGCTGCGCTCCGTGCTGGATGACCGCCTGCCCTTCTTCGGGATCTGCTTCGGCAACCAGCTGCTCGGCCGCGCGCTCGGATTCGGCACCTACAAGCTGCCGTTCGGGCACCGCGGCATCAACCAGCCCGTGCTCGACAAGCAGACCGGGCGCGTCGAGATCACGGCGCACAACCACGGCTTCGCCGTCGACGCGCCGCTCGAGGGAACCGTCGAGTCGCCGAACGGCTACGGCCGCGTCGAGGTCTCGCACATCGGGCTCAACGACAACGTCGTGGAGGGACTGCGCGCCCTCGACCTGCCCGCCTTCAGCGTGCAGTACCACCCCGAGGCGGCCGCCGGTCCCCATGACGCGAACTACCTCTTCGACCGGTTCGCGGACCTGGTCCGTGCGGATCTCGATACCCGCGCTGCGCGCGCACTCGATCACCGAAAGGGTGGCAACTGATGCCCAAGCGCGACGACATCCAGAGCGTCCTCGTCATCGGGTCGGGGCCGATCGTCATCGGCCAGGCGTGCGAGTTCGACTACTCGGGCACGCAGGCCTGCCGCGTGCTGCGGGAGGAGGGCGTCCGCGTCATCCTCGTCAACTCCAACCCGGCGACGATCATGACCGACCCCGACTTCGCCGACGCGACCTACATCGAGCCGATCACCCCCGAGGTCATCGAGACGATCATCGCGAAGGAGAAGCCCGACGCGATCCTCCCGACCCTCGGCGGCCAGACGGCGCTGAACGCCGCGATGGCGCTGCACGACCGCGGCATCCTCGAGAAGTACGACGTCGAGCTCATCGGCGCGAAGGTCGACGCGATCCGCAAGGGCGAGGACCGGCAGATCTTCAAGCAGCTCGTCCTGGATGCCGGGGCCGACGTCGCCCGCTCGGTGATCGCGCACACGATGGACGACCTCCTCGCCGGCGCCGCCGAGCTCGGCTACCCGCTCGTCGTCCGCCCCTCCTTCACGATGGGCGGCCTCGGGTCGGGCTTCGCCTACGACGAAGAGGACCTCCGCCGCATCGGCGGCGCGGGCCTGCGCGACTCGCCCACCACCGAGGTGCTCCTGGAGGAGTCGATCCTCGGCTGGAAGGAGTACGAGCTCGAGCTCATGCGCGACACCTCCGACAACACGGTGGTCGTCTGCTCGATCGAGAACGTCGACCCGGTCGGCGTGCACACGGGCGACTCGATTACGGTCGCGCCCGCCCTCACCCTCACCGACCGCGAGTACCAGAAGCTGCGCGACATCGGCATCGACATCATCCGCGCCGTCGGCGTCGACACGGGCGGCTGCAACATCCAGTTCGCGGTCAACCCCGACAACGGCCGGATCATCGTCATCGAGATGAACCCACGCGTCTCGCGCTCGTCGGCCCTCGCCTCGAAGGCGACCGGGTTCCCGATCGCGAAGCTCGCCGCGAAGCTCGCGATCGGCTACCGCCTCGACGAGGTGCCGAACGACATCACGCAGGCGACGCCGGCGAGCTTCGAGCCGACGCTGGACTACGTCGTCGTGAAGGTGCCGCGGTTCAACTTCGAGAAGTTCCCCAACGCCGACACGACGCTGACGACGACCATGAAGTCGGTCGGCGAGGCGATGGCCATCGGACGCAACTACACGACGGCGCTCCAGAAGGCGCTCCGCTCGCTCGAGAAGAAGGGGTCGAGCTTCCACTGGGGGCCCGAGCCGCGCTCGAAGGAGGAGCTCCTCACGATCGCCGAGCGCCCGACCGACGGCCGGATCGTCGTGCTGCAGCAGGCCATGCGCAAGGGCGCCACGGTCGAGGAGGCCTTCGAGGCGACGAAGATCGACCCGTGGTTCCTCGACCAGATGGCCCTCATCAACGAGGTCGCCGAGTTCGTGCGGACCGCCGCCGAGCTGGATGCCGACGTGCTCCGCATCGCCAAGGAGCACGGCTTCAGCGACGCGCAGCTCGCCGAGCTCCGCGGCGTCTCCGAGGCCGAGATCCGCGGCATCCGCTGGTCGTACGGCCTTCGGCCCGTCTACAAGACCGTCGACACGTGCGCGGGGGAGTTCCCCGCGCTGACGCCGTACCACTACTCCAGCTACGACCGCGAGACCGAGGTGACGCCGTCGGAGCGCACGAAGGTCGTCATCATCGGCTCGGGCCCGAACCGCATCGGGCAGGGCGTGGAGTTCGACTACTCGTGCGTGCACGCGTCGTTCGCGCTGTCGGATGCCGGCTACGAGACCATCATGGTCAACTGCAACCCCGAGACGGTCTCGACCGACTACGACACGAGCGACCGGCTCTACTTCGAGCCGCTCACCCTCGAGGACGTGCTCGAGGTGCTGCACGCCGAGAGCGCGTCGGGGGAGATCCTCGGCGTGGTGTGCCAGCTCGGTGGACAGACCCCGCTCGGGCTCGCGAAGGGCATCGAGGAGGCGGGGTACACGATCCTCGGCACGTCGCCCGCCGCGATCGATATCGCGGAGGAGCGCGAGCTCTTCTCGCAGCTCCTCGACCGCGCGGGGCTCATCGCCCCGCGTCACGGCACGGCCACCGACGAGGCGGGCGCCGTCGCGATCGCCGAGGAGATCGGCTACCCCGTGCTCGTGCGTCCGAGCTTCGTGCTCGGCGGACGCGGCATGGAGATCGTCTACGACACCGAGAGCCTCCGCGACTACTTCGTCCGCACCGCCGGCGAGGTCGTCATCGAGGAGGGGAAGCCGCTCCTGGTCGACCGCTTCCTCGACGACGCGGTGGAGCTCGACGTCGACGCACTCTACGACGGTCACGAGCTGTACATCGGCGGTGTCATGGAGCACCTCGAAGAGGCCGGCATCCACTCCGGCGACTCGTCCTGCACCCTCCCTCCCATCTCCCTTGGCCGCACCGAGATCGACCGCGTCCGCGCGGCGACCCTCGCGATCGCCGAAGGCGTGGGCGTGCGGGGCCTCCTGAACGTGCAGTTCGCCGTCTCGGCGGGTGTCCTCTACGTGATCGAGGCGAACCCCCGGGCGTCGCGGACGGTCCCGTTCGTGTCGAAGGCCCTCGGCATCCCGCTCGCGAAGGCGGCGTCGCGGATCATGGCCGGCGCCACCGTCGCCGAGCTCAAGGCCGAGGGGCTCCTCCCCGCGCAGGACGGCTCGCGCGTGCCGCTCGACGCTCCCGTCTCGGTGAAGGAGGCCGTGCTGCCCTTCAAGCGGTTCCGCACCGCCGACGGCCACACCGTCGACTCGGTGCTCGGCCCCGAGATGCGCTCGACGGGCGAAGTCATGGGCATCGACCGCGACTTCCCGACCGCGTTCGCGAAGAGCCAGGCCGCCGCCTACGGCGGGCTTCCCACCTCCGGGACGGTCTTCCTCTCGGTCGCCGACGACGACAAGCGCGCCGTGATCCTCCCGGCGCACCGCCTGCAGGAGCTCGGCTTCCGCCTCACCGCGACCGAGGGCACCGCGGAGATCCTCGCGCGCAACGGCATCCGCGTCGACGTCGTGAACAAGTACTCCGCAACGCAGGAGAGCGGCGAGCAGAACGTCGTCGACCTCATCAATGCCGGCGAGATCGACATCGTCGTGAACACGCCCTCGGGCGGCATCGCGCGCGCCGACGGCTACGAGATCCGCGCGGCGGCCGTCGCTGCCGACAAGGCGCTCTTCACGACCATGGCGGTGCTCGGCGCGGCGGTGTCGTCGCTTCCCGTGCTGCGCGAAGGCTTCCAGGTGCGGAGCCTGCAGGAATACGCGAAGGACCGCGCCGACAACCGCGCGTCGGCCGAAGCGCGCGAGACGGTGGAAGTCCGATGACCGGGCCCGAGATCCCGCCGACGGCGGCCCCCACCTTCGGGCAGCGGCTGCGCGTCGCGCTCGACACGTACGGTCCGCTGTGCGTCGGCATCGACCCGCACGAGGCGCTCCTGCGCGCCTGGGGGCTCGACGCCTCGGCATCCGGCGTGCGCGACTTCGGTCTGCGCACCGTCGAGGCCGCCGCGGGGCGCGTGGGCGTGATCAAGCCGCAGGTCGCGTTCTTCGAGGCGCACGGCGCGGCGGGCTTCGCGGCGCTGGAAGAGGTCATCGCCACGGCGCGCGCCGCGGGGCTCCTCGTCATCGCCGACGCGAAGCGGGGCGACATCGGCTCGACGATGGAGGGCTACGCGGCCGCGTGGCTGCGCCCCGACGCGCCCCTTGAGAGCGACGCCGTGACCCTCAGCCCCTACCTCGGCACCGACGCGCTCGACGCGGCGCTGCGCACGGCCCTCGCCCACGACAAGGGAGCGTTCGTCCTCGCCGCGACGAGCAACCCCGAGGCGGCGACCGTCCAGTCCCGCACCGACGTCGACGGCGAGTCCGTCGCCGAAGGCGTCGCGCACGACGTCGCGGCGCGGAACATCGGTGCACCCGGATCACTCGGTCCGCTCGGCCTCGTCGTCGGCGCGACCGCCGATCGGCGCGCGGTCGGGCTCACCGACGTCGTCCTCGCGGGCATGCCGATCCTCGCGCCGGGCTTCGGCGCCCAAGGTGCGGAGCCCGAGGACCTGAAGCGCCTCTTCGGCTACGTCGCGTCGCAGGTGGTCGCGAGCGAGAGCCGCAGCATCCTCTCCGCGGGGCCCGAACGCCTCGCCGCGCGCATCGAGGAGCGTGTCGCCCGGTATCGTTGAGGTGATGACTGAGACGCGCCGCCCACCCGAGGTCGATCGCGCAGCGGCATCCCGCCGGGCCGTCGCCGCGCGCCGAGAGCGCGCGGCACTGAAACAGGATGTCGCGATGCGCGTCATCACCCCGCAGGAGCTGCTGCAGCGTGCCTGGGACCACCCTGAGTCGCCCGCGGGCGCCATGCGGATCACGGAGTACCTGACGGCGCTCCCCGCGATCGGGGAGGGCAAGCGCGACCGGATCCTCGCCGAGCTCGAGATCTCGCCGGTCAAGCGCCTGGGCGGCCTCGGCCCGCGTCAGCGCAAGGAGCTGTCGCGCTTCCTCGACGGGCGGTTCCCGCCGCACACTCCGCGCGCCGGTCGCAGCCGTCTGATCGTCCTCGCGGGCCCCACCGCGGTCGGCAAGGGAACCGTCGCCGCGCACATCAAGGAGCACCACCCCGAGATCCTCCTGTCGGTCTCGGCGACGACGCGGCCGCCGCGGCCGGGCGAAGTCGACGGCGAGCACTACTACTTCGTCGACGACGTCGAGTTCGATCGCCTCATCGCCGACGGCGAGCTGCTCGAATGGGCGACGGTGCACAACAAGTACCGGTACGGCACCCCGAAGGCTCCGATCGAGAAGGCCCTCGCCGAGGGTCGCACCGTGCTCCTCGAGATCGACCTGCAGGGTGCGCGTCAGGTGCGCGCCGCCGCCCCCGACGCGACCCTCGTCTTCCTCCTGCCGCCCAGCTGGGACGAACTCGTCCACCGGCTCGTCGGGCGCGGCACCGAGGACGAGGAAGAGCGCGCCCGGCGCCTGCGCACCGCGAAGGGCGAGCTCGCCTCGCAGGGCGAGTTCGACTACCTCGTCGTGAACGACACCGTGCCCCGCGCCGCCGCCGCGGTCGCCGCCCTCGCCGGCTGACCGGCCGCCCCCGGCGCCCGGCCTCCCGGCATCCGGCCTCCCGGACCGTTTCCAACGACACGGCCCCCGCGCCGACACGCCGTGTACCCCACCCCCGCGACGGCGTGTCGGGCACAGAACCTTGCAGTTCGGTTCGCCCGGGCATGGCCGGGGCCTACGCTGAGTCCGTGACCGTCACAGTCCCCCTCCACATCGAGGGGAACCCGGACGAGGTGGGCGCCGCCTCCGTGTTCATCGACGTCGATGTCACCGGAACTCCCCGTCGCTTCCTCTTCGACACCGGGGCCGCCCGTGGGCGCATTGCGATGGATGCCGCCGCCTCCTTCGACCAGACCCCGTCGGCAACGCCGGGACGCGGGGCTCTCGGAGCCGCTCGGCCGCAGCGGCGTACGCGTGTCCCGTTCCTGCGCATCGGCACCGGCCCATCCGCACTTCACGCGGACGACGTCGTTATGGAGGTCGCGTCCGCCGCCGATCCCGGCCCGCCGGACATCCTCGGACAGGAGGTCATCGCGGGGCATCGGTGGGACGTCCGCTTCCCCACGCGCACACTGACGATCGACGCCGACGCCGAGGACGCCGACGCCGACGAGCGCCCGCTCGTCCTCTCGAGCGCCGGGCATCCGCATGTCGACGTCACCTGGGACGCCGTCACCGCGCTCGCCGTGTGGGACAGCGGCGCCGGGGTCACGGTGGTCGACGCGGCGTTCGCGTCCCGGCATCCCACGCTCTTCACGCCACTGCGGAACTCCCGCGGACACGACGCACACGGGATCACCGCCGACACCGCGATGGTGACGATGGCCGCGTGCGTCGTCGGCGAGCGGCGCTTCGCGCCGAGCCTCGCCGCCCTCGCGCCGATCGCCGGGATCCAGCCGCCGGGGGAGCCGGCATTCGACCTCATCATCGGCTACCCGCTGCTCGCGCAGGCGGACTGGCGGATCGACCTCCAGCAGGGGACCTGGTCCTTCCTCCCGCGCTGATAGAATGATCGGATGCCGCGGCCAGAATGATCGAATGCCGCGACGCGGGGCCGCGCCCGCACGCTTTCCACCGGCTTCCGGCCGCTCGTCCGCAGACTCCGCACATCCCGCAGACCTAGGAGGTCCCGCATGGTCAACCGCGACAAGGGCATCATCGACCCGCCCATCGACGCACTGCTCGAGAAGGTCGACTCGAAGTACCAGCTCGTCATCTACGCGTCCAAGCGCGCGCGTCAGATCAACGACTACTACTCCGACCTGCACGAGGGGAACCTCTTCGACAACGTCGGGCCGCTCGTCGACTCGAGCGTCGAGGACAAGCCGCTCACGATCGCACTCCACGAGATCCACGAGGACAAGCTGCGCCTGCGCGAAGCCGAGTGAGCGCCGCACCACCGCGCGTATGACGCCGTACGGCGTCGCCATGCCCGTGTTCCCCGCGATGTCGGGGGCCACGGGCATGATGGTGTGAGGGGATGCCGAGAGCATCCCCACCTACCCCCGACAACCGAACCTTGGCACCGTCACCGGCCTCCCGGCTCCGACACCGTGCCGCCTCTTGGAGAGACCACGAGACCATGAGCACCCTGCGTCTGTTCACCTCCGAATCCGTCACCGAAGGACACCCCGACAAGATCTGCGACCAGATCTCCGACGCGATCCTCGACGCGATCCTCACCGACGACCCCGACGGCCGCGTGGCGGTCGAGACCCTCGTGACGACGGGACTCGTCCACGTCGCCGGCGAGGTGTCGACGAGCGCATACGTCGAGATCCCCGCAATCGTCCGCGACGTCGTGAACCGCATCGGCTACACTTCGTCCGACACCGGCTTCGACGGCGACTCATGCGGCGTCAGCGTGTCGATCGGTGCGCAGTCCTCCGACATCGCCGCCGGCGTCGACAAGGCCTTCGAGCGCCGTGAGGACGGGTCGGAAGATCCCCGTGACCTCCAGGGGGCGGGGGACCAGGGCATCATGTTCGGCTACGCGACCAACGAGACACCCGAGCTCATGCCGATGGCGATCTGGACGGCCCACCGCATCGCCGAGCGGCTCGCCGAGGTCCGCCGCTCGGGCGAGCTCCCGTTCCTCCGCCCCGACGGCAAGACCCAGGTCACCCTCGGATACGACGGCGCCGTGCCGACGACGATCGAATCGGTCGTCCTGTCCACGCAGCACCACCCGGAGATCTCGCAGAAGGCGCTCCGCGCGGCGGTCAAGGCCGAAGTCATCGACCCGGTCCTCGAACGCACCGGGCTCGCCCTTCCCGACGTGAAGTACTACATCAACCCCGCCGGGCCGTTCGTCATCGGCGGGCCCAAGGGCGACGCGGGCCTCACCGGACGCAAGATCATCATCGATACGTACGGCGGGGCATCCCGGCACGGCGGTGGTGCCTTCAGCGGCAAGGACCCGTCCAAGGTCGACCGCTCTGCGGCGTACGCGATGCGCTGGGTGGCGAAGAACGCCGTCGCTGCCGGCCTCGCCGACCGGCTCGAGGTGCAGGTGGCCTACGCCATCGGCAAGGCGAAGCCGGTGGGCCTCTACGTCGAGTCGTTCGGCACGGGGCACGTCGCCGATGAGGTCATCACCGCTGCGATCCGCGACGTGTTCGACCTGCGGCCCAAGGCGATCATCGAGCACCTCGATCTCCTGCGCCCCATCTACGCCCAGACCGCCGCGTACGGGCACTTCGGCCGCGAGCTGCCCGATTTCACGTGGGAGCGCACCGACCGCGTCGACGACCTCCGCGCCGCCGCCGGGATCTGACGCCGTTCGACCCGTCTCACCATGCCCCTCGTCGCGCGCGTCCTCATCGACTCGCCGCTGCCGCAGCTCGACCGTCTCTTCGACTACGCCGTTCCGGCGTCGCTCGAGGACGACGCCGTCCCGGGCGTGCGGGTCAAAGTTCCGCTGCGCACCGCGGGACGCGTCGTCGACGGCTATCTCGTCGAGGTCGTCGACGCCGCCGACGCGGTCCGCACGGCGAAGCCGCTGTCCGAGCTGGATGCCGTCGTCTCGCCGGTACCGGTCCTCACGCCGGCGCTGTACACGCTGGCGCGGCGCGTCGCCGACCGCGCGGCGGGGTCGGCGAGCGACGTCTTGCGTCTCGCGATCCCCAAGCGCATGGTGCGCGCCGAGAAGGCGTGGCTCGCGGCCCGGGAGAACGCCGAGAGCACGGGCGAGGGCGCCGGTGAGATCGACGGCGCGGAGGGATCCGCTGGGCCGATCGCGCCGTCGGACGACGCCACCGGATGGGCGCACGGCATCCTCGACGTCTACCCCGACCTGCGCGGCGCCGTCGACGAGGGAGCCCGCATCGCGCTCGACGCGCCGCCCCGCCCCGCGGCCGTACGGGCGGCGGGCGCCTGGGCGGAGCTCGTCGCCGCGCTCGCGATCGACACCCTCGCGCGCGGCCGGAGCACCCTCGTCATCGTCCCGGATCAGCGCGACCAGGAGCAGGTGCTCGCCGTCCTCGACGCGCACGCCCCCGACGGCTCGGTCGTCCGCGACGATGCGCGCCGGTCCGGCCCGGAGCGGTACGCGAGCTACCTGCGGCTCCTCGGCGGCGCGCCGGCGATCGTGGTCGGCAACCGGTCGACGGTCTACGCACCCGCGGCCGACGTCGGGGCGGTCATCATCTGGGACGACGGCGATCCGCTGCTGGCCGAGCCGCTCACTCCCGGCGTGCACGCGCGCGACGCGGCGCTCGTCCGGCAGGAGCTCGAGGGTTCCTCGCTCGTCTTCGCGGGCCACACCCGCACGACCGACGTCGAGCGTCTCGTCCAGCTCGGCTGGGTGCGCGAGGTCCCGGCCCGACGACGCGAGAGCCCGAACGTCATCCTGTCGGCGACGCGCGAGGGGGAGGCGCGCGGTCAGCGCGTGCCCTCGGCGGCGTTCGCGGCGGCGCGCACAGCGCTCGAGCACGGGCCCGTCCTCGTGCAGGTCGCGCGGCCCGGCTACGCGCCGGTGCTCGTCTGCGCCCAGTGCCGCACGCCCGCGCGCTGCCCGCACTGCACGGGGCCGCTCCGCGCGAAGCGCAAGGGCGCCGCGCCGGAGTGCGCGTGGTGCGGACGGACCATCTCGGCGTGGCGTTGCCCGCACTGTGAGGCGACGACCCTCCGCATGGCCTCGTCGGGCAGCGAACGCACCGCCGACGAGCTCGGCCGCGCCTTCCCGAACACCCGTGTCATCCTCGCCGACGGCGATCACCCCGTCGTGACCGTCGACGCCCGCCCGGCCCTCGTCGTCGCGACCCGCGGCGCCGAGCCCCACGCGGAAGGCGGTTATCGGGCGGTCATCCTGCTCGACGGCGACAAGATGCTCATGGCCGAGCAGCTGCGGATCGGCGAGGCATGCCTCCGCTGGTGGTCGAACGCCGCCGCCCTCGCCGCTCCCGGTGCACCCGTGCACCTCGTCGGGGTCGCCGGTCCCGTCGCGCGCGCGCTCGCGACGTGGACGCAGCCCGCCTACGCCCGTGCCGAGCTCGCCGACCGCGTGCCGCTCCACATGCCGCCGGCGGTGCGCGTCGCCGCCGTCGAAGGCACCGCTTCGAGCGTCGCGACGGCCCTGACGACACTGCGCGCCGATGTGCCGGGCCTCGACGGTCAGAACCCCGCCGCACAGGCGATCATCGGACCGGTACCCCAGGAGGGTGGGGGCGTCCGCGCCCTCGTCCGCTTCGACTACGGACTCGGCAGACCGGTTGCCGAGAGCCTGCGCGCCTCGGTCGTCGCCGATGCGCTGCGCGGCCGCCGCACCCGCACGACCGGTGACCGCTTCGCCCCGCGAACTACACTCAGGGTGCGGTTCGACGTGCCCGAGCTCGACCTCTGACCGACCACCCCACGCCAGCGGCATCTCTGCACCGCCGCCGGACCGCCACTGCACCGCCACTGCACCGCCACCGAGGAGCCACATGCGCATCGTCTTCGCGGGAACACCCGAACCCGCCGTGCCTTCCCTCCACGCCCTCGCCGCCTCCGGCCACACCATCGTCGGCGTCGTGACGCGCACGGACGCCCCGCTCGGACGCAAGCGCGTCCTCACCCCCTCGCCGGTCGCGCGGGCAGCGGAGGAACTCGCGCTACCCGTCATCAAGGCCGACCGGCTGGATGCCGACGCCACCGCCGCGATCGGTGCCCTCGCGCCCGATCTCGGCGTGATCGTCGCCTATGGCGGCCTGGTCCGGGAGCCGCTCCTGTCTCTCCCGGGCCGCGGCTGGATCAACCTGCACTTCTCGCTGCTCCCGCGCTGGCGCGGCGGGGGGGGGGGGGGGGGGGGGGGG